>NZ_JBIRVJ010000003.1:102677-735899 GCF_044386705.1 Streptomyces sp. NPDC020422 | reverse complement strand
AACCTCGACCATCCGAAGATGGACGGGGTATCAACTAATCTGGCGTTGATTTTTGGCACGCTGTTGAGTTCTCAAGGTGCGGACGCTTCCTTTGTACTTACCCTCTCGGGCTTTCCTCCGGGCGCTTCCTTCGTTCTTGCGTTTCCGACTCTATCAGATCTTTCCGATCCGATTTCCTCGGTGCTTTCCGGTCCCTTTCGCTTTTGCTTGGGGGCCTTTCAGCGGCTCCGACTTTATCAGAAGTTCTGAGTCGGTTTTCCCGCCCTCCCGGTTTCCGTACCGGCGCACTGCGGCGCTCGGCGGTTCCCGTTCTGGCGGAGCCGTAAACGTACTGGAGCGGGGCGCCCCGATGCAAATCGAGGCGCCCCGCTCCTGGTTGGTGCCGGTCCGTCAGACCTCCACGACCACCGGGAGGATCATCGGGCGGCGGCGGTAGGTGTCCGAGACCCACTTGCCGACCGTGCGCCGGATCAGCTGCTGGAGCTGGTGCGGCTCCATCACGCCGTCCTGGGCGGACTTGTTCAGGGCCTGGTCGACCTTCGGGAGCACCGCGTCGAAGGCGGAGTCCTCGATGCCGGAGCCCCGGGCGTGGATGTTCGGGCCGCTGACGATCTTGCCGGTGGAGGAGTCCACCACCACGAAGACCGAGATGATGCCCTCCTCGCCGAGGATGCGGCGGTCCTTCAGCGAGGACTCGGTGACGTCGCCGACCGAGAGGCCGTCGACGTACACGTAACCCGCCTGGACCTTGCCGGTGATCCGGGCGCGGCCGTCGACCAGGTCGACGACGACGCCGTCCTCGGCGATGACGATGTGGTCCTTGGGGACGCCCGTCATCGCGCCGAGCTCGGCGTTGGCGCGCAGGTGGCGCCACTCGCCGTGGACCGGCATCAGGTTCTTCGGCTTGCAGATGTTGTAGAAGTACAGCAGCTCGCCGGCCGAGGCGTGGCCCGAGACGTGGACCTTGGCGTTGCCCTTGTGGACGACGTTGGCGCCCCAGCGGGTCAGACCGTTGATCACGCGGTAGACCGCGTTCTCGTTGCCCGGGATCAGGGACGAGGCCAGGATGACCGTGTCGCCGGGGACGATCCGGATCTGGTGGTCGCGGTTGGCCATCCGGGAGAGGGCGGCCATCGGCTCGCCCTGGGAGCCCGTGCAGACCAGCACGACCTCGTCGTCCGGCAGGTCGTCGAGGGTCTTGACGTCGACGACGAGGCCGGCCGGGACCCGGAGGTAGCCCAGATCGCGGGCGATGCCCATGTTGCGGACCATGGAGCGGCCGACGAAGGCGACCCTGCGGCCGTACTCGTGGGCGGCGTCCAGGATCTGCTGGATGCGGTGCACGTGGCTGGCGAAGCTGGCCACGATGATGCGCTTCTGGGCGTTGGCGAAGACGTTGCGCAGGACGTTGGAGATGTCCCGCTCGTGTGCCGTGAAGCCCGGGACCTCGGCGTTCGTCGAGTCGGTGAGCAGGAGGTCGATGCCCTCCTCGCTCAGCCGGGCGAACGCGTGGAGGTCGGTGAGGCGGTTGTCCAGCGGCAGCTGGTCCATCTTGAAGTCGCCGGTGTGGACGACCATGCCCGCGGGGGTGCGGATGGCGACGGCCAGCGCGTCGGGGATGGAGTGGTTGACGGCGATGAACTCGCAGTCGAAGGGGCCGAGACGCTCGTGGTCGCCCTCCGCCACCTCGAGGGTGTACGGGCGGATCCGGTGCTCCTGGAGCTTGGCCTCGATGAGGGCGAGGGTCAGCTTGGAGCCGATGAGCGGGATGTCCGGCTTCATTCGGAGCAGGTACGGCACACCACCGATGTGGTCCTCGTGGCCGTGGGTCAGGACGATGCCCTCGATGTCGTCGAGGCGGTCCTGGATGGTGGTGAAGTCGGGCAGGATCAGGTCGACGCCCGGCTGCTCCTCTTCGGGGAAGAGGACGCCGCAGTCGACGATCAGCAGACGGCCGTCGAACTCGAAGACCGTCATGTTCCGGCCGATCTCACCCAGACCGCCGAGCGGGGTGACACGCAGGCCGCCCTTGGGCAGCTTCGGCGGGGTGCCGAGTTCAGGATGCGGATGGCTCAAAGTCTCTCCTCACCACACGCGCCACGTGCCGGCTCGGGCACGTGGCGCGCATGACATTCGTGCACATGCTGTTTGTCTTCAGTTACGTGTCTTCAGTTGTGAAGTCTGTCGTCAGAGCTCTACCCCGCCGGCGGCGAGGTCGAGCTTGAGCTGGGCGGTCTCCTCGCTGCCGAGCTCCACGAGCGGCAGGCGAAGGGGCCCGGCCGGGAGGCCCTGGAGGGCGAGGGCGGCCTTGGTGGTGATGACGCCCTGGGTGCGGAACATGCCGGTGAAGACCGGGAGCAGCCGCTGGTGGATCTCGGTGGCCTTCTGGACGTCGCCGTTCAGGTGGGCCTCCAGGAGGGCGCGCAGCTCCGGGGTGACCACGTGGCCGACCACGGAGACGAAGCCGACGGCGCCGACGGAGAGCAGCGGGAGGTTGAGCATGTCGTCGCCGGAGTACCAGGCGAGGCCGCTGCGGGCGATGGCCCAGCTGGCGCGGCCGAGGTCGCCCTTGGCGTCCTTGTTGGCGACGATCCGGGGGTGCTCGGCGAGTCGGACGATCGTCTCGGTGTCGATCGGGACGCCGCTGCGGCCGGGGATGTCGTAGAGCATCACCGGGAGCTCGGTGGCGTCGGCGATGGCCGAGAAGTGCCGGTACAGGCCCTCCTGCGGGGGCTTGTTGTAGTACGGCGTGACGGCGAGCAGGCCGTGCGCGCCGTCGCGTTCGGCGGCGCGGGCGAGCTCGAGGGTGTGGTGGGTGTCGTTGGTGCCGATGCCCGCGACGACGTGGGCGCGGTCGCCGACCGCCTCGAGTACGGCCCGTACGAGCTGCGATTTCTCCGCGTCGCTGGTGGTGGGGGACTCGCCGGTGGTGCCGTTGACGACCAGGCCGTCGTTGCCGGCGTCCACGAGGTGGGTGGCAAGTCGCTGGGCGCCGTCGAGGTCGAGTGCGCCGTCCGCCGTGAAGGGCGTGACCATGGCGGTGAGGACCCGCCCGAAGGGGGTCTGCGGAGTGGAGATCGGAGCCATGGGTAACACGCTACTCGCTGCTCAGCGCCGGGTGTCCCCTAGGGGGACGTCAGAAAGGGAGCCCGGCACTGCCTGCTCGGGGGTTCAAGCAGTGCCGGGTCCGTTTGATCAGCCTAGATGAACTTCGTGAAACGTCGCAATACGGACACTTCGCGCGAGAAGTTCGTACTTATGTGCTCTACGGGGCCACGCGGCCGTTCTTGTTGAAGGCCGCGTAGGTCAGCGGCATCAGCCGGGCCCAGTGCTCCTCCATCTTCTCGCCCACCATCTCGATCTCCCGCTGGGGGAAGGACGGCACCGCGGCGAGCTCGTGCTGGGTGCGCAGACCGAGGAAGTGCATCAGGGAGCGCGCGTTGCAGGTGGCGTACATCGAGGAGTAGAGGCCCACCGGGAGGACCGAGCGGGCGACCTCGCGGGCGACGCCGGCGGCCAGCATCTCCTGGTAGGTCGCGTACGCCTGGCGGTACGAGTCCTCCATGGAGCGGCTCACCAGGTCGTGCTGCGCCTGGGTGCCCTCGACGAAGACGTACTTTCCGGGACGGCCCTCCTGGACCAGCTTGCGGGAGGTGTCCGGGACGTAGAAGACCGGCTGGAGCTCCCTGTAGCGGCCCGACTCCTCGTTGTACGACCAGCCCACCCGGTGCCGCATGAACTCGCGGAAGACGAAGATCGGGGCGCTGATGAAGAACGTCATCGAGTTGTGCTCGAAGGGGCTGCCGTGACGGTCCCGCATCAGGTAGTTGATCAGGCCCTTGGAGCGCTCCGGGTCCTTCTGGAGCTCCTCCAGCGACTGCTCGCCCGCCGTGGACACCCGCGCCGCCCAGAGCACGTCGGAGTCGCCGGCCGCGCTCTTCACCAGATCGACGGTGACGTCGCTCCTGAAGTCGATCTTCTCGTTCTCGGTGGGGCTGTCGGTCACCGGCGGTCCTTCCAGTCGGGCGGTTGCAGTCGCCCACTCTAGCCACGTCCTACCCAAGGATGAGATTCGGCCGCTTTGATGAAAAAGGGCACCAAAAGCTCGATTCGCTCGTCTGTACCTGTGACAGACACCAACACCATCGAGTCCGAGGAGAGTGGCCCTGATGCTGAGCCGGCGAGAGGCCGTCCCGTTCGCGTTCGTCGCGGAGTCCGACCGCTTCCGCAGTAACGTCACTCCGCCGCCTCGGGAGCGTCCCACCGTCTCGCAGATCGTGGGCCGTACGCTGATCGGGCTGACGGTGGTGGCCGGGCTCGTCGGGTCGCTGGTCCTCGGGGTCCCCTCGCTGCAGTCGGGGAGCGCGGCCGGGCACCAGCAGCAGTCCGAGGCTTCCGACGGGCGCTGAGGTAGCCTCACCGGGCACAGCCCACCGAACGTGCTTGTGAGTGAGGACCTGTCGTGCCCCTGCCCTTTCTGACGGCCGACCGTGCTTTCGACGCGACCGACGACATCGCGCTGCCGTTCGACGACCACGACCAGTGGCGTCGTCCCTACCGGCCCGGACCGTGGCGGGTGGGGATGGCGGCGCTCGCGCTGCTGCTCGCCTCGTTCGTGCTGCTCGCCGCCGTCGTCATCGCCGTCGCCGGCGCGCTCGGCGGCGCCGCCTTCACCTTCGGCGTTGCCGTGCTGATCATCGGCGCCTCGCTGCGCCTGCTGCGCATGGGCGTGTGGGTGAGCCGGGCCGGGCTGCGCCAGGTGTCGTTCTTCTCCACCAGGACCGTGGCGTGGCCGCAGGTCTCCGCCGTACGGACCGCCCAGCAGCCGGTGCGCTGGCTGGGACTCCCCCGCACCGTCCAGGGCCAGGCCCTGATGCTCGTACGCCACGGCGGTGAGCAGACGCTGCTGCTCACCGACCACAACTCCGACTTCCTCTCCCGCGTCGAGGCCTTCGACCGCGCCGCCGACACGGTCGAGGCCTGGAGCGCGGAGTACGCGGGGACCGCCGCCCGCTAGGACGGGGCCCCGCGCCCGCCTGGCGGCGCTAGGCGGCCTCGTGCAGCGCGATCGCCCGCTGCATCGCCTGGCGGGCGCGCGGGGTGTCCCGGGCGTCGTGGTACGCCACCGCGAGCCGGAACCAGCAGCGCCAGTCGTCCGGCGAGTCCTCCGTCTCGGCCTTGCGCCGGGCGAAGACCTCGTCGGCCGAGTCGCGGTCGATGCGGCCGCCCTCGGTGCGCTTCAGCTCGTCGACGGGCAGCCCGCCCTCGGCCTCCAGCTCCGCGGCCAGGCGGTTGGCCCGGCGGGCGAAGCGGGTGTTCTTCCACAGGAACCAGGCGCCGACCAGCGGGAGCAGGAACGCGACCGCGCCCATGCCCATCGCGGCCGGCTCGCCCGTCAGCAACAGCAGGACGCCTTCCATCCCCACCACGCCGAAGACGAGGACGAGGACGGTGGAGAGGAAGACGTACGTGATCTTTCCGCCCATGACCTCAGCCCAGGTCCAGGAAGTGTTCCAGGCCGAAGGTGAGGCCCGGGGTGCCCACCACGCGGCGGGCGCCCAGCAGGATGCCCGGCATGAAGCTGGAGTGGTGCAGGGAGTCGTGGCGGACCGTCAGGGTCTCACCCTCCCCGCCGAGCAGCACCTCCTGGTGGGCGAGCAGGCCCGCCAGGCGCACGGAGTGGACCCGGACGCCGTCGACGTCCGCGCCGCGCGCCCCCTCCAGACCGTGGGCGGTGTTGTCCGGCTGGGCGCCCAGACCGGCCCCGGCCCGCGCCTCGGCGATCAGCTGCGCCGTACGGGTGGCGGTGCCCGAGGGGGCGTCCACCTTGTGCGGGTGGTGCAGCTCGACGACCTCGACGGATTCGAAGTACGGCGCCGCGATCTGCGCGAACTTCATGGTCAGGACCGCGCCGATGGAGAAGTTCGGGGCGATCAGGACGCCGGTCTCCGGGGAGGCGGCGAGCCACTCGTTCAGCCGCGCGAGGCGCTCCTCGTTCCAGCCGGTGGTCCCGACGACCGCGTGGATGCCGTGGCGCACGCAGAAGTCGAGGTTCTCCATGACCGAGTCGGGCGTGGTCAGCTCGACCACGACCTGGGCCTCCGCCTCGACCAGGGTCTCCAGCTTGTCGCCGCGGCCGAGGGCCGCGACCAGTTCCATGTCCTCGGCGGCCTGGACGGCCTTGACCGCCTCGGAGCCGATGCGGCCCTGGGCACCGAGGACCGCCACGCGCAGCTTGCTCATCGCACTTCCTTAGGGGACTCGTCGGTCAGGAGACCGCTTGGTGGAGGCGGTCCGCCTGCTTGTCCTTCAGCGGGCCTATCACCGAGAGGGAAGGCCGCTGCTCCAGTACATCGCGGGCCACTTCCCGTACGTCGTCCGGGGTGACGGCCGCTATCCGGGTCAGCATGTCGTCGACCGACATCTGGGTGCCCCAGCACAGCTCGCTCTTGCCGATGCGGTTCATCAGCGCACCGGTGTCCTCGAGGCCGAGCACGGTGGAGCCGGAGAGCTGGCCGATGGCGCGGGCGATCTCGTCGTCCGTGAGCCCCTCGCGGGCGACCTTGTCGAGCTCGTCCCGGCAGATCCGCAGCACGTCGTGGACCTGACTGGGCCGGCAGCCCGCGTACACGCCGAAGAGGCCGCAGTCGGCGAAGCCCGAGGTGTACGAGTACACGCTGTAGGCCAGGCCGCGCTTCTCCCGGACCTCCTGGAAGAGACGGGAGGACATGCCGCCGCCGAGGGCGGTGTTCAGCACGCCGAGCGCCCAGCGGCGCTCGTCGGTGCGGGCCAGGCCCGGCATGCCGAGGACCACGTGCGCCTGCTCGGTCCTGCGGCCGAGCAGCTCGACCCTGCCCGCGGTGCGGATGGTGCGGTGCCCGTCGCGCGGGGCGATCGGCAGGGCGTCGGTACGGGTGAGGGCGCCGGCCTTCTCGAAGGCGCGGCGGACCTGGCGTACCACCGTGGCGTGGTCGACGTTGCCGGCGGCGGCGACGACCAGGTGGGTCGGGTCGTAGTGCTTCTTGTAGAAGCGGGCGACCTGGTCCCGGGTGAGCGCGTTGATCGTGTCGACGGTGCCGAGGACCGGGCGGCCCAGAGGGGTGTCGCCGAACATGGTCTGCGCGAACAGGTCGTGCACCATGTCGCCGGGGTCGTCCTCGGTCATCGCGATCTCCTCGAGGATCACACCGCGTTCGGCGTCCACGTCGGAGTCGAGGATGAGCGAGCCCGTGAGCATGTCGCAGACGACGTCGATCGCCAGCGGCAGGTCGGTGTCGAGGACCCGGGCGTAGTAGCAGGTGTACTCCTTCGCCGTGAAGGCGTTCATCTCGCCGCCGACCGCGTCGATCGAGGCCGAGATGTCGAGGGCGGACCGCTTGTGGGTGCCCTTGAAGAGGAGGTGTTCCAGGTAGTGGGTGGCGCCGTTGAGGGTCGGCGTCTCGTCGCGGGAGCCGACGTGCGCCCAGATGCCGAAGGTGGCGGAGCGCACGGAGGGCAGGGTCTCGGTGACGATCCGGAGGCCGCCGGGCAGGGTGGTGCGGCGGACCGTGCCGATGCCGTCCCTGCCCTTGAGGAGCGTTTGGGTACGGGCGACGGCCCGCCCCTCCGAAGAGGGGCGGGCCGTCGTCACGGAACTACGGGACGTCACTTGTCGGTGTCGTCCTTCGCCTCGTCCTCGCCCTCGATCACGGGGATCAGGGAGAGCTTGCCGCGCTGGTCGATCTCGGCGATCTCGACCTGGACCTTCGAGCCGACCGCGAGCACGTCCTCGACGTTCTCCACGCGCTTGCCACCGGCGAGCTTGCGGATCTGCGAGATGTGCAGCAGGCCGTCCTTGCCCGGGAGCAGGGAGACGAAGGCACCGAAGGTGGTGGTCTTGACGACCGTACCCAGGTAGCGCTCGCCGACCTCCGGCATGGTCGGGTTGGCGATGCCGTTGATCGTGGCGCGGGCGGCCTCGGCGGCCGGGCCGTCGGCGGCACCGATGTAGATGGTGCCGTCGTCCTCGATCGTGATCTCGGCGCCGGTGTCCTCCTGGATCTGGTTGATCATCTTGCCCTTGGGGCCGATGACCTCGCCGATCTTGTCCACGGGGATCTTGACGGTGATGATCCGCGGGGCGTTCGGGGACATCTCGTCCGGCGTGTCGATCGCTTCCATCATCACGTCGAGGATGTGGAGGCGGGCGTCGCGGGCCTGCTTGAGGGCCGCGGCCAGGACGGAGGCCGGGATGCCGTCCAGCTTGGTGTCGAGCTGGAGGGCGGTGACGAACTCCTTCGTACCGGCGACCTTGAAGTCCATGTCGCCGAAGGCGTCCTCCGCACCGAGGATGTCGGTGAGGGCGACGTAGTGCGTCTGGCCGTCGATGTCCTCGGAGATCAGGCCCATCGCGATGCCGGCGACGGGGGCCTTGAGCGGCACACCGGCGTTCAGCAGCGACATGGTGGAGGCGCAGACCGAGCCCATGGACGTCGAACCGTTGGAGCCGAGGGCCTCGGACACCTGGCGGATCGCGTAGGGGAACTCCTCGCGGGTCGGCAGGACCGGCACGATGGCGCGCTCGGCGAGCGCACCGTGGCCGATCTCGCGGCGCTTGGGCGAGCCCACGCGGCCGGTCTCGCCGACGGAGTACGGCGGGAAGTTGTAGTTGTGCATGTAGCGCTTGCGGGTCACCGGGGAGAGGGTGTCCAGCTGCTGCTCCATGCGGAGCATGTTGAGGGTGGTGACGCCCAGGATCTGGGTCTCGCCACGCTCGAACAGCGCCGAGCCGTGCACGCGCGGGATGGCCTCGACCTCGGCGGCGAGCGTACGGATGTCCGTGATGCCGCGGCCGTCGATGCGGACCTTGTCCTTGATGATGCGCTCGCGGACCAGCTTCTTGGTCAGCGCGCGGTAGGCACCGGAGATCTCCTTCTCGCGGCCCTCGAAGGCCGGGAGGAGCTTCTCGGCGGCGAGCTCCTTGATGCGGTCGAGCTCGGCCTCGCGCTCCTGCTTGCCGGCGATGGTCAGCGCCTGGGCGAGCTCGCCCTTGACGGCGGCGGTCAGCGCCTCCAGGACGTCGTCCTGGTAGTCGAGGTAGACCGGGAACTCGCCGGTGGGCTTGGCGGCCTTGGCGGCGAGGTCCGACTGGGCCTTGCACAGGACCTTGATGAAGGGCTTGGCGGCCTCGAGACCGGCGGCCACGACCTCCTCGGTCGGCGCCTCGGCGCCGCCCTTGACAAGCTCGATGGTCTTCTCGGTGGCCTCGGCCTCGACCATCATGATCGCGACGTCGCCGTCCTCCAGGACGCGACCGGCGACGACCATGTCGAAGACGGCGTCCTCGAGCTCGGTGTGCGTCGGGAACGCGACCCACTGGCCCTTGATCAGGGCGACACGGGTGCCGCCGATCGGGCCGGAGAAGGGCAGACCGGCCAGCTGCGTGGAGCAGGAGGCGGCGTTGATGGCGACCACGTCGTACAGGTGGTCGGGGTTGAGCGCCATGACCGTCTCGACGATCTGGATCTCGTTGCGCAGGCCCTTCTTGAAGGAGGGGCGCAGCGGGCGGTCGATCAGGCGGCAGGTGAGGACGGCGTCCTCGGACGGCCGGCCCTCACGGCGGAAGAAGGAGCCGGGGATCTTGCCGGCCGCGTACATCCGCTCCTCGACGTCCACCGTCAGGGGGAAGAAGTCGAGCTGGTCCTTGGGGCGCTTCGAGGCGGTGGTCGCCGAGAGGACCATCGTGTCGTCGTCCAGGTAGGCGACGGCGGAGCCGGCGGCCTGCTTGGCGAGGCGGCCGGTCTCGAAGCGGATCGTGCGGGTGCCGAAGGAGCCGTTGTCGATGACGGCCTCGGCGTAGTGGGTCTCGTTCTCCACTAGCGGTTTCTCCTACGTGTTCGTCTTTGCGTCCGTCGGCCCGTGTGGCCGGGGACGGTGTCGACGGAGGCGGAGAGGCGCGCTGGTGCGGGCCGGTCTTCGATCGAAGCTCCCGGGTCTCGTGCCCGGGGGCCACTACCGAGGACCGGCGGCTAGCAGGCGGCTTCTCGCCCTCCGTCTGTGCTGTTGTGCGGTGCGGTTGTGTCACCAGCCTAAGGTCCGGTGCGCACCTTTCGCACGTACAGCAAAGGGAGCGGCCCCCTGAAAGTGGGAACCGCTCCCTTCACGGCTGCTTACTTGGCGCCGCCGGCCGCACCACGGCGGATGCCGAGGCGGTCGACCAGCGTACGGAAGCGCTGGATGTCCTTCTTGGCCAGGTACTGCAGCAGGCGGCGGCGCTGGCCGACCAGGATCAGCAGACCACGACGGGAGTGGTGGTCGTGCTTGTGGGTCTTGAGGTGCTCGGTCAGGTCCGAGATGCGGCGGGACAGCATCGCGACCTGGACCTCGGGGGAGCCGGTGTCGCCCTCCTTGGTGCCGAACTCGGCCATGATCTGCTTCTTGACAGCGGCGTCGAGAGCCACGCGGATCTCCTCTTGGTGTTCGTGCGCCCACGAGTGCCCCTGGTCTGGGTCTCAGGGGAATCTTCCGTGACTCGTGAGCGAAGGTCCGATGAGCGCTGCTTCCCGATCCCGTGAGGGGCTTCCGGAAGCGCGTACACAAACGGCCGTCACACAGCGTACCAGCTCGCCGGTGAGGCCGTTCGGGTGAGCCGGACGGGCGCCCCGGCCGGGAGCTCGGGACGCCCTTAGCTCGTCAGGGACCTGGCCGCCATGAAGACGTCGAGGACGGCGAGGCAGAGCGGGACCAGGGAGAGCAGGACGAAGCCCTCGGCGAGGTCGAGCAGACGGCCCCAGAAGGGCGAGAGGCCCTTGCGCGGGATGATCAGGCCGATCGCGGTGACCAGGGCGGCGCCGGCGGCGACGGCCGCGGTGAGCCAGATCGTCCGCACGTCGAGGCCGCCGCGGTCCCCGTACATCACGAGGTCCTTGACCAGGTCGACCGGCGGGTTCAGCGAGAGGCCCAGGATCAGCAGCGCGATCGCGGCGAGGCCGGCCACCAGAACGCAGGCGACCTGCGAGGTGTAGCGGAAGAGCCGGGCGCGCAGCAGCATCGCGAGGCCGGCTGCCAGGGCGAGCAGCTGGCCCCAGACGTTGCCGGCGAAGCCGAGGACCGCCGCGGAGCCGACGACGACGGCCGCGCAGCCGCCGACCAGGCCGAGCAGCATCTCGTGGCCGCGCCGGGCCTGCAGGGCGATGCGCTCGCCGTCGACCGGCTGCGCCTCCTCGTGGGCGGCGTGGTGCGGGTCGGCGAGGAACTCGTCCTCGGAGGCGCTGCGCGGGGAGGCGTAGCCGATGGGCAGCCGGGCGAAGCGGGCCGAGAGGCCGGGCAGGAAGGCGACCAGGCCGATGGCGACGGGCACGCAGACGGCGGCCGTCTCGGTGGCGGAGGACTCGGTCAGGATCGCCACGAAGGTGGCGAGGGTGCCGACGGTGGCCAGGAAGGTCGCCGCGACGAAGGGGGCGTCGCCGGACGGGGTGAGGGCGACGAGGGCGACGGCCGCGACCAGGACGGTGACACAGCCGAGCAGGAACTGGAGCCGGCCGGGGCCCTGGCCCGCGTCGGGGGCGATGATGCCGGAGCCGGCGATCAGCAGCAGCGGCAGCGCGCCGAGGCCCAGGGCGACGGCGGTGGCGCGGTCCCCGTAGACCCGGGCGCGGACGCCCGCGAAGGCGGTGAGCAGCACGCCGGCGGCGCCCGCGATGACGCCGGGCAGGCTGTGCATGTCGTGCCGCAGCGGGTCGGCGAACCAGAGCACGAAGCCCATGAGGACGAGCAGCAGCACGCCGCCGACGAGTCCGGCGCCGCGCAGCAGGTCGTCGCTCCACAGGTGCCGGTCTCGGGTGACGGCGGAGGCGACGGCGTCGGAGACGTCGTCGAAGACGGCCGGCGGCAGCGACTGCGCGAAGGGGCGCAGCGAGAGCACCTCGCCGTCGAGGACCTGCTGGGCGGCGAGCGTACGGCTGCCGTCGAGGACGGAGCCGTCGCGTCGGACCAGGTGGTAGCCGGTGGGGGCGCCGGCCGGCTGGGTCTGCCCGGTGAGCCTGAGGATCTCCGGGTAGACGTCGGCGACGGCGATGTCCTCGGGGAGTGCGACGTCGATGCGGCTGTCCGGCGCCACGACGGTGACGCGGCAGAAGCCGGTCGCTGCGGTCGTACTCACGTGTCTGGACCCCCTGATTCGCGGTTGCGCACAGTGCGGCGCCACCCTACCGGGGACCGGCTCGGGTGGCTGCAAGTAGGATCCTGCACTCACGGGGGGAGTCCGCATGGAACACAGCCGACGGGGGCGCCGGTGCGGAAACTCCCTCACGAGCCCGCCCGTAACGAGGGATTGATGCGCCGGTGAGCCAGATCGTCGTCAAACGCCCGCCGAGGTCCCTTCCTCCGGAAGTACCCGGTGAGGAACTGGTCCTGGAGTCCCCGCCGGAACTGCCGCGGGGGCAGCAGGAGTCCGCGTTGATGCAGCTCCTCCCGATGCTGGGCATGGGCTCGTCCGTCGTCTTCTTCTTCATGACGCCGTCGCCGATCATGCGGATCATGGGCACGCTGATGCTGGTGTCGACGGTCGGCATGGCCGTCGCCCAGTTCGTCAGATTCCGCCGCGGTGCGCAGGGGCAAATGGCGGATGTGCGGCGGGACTACCTCAAATACCTCGCGCAGACCCGGCGTACGGTGCGCCGCACGGCCCGCCGCCAGCGGGACGCGCAGCTGTATCTGCACCCCGCGCCCGAGCAGTTGTGGTCGGTGGTCGCCGAGGGCTCGCGGGTCTGGGAGCGCCGGGTCGGCGACCACGACTTCGCGCAGGCGCGCATCGGTCTCGGCGCGCAGCAGCTGGCGACGCCGCTGGTGGCGCCGGACACGGCGCCGGTGGACGAGCTGGAGCCGCTGTGCGCGGGCGCGATGCAGCAGTTCCTCGCCGTGCACGGCACCCTGGACGGGCTGCCGATGGCGGTGTCGATGCGGGCGTTCTACCACGTGACGGTCTCCGGCGATCCGGAGTCGGCGCAGTCCGCGGCGCGCGGTCTGGTCGCGCAGCTGGTGACCCTGCACTCCCCCGACGACCTGATGCTGGCCGTGGTCGCGGCGCGCGGTGCGCAGGAGCGCTGGGACTGGACGAAGTGGCTGCCGCACACCCAGGTGCCGGGCACGGTCGACGGGGCCGGCACGAAGCGGCTCTTCGGTGACGACCTGGGCGAGCTGGAGCAGCTGATCCGCTCGCGGCTCGACGGGCGGCCGCGGTTCAGCCGGGACAACCAGCCGGTCCTGGACCAGCCGCACGTCGTGGTGGTCCTGGACGGCGGGATGGTGCCGCCGGACTCGCTGTTCGCGGCGGCCGAGGGCCTGCAGGGCGTGACCATCGTCGAGGTGGTCTCCGGTGAGCTGGACGAGCCGCGGGGCGGTCTGTCCGTGGTCGTGCGGCCCGGGCGGCTGCGCCTGGAGTCGGGCGGCGGCTTCGCGTACGAGGGTGTGCCCGACGTGATGTCGCTGCCGGCCGCGGAGGCGCTGGCCCGGCAGCTGGCGCCGCTGCGGATGGGCGGCGGGGACGACGACGAGCCGCTGCTCGCCAACCTGGACTTCACGGATCTGCTGAACCTGGGCGACGCGGCCTCGGTGGACGTGGCGCGCACCTGGCGGCCCCGGTCGGTCGCCGAGCGGCTGCGGGTGCCGATCGGTGTCGGCGAGGACGGGCAGCCGGTCATGCTGGACCTGAAGGAGGCCGCGCAGGAGGGCATGGGCCCGCACGGTCTGTGCGTCGGCGCGACGGGTTCCGGAAAGTCGGAGCTGCTGCGCACGCTGGTGCTGGGTCTCGCGGTGACGCACTCCTCGGAGACGCTGAACTTCGTCCTCGCGGACTTCAAGGGCGGCGCGACCTTCGCGGGCATGTCGCAGATGCCGCACGTGGCGGCGGTCATCACCAACCTGTCGGACGACCTGACGCTGGTCGACCGCATGGGCGACGCGATCCGCGGCGAGCTCCAGCGGCGCCAGGAGCTGCTGCGCTCGGCGGGCAACTACGCGAACATCCACGACTACGAGAAGGCGCGGGCGGCGGGCGCTCCGCTGGAGCCGCTGGCCTCGCTGGTCCTGGTGATCGACGAGTTCTCCGAACTCCTCACCGCCAAGCCCGACTTCATCGACATGTTCATCCAGATCGGCCGCATCGGCCGTTCGCTCGGTGTGCATCTGCTGCTGGCCTCGCAGCGCCTGGAGGAGGGCAAGCTGCGCGGTCTGGACACGTACCTCTCGTACCGGATCGGTCTGCGGACCTTCTCGGCGGCGGAGTCGCGCACGGCGATCGGCGTGCCGGACGCGTACCACCTGCCGTCGGTGCCGGGTTCGGGCTATCTGAAGTTCGGTACGGACGAGATGACCCGCTTCAAGGCGGCGTACGTCTCGGGGACGTACCGCACGGGCGGGCCGCGTCTGGAGGCCGGGCAGCTGCCGATCGAGCGGCGGCCCGCGCTGTTCACCGCCTCCCCCGTGCCGGTGGTGTACGCGGCTCCCGACCCGGCGTATCTGACGGCGCAGCGCGCCGAGGAGGACGACGCGCTCGCGGACACCGTCCTCGACGTGATCGTGCGCCGGCTGGAGGGGCAGGGCGTGCCGGCCCACCAGGTGTGGCTGCCGCCGCTCGACCAGGCGCCCTCGCTCGACCAGCTGCTGCCGGGACTCGCGCAGACCGCGGACCGGGGGCTCACGGCGACGGAGTACACCCGCCCGGGCGGCCTCACGGTGCCGCTCGGCCTCATCGACAAGCCCTTCGAGCAGCGGCGCGAGGTGCTGTACCGGGACTTCTCGGGCGCAGCGGGCCACATGATGGTGGTGGGCGGTCCGCAGTCGGGCAAGTCGACGCTGATGCGCACGCTCGTGTCGTCGTTCGCGCTCACCCACACCCCGGCCGAGGTGCAGTTCTACTGCCTGGACTTCGGCGGCGGCGGCATGGCCTCGCTCGCCGACCTGCCGCACGTCGGTGGCGTGGCGTCCCGGCTCGACCCGGAGCGGGTGCGCCGGACGGTGGCCGAGGTGATGGGGGTGCTCAACCGGCGGGAGGAGTTCTTCCGCGCGAACAACATCGACTCCATCGCCACCTACCGGCGCAGGCGGGCGGCCGGCGAACTGCCCGGCGAGGCCTGGGGCGACGTGTTCCTGGTCGTCGACGGCTGGGGCGGTTTCCGCAACGACTACGACATGCTGGAGCCGGTCGTCGCGGACATCGCCGCGCGCGGTCTGGGCTACGGCATCCACGTGGTGATCACCGCGGCCCGTTACATGGAGGTGCGGGCGGCCCTCAAGGACCAGATGCTGGGGCGGCTCGAACTGCGGCTCGGTGACGTCATGGACTCCGAGTTCGACCGCAAGGTCGCGGCGAACGTGCCGCCGGGCGTGCCCGGGCGCGGTCAGGTGCCGGAGAAGCTGCACTTCATGGGGGCGCTGCCGCGCATCGACGGTTCGAGCTCGGCGGCGGACCTGTCCGACGGGACGGCCGCCTTCGTCCAGGCCGTGAAGGCCGCGTGGCAGGGCACCCCGGCGCCGGCCGTGCGCCTGCTGCCGCGCCGGCTGCCGGCGGAGCAGCTGCCGAAGGGCTTCGAGTACCCGCAGCACGGCATCGCGATCGGCATCGACGAGACGAACCTGGAGCCGGTGTTCGTCGACTTCGAGTCGGACCCGTTCTTCCTCATCTTCGGCGAGAGCGAGTCCGGCAAGACGGCGCTGCTGCGCCTGATCGCCAAGCAGCTGTGCGAGCGCTACACCCCGGAGCAGGCCCGGATCGTGGTCGGCGACTACCGGCGCACGATGCTGGAGGCGGTGGCGCCCTCGCACCTGCTGGAGTACGCGCCGATGGCCTCGGCGATGCAGATGCACATGGACGCGATCAACACGGTGATGACGAAGCGGGCCCCGAAGCCCGACATCACCCCGCAGCAGCTGCGCGACCGCAGCTGGTGGACGGGACCGCAGCTGTTCGTCCTGATCGACGACTTCGAGCTGGTCGCGACGAACTCGGGCAATCCGCTGCAGGTCCTGGTGGAGAACCTGCCCTTCGCCCGCGACGTCGGCATCCGCTTCATCGTGGCCCGCAGCGCCGCCGGCGCCTCCCGCGCGATGTACGAGCCCTTCATGCAGCGCGCGAAGGAGCTCGGAGCCCAGGGCGTGATCCTCTCCGGCGACCCGGGCGAGGGCGACATCCTCGGCAACGTGCGCGCCAGGCCGATGCCGCCCGGCCGCGGCACCTTCGTCTCCCGCAAGCGGGGCATGCCCCTGGTCCAGCTGGGCTGGCTGCCGGACCGGACGTGACGGTGGTGGCGTCCGGATTCGACGAGGAGTGGAGCGCGGTACGGGCCGAGGCGACCGAACGGGTCGCCGACGGCCCCGCCGCGTCGGGGCGGCCCGAGGCGGCCGCGCCGGTGGACGCGGAGACCGTGCGGGAGCGCCGGGAGGCCGTACTCGAACGGCTCGCGGACTTCCGCTCGCGGCCCGTGCTGGTGCCGACGGACTCCGCGGGCGGCCTGTGGACCGCCGATCTCGGCGGGGTGGACTGGATCTGCGCCTTCACCGACGAGGCCGCGCTGGCCCGGTTCGCCGAGGCGCGCGGCGAGGAGTCGGTGGAGTGGCCGTACCGCAGGGTGCTGGGCTCCCGGCTGCTCGACGACGTGGTGCCCGCGGTCGGCTTCCCCTGCGGGGTGGCGCTGGACGCGGGCAGTCCGGGCGGGGCGGTGTTCCCGCCGGTGAAGGGGATCGTGCCGGACCGGGCGGCGGTCGACGCCGGGGGACACGGAGACACCGAGGGACACGGAGGGGACAGGACATGACGGACGATCCGGATCTCGCCGCCTCGAAGGAGGCGCTGAACCAGATCGCGACGGGGCTCACCGGCGTCCTGGGCGAGCTCGAGGAGCTCGGCATGGTGGGCGAGGCCGGCATGGGCCGGGGCTTCTCCGATCTGCGGCTGACGGGGATGGAGACCGGTCACGACGCGCTGACCGCGACGCTGCGGACGTACTGCGAGCGCTGGGAGTGGGGGGTGCGCTCGCTGGTGCAGAAGGGCACCGTCTACGCCGAGCTGGTGGGCCTGTCCGCGGGCGTGTTCCACGAACAGGAGCAGTACATCGGGGACGCGTTCAAGGTGCTGACGAACGCGGGGATGGGCAATCCGTACGCCTCCGAGGACGAGATCACCCAGAAGGACTGGGGCGAGGTCCTGTCCAGCAACACCTTCACGCACGTCCGGGACGCCGACTACAGCGCCGGGTCCTTCGACCGGGCGCGCGAGAACAGTCTCCAGGCATGGAAGGGCACCGCCTGGGACCTCTCCGACTCCCCCATGGTGATGAGCAACAGCATCATCGACGCCGCCGGCCTGCGCGACGAGTACGACGCGAGCCTGACCGAGGCCATCGGGCCCAAGCCCGCCCGACAGCAGGAGGGTGAGGGCTGATGGCGGGCCTGGGCGGCCTCGGCGACCTCGTCAGCGGCGGAAAGCACCTCGTCGACAAGGGCCTCGAGGTCGTCGAGGACGGTGTCGAGGCGGGCAAGCGGGTCATCGGCACCGGCATCGACAAGGGCACCGACCTCATCGGCGAGGGCCTGGAGAAGGCCGGCGCCGAGGACTGGGCCGACACGGTGACCGACTGGGGTGACGACACCGCCTCGGCGCTCGGGGCCCGGGTCGGCGAGCAGCAGCTGGGCCAGACCGAGGAGGCGGAGGAGCTCGTCCACGGCAAGCCCGCGCGGATCCGCGAGACCGCGGCGCACCTGGCCGACTTCCACGCGGCCTTCGACCGGGTCGGGCAGGGGCTGCGGCGTCTCGACTCGGGGCACTGGAAGGGCGAGGCCGGCAACGCCTTCCGCGAGAAGCTCGGCATGCAGCCCACCCGGTGGCTGCACGCGGCCGACGCCTGCCGGACGGCGGCCTCGGCGCTCGGGCGGTACGCGGAGACGCTGACGTGGGCGCAGGGGCAGGCCGAGGAGGCGATCGCCCTCCACAAGCGCGGCGAGGAGTCGTCGGACAAGGCGCGCGCCGCGCACAGCGGCAAGGTCGACGCGTACGAGGCCGCCCTGCGCGAGGGCCGCGAGCCGGGTCCGGACCCGGGGCCGTTCACCGACCCGGGCGAGGCGGACCGGCAGCACGCCCGGGACCTGCTGCGCGAGGCGCGCCGCCAGCGGGACGAGGCGGGCGCGGCGGCCGAGCGCGCGGTCCGGGAGGCGATGGCCCACGCGCCCCAGGAGCCACCGCCGACGGACCGCATGGCGGCGGCCGCGATGGACGGCTACGGCGCCCTCAGCGTCGAGGGCACCCATGTCCTCGGCGGCGTCATCAAGGGCACGGCGGGCCTGCTCACCTTCGTCCGCGGGCTCAACCCGACGGACCCGTACAACCTGACGCACCCGGCCGAGTACCTCCAGAACGTCAACATGACGCTCGCCGGGGTGGTCTCCACCGCGGCCCACCCGGAACGCGTTCCGGGCGCCCTGCTCGACTCCTTCGAGAAGGACCCGAGCGAGGGCTTCGGCCGGCTGCTGCCGGAGCTGGTCGGGACGAAGGGCTTCGGCGGCGTCAAGACCGGTGTGCGGGTCGGCCTCAAGGAGGGCGCCGAGGAGGCCCTGGAGAGCGCTGCCCGCAAGGGTGCCGACGACATCCCGAAGCAGCGTGTGCCGGATCCTCCGGCGTATCCGCCGGCGGTTCCCGATCGGCTCGCCGTGGCGGCGGACCGGTCGGTGGACGTGTCGAAGCTGCCCGACAACGTCCAGTGGCGCACGTCGGACGAGCCGCTGTTCCGCAACGACGCGCGGGGGCCCGACGAGATCTTCCGCGACGGCTTCAAGCCGTGGAACAACTCGCACACGGACCTCGACGCCTACGTCAAGGACAACCAGCACTCGGTGTACGTGGGGACCACGCGGGATCCGAACCTGCCGTGGAACAAGCAGTACGTCTACGACATCGACGCCCCCGGAGGCATCGACGTCAACAAGTCGGTCCTGGACAACCCGTACAAGCACGAGCAGGAGATCGCGTTCCCGGGCGGCGTGCGCGCGGAGAACATCAAGGGCGCCTGGGAGAAGCTGCCCGACGGCTCAAAGGTCTACCACGCCAATCCGAACTACGACCCGGCGGCCGCCGTGCCCGGCACGGCGCCTCCCCCGCCGCCCGCACCACTGCTACCCCCTGGATGGACCCAATGAGCGAGAAGCTGCTCGGCAGCAGGAACGACGTCGTCGCCGTGCGCGGGGGCGAGCAGGTGCGGTGTGCCGTGCGGTGGTGGACGACCGGCGAGCCGGAGCAGCCGTACGGGGTCGAGGCGACCGGGCCCTGGGGGTCCGTGCGCGTGCTGGAGCGGGATCTGTGGACCGCGTTGCGGGACGTGCGGCGGGGGCTCGAGGCGCAGGGGTGGCTGCTGGCCCTTGCCGGGGCCCGGGGTGACGTGCGGCAGAGCGGGATGCTCGCCGGCAGTGGTACCGACCGGGCCTATGTGCTGATCGCGGGCGAGTACGCGGACCCGAAGCGGATGGTGGGGCTCTTCGAGGACGCTCCCGTGGCCCAGGCGCTCACCGTCGCCGAGCAGGACGCCGCGTACGACCGGATCCTGAAGGTCCCGCTCAGGCCGGAGGAGCCGCCCGCCCCTGCGGGGCCCCAGGACCCGCCGTTGCCGCCGCCCCCGTACGCGCCCGGCACCTGGCAGTACGCGATCGACCCGATGTACGACCCGAACGGCACCGTGCCGCCTTTCGCGGTGGTCGGGGCGTGGGCCATCGACGGCGCGGGGAAGCCCGGTGCCTTCCAGCGCAATCCGGACTACCGGCCCTCACCCGTGAGCCTCGGGCTGCCGCGGCCCACCGATGCCGTCGACGCCGCCGTGCAGCTCGCGGCGACCGGGCACGGGCCCGAGGAGGCGGTGGCGGCGGCGCTGGCGGAGGCGACGGTGTACGTGCCGGACGAGGGGACGGCGGATGTCGCCGTGTACCAGGACGCCGAGGGGCGGTTCGTGCCGGTGCTCACGCACCCGAGTCACGCTCCGGCGCACGTGCCGGGGCTCCGGGCGGTGAACGGGGCGGAGTTGGCGCGGGTGCTGCCGGACGACCTGGTGCTCAAGGTCAATCCGGGCGGGCGGGTCTCCGTGCGGGTGCCGGTTTCGGACGTGCGGGGGCGGGGGCGTCGGTAGGGTGGCCCGCAGGCTCGTTCACAGTACGGATCAGCACAGATAAGGACCGCGCGGATGGCTGACGCCCAGGACAGGGAACGCGTGAAGGAAGAGCTCTACGCCCTCGACATCTCCGGTGTCGAGTGGCAGGGGGCGCCGGGAACCAGTCCGGACGAGGAGCGGGTGGAGATCGCGTATCTGCCGGGCGGCGGGGTGGCGATGCGCTCCTCCCTCGACAAGGAGACGGTGCTGCGCTACACGAAGGCCGAGTGGGACGCCTTCGTGCTCGGGGCGCGGGACGGCGAGTTCGATCTGAAGTAGGCCGCGTACGACCGCGTACGCGTGAGGGGGTGGCCCCGGCTTGTGGGCCACCCCCTCAGTGTCGCTGACGACGCGTCACATCATCATGCGGAAGCGGGCCGCGTTGCCCTTGTCGGTGTCCTGGTAGCCGACGACCGACTCGTCGAGGAGCTGAGCGATGCGCATCAGGTCCTGGTTCATGCCCGCCATGTCCTTGGTCAGGCGGTCCTGGCTCTCGCGGTACGCGACCTTCGCCTCGCCTTCCCAGTTGGAGGCGACGCGGTTGACCTCGGCCATGAGGTCGTCCAGCTTCTGGCTGAGCTGGCTGGAGGTCAGGCGGACGTCGCCCGCCGCCTGGGTCACGGTGTCGTAATTGACCGCAGTAGTCATCTTCGTGGCTCCTGGAGTGTAGAGACGCGGGAGGTGGGCGAGGCTCAGGCCATGCCGAGGATGGCGCTCTGGCCGGCCGTGGTGTCGTCCATCTTGCGGAAGGACCGGATGCGGTCCTCCTCCTCCTGCGTGAAGCCGTCAGCACTCATGCGCATGACCTCTTCGAGCTTCACGAGCTCGACGCGCATGTTGCGCAGACGCAGGTTCAGGTCGTTCTGAACCCGGTCGTACTCCTTGCTCGCAGCACCCTGCCAGCCCGCCTGGATGCGGTCCACCACGCCGTTGAGGGAGGTGATGCGGGCCTGGAGCTCGTCGTGGAAGTCCTGGATCCGGCCGGCGAGCTTGACTTGTTCGGCACTGGTTACGTTCAGGTCTTTCGACATCTTGCCCCTTCTTCCTTCGGTGGCGGCGGCGGTCAGGACGCCGGGCCTTCCGATCGCGATACGGACGGGTATCTCTTGATGCCGCCCCCGTGCTGGGATCGCACTGCCGTGCCCCCGACCGTCACTCTAGCCATTGGGGACGGTAGTTCCAACTGCAAAGTACCCACCGGATACTTGGCTCACCGGACCGGTCCGCGGCGACGGCTGTCGCGGATCACGGCGGCGCTGCCGGCGACGACCGCCACCAGCACCGCGCCGATCCCCAACGCATAGGTGGCGAGCCGTTCGGAGCGCTCCTGGGGAGTCTCCGACATCGCCATGTGGGCCGGTTCGGGCGCCGGTGGCTTCGGCGGTCCCGGGTCCGGCGTCGGACTGCTCGGCGGGGCGGCGTCGTCGGTGGCGTCGGCGAGGGCCCGCACCGGGTCGATGACGCCCCAACCCACGTGCTCGTCACGGTTGTTGACCGAGCGGATGGCGGTCTGCTCGATTCTGGTGACGATCTGCGCCGGGGACCAGTCCTTGTGCTTGGCGCGCAGCAGGGCCGCCACTCCGGCGACGTACGGCGCCGAGAAGCTGGTGCCGTTGTCCACGCACTGCCCGCCGCCCGGCACCGTCGAGACGATGTCCACGCCGGGGGCGGCGACTCCGACGAAGGAGCCCGACTGGGAGAACGCGGCGCGTTCGTTGTTGCGGTCCGAGGACGCGACGGCGAGCACCCCGGGGAAGGCCGCGGGATAGGTGTTCTTGGATTTGCCGTCGATGCCGTCGTTGCCCGCGGAGGCCACCACGACGATGCCGGCGTCGATCGCCCGCTTCACGGCCTGGGCCATGAGCGAATTCGGGCCGAGTGGCTGGGTGGTGTCCTGGGAGATGTTGATGACGTGCGCGCCCTTGGCGCGCGCGTAGTCGATGGCCTGGGCCATCGTGTCGGACTTGCCGCTGTTCCTCTCGTCGTTCTGGCGGATCGGGATGATGGTCGCCTCGGGGGCGAGGCCCACGAAGCCCGTGCCCTTGCGGGGACGCGCGGCGATGATGCCGGCGACCTTGGTGCCGTGGCCGACCTCGTCCACGGTGCCGTCGGTCTTGCCGCGCTTGTCGTCGCCGATGCCCGGGTTGTCCTTGTCGGGCTTCAGGTAGTCCTTGCCCGACTTGGCGTCCACCGCCTCCTTCAGCTGCGGGTTGACGTCGTCGACGCCGGTGTCGATGACGGCGACCCGGACGCCCTTGCCCTTGGTGTCCTGCCACAGCTCGTCGAGCAGCACCCGCTGGAGCGACCAGGGGATGCCCTCGATCTGCTTCTTCATGGGGAAGGTGCACTCGCCGCTGCCGTCGAGGCCCGCGGGCCGGGCGATGCCCTCGGCGTGCGCGGCGGGCGGCGCCGCGACCAGGGCCGTGAGCGTCGCGGCGGCGAGCAGGGCCGTCGTGCCGTACGTCGTCATCCGCTCCACCCCCCTCACGACCCCTGCGGCTGGCGCGCGCTGTTGGTGTCGAGGCGCGGGCCCTTGGACAGGAACTCCGACCACTCCATCGGGACGGGCACCGGAGTGACCTTCTCGTAGCCGAGACGCTTCTGGGCGTCGGAGGGTTCCGGGCGTCCGTCGGTCTGCTGCTGCTCGCCCGCGCCGATCGCGGAACGGCCCTTGTCGCTGTCGCCGTTGGCCTGCACGGCGTACCGCAGGCCGCTGTCGGTGACGAGGAAGAGCGAGCCCTCGGGCGCGGACTGCCTGCCCTGGACCTGGGTGTAGAGCAGTCCGGTGCCGGGGGTGACGTACGTGCTGGTGCCGCCGGCGGTGATGTCGGCGGGGTACTTGGTGCCGGCCCAGGTCGACAGGGTGGTCTGGCCCTTGTCGCTGACGTGCTCCAGGACCGAGCAGATGGTGTCGCGGGCGCCCGCGCCGCCGACGGAGTTGATCTGCTCCGGCTGCCGCTCGGGCCAGCGGCGGTCGGCGGCGAACGGGGTGGAGTCGGGGCTGAGCGACTGGATGTCGACACCGCTCGCGGTGCCCTTCATGCCGAGGCCGACGGTCTCCGGGGAGTTGATCAGCAGCCAGGCGGTGAAGGCGGAGACCGGCTGCACCCTGCCCTGGAGCACGACGTAGTTCTGGGGGCCGGAGCCGGTCTGGGCGAGCAGCACCATGCCGACCTTGTCCTGGGCCGGGGTGAGGCCGCCGTCGACACCCGCGTCGGCGCCGATCTCGCCGGGGATGTCGGGGAAGTCGACGGGGGTGCCGGTCTTCAGGGTGGCCAGCCAGTCGTCGGTGACCTGCTGCGGCTGCCGGTTGACGCCGAAGAGGGCGGTGGTGAGGTTGGGCGCCTTCTCGTTGACCCGGTACTTGGTGCCCGTGTGGTCGACGAGGTACTGGGCGCTCTCCTTCTGCCCCTTCACGTACAGGACCTGCCCGGGACGCAGCTTGCTGCTGTTGTCGGTCCGGCCGAGGTCCCGCTTGGCGAAGAGGAAGGTGGCCTTCTGCACACCGCCGCCGTTGCCGCCGCCGGGCTGCTCGCACACGGCCCAGCGCTTGGCGGTGCCCGCGTCGTCGGCGCCCGGCAGCCGGTCGGGGGCGTACGGGATGCCGAGCATCGGGCCGCGCGGCGGCTTGCCCTTGTCGAGCTCCTTGTCGTCGACCTGGATGACCTGGAAGTCGTCCGGGTTGAGCAGCAGCCGGGCCGAGGCCAGGTTGAGCACCGGGTGGAGCAGGGTCTTCCTGTCCTTTCCCTTGCCGGTGGTGAGCACCACGTAGCGGGTGGTCGACTGCTTGCCGACGATCACCTTGGTGCCGGGCTTGTCCCAGTCCTTGGGGGCCGCGGGCTTGAACATGCCCCAGGCGCCGAACCCGGCGAGCACCAGCGCGCCGATGATCAGGCCGGGGACGACCGCGCGCAGCGGCTTGGGTGCCCCCTCCTCCGTACCCGAGGGAGAGGGTTGGAGGAATGCCGCGACCGTGCGCTTCTTCGCAAAGGTGTACGCGTTGAGCTCGTCCCGCCGTGATGCCATGAGTCCCCATTTTCGTCAGGCGCAGTCTTCGCTCGGGAGCCCGGGGAGCATGGCGCCCGGGCCCCGGCTGTCGGACCGGCCCCCTACTATGCCTGCT
Source organism: Streptomyces sp. NPDC020422 (assembly GCF_044386705.1). Classification (NCBI taxonomy): domain Bacteria; kingdom Bacillati; phylum Actinomycetota; class Actinomycetes; order Kitasatosporales; family Streptomycetaceae; genus Streptomyces; species Streptomyces sp. NPDC020422. Next base: position 711,614 of record NZ_JBIRVJ010000003.1, on the reverse strand, counting down.
GTCCGCCGGTGCTCGTGGGGCGGGTAGGGTGATCCAGCCGCCAAAGGCCTGGCGGGCCAGGGTGATCGGGATGAATTGAGGGGGATTCTCCATCATGGCTTCCGCGACGCGGGCGCGGCCCACTGCCGCCGCGCCCTCTTCCGCGCCCTCCGTCTCCCCTTCTCCGGGGCCCGGTTCGTCCGTTCCGTCCTCCGTCTCGCCGCGACTCCAGGCGCGCCCCGGGCACTTCGGTTCGTTCCGATTGCAACAGCTCGTGCTGATCGAGGTCGCGGCGGCGCTGCTGCTCGTGGCCGCGGTCGTCGACAAGCTGATGCTGGTCCCCGCGGGTGTGGTCGCCGCGCTCCTGGTGCTGCTCGCGGTCGTGCGCCGGCACCGGCGTTCGCTGCCGGAGTGGCTCGCCACCTTCTTCGCGCTGCGCGCGCGGACCCGGCGGGCCGGTTCCCTGACCGTGCCGGAGGGCACCGAGCCGGGGCTCGCCCCGGTCGTCGAGTGCGACCCGGCGCTGCGGACGTACGCGTACAGCGACCGTGACCGGCGGCCGGTCGGCATGATCGGCGACGGCACCTTCCTCACCGCGGTGGTGCGGGTGGAGTCCGAGGCCACCGCGCTGCGCCCGGACCGCTCGGCGCGGCCGCTGCCGGTCGGACTCGTCCGTGACGTGCTGTCGGTGGACGGCATCCGCCTGGAGTCCGCGCAGATCGTGCAGCACACCCAGCCGGCGCCCGCGCCGCACCTGCCCGCGCAGGCCATGGCCACCCGCAACTACGCGCCGCTGCAGGCGCAGACGGGTTCCCCCGCGCTGCGCATCACCTGGATCGCGCTGAAGCTGGACCCGGAGCTGTGCCCGGAGGCGGTGGAGGCGCGCGGCGGCGGTCTCGACGGCGCGCAGAAGTGCGTCGTACGGGCGGCGGACCAGCTGGCGAGCCGGCTGGCCGGCGCCGGCTTCCGGGCCACCGTCCTCACCGAGCAGGAGCTGACCGCCGCGCTCGCCACCTCGACCTGCGCGAGCCCGATGGCGATAGCGCAGGCGGGCCGTGGGCAGGCCCAGGCGCGTCGGACGCAGGAGACGGCGCGGACCTGGCGGGTGGACGACCGGCGGCACACCACCTACTGGGTGGGGCGCTGGCCCCAGCTGGGCGGGGCGGGCGGCGCGGGCGCGTCGATGCCGCAGCTGGTGGCGCTGCTGACCTCGCTGCCGGCGCTGGCGACGACGTTCAGCCTGACGCTGAGCGGCGGTGACCGCCAGGAGGTGACGGTCACCGGACACGTACGGATCACCGGGCGCAGCGACGAGGAGCTGGTGGCCGCCCGTCACGAACTGGAGCGCGCGGCACGCGGCGTGAAGACGGGACTGGTGCGGCTCGACCGCGAACAGGTCCCGGGCATGCTGGCGACGCTGCCGCTGGGGGGTGCGCGCTGATGACTTCTCCGGTGGGCGGACAGGGGCCGGGTCCGGGCGTGGGCATGGGTACGGGCCCGGGCATGGGTACGGGCCCGGGCATGGGCATGGGGCAGGCGACGGGCCAGGCCTTCGGGCAGCCGGTGGGACAGCCCGGCGGGCAGCTTGGCGGCCAGCCGGTGGGGCAGCCCGGTGGCCCGGTCGCGGGACAGCCGATGGGGCAGGCCCCGGGGCAACCCTCGGGCCAGGCCATGGGACAGCCGGTCGGCCGGCCCGGCGGGCCGGGCGCGGGGCAGCCCATGGGGCAGGTCTTCGGACAGGCCGGGGTGCCGGGCGGGGCCGGCGTGTCCGGCGGCCGGCCGGCCGGGGCGCCCGCGCGGCGGAGCGGCGGCGGTGCGCGCGGCGCCGCACGGCGTCCGGGGCGGGGCACGAAGCCCCGCTTCGGGTTCGGGCTCATCGGGCCGCGCCGCGACCGTCACTCCGTCCCGCTCGACCAACTCGGCGCGCTGGCCCTCCCGGTGGGCGACGACGGTCTGGTCGTCGGCGTGGACGCCGAGGGACGGCCCGCGGTGCTCGGCATCAACCGGCCGAGCCCGTACGACGTCACGCTGATCGGCGGCCTGTGGACCGCGCAGGTCATCGCGCTGCGGGCGGCGGCCACCGGCGCCCGCATCGCCGTCGAGACCGGCCGCGCGCAGGCCTGGACCGCGCTCGCCCAGGCGGCGGGCGGCGGGCAGCCGTGCATCACCCTCCACGACGTGGGCCGGGTGCCGCCGCAGGGAGCGTCCGCGGGCAGCCCCGTGGTCGTCATCCGCGACTGCGGAATGCGTCCCCCGCGCGGGCGGGTCGTGTCCGGGCCCTGGCAGTCCGTCGTGACCCTGCTCCCCTATCTGAGCCCGGTGGCCCCGCGGCTCCTGGAGAAGTCCTCGCTGGTCGGGGTCCAGCGGGTCTCCCCCGACGAGGCCGCGCAGATCGGGCGCATCATGGGCCTCCAGCGCACCGAGTCGGAGGCGCTGTCGACGCTCGCCGACGGCGTGACCCTGTGGTGCACGCCGAACGACCGGCAGTTCGTGATGACGCAGGCCACGGACGCCGAAACCGGATTGTTGGGCGGCGCGCGCCGCATGGACTGACCCGCGGAAGCGCCAGCGATACGGCTGAACCTGTCCGCTTTTGTCTTGATTTGAATCACCGGGGGTTTCACTCTCCGGTACGCGTGGGTCACTTGGGACCCGGGCGTGTTCCGCGCGGGGCGCGGCGCCGGGCCGTCGGCCCTGCCCGAGGGGCACGGTTGGCGTTTAGGGTGGGAAGGGCCCGCCCACGACGGCACAAGGGTGCGCGACCACACCAGGAGGCAAAGTGAACGGCGATCGGGACGAGATCAACGGGGGTTGGAACCCGCCCGTCGACGATCAGTCCGACGCGGATCCCGCCGAGATGACGGGTGAGTTCACCATCGACTACACCCCGCCGGCCTGGTACACCCAGAACGCCTCGGGCGGTTCGACCGGTGGCGCGCCCACGCCTCCCCCGCCGACCGGCGCACCGGTCGCGGTGCCGGGCCTCCCGGCGAGCGGCGGCTTCGAGCCCACCTGGACGCCGACCCCGCCGCCCGTGGCCCCGGTGCCCCCGCAGGCCCCCGCGCCCGCGGCTCCCGCCCCTGTCCCTGCCCCCGCCCCTGCCCCCTCCCCCGCAGCCACGCCCTTCGGCGGTGGCGACGTGGAGAGCGGCGCCACCATGCGCTTCTCCCCCGCCGCGCTGAAGCGCGAGATGGCGGAGGTGGCCGCGGAGCAGGCCCCCGCGGAGCAGGCGGCACCGGCCGACGCCCCGGCCGCGCCCGTCGCGGCCCTGGACACCGGCGGCGCACCCGAGGCGACGGCGGAGACCGCCGCCCCGGAGCCGGCCGCCGAGGCCGATGCCCAGGCCGAGGCCGATGCCCAGGCCGAGGCTGCGGCCGAGGTGGAGGCCCAGGCTGCGGCCGAGGCCCCGGCCGCTCCCGGCGTCGACGCCGACTCCGACGCCGACGAGACGCCCGCAGCGGCCCCTGAGGGCCCCGAGGCGCCCGAGGGCACGGCTCCCGAAGCCGCCCCCGCCGACGACGCGGCGCCGGAGGCCGAGCCGCAGGAGCCCGCGTCCGAGAGCCTGCCGCCGGCCCAGCCGGTCCCGCCCGTCCTGCCGGTCGAGGACGCTCCGGCCGAGCCCCAGGACACCGCGCCGGCCCCGGCCCTTCCGCCCGCCCAGCCCGCGCCCGCCTCGGCTCCCCTGCCTCCGCAGAGCACCGGACTGCCGCCGCTGCCGCCCTCGTTCCAGCCCGCGACGCCCGCGCCGGCGCCGCAGTGGCCCGCCCCCGCGGTCCCCGGCGAGCAGCCGCCCGCGGCGCCGATGCCCCCCGTCGCGCCCTGGCCCGCCGCCCCGGTCCCGGGCCAGCCGCAGCCCCCGCAGGGCGGTTACGGCTTCCCGAACCCGGGCCAGCCCCAGCCCCAGGGCGCCCCGACCGCGCCCGTACCGCCGCAGGCCCCGCAGGCCCCGCACGGCGGTTACGGCTTCCCGAACCCGGGCCAGCCGCAACCCCCTCAGGCCGGCTACGGCTTCCCGCACCCCGGGCAGCCCCAGGCCCAGCCGCAGCCCCCGTTCCCCGGGCAGCCGCAGGCCCCGCAGCCGCCGCAGGCCGGTTACGGCTTCCCCCACCCGGGACAGCCCCAGCCCCAGCCCCAGGACGCCCCGCCCGCGCCCATGCCCGCGCCGGTCGATCCGCGGACCGGGGCCGCGTGGCCCACGGCCGTGACGCACGACCAGCGCGAGCGGTCCGTGCCGGGGGCCCCGCTCGGGTACAACGCGGCCGTCGAGCTCTCCTCGGACCGACTGCTGCGCAACAACAAGCAGAAGGCCAAGTCCAGCCGCAATCCCGGTGCTTCGGCCCGGTTCAAGCTGGGCGGCAAGAAGGAGGAGGCGGAGCGGCAGCGGAAGCTGGAGCTGATCCGTACGCCCGTGCTCTCCTGCTACCGGATCGCGGTCATCTCGCTGAAGGGCGGCGTCGGCAAGACGACGACCACCACCGCGCTGGGCGCGACCCTGGCGACCGAGCGGCAGGACAAGATCCTGGCGATCGACGCCAACCCGGACGCCGGCACGCTCGGGCGCCGGGTGCGCCGCGAGACCGGGGCGACCATCCGCGACCTGGTGCAGGCGATCCCGTACCTCAACTCGTACATGGACATCCGCCGGTTCACCTCGCAGGCGCCGTCCGGTCTGGAGATCCTCGCCAACGACGTGGACCCGGCGGTCTCGACGACCTTCAACGACGAGGACTACCGGCGGGCGATCGACGTCCTGGGCAAGCAGTACCCGATCATCCTGACCGACTCCGGCACCGGTCTGCTGTACAGCGCGATGCGCGGGGTGCTCGACCTGGCCGATCAGCTGATCATCATCTCGACGCCGTCCGTGGACGGCGCCTCCAGCGCCTCCACGACGCTCGACTGGCTCTCCGCGCACGGGTACGCGGAGCTGGTGCAGCGTTCGATCACCGTCATCTCGGGGGTCCGCGAGACCGGCAAGATGATCAAGGTCGAGGACATCGTGCAGCACTTCCAGACGCGCTGCCGCGGTGTGGTCGTGGTGCCGTTCGACGAGCACCTGGCGGCCGGCGCCGAGGTCGACCTCGACATGATGCGGCCGAAGACCCGCGAGGCGTACTTCCACCTCTCGGCGATGGTGGCCGAGGACTTCGTACGGGCTCAGCAGGCGCAGGGGCTGTGGACCGGCGACGGCCAGGGCGGGCTTCCCCCGCACATGGCGCCGCCGATGCCGGGCCAGCCGGGCCCCGGGCAGCCGATGCCGGGTCAGCCGGTGCCCGGGCAGCCCATGCCCGGCCAGATGCCGGGGCAGCCCGCGCCCGGGCAGCCGTACCCGCAGCAGCCGTATCCCCAGCAGGCGCAGCCGCCGGCGCCCGGACAGCCCTATCCGGGTCAGCCGTACCCGCAGCCGGGTCAGCCGTACGGAGCACCGCCCGCACCCGGACAGGCGTACGGGGCGGCCCCCGGTCAGCCCGGAATGCCGCAGGGTTGGCAGCAGCCGCCGGCGCAGCCGCTGCCTCCGCAGACGGACGCGCAGGGGCAGGTGCCGCCGCCCAACTGGCCGCAGCAGCAGCCTCCGCAGGCTCCGCCAGCCCCTCAGCAGTAGGGCGTCACAGGAGTAGACCAATGAGGCCCCGTACCGGTGTTCCGGTACGGGGCCTCGTGGCATTCCCGCAGCCCACACGGTGTTTGAGACATCGTTGACGACGGCAGACCACCGCTGATACACCTTCGCTTCATCCATCGTCAGCCCAAGATCCACGGCACTTCCCCCGACGCACGCATCCCGACGCGAGGTCACGTCCCATGGTCATGGTCACGAAGGCTCCACCCCGTCCGGCACCCACCCCCAGAGCTCTCCGCCTGCTCGTCGCCGGCGGTGTCGCCGCCGCCTCGCTCGTGGCCGTCCCGCAGGCGGCCCAGGCGGAGGACGGCAAGGCGGGCTCCGGCAGCACGCTCACCGTCGCCGTCTCGCAGAGCGTCGACTCGCTCTCGCCCTTCCTGGCCCAGAAGCTGGTCTCCACCAGCATCCACCGGCTGGCCTACGAGTACCTGACCAACTACGACCCGAAGGACGCGCACACCGTCCCGGGCCTCGCGACGGCGTGGAAGTCCTCGCCCGACAAGCTCACCTGGACGTACACGATCCGCAAGGACTCGAAGTGGTCCGACGGGCAGCAGGCCACCGCCGAGGACGCCGCGTGGACCTTCAACAAGATGATGACCGACCCGAACGCGGCCACCGCCAACGGCAGCTTCACGACCAACTTCAAGAAGGTCACCGCGCCCGACCCGGAGACCCTCGTCATCGAGCTGAAGCAGCCGCAGGCGACGATGACGGCGCTCGACGTGCCGATCGTCCCCAAGCACGTCTGGGAGAAGGTCTCCGACTTCTCCAAGTTCAACAACGACCAGCAGTTCCCGATCGTCGGCAACGGGCCGTTCATCATCACGGACTACAAGGTCGACCAGTACATCAAGCTCAAGCCCAACAAGGACTTCTGGCGCGGGGCGCCCAAGTTCGACGAGCTGGTCTTCAAGTACTACAAGGACGGTGACGCGGCCGTCGCCGCCCTCCAGAAGGGCGAGGTCTCCTTCGTACCGAACCTGACGCCCGCCCAGGCCGCCGCGCTGAAGACGCAGAAGGACATCAAGGTCAACGACGCCCCCGGCCGCCGCTTCTTCGCCCTGGCCACCAACCCGGGCGCCCGCGCGAAGGACGGCAAGACCTTCGGCAACGGGCACAAGGCACTGCTCGACCCGGAGGTGCGCAAGGCGCTCTTCCTCGCCGTGGACCGCGCCACCCTGGTGACCAGGGTCTTCCAGGGCCACGCCGTCGAGGGCGAGGGCTACGTCCCGCCGCGCTTCGGCTCCTACTTCTGGCAGCCGGCCCCCGAGCAGAAGCGCTCGTACGACCCCGCCAAGGCCGAGCAGGTCCTGGACGCGGCCGGGTACCGGAAGAACGGCGAGGGCAGGCGGGTCGGCAAGGACGGCAAGCCGCTCGACTTCCGCATCCTGTGCCACGCCACCGACCCCAACGACAAGGCCACGGCCAAGTACCTCCAGGAGTGGTGGGGCAAGATCGGCATCGGGCTGAAGGTCGAGTGCCTCGACAGCGTCTCCGACCCGTGGGTCAAGGGCGACTACGACCTCGCCTTCGACGGCTGGTCGGTCAACCCGGACCCCGACTACGTCCTGTCGATCCACACCTGCGGCGCGCTGCCCGCGACCCCGAAGGACTCCGGCGCCACCGACAACTTCATCTGCGACCCGCGCTTCGACGCGCTGTACGCGCAGCAGGCCGTCGAGTACGACGCCGCCAGGCGCTCCGCGCTGGTCAAGCAGATGCAGTCGCGCCTCTACGACACCGGGTACATGAACGTCATCGCGTACCCGAACGCCCTGGAGGCCTACCGCACCGACCAGATCCGCTCCATCACCACGATGCCCGAGGCGGCCGGCAACATCTGGGGCCAGGACGGCTACTGGAGCTGGTGGTCGGCCGTGCCCGCCGCGCAGGCCTCCGACGAGGGCTCCGGCTCCTCGTCCGCGGGGGTGGTCGTCGGGATCGGCGTCGCCGTGCTGGTCGTCGTCGGCATCGGGATCTTCCTCGGGATGCGCCGCCGCTCCACCTCCGACGACCGCGAGTAGCCCGTGACGAGCGCAAGCACTCCCGCCTCCGTGGCACGGACCGAGCCGGTCCGTGCCACGGAGGGCGGCGCAGCACGGTCCGGCACCGCACTCGCGTATCTGCGGCACGCGGCGGGGAAGGTGGCCGGCGCGGCCGTCTCCCTCCTCGCCGTGCTCGTCACCAGCTTCTTCCTCTTCCGCATCATCCCCGGCGACCCGGTCAAGGCGATGACCCACGGCATGCCGACCTCGGCCGAGCAGCTGGCCACGCTGCGCCACCAGTTCGGCCTCGACCAGCCGATGTGGCAGCAGTTCACCGACTACTGCGCCAAGGCGCTCAGCGGCGACCTCGGCACCTCCTTCCAGTTCCGTGCCCCGGTCGGCGAGCTGATCGCCCAGAAGCTGCCGGCGACGCTGCTGCTCACCGGCACGGCCGTGGTGCTCTACTCGGCGCTCGGCCTGTGGCTCGGCACCCGCTCCGCCTGGCGGCACGGCAGCCTCGGCGACCGGCTGAACACGGGGGTGGCGCTGACCCTGTGGTCGGTGCCCTCGTTCTGGCTCGGGCTGCTCCTGATCATCGTGTTCTCGGTGGGCATGGGCCCCATCCCGGGCCTCTTCCCCACCGGCGGCATGGAGTCCGGCACCGGGGAGACCGGCTTCGGGTACGTGGTCGACGTAGCCCACCACATGGTGCTTCCGGTGCTCACGCTGGTCGCCGTCGGCTACGCCCAGACGCTGCTCGTGATGCGTTCCTCGCTGCTCGACGAGATGGGCGGCGACTATCTGACCACCGCGCGGGCGAAGGGGCTGCGCGACGACGTCGTACGCCGCCGGCACGCCGTACCCAACGCGCTGCTGCCGACGGTCACGATGGTCTTCATCAACCTCGGGCACGTGGTCGCCGGCTCGATCCTGGTCGAGACGGTCTTCTCCTGGCCGGGGCTCGGCGGGCTGTTCTACCAGGCGCTGAGCGTGCCCGACCTGCCGCTGGTGCAGGGCCTCTTCGTGGTCTTCGCCGGCGCGATGATCGTGATGAACCTGATCGCCGACCTGCTCTATCCGCTGCTCGACCCCCGGGTGGGCCGATGACCTCACTGACCTGGGAGCGCAGGCGCGGCACCGTCGCCCGCTTCTGGACCTCCTACCGAAGCCACCGGGCCGGTCTGTACGGACTGGTCGGACTGGCCGTGATCGCGCTCGTCGCGGTCACCGCGCCGCTGACGGTCGGCGCCGACGTGCAGTCGGTGACGAACGCGCCGGGCACCGCACTGGAGCCGCCGAGCGCCGAGTTCCCGCTCGGCACCGACCAGTTCGGGCGCTCGCTGCTCGGCCTGCTGGTCTGGGGGGCGCGGATCTCGCTGCTCGTCGGGCTGCTCGCGGCGACGCTGTCCGTGGCCATCGGCACCCTCGTCGGGATCGTCGCCGGGCACTACGGCGGCTGGTTCTCGACCGTCGTCCTGCGGGTCACCGACTGGTTCCTGGTGATGCCGACGCTGGTCCTGGCGATCGTGCTCGCGACCGTGATGTCCCGCTCGATGTGGACGGTGATCCTCGCCATCGGGGTGACCAGCTGGCCGACCACGGCCCGGCTGGTGCGGGCGCAGACGATCGCCGTGGAGTCCCGCCCGTACATCGAGCGGGCGACCGCGCTCGGCGGCGGACACGGGCACGTCATGACCCGGCACGTGCTGCCGAACGTGATGCCGCTGGTGCTCGCCCAGACCACGCTCGGGATCTCCACGGCCATCCTCACCGAGGCGACGCTGGCCTTCCTCGGGCTCGGCGACCCCACCGTGGTCTCCTGGGGCGGGATGCTCCAGGACGCGCGGGAGGCGGGCGCCGTCTCGTCCGGCCACTGGTGGTACCTGGCGCCGCCGGGCATCGCCATCGCCCTGGTCGCGCTCGCGTTCACGCTGTGCGGCCGGGCCGTCGAGTCCGTGCTCAACCCGAAGCTGGGGGTGGGCCGATGAGCCTCCTGGAGGTACGGAACCTCTCCGTGACGTACGGCTCGGGGGCGGCCGCCGTCCCCGCCGTGCGCGGGGTGGACCTGAGCCTGCCCGCCGGCAGCAAGCTCGGGCTCGCGGGCGAGTCCGGGTGCGGGAAGTCGACGATGGCGCTGGCGCTGCTGCGGCTGCTGCCCGCCTCGGCGCGGCTGAGCGGGGAGATCCTGCTCGACGGCGAGGACGTCCTCGCCATGAAGTGGGGGCGGCTGCGCGCGGTTCGCTGGGCGGGGGCGTCGATCGTCTTCCAGGGCGCCATGCACTCGCTGAACGCGGTACGCCGGATCGGCGACCAGATCGCCGAGCCGCTGTTCGTGCACGGCCGGGCCACCCCGGCGGCGGCCCGGGTCCGGGTCGGAGCGCTCCTGGAGCACGTGGGCCTGCCGGCCGCGCGCGCGGCGGCCTATCCGCACGAGCTGTCCGGCGGTCAGCGGCAGCGGGTGATGATCGCGATGGCGCTCGCCTGCGATCCCCGGCTGATCGTGGCGGACGAGCCGACGACCGCGCTCGACGTGATGATCCAGGCACAGATCCTGCGGCTGATCGAGCAGCTGGTCGCCGAGCAGGACATCGGCCTGCTGATGATCAGCCATGACCTGGCGGTGCTCGCGGACACCTGCGACCGGCTCGCGGTGATGTACGCGGGACGGGTCGTCGAGGAGGGTCCGGCGAAGGCGGTGTACGAGGCCGCCGCGCACCCCTACGGGCGGGCGCTGTCCTCGGCGTTCCCCCGGATCGGCGACCCGGCCTCCCGGCGGGCGCCGCGCGGCCTGCCGGGCGATCCGCCGGACCCGGCGGCGCTGCCGGCCGGCTGCGCCTTCCACCCGCGCTGCCCGGTGGCGGTGGCGGGCTGCGCGGAGCAGGACCAGGAGCTGCGGGACGCGGGCGCGGGGCGCCGGGCGGCCTGCGTACACGTGGGGAGCACGTCATGAGCGCGACACCGCTGCTGTCGGCACGCGGGCTGCGGGTCGTCTTCCCCGGCCGGCGGGGAGGTCCCGCCGCGCGGGCGGTGGACGGGGTGGACCTCGACATCGGCGCGGGCGAGATCGTCGCCCTGGTCGGCGAGTCCGGCTGCGGCAAGACCACACTGGCGCGGTCGCTGCTCGGTCTGGTCCGGCCCAGCGGGGGCGAGGTGGCGTTCGCGGGAGCGCCGCTCGCCTATTCGGCGAAGGCGCTCAAGGCGTACCGGAGGCGGGCCCAGCTGGTCCTGCAGGACCCGAGCGGCTCGCTGAACCCGCGGCACACGGTGTACGACGCGGTGGCGGAGGGGCTGCGCATCCACGGGTACGCGGGCGACGAGCGGGCCGCGGTCTGCGAGGCGCTGTCCCGGGCCGGGCTGCGGCCGCCGGAGCGGTTCCTGCTGCGCTATCCGCACGAGCTGTCCGGCGGGCAGCGGCAGCGGGTGGTCATCGCGGGCGCGCTGGTCCTGGAGCCCGAGCTGATCGTGGCTGACGAGCCGGTGGCCTCGCTGGACGCGTCGGTGCGCGGCGAGATCCTGGCGCTGCTGCTGCGGCTGCGCGACGAGCTGGGTCTTTCGGCGCTGGTCGTGACGCACGACCTGGGCCTCGCGTGGAACATCGCGGACCGGGTGGCGGTCATGTATCTGGGCCGGATCGTGGAGACGGGCCCGGTGGAGTCCGTACTGACGGATCCCCGGCACCCCTACACCCAGGCGCTGTTGTCGGTCCTCCCCGAGTCCGGGGGCGAGCCGGTGGTGCTGACCGGCGAGCCCCCGGACCCGGCGCGCGTCCCGTCGGGATGCCGCTTCCACGTCCGCTGCCAGGTGCTCGCCGGAGGGCGGGCGACCGAGGTGGCGGACCGCTGCCGCACGGAGGACCTGCCGGTCCTGGGCGGCGGCGCGGAGCGGGGGGCGGCGTGCCACTGGGTGGAGCGGGCGCCGGTGACGGGCTGACGCGGGGTCGGCGCACCGGCGCTTGGAGGGAGTGGCCGGCGGCCCGGCCGCTCCCGGGGGGGCGGCGCGGGCGGCCGGGCCGGTGCTTCACCGCGTGGCGGCTGGTGTCCCGGTGCTCAGGGGGTGGCGGCCGGCGGCCGGGCCGGGGCTGCGGGCTGCTGGGCCGCGGGGGCGACGGCGTCCGGAGCCACCGGAGCGACGGCGTCCTGCACCGGCTTGGTCACGGGGTCCTGGGCCGGCTTGGCCGCGGGGTCCTGAGCCTGGGCCGGGGATTGGGCCTGCGCCGGGGTCTGGGCAGGAGCCTGGGCAGGGTCCTGGGCCTGGGCGGGGTCCTTGGCCTGGGCCGGCTTTGCGGCCGGCTGCTCGATCGGCTTTGCGGCCGGCTGGTCGATCGGCTGTGCGGCCGGCTGCTCGATCGGCTTGGCCGCCGGTTGCCCGACCGGCGTGCCCGCCGGCTGCTCGGCCGGCTTGCCGAGCGGCTTGTCGATGGGCTTGCCCGACGGCTTCTGGGCCACCGAGCCCTTCGGCATCACCTCGCACGAGGAGATGGACGTCCGGGTGGAGACCGACTTCACGATGCAGGTGTCGTCGCCGACCCCGGCGTCCACGGTCCCCCAGTGCTCGCCGACGACCAGCACGGCCCCGTCCGGGCCGCTGATGGTGTCGTTCCCGGGCCCGGACTGGATCAGCCCGCCGGACTCCGGGCCGAGGGCGGCGGCCTCGATCCTGTCGTCCTCGCTGCCGCCGAGCACCCGGCCGGAGAAGTCCACCGTGCCGACCTTGATGACGTCCTTGCCGTCGTTGCCGGTGACGAGTCCGCCGCCGCGGTTGAACTGTCCGGGTGCCCCGAAGACCGAGCCCGTGGTGATCTGGTCGTCGCCGTCGTCCCCGTGGACGATCGCGCCGTGCTCCGCGCCCTCGCCGTGCACGGTGGCCACCTTGATGATGTCGTTGCCGCGGTTGCCGCGGACCATGCTGAAGCTGTTCTGGGCCACGAGGTGCTTGGCGCGGATGACGTCGTCGCCCTCGCCGCCGAGCACGGCGGAGTCGATGACCAGGCCCTTGACCTCGATCACGTCGTTCCCGGCGCCGCCCGAGACGGTGACCCCCTCCAGGTCGCTGTCGCAGAAGATGTGGTCGTCGCCCGAGGTGCCCTCGACCCGGTCGCCCGGGGGCGCGGCGACGTCGTTGACCCAGCACTGGTGCATCGGCACCCGGCCCGCTCCGGGTGCCGCGGCGGCCGTGGGGGCGCCCGCGAGGGAGGCCGCGGCGAGCAGGACGGCCAGCGCCGCCGGGCCGCGTGCGGCCCGGCGGAGAGGGGGTGGCGTGACGGACATGCGGAACTCCTCTGCGGTGCTGCGGGGGTGGTGGCGGAGGCGGAAGGGCCTGCGGGAAGCGGACGGCCGCGCGGGAGCGGCGGCCGTCAGGGAACGGGGTGGGGGCCGCCGGTCAGGCGACCGTACGGGCCGGGGCGGCGTGCCGGGGCGAGTAGCCCACGATCCGGCGGGCGTCGAGCCCGGGCTCGCGCGCCGTCGCACCGTTGGTCCACCGGCCCAGGCACATCTCCGCGGTGATGCCGGGGCCGAAGCCGGCGAGGATGCCGCGCGCGCCCTCCGGCAGACCGCCCTCGTCGAAGAGCCGGCGCACGGCGTCCAGGACGACGGCGCTGGCGATGTTGCCGTACTCCGTGAGCGTGGAGCGGCTGAACCGGAAGGACTCCGGCGGGACTTCGAGATAGTGGCTGAGGTCGTCGAGGATGCGCGGACCGCCCGCGTGGATGATGTAGAAGTCCAGGTCGCCCGCGTTCCAGCCGTGCGCGCCCGCCAGTTCGCGCAGTGCCGGGGCGAGCGGCTCCATCGTGCCGGGGACCCGCTTGTCGAGCAGGAAGTGGAAGCCGGTGGCGCGCACGCTGTAGGCGATCCAGTCCTCGGTGTCGGGCACCAGGTGGGAGTCGTTGCGCTCCAGGACGATTCCGGTGCCGCCGCTGCCGCGCACCACGGCGGAGGCGACCGCGTCGCCGAACAGGCCGTTGGAGAGCAGCGATCCGACGCCGAGGTCGGTGGGCTGGTAGCACAGCGAGCAGAACTCGCAGGCCACGATGAGGACGTTGGCGTCCGGGTACGCGGTGCAGAAGTCGTGCGCCCGGTTGACCGCGGCGCCTCCGGCGGCGCAGCCGAGCTGGGCGATGGGCATCTGCCGGGTGTGGCTGGGGAAGCCCATGTTGTTGATCAGCCAGGCCGTCATCGAGGGCATCATGAAGCCCGTGCACGAGACGTAGACGATCATGTCGATGTCTCCTGGGCTCAGTCCGGCGTTGGCCAGGGCCTCCTTGACCACCGCAGGGACGCGCGCCTTCGCCTCCGCCTCGTAACGGGCGTTGCGCTCCTCGAAGCCGGGGTGCTTCAGGGTCTCCTCGATCGGCTGCACGATGTGCCGACGGGTCACCCCGGTGTTCCCGATCAGCCGCAGGGCCAGGGGGAGTTGGGGGTGGTCGGCATGGCGTGAGCGGGCGAGGTCGAGGGTCTCCTCCATCGTGATCACGTACTCGGGTACGGCCACCGCGGGCTTGCACAGGGTCACCACGACACGCGCTCCTTCGTCTCGTTCGCCGTGAACTGCGGACCACACTCGCTCCGCCGCAGCAGGTCCGCAACCGCGAGGGCGACGGGACGGCCACGGAGCGTCACCGAGCGGGGCGCGGGCGTGTGCTCCGTTCAGGCGGCTGTCCGCACCCGGCGTGTCGCGGTCGGTGGGCGGCGGGAACAGCGCCCTCATGAGCCCTGAACCCATGGCCGCACCGCGGCCCGTCCGCACCTGGGCGGTCGAGGACCTGCCGGCCCTCGACTTCGACCCGCTGCTGATCGAACTGCTCGCCGACGAGCCCGTGGCCCGGATCCGGCTGCCGTTCGGCGCGGACCACGAGGCCTGGCTGGTCACCCGGTACGAGGACGTGCGCACGGTGACCTCGGATCCCCGCTTCAGCCGAACGGCCCTCCTGGAGCGCCAGGTGACCGGCATGACCGGGCACATGGTGGCCTCCAAGGCGGCACTGAACTACGCCGACCCGCCGTATCACACCCAGCTGCGCAAGGCCGTGACGAAAGCTTTCACCGGGCAGTCCACCAAACGGCTTCGCCCGCTCGCCCAGGCCACCGCGGACCGGCTGCTCGACGCGATGGAGGAGGCCGGCCGCCCCGCCGACCTGATGAAGCACCTGCACGGCCCGCTGCCGATGGCCGTCGTGTGCGACCTCCTCGGGATCCCCGAGGCGGACCGGGCGGAGCTCGCCTCCTGGCCGGACCTGATCCTTTCCTCGGGCCCCGGGCCGGAGAGCAGCAGGGCGGCGAAGGCGCAGATCCACGCGTACGTCACCCGGCACCTGGAGCGGCGCCGGGCCGAGCCGGCCGACGACCTGGGCGGGGTGCTCGCCGAGTCCCTCGCCGAGGGCCGGATCGACGTCGACGAGGCCGTGTCGCTGGCGATGGCGATCCTCATCAGCGGCGCGCACGCGGTACGGAACAACAGCGCCAACATGGTCTGGCTGCTGCTGACCCGGCCCGAGCTGACGGCCCGGCTGCGCGCCGAGCCGGAGCTGCTGCCGCAGGCCGTGGACGAGCTGCTGCGCTGGATCCCGCACCGCAACGGCGTCGGGCTGCCGCGGATCGCGCTGGAGGACGTGGAGGTCGGCGGGGTGCTGATCCGGGCCGGCGAGGCGGTGTACGCGTCCTATCTGGCCGCCAACCGGGACCCGCTGGTCTTCGAGGACCCGCACACGATCGACTTCGACCGCACCGGCACCGGGCACGTGTCCTTCGGACACGGGCCGCACCACTGCATGGGCGCGATGCTGACCCGGATGGAGTCCGAGGTGATGCTCTCGACCCTGCTGGCCCGCTATCCGCGGCTGGCGCTCGCGGGCAGGCCCGAGGACACGGTGTTCCAGTCCAAGGGCCTGATCCGGGGTCCGAGGGAGCTGCTCGTCACCTGGTGAGCGGGGCTCCCGACGCGGCTCAGGCCTCGTCGTAGGCGGCGGTCAGCTCGCGGCTGCGCTTGACGTCGTCGGCCATCGCCGCGAGCAGGTCGTCGAGGGTGTCGAACTTGAGCATGCCGCGCACGTACGCCAGGAAGTCGACGGCGACGTGCAGGCCGTACAGGTCCAGGCCCTCGCGGTCGATCGCGTACGCCTCGACGGTCCGCTCGGTGCCGTCGAACTGCGGGTTGGTGCCCACCGAGATGGCGGCGGGCATCCGCTCGCCCGCGGCCGTCAGCCAGCCCGCGTAGACGCCGTCGGCGGGGATCGCGGTGTGCGGCAGGGTCTCGACGTTGGCCGTCGGGAAGCCCAGCTCGCGGCCGCGCTGGGCGCCGCGCACGACGATGCCCTCGACGCGGTGCGGGCGGCCGAGGATCTCGGCGGCGCCCGCCATGTCGCCCTCGGCGACCAGCCGGCGGGTGAGCGTCGAGGAGAACGGCTCCCCGCCGCCCGCGGCGCCGGTCACGCGCAGGTCGATGACCTCGACCTCGTAGTCGTACGTGGCGCCCAGCTCGGCCAGGAAGTCCACGTTCCCGGCGGCCCGGTGGCCGAAGCGGAAGTTCGGGCCCTCGATCACGCGCTTGGCGTGCAGCTTGTCGACCAGCACCTTGACGATGAAGTCGGCCGGGGAGAGCTGGGAGAACTCGGAGGTGAACGGCAGGATCAGCACCGCGTCCACGCCGAGCTCAGCCATCAGCTCGGCGCGCCTGTGGTGCGGGGCGAGCAGCGGCGGGTGGCTGCCGGGCCTGACGACCTCGGAGGGGTGGGGGTCGAAGGTGACGACGACCGAGGGGATGCCGAGCTCACGGGCGCGCTCCACGGCGCGCCCGATGATCAGCTGGTGCCCGCGGTGCACCCCGTCGTAGGAGCCGATGGTGACGACGCTGCGCCCCCAGTCCTGGGGGATGTCCTCCAAGCCACGCCAGCGCTGCACTGTGACCGCTCCTCGTCCGCCTGTACCCATGTCCGCGTGTACGCCTGTTGGCGCAGGTCTAAGACTGCCATGAGCATGCGGCCGCGACGGCATCGGCATGGGTGAGGTGACCTTCGTTACGGCGGTCGCGACCGCCCCGGGGGCCGCGGAGGTCACGGCGGCGGGCTCGGCACGCGGAACGGCGCACAGCTCGGCGCGCAGTTCGGCACGCAGGAACCGGGAGGCGCCGGTGCCGCGGGCGGCGAGCACCGGGGCGAGTGCGGCGCGGACCGCCGGATGGGGTCCGGCCAGCAGCCGCAGCACCAGGGGGTGGAGCACACAGCGGGCCACCGGCCCCTCTTCGAGCCGGGTGTCGACGAAGCCGGCGACCAGGCCGGCGCCCTCCGGGTGCCGCTCGGCGTACTCGGCGACGAGTGCGGCGGCCCGGCGTGCCAGGCGGGGCGTGGAGACGGTGGCGAGGGCCCGCAGGACTGCGGCGGGCTCCGGGCCGTGCAGC
Organism: Streptomyces sp. NPDC020422; assembly: GCF_044386705.1. Taxonomy (NCBI): domain Bacteria; kingdom Bacillati; phylum Actinomycetota; class Actinomycetes; order Kitasatosporales; family Streptomycetaceae; genus Streptomyces; species Streptomyces sp. NPDC020422. The sequence goes on along the minus strand of NZ_JBIRVJ010000003.1, from coordinate 694,637 downwards.
CGGGCACGCAGGGCGTCGAGGACGGGCTCGGGGTGACTGGCGAGCGCGGCGGCGAGGGCGTCCACGGGCACGCCCGGCTCGACGAGGGCGCGGGGCAGGTGCCGGGCCCTGGACTCGGGGTCGTGGACGAGCAGCCCGAGCGCGGGCCCGTGCAGGGCGCGGTCGGCCGGCCGGGCGAGCAGGGCGAGGGCGGCGTAGCGCAGGGTGGCCCGGTCGGCCTCGGTCGTGACGTGCCGGGCGACCAGCCGCCCGTACGCGGCGGCGGCGGTGCGCCGCTCGGGCCGCCCGTCGTCGTGGGCCCAGCGGTCCACCGCCCGGCACAGCGCGGTCGGTTCGTCCTCGGCGAGAGCGGCGAGCAGCCCGTCGGCGAGCGGGTGCGCGGTGGCGACCAGGGCCTCGCACAGGTCGTCCACGGCGAACCCGCGGTGGGTGTGCAGCAGCGCCTGGGCGGCGGTGCCGACGGTGGCGCCGGGCGCGGCGGCCAGGGGGCGTTCGTCCGCGAACCAGCGGCACAGCAGCGGCTGCACCCCGCGCGGGTCGGCCGCCAGGAGTCCGGCGACGGCGTCGAGGAACCGGGGCGGCGCCCCCGGGCCGGGGGCCGGGTCGGCGGGCACGAGCCGGCGCAGCAGGTCGACGCGCTCCCCCTCGGGCAGTCGCAGCCCGGCCCAGAACCGGGCGCCGAACCCGGGGAAGGAGTCCGGTGCGCCGGGCCGTTCCCCCTGACGGTCGGCGAGCCGCCGCAGCACGGGCAGGAGGGGCCGCGGGTCGCGGACGCCGTCGAGGGTCCCGGCGAGCAGCCGGGAGGCCCACCAGAGGCCCTCCTCGCCGGCGCCGCCCGGGCCGGAGTGGTCGGCGTGCCGCGCCAGGGCGTCGACCAGCGCGTCCAGCCGCTCGGACAGGGCTCCCGGCCCCTGGTCGCGGTGGAGGTGGTGGAGGGCCTGGAGGACGGGTCCGATGCGGTGGCGGGGCACCGGGAGCGGGGACGGGTGGCGGATCAGCGAGTCGAGGGCGCGGTCGATGTCCAGGTGGGCGCCCTGCAGCCAGTCGGCCAGCTCCTCGTGGGCGAAGCGGTAGCCGCCGCCCGCCGGGACCAGCAGGGCCTCGGTGAGGACCGCGGAGGCCCATCCCGTGCCCCAGGGGAACAGCTCCTCGAAGGACTCGCGGTCCAGTTCGCCCTGGCCGGGGCCGAGGCAGCGGCGGGCGGCCTCGTGGACGTGGCCGCTGACGCGGGCGGCGAGCCTGCGCACGCCCGTCCCGCGCACCACGGGCCGGGTGCCCGCGGCGATCCGGACGGCGACGCGCAGGCACATCAGGGCCAGGTGGGCGGCGAAGACCTCGTCCCGGCCCGGGCGGCCGGGCGCCTCGCCCCGGGTGGCGGCGCGCACCTCGCCGAGGAGCCGCAGGGCCAGCGGGTGCCGGGCGTCCTCGGCGGCGATCCCGTCGTCGGGCACCCCGTGGCGGCGCCGGGCCTCGCGGGCCGCGTCCTCGGAGAGCTCGCCGAGGACGACGGTCCGCGGCGCCGTCGCGTACAGCGGCCCGGCCTGTTCCCAGTGCTCCGGGCGGCAGGCGGTGACGAGACGGGCCCCGTGGGTGGCGAGCCACTCCTCGGTGGCGGCGGTCCAGGGGCCGAGGCGGTGCGCGAGGAGCGGCGGCATCTCCTCGGGGCCGTCGAGGAGGACCAGGAGCGGGCGGCGGGCGGCGCGGGCGAGGGCGGCGGCCTGCTCGGGGGTGGCGCCGGCGGGGTCGCCCGGGGCTCCGGAGGCCGCGGCGACCCGCCCGGCCCGGTGCAGGGCGCGGCCGACGGCGTCGGCGACGGAACGGTCGTCGGAGCGCAGGTCGGCACCGCGCAGCCAGACGGTGGGCGCGGGGTCCTGGCCGCGGGCGCGCTGGGCGGCGAGGCCCGCGAGGGCGGTGCTGCGGCCGGTGCCGGGGGTGCCGACGACGGCGAGGACGAGGGCCTGGCCGTCGTCGTGGAGCCGGGCGGCGGGCGGGTGCTCCTCGCGGGAGCCGGTGGTGGTGGCCGTCAGCTCCAGGACCCCGGCCAGGTTGAGGTCCCGGCCGTAGGCGGGGACGGTGGCGGCGTTGCGGCGCAGCAGGGCCGCCAGCGGACCGCCGGGCGCCGGCAGCGGCGGGGCGGGGATCGGCAGGGCGTGGCCCGCCGCCCGCCGGTCGCCGTGCAGGGCGGTGCCGAGGACGGCGAGGACGGCGCCGGTGGCGGGGTCGAGGACGGGGCCTCCGGCCGCGGGCCCCCGGGCGTGCAGCGCCTCGGCGCCCTCGGTGCCGATGGCCAGTTCGAGGGCGGGGCCGGCCGTGCCGCCGAGGACGCGCGCCTCGCGCCAGCCGTGCGCCGCGATCCGTACGTACGTGCCGGGCTCGATGCCCTGCCGGAAGGCCAGCGGCAGCGGGCGGGCGGTCAGCCCCGGGGCGCGGACGAGGGCGAGCCCGCTGTCGGGCAGCAGGGTGAGGTCGGCGGGGCCGATCCGGCGGCTGCGGCCGTCGGGGGTGCGCAGCTGCAGGGCGGCGCGGCCCTCGACCACCTCGTGGCCGGTGAGGACGGTGCCCTGGTGGTCGGCGAGGAATCCGGTGCCGCACGGGCGGCCGGCCGGATCCTCGATCCGCACCAGCTCCGCCAGGTCCCCGCTCCCCATGGTCCGACGGTAGGTGGGCGGTGATCACCGGGAAAAGCGCGTGCGCGAACGCGCCCCCTCGCGCTCCCCCTGTTCGCTCCGAGCGCCTGCCCAAAGGGGTGAATGCGCGATCACCGGCGGGACAGGAACCCCGCGGAGGGGGATCGTGGGGCGGGCACGCGCGCGTGCCCGCCCCACCGTGAACGATCCGGCTCGGCCGGACGATCGGCTCAGCCGAAGACGGCCAGGCTCTTCGCCTTGCCCCGCTGCGCCTCGACGAGCGCGAGCAGCCGCCCCTCGGGCCCGAAGACCGCGACCGGTCCGGCCGGGTACTCCGGCATCTCCAGACGCACGCCGTTCAGCAGCAGCCTGGCCCGCTTCTCGTCGACGTCCCAGCGCGGGAACGCCGCCGCGGCCGCGTCGGCGACCGGCATGACCGTGAGCTCCTCCTGGAGCTGGTCCAGGGTGCGCGCGGTGTCCAGCTTGTACGGGCCGACCCGGGTGCGGCGCAGCGCGGTCAGATGCCCGCCCACGCCGAGCCCGGCGCCCAGGTCGCGGGCGAGCGCCCGGATGTACGTGCCGGAGGAGCAGACGACGGAGACCACCAGGTCCACGACCGGGGTGCCGTCCTCCGCGGTGTCCTCGCGCACGTCGTACACGCGGAAGGAGGAGACGGTGACCGGACGGGCCGGGATCTCGAACTCCTCGCCGCCGCGCACCCGCGCGTAGGACCGCTTGCCGTCGATCTTGATCGCGGAGACCTTCGACGGCACCTGCATGATGTCGCCGGTGAGCTCCGCGACCCCCGCGTCGATCTGCTCGCGGGTGACCTTCGACGCGTCGACCGACGCCGTGATCTCGCCCTCGGCGTCGTCGGTGATCGTGGTCTGCCCGAGGCGGATGGTGCCCAGGTACTCCTTCTCGGTCAGCGCGAGGTGACCGAGAAGCTTGGTCGCCCGCTCCACGCCGAGGACGAGGACGCCCGTGGCCATGGGGTCGAGCGTGCCGGCGTGGCCGACGCGGCGGGTCTTGGCGATCCCCCGCATCTTGGCCACGACGTCGTGCGAAGTGAAGCCCGACGGCTTGTCGACGATGACAAGGCCGTCGGGCGTGGAGGGTGTCTTGCTCATTCGGCGGTGTCGTCCTCGCCCTGCTTCTTGTACGGGTCGGCGTCACCGGCGAAGGTGGCGCCCGAGGACGCGTCGCGCACCTTGGCGTCCGAGGCACGCGCCCGGTCGAGGAGGTCCTCGATGTTCCGGGCGGTCTCCGGGAGGGCGTCGGCCACGAAGGTGAGCGTCGGGGTGAACTTGGTGCCCGCGGCCCGGCCGACGGCCGAACGCAGGATGCCCTTGGCGCTCTCCAGGCCGGCGGCGGCGCTGGCGCGCTCCTCCTCGTCCCCGTAGACCGTGTAGAAGACCGTGGCCTCCCGCAGGTCACCGGTGACGCGGGTGTCCGTGATGGTCACGTGCGTACCCAGGCGCGGGTCCTTGATGCCGCGCTGCAGCTTCTCGGCGACCACCTCCCGGATGAGGTCCGCCAGCTTCTTCGCCCGCGCGTTGTCGGCCACTGGTCCTTCTCCTCTTTCTTGCTTTGCTTGCTGAGTTCAGTCTTCGTCGGTGTGGAGCCTGCGTCGAACCGACAGCAGTTCCACCTCCGGACGGGCGGCGACCAGGCGCTCGCACCGGTCCAGCACCTCGCTGAGGTGCCCCGGGTCCCCCGACACCATCGCGACGCCGATCTCGGCCCGCCGGTGGAGGTTCTGGCCCGACACCTCCGCCACGCTCACGGAGAACTTCCGCTGGAGCTCGGCGACGATCGGCTTGACGACGGAGCGCTTCTCCTTCAGCGACCGTACGTCGCCGAGGAGCAGATCGAAGGACAGCGTCCCCACATACATGTAAGCCCGGATGTCCCGCCGGTTCGGGTTCGTGGCCCCGCCAACCGCTTGGCAGGGACATCAGAACCGTACACGCAACGGCCGGGGCCGATCGACGGAATTCCTTCCGCCGACCGGCCCCGGTTCAACGCTGTACGTCAGACGCGCGGCTTCTCGCGCATCTCGTACGTCGCGATGACGTCGTCGATCTTGATGTCGTTGAAGTTTCCGAGGTTGATACCACCCTCGAAGCCCTCGCGGATCTCGGTGACGTCGTCCTTGAAGCGGCGCAGACCCTCGATGTTGAGGTTCTCCGCGATGACCTTGCCGTCGCGGATGAGGCGCGCCTTGGTGTTGCGCTTGACCTCGCCCGAGCGGATGAGGACACCGGCGATGTTGCCCAGCTTGGACGAGCGGAAGACCTCGCGGATCTCCGCCGTACCGAGCTCGACCTCTTCGTACTCCGGCTTGAGGAGGCCCTTGAGCGCCGCCTCGATCTCCTCGATCGCCTGGTAGATGACCGAGTAGTACCGGACGTCGACGCCCTCGCGCTCCGCCATCTGCGCGGCACGGCCGGCCGCGCGGACGTTGTAGCCGATGACGATGGCGTCGGAGCCCATGGCCAGGTCGATGTCGGACTCGGTGACCGCACCCACACCGCGGTGCAGGATGCGGATGTCGACCTCTTCGCCGACGTCGAGCTGGAGCAGCGAGGACTCGAGAGCCTCGACCGCACCGGACGCGTCGCCCTTGATGATGAGGTTGAGTTCCTGGACCAGACCGGCCTTGAGCACCTTGTCGAGGTCCTCGAGGGACACCCGGCGGACGCGCTTGGCGAAGGCGGCGTTGCGCTCACGCGCGGCGCGCTTCTCGGCGATCTGGCGGGCCGTGCGGTCCTCGTCGACGACGAGGAAGTTGTCGCCGGCGCCCGGAACGTTGGTCAGACCGAGGACCAGGACCGGAGTCGACGGGGTCGCCTCCTCGACGTTGTTGCCCTTGTCGTCGAGCATCGCCCGGACGCGGCCGTACGCGTCGCCGACGACCATCGTGTCGCCGATGCGCAGCGTTCCGCGCTGGACGAGGACGGTCGAGACGGCACCGCGACCACGGTCGAGGTGGGACTCGATCGCAATACCCTGCGCGTCCTGGTTCGGGTTGGCCCGCAGGTCGAGCGAGGCGTCGGCGGTGAGGACCACGGCCTCCAGCAGGGAGTCGATGTGCAGACCCTGCTTGGCGGAGATGTCGACGAACATGGTGTCGCCGCCGTACTCCTCGGCCACCAGACCGAACTCGGTCAGCTGACCACGGACCTTGACCGGGTCCGCGCCCTCGACGTCGATCTTGTTGACCGCGACGACGATCGGGACGCCGGCGGCCTTGGCGTGGTTGAGCGCCTCGATCGTCTGCGGCATGACGCCGTCGTTGGCCGCGACCACGAGGATCGCGATGTCGGTCGACTTCGCACCACGGGCACGCATGGCGGTGAACGCCTCGTGACCCGGGGTGTCGATGAAGGTGATGCGACGCTCTTCGCCGTTGACCTCGGTACCGACCTGGTAGGCACCGATGTGCTGGGTGATGCCACCGGCCTCGCCCGCGACCACGTTGGTCTTGCGGATCGCGTCGAGGAGTCGGGTCTTACCGTGGTCGACGTGACCCATGACGGTCACGACCGGCGGACGGGACACGAGCGCCTCTTCGCCGCCCTCGTCCTCGCCGAACTCGATGTCGAAGGACTCGAGCAGCTCACGGTCCTCCTCCTCCGGCGAGACGATCTGAACGGTGTAGTTCATCTCGTCGCCGAGGAGCTGCAGCGTCTCGTCGGAGACGGACTGCGTGGCCGTGACCATCTCGCCGAGGTTCATCATGACCGCGACGAGCGACGCCGGGTTGGCGCCGATCTTCTCCGCGAAGTCGGTGAGGGACGCACCGCGCGACAGGCGAATGGTCTCGCCGTTGCCGCGAGGCAGCATCACGCCGCCCACGGACGGGGCCTGCATGGCCTCGTACTCCTGGCGCCTCTGACGCTTCGACTTGCGACCACGACGCGCGGGACCGCCGGGACGACCGAAGGCGCCCTGCGTGCCACCACGGCCACCGGGGCCGCCGGGACGACCGCCGAAGCCACCGGGACGACCGCCGAAGCCGCCGCCACCACCGGGACCACCCGGACGGCCGCCGCCGCCACCGGGACCACCGGGACGGCCGGCGAAGCCGCCGCCGCCACCGCCGGGACCGGCCGGACGGCCGGCGAAGCCGGGACGACCGCCGCCGCCACCGCCGCCACCGGGACGACCGCCGGGGCCACCCGGGCCACGGCCGCCGGGGCCCGGACGCGGGCCGGCAGCGGGACGCTGCGGCATCATGCCGGGGTTCGGACGGTTACCGCCGGGCGCGCCGCCCGGACGGGGAGCCTGCGGACGGGGCATGCCACCCGGGGTCGGGCGAGCGGCGCCGCCCTGCGGACGCGGGGCGCCGGGCACGGAGCCGGGACCCTGCGGGCGCGGGGCGCCCGGAGCGGCACCGGGGCCGCCGGGACGGGGGGCACCGCCACCCGGACGGGGCGCCTGCGGGCGCGCCATGCCGGTGGAGCCGCCGGAGGTGAAGGGGTTGTTGCCCGGACGCGGGCCTGCCGGGCGACCGCCCGGACGCGGGGCCTGCTGGCCGGGGCGCGGGGCCTGCTGACCCGGACGCGGCGCCTGCTGGCCCGGACGGGCAGCGGCGGGACGCGGGCCGGGGGTGGCACCACCGGGACGCTGACCGGCGGCCGGAGCCGACGGGGTCGTCGGGGGCGCCGTGAACTCCGGGGTGGTCGGAGCCGGCGCGGCGGGCGCGGGCTTCGGGGCCGGCTTCGGACCCGGACGCGGGCCCGACGCGGCCGGAGCCGGAGAGGGGGTGCTGCCGGTGGGCGCGGCCGGGGTGGCCGGCGCCGCGGGCGCGGCGGGGGCCGGCTTGGGGGCCGGGGCGCCGGGCTTGGGGGCAGCAGGACGAGCCGCGGCCGCCGGAGACGGCGCCGCGGGCTTTGCGGGGGAGGGCGCCGCCTTGCGGGGCGCGCCGGGCTTGGCAGCGGTCTTGCCGGCGTTGCCGCCGGGACCCTGCAAAGCGTCAGTCAACTTGCGCACGACCGGCGCCTCGATCGTCGAGGACGCCGAACGGACGAATTCACCGAGTTCTTGGAGCTTGGCCATGACGACCTTGCTCTCCACACCGAACTCCTTGGCGAGTTCGTATACCCGGACCTTAGCCACTTCGCTCCTTTTAGGTCCGGTTACCGCCGGACCGTCGCTACTTCATGGGCGTACTCATCGCGTACTCATCGAGTGCTCATCGCAATCTCGACCTACTTCCAACTCGCGAGGTACCTGACCGCACGGGGTTCCGTGCCGTACTTCTTCACTGCGGTGCCACCCGCTCGACGTCGTGGCGCAGTGCCACGGTGTCGAGCGGTCCTTGGGCCCTGAAGGCCCTGGGAAACGCCCGGCGGCGGACCGCCAGGTCGAGACAGACCACGGCGGGGTGCAGATACGCACCCCGGCCGGGCAGCGTACCGCGATGATCGGGGACGCACTCGTCCTTATTCACCACGATCCGCAGCAGGTCGCTCTTGGCCGCTCGCTCCCGGCATCCCACACAGGTTCGCTCAGGGCACGCGCGGGCATGCGTCCGGCCAGACACGATTAAGTCTACCTCCCCGTACCGACCTCACCCGTTTGGGGCAAAAATCGAACAGCTGTTGGCCAAAATCGATCTCAGTCCTGCGGACCCGAGACCTCGGTGTCCGGACGGATGTCGATCCGCCAGCCGGTGAGCCGCGCGGCCAGACGGGCGTTCTGCCCCTCCTTGCCGATCGCCAGCGACAGCTGGTAGTCGGGCACCGTCACCCGGGCCGAGCGGGCGGCCAGGTCGACGATCTCGACCTTGGAGACCCGCGCCGGGGAGAGCGCGTTCGCCACCATCTCGGCCGGGTCGTCCGACCAGTCGACGATGTCGATCTTCTCGCCGAGCAGCTCGGCCATCACGTTGCGCACCCGGCTGCCCATCGGGCCGATGCAGGCGCCCTTGGCGTTCAGGCCCGAACGGGTGGAACGGACGGCGATCTTGGTGCGGTGACCGGCCTCGCGGGCGATGGCCGCGATCTCGACGGAGCCGTCGGCGATCTCCGGCACCTCGAGGGCGAAGAGCTTCTTCACCAGATTGGGGTGGGTGCGCGAGAGGGTGACGGACGGACCGCGGACACCCTTCGCCACCCGGACGACGTACGTGCGCAGGCGCAGACCGTGCGTGTAGTCCTCGCCCGGCACCTGCTCCTGCACCGGAAGGATGGCCTCCAGCTTGTCGTCCAGCTTGACGAGGACGTTCTTCGGGTCCTTGCCCTGCTGCACCTGGCCGGCCACGATGTCGCCCTCGCGGCGGGCGTACTCGCCGAAGGTGACGTCGTTCTCGGCGTCGCGCAGGCGCTGCTGGATGACCTGGCGGGCGGTGCTCGCCGCGATCCGGCCGAAGTCCGACGGCGTGTCGTCGAACTCCTTGGGCTGCTGGCCCTCCTCCAGGTCGGCCGGGTCTTCCTTCGCCCACACCGTCACGTGACCGGTGTGCCGGTCCAGCTCCACGCGGGCGTGACGCCGGGCGGAGGGGGTGCGGTGATAGGCGATGAGGAGGGCCGACTCGATCGCCTCGACCAGCATCTCGAAGGAGATTTCCTTCTCCTGTGCCAAGCCCTTCAGGAGCTTCACGTCGATGTCCACGGCTACGCCTCCTCTTCCTTCTTGTCCTTGCGGTTGAACTCGATCTCGACACGCGCCTTGGCGATCTCGGAGAACTCGATCCGGCGGGCGGTGGCCTTGCGGCCCTTCACGCCCGGCACCTCGGTGTCCAGGCCGTCCTCGTCCACGGCGAGGATGCGGGTGACCAGCTCGCCCCCCTCGGTGAGGTTGAGCTTCACCAGGCGGCCGGTGGCGCGCACGTAGTGGCGGTGCTGGGTGAGCGGACGGTCGGCGCCGGGGGAGCTGACTTCGAGGACGTACTCGCCCTCGCCCATCGCGTCCGTCTCGTCGAGCTTCTCGGAGATGACGCGGCTCAGCTCGGCGCAGGCGTCGAGCTCGACGCCCTCGTCCGAGTCGACGATGACCCTCAGCAGTCCGCGGCGGCCGGCCCGGGACACCTCGATCTCCTCGAGGTCGAGGTCCTTCGCGTGAACGAGCGGCTCCAGAAGACCGCGCAGCCGTTCGCTCTGGGTGGTGCTCATCCGGGTGACTCCTCGGCCGCGTGTGCTGTTGTGGGTTCGTCGCGTGTCAGATCAAAGGGTATCCGGTCCAGGAGGGTGTTGCCGTCCACGGGGCCGGGGGCCGCGGGTACGCTCGCCTGCGGTGATCTTCGAAAACCTGAGCGTGAGGGAGACGGTGTGACGACCATCGGCAGGCGCGCGCTCCTGACGGCGGGCGCGGGGGGCGCCGCGGCGGCGCTCGCCGGCTGCACCTCCGCCGGGGACGGGCGCCCGAAGCCGCCGAGCGCGGCGGAGCGGGCGGCGCGCGCCGAGGCCGCGCTGCGCGCCCGCTCCGCCGCCACCGGGCGCACCCTGCTCGGGCGGTACGACGCGGTGCTCGCCGCGCACCCCTCACTGGCGGACCGGCTGGCGCCGCTGCGGGCCTCGGTGGCGGCCCATGTGAAGGCCCTGGGCGAGGGCGTGGCGCCCCCCGCCGCGGGCCCCACGCCGTCGGCCGCGCCCCCGGCGTCCGGCACTCCGGCCCCCTCCCCCACGCCCGTGGCCGTGCCCGCGGATCCGGCGGCCGCGCTCACCGGGCTGGCCGCGGCCGAACGGGCGACGGCGGACACCCACACGGCCACCCTCGTGTCGGCTCCGCCCGAATACGCCCGGCTGCTCGCCTCCGTCGCCGCCGCCGGCGCGGCCCACGCCTATCTGCTGACCGAAGGGGGCCGGGCATGACCGCGCTCGACGCGGCCCAGGCCGCACTCGCCGCCGAGCACGCCGCCGTGTACGGGTACGGGGTCGTCGGCGCCCGCGTCGCCGAGGCCCGGCGCGCCGAGGCCACCGCCGCGTACGAGGGCCACCGCGCCCGCCGGGACGCGCTGCGGCGCACCGTCCGCGACCTGGGCGGCGACCCGGTCGCGGCGGCCGCGGCCTACGAGCTGCCCTTCACCGTGCCGGACCCCGCCGCGGCCGTACGCCTCGCGGCCGTCCTGGAGGACCGGGTGGCCGGCGTCTACTCCGATCTGGTCCGCTCCGCCGAGGGCCCGCTGCGCCGGGAGGCCGCGACGGCCCTGCGCGAGGCGGCGGTCCGCGCCGTCCGCTGGCGCGGCAGCGACGTAACCTTTCCTGGGCTCGCGGAACGGGCCTAGTCCCTTTCCGGCACCGAGGAAACGAAGGAAACAAGGCGCGTATGGGTTTCGAACCGCCGCAGCGGCTGGTGCGGGCGCTCGGCGAGGCGTACGGGGAGGCCGGCGCGGCCGAGTGGCTCGGGGAGCTTCCCGAGCTGGCCCGGGACGCCCTGGAGCAGGCCGGTCTGGTCGCCGAACGGGTGATGGCCCCGGGCGGTCGGAGCAGCCTCGTCGTCCTCGTCCCGGGGGCCGCGGTGAAGCTCGCGCCCCGCGCCGCCCGTCCGGACCTGGAGCGGGACGCGCTCGCGCACTGGGACGGCTGGGGCGCGGCGCGACTGCTCGGCGGGACGGATCACGGCGGTCTGGTCCTGGAGCGGCTGCACCCGGAGGTCTCCCTGCGCTCGCTGCCGGAGGCGAAGGCGCTGCTGGAGGCGGCCGGGACCGTACGCCGGCTGTGGGTCGAGCCGCCCGCGGGCCACGGCTTCGAGTCGGTCGCCGAGCGGACCGGGCGGCAGGCCGCCGCCATGGCCGCGCACGCGGCGGACGAGGAGGCCGGCGCCCTGGTGGCCGCGGCGCTCGCGGCCCGCGAGGAGCTGCTGGCGGGCGAGGCCGAGACGCTGCTGCTGCACGGCTGCTTCCGCCAGGGCAAGGTGCTGGCCGGCGACCGGGCGCCCTGGCTCGCCGTCGGCCCCGAGCCGCTGGTGGGCGAGCGCGCCTACGACCTGGCGCGGCTGGTGCGGGACCGGGTGGAGGACCTGGTGGCCGCGTCGTCCGGGGCGTCGGCGGCCCGCCGACGGGTGAACAGGCTGGCGGACTCCCTGGAGCTGGACCGGGAGCGGCTGCGCGGCTGGACGCTGTTCCGCGCGGTGGAGTCCGCGACCCGCGCGCGCGAGGCGGGGCGGACGGCGGACGCGGAACTGCTGCTCGAGTTCGCGGGCTGGCTGTAGGGGAATACCCTTTTTGTAACCCTTCCTCAGGGGGCCCGTCATGATCCAAGAGGTGTTGGTGGCGGCCGCGGGGGCGGCAGCGGCGACCGCGGTGTACGCGGGGGCCGCGGCACGGGTCGTGAAGCAGTACGAGCGCGGCGTGGTGTTCCGCTTCGGCCGGCTCGTCTCAGGGGTGCGGCAGCCTGGTTTCACCATGATCGTTCCGATGGTCGACCGGCTGCACAAGGTCAACATGCAGATCGTCACCATGCCCGTGCCGGCCCAGGAGGGCATCACCCGGGACAACGTCACGGTGCGGGTCGACGCGGTCGTCTACTTCAAGGTGGTGGACCCGGCGGACGCGCTGGTGCGGGTGGAGGACTACAAGTTCGCCGTCTCGCAGATGGCGCAGACCTCGCTGCGCTCGATCATCGGCAAGAGCGACCTCGACGACCTGCTGTCCAACCGGGAGAAGCTCAACCAGGGCCTGGAACTGATGCTGGACAGCCCCGCGATGGGCTGGGGCGTCGCGATCGACCGGGTGGAGATCAAGGACGTCTCGCTGCCGGAGACGATGAAGCGTTCGATGGCCCGGCAGGCGGAGGCGGACCGGGAGCGGCGGGCGCGGCTGATCAACGCGGACGCGGAACTGCAGGCGTCCAAGAAGCTGGCGGAGGCGGCGCACCAGATGGAGGACGCCCCGTCGGCGCTGCAACTGCGGCTGCTGCAGACGGTGATGGCGGTGGCCGCCGAGAAGAACTCGACGCTGGTCCTGCCGATCCCGGTCGAACTGCTCCGCTTCCTGGAGCGCGCGGCACCGGAGCACCCGGCCCCGGGGCATTCGACGGCCCATCCGGGCGCGGTCGTGCCGCCGCACTCCGACGCCTATCTGACGGGAGTGGCACACGCGGAGGAGGCGATCGAGGACCTGACGGGGGCGTCGGTGGACCCGGCGCCACGGGATTCAGACGCCGAGGGGGCCGACGGCTTCAGCGAGGGGTCCTGACGGCTTCCGTGAGGACCTGACGGCTCCCGGCACAGGACGGTGCCCCCTCCCCCGGACGGAACCGGGAGAGGGGGCACGCGCACACGCGTCAGGCGGAGAGGCGCGCGATCGCCTCGTCGACCGGGAGCTCCTCGCGCTCGCCGGTGCGGCGGTCCTTCAGTTCGACGACGCCTTCGCCCGCGCGGCGGCCGGCGACCAGGATCTTCGGGACGCCCATGAGCTCGGCGTCGGTGAACTTGACGCCCGGGGAGACGCCCGCGCGGTCGTCGACCAGCACGCGCAGGCCCGCGGCGGCGAGCTTGTCGGAGACCTCCAGGGCCAGCTCGGTCTGCAGCGCCTTGCCGGCGGCGACGACGTGGACGTCGGCCGGGGCGACCTCGGCCGGCCAGCACAGGCCCTTGTCGTCGGCGGTCTGCTCGGCGAGCGCGGCGACGGCGCGGGAGACGCCGATGCCGTAGGAGCCCATGGTCACGCGGACCGGCTTGCCGTTCTGGCCGAGGACGTCGAGCTTGAGCGCGTCGGCGTACTTGCGGCCCAGCTGGAAGATGTGGCCGATCTCGATCGCGCGGTCCAGCTTCAGGCCGGTGCCGCACTTGGGGCAGGGGTCGCCCTCCTGGACGACGACGACGTCGACGTACTCCTCGACCTCGAAGTCACGGCCCGCGACGACGTTCTTGGTGTGGGTGCCGGCCTTGTTCGCACCGGTGATCCAGGAGGTGCCGGGGGCCACGCGCGGGTCGGCGATGTACTTCACCTTGTCGAGCCCCTGCGGGCCCACGTAGCCGCGGACCAGGTCGGTGCGCTCGGCGAAGTCGGTCTCGGTGACCATCTCGACGGTCGCGGGCGCGAAGTGCGCCTCGACCTTGTCCAGGTCGACCTCGCGGTCGCCGGGGACGCCGACCGCGACGATCTCGCCGTCGACCTTCACCAGGAGGTTCTTGAGGGTCGCGGAGGCCGGGACGCCGAGGGAGGCCGCCAGGGTCTCGATCGTCGGGGTGTCGGGGGTGGGGATCTCCTCGGCGGCCGGGACGGCGGAGCCGTCGACCGGCGTCAGGGCGTAGGTGATCGCCTCCGTGTTCGCGGCGAAGTCGCAGTTCGGGCAGTCGGCGAAGGTGTCCTCGCCGGCCTCGGCCGGGGCGAGGAACTCCTCGGACTTGGAGCCGCCCATCGCGCCCGCGGTCGCGGCGCAGATCCGGTAGTCGAGGCCGAGGCGCTCGAAGACCCGCTGGTAGGCCTGGCGGTGCAGGGCGTAGGAGTGGGCCAGGCCCTCGTCCTCGGTGTCGAAGGAGTACGAGTCCTTCATGAGGAACTCGCGGCCGCGCAGGATGCCGGCGCGGGGGCGGGCCTCGTCGCGGAACTTGTTCTGGATCTGGTACAGGATGACCGGCAGGTCCTTGTAGGAGGACGCCTGGTCCTTCACCAGGAGGGTGAAGATCTCCTCGTGGGTCGGGCCGAGGAGGTAGTCGCCGCCCTTGCGGTCCTGCAGGCGGAACAGCTCGGCACCGTACTCGTCCCAGCGGCCGGTCGCCTCGTAGGGCTCGCGGGGCAGCAGGGCCGGGAGGGAGACCTCCTGGGCGCCGATGGCGTCCATCTCCTCGCGGACGATGCGCTCGACGTTGGCGAGGACCTTCTTGCCGAGGGGCAGCCAGCTCCAGATGCCGGCGGCGGTGCGGCGGACGTAGCCGGCGCGGACGAGGAGCTTGTGGCTGAGGACCTCGGCGTCCGCCGGGTCGTCGCGCAGCGTCTTCGCCATCAACTTCGACATGCGCTGGACCGGTGCGTTGGCCATGGTTCTCGTACTCCTGCCGGATAACTGTTGGTGCCTAGGAGGTTATCCGGGGGGAGCCGGGTCGGAGAAATCAGTTCTCGGCCCCGCGCCGCCTCAGCGGCAGCGGCGCGCCCATCACCGCGTACGGGCGGGGTGCGCTGGGGAAGTGCACCTGCCGGGCGAGGTCGGCGTAGCCGAGCGATCCGTACAGGCCGCGGGCGGGGCTGTCGGTGTCGATGGCGGAGAGGATCGAGCGGGGCAGGTCGGAGGAGTCGGTGATGGTGGTGATCAGCTCCCGGCCGACGCCCCGGCCCTGGAAGTCCGGGTGGACGTGCAGCTCGGTGATGACGAAGGAGTCGTCGAGCCAGCCCTCGCTGCCGGTGGCGCGCAGATAGGGCTCGACGATCGTGGACCACCAGTGGGAGCGGTCGTTGGGCATCCCGTACACGAAGCCGACGAGCGTCCCGTCGGGGGTGGTCGCCCCGTAAGCGCAGGCGCCGGGGTTGAGGAGGTGGCGCAGCACGATGTGGCGGCGTACGACGATCTCGTCCTGTTCGAGCCCGAAGGCGAGGGCCTGCACGGCGAGCGCCTCGTCCACCCGCGCGGCGAGATTGACCGGCCCGATCACGACCTTCGTGTCATCCATGCGCCGCACCCTACAAGCCGTACGCGGGCCGGCGAACCCGGTTCAGAACAGCACGCTCATGAAGGCGCCGACCTCGTCGAAGCCGACGCGGCGGTACGCGGCCCTCGCGGGGGTGTTGTAGTCGTTGACGTAGAGGCTGACGACGGGGGCGACGTCGGCCAGCGCGTACTGCAGGACGGCGGCCATGCCGGTCTCGGACAGGCCGCGGCCCCGGTGCTCGGGGGCGACCCAGACGCCCTGGATCTGGCAGGCCTGGCGGGTGGCGGCGCCGATCTCGGCCTTGAAGACGACCTTGCCGTCCTCGATGCGGGCGAAGGAGCGGCCGGCGCCGACGAGCTCGGCGACGCGCGCCTGGTACAGGAGCCCGCCGTCGCCGGCCATCGGGGAGATGCCGACCTCCTCGGTGAACATGGCCACGCAGGCGGGCATGATCACCTCCATCTCGTCCTTGCGGACCCGGCGGACCAGCGGGTCGGGCGCGACCGTGGTGGAGGGACGGTCGGCGACCATCAGCGGCTGGTGGGCGCGGACGTCGCGGGCGGGTCCCCAGCCGGGCTCCAACAGGCGCCAGAGCTGGGCGGTGGGTCCGGCGGGACCGACGATGGAGGAGCAGCGGCGGCCGACCCGGCGGGCCCGGTCGGCGAAGGCGCGGACGGCCTCGGGGGTGGCGCAGATGGGGACCAGGTTGGCGCCGGAGTAGCAGAGCGAGCGCAGCTCCCCGTCGGCGTACCAGCCCCACATCTCGCCGCCCAGGCGCCAGGGGTCGAGTCCGGCGATCTGGACGCGGGCGGTCACGAAGGCGTTCTCGACGGGGGCGCTCTCCAGGACGGCGAGCGCGGCGCCGAGGTCGGCGGGTTCGAGGACCCGGGTGGAGGTCTGCGTCAACACGAGGGGGCCTCACCGTACGGTTTCTGCTGGTCTCCGCACTGTACCCCCGTCCCCCGCCGCCTGGGATGCCCGAAGCCCCTGACGTCCCGGGGGACGCAGGGGCTTCGGGTACGTCGGTGACGCAGCGGGGTCAGCCGGCGACGGCGACGGTCGGCTCGCCGCTGGCGACGCCGTCCTTCTCCATCTGCTCGGCGATCTTCATGGCCTCTTCGATGAGGGTCTCGACGATCTTCGACTCGGGGACGGTCTTGATGACCTCGCCCTTCACGAAGATCTGGCCCTTGCCGTTGCCGGAGGCGACGCCGAGGTCGGCCTCGCGGGCCTCGCCGGGGCCGTTGACGACGCAGCCCATGACGGCGACGCGCAGCGGGACCTCCATGCCCTCCAGGCCGGCGGTGACCTCCTCGGCCAGCTTGTAGACGTCGACCTGGGCGCGGCCGCAGGACGGGCAGGAGACGATCTCCAGGCGGCGCGGCTTGAGGTTCAGCGACTCCAGGATCTGGTTGCCGACCTTGACCTCCTCGACCGGCGGGGCCGAGAGGGAGACGCGGATGGTGTCGCCGATGCCCTCGGAGAGCAGCGCGCCGAAGGCCACGGCGGACTTGATGGTGCCCTGGAAGGCGGGGCCGGCCTCGGTGACGCCGAGGTGCAGGGGGTAGTCGCAGGCGGCGGCGAGCTGGCGGTAGGCGTTGACCATGACGACCGGGTCGTTGTGCTTGACCGAGATCTTGATGTCGCTGAAGCCGTGCTCCTCGAAGAGGGAGGCCTCCCAGAGCGCGGACTCGACCAGCGCCTCGGGGGTGGCCTTGCCGTACTTGGCCAGCAGGCGGGCGTCGAGCGAGCCGGCGTTGACGCCGATGCGGATCGGGGTGCCGGTCGCGGAGGCCGCCTTGGCGATCTCCTTGACCTTGTCGTCGAACTGCTTGATGTTGCCCGGGTTGACGCGGACGGCGGCGCAGCCGGCGTCGATCGCGGCGAACACGTACTTCGGCTGGAAGTGGATGTCCGCGATGACCGGGATCTGCGACTTCTTCGCGATGGTCGCGAGCGCGTCGGCGTCGTCCTGGGTCGGGCAGGCCACCCGGACGATCTGGCAGCCGGCCGCGGTGAGCTCGGCGATCTGCTGGAGCGTCGCACCGATGTCGGAGGTGCGGGTGGTGGTCATCGACTGCACCGACACGGGGGCGTCGCCGCCGACGGCCACCGATCCGACCTGGATCTGGCGGCTCTTGCGCCGCTCAGCGAGCTTGGTCGGAACGGACGGGATACCGAGAGAGATCGCGGTCATCAGCTGTACAACCCCAAGGTGTGGTTCATCGGGCGCAGGTCTTGCTCAGGTCTTCGAGATTACCGCCCCGCGGGCGGGCGGCCGGACACCGCACGGGTTCCGGCCGCTTGCGGCGTCAGGTCAGCTTCACCGGATTGACGATGTCGGCGACGAGGACCAGCAGGGTGAAGCAGACGAACACGCCCGCCACCACGTACGCGGCCGGCATCAGCTTCGCCACGTCGAACGGGCCCGGGTCGGGCCGCTTGAAGATCCGCGCGGTGTGGCGGCGGATCGACTCCCACAGGGCGCCCGCGATGTGGCCGCCGTCGAGCGGGAGCAGCGGGAGCATGTTGAACAGGAACAGCGACACGTTGAACATGACCAGCAGGTTCATGAACCAGACGAGGATCGTCTGGGGCGGCGCGTCCACGGTCATCAGCTCGCCGCTGATGCGGGCGGCGCCGACGACGCCGACGGGCGAGTCCTGGGCGCGCTCGCCGCCGCCGAAGGCGGCGTTCCACAGGGCGGGGATCTTGCCGGGCAGGGCGATGACGGACTCGACGCCGGCCTGGAGCTGGTCGGACATCCGGGTCACGGACTGGCCGAAGGTGAGCGGCATGACCTCGGTCTTGGAGGCGAAGCCCAGATAGCCGGCGGGGACCGTCTGCAGCGGCTGGACGACCCGGCCGTCGGCGTCCTTCTTGTAGACCTCGTTCTTGATGAGGGTGGGGTGGAGGTCGAGCCGCTGGTCGCCGCGCTGGACGGTGATGGTGGCGGGGCCGATGGTGTCGCGGATGTGGTCGGAGAGGGTGTTCCAGTCCGCGACCGGGGTGCCGTTGAAGGCGACGATCCTGTCGCCCTCCTTGAGCCCGGCGGCGTACGCGGGCGAGACCGGGTCGCCGGCCTGGCAGGTGTCGCGCTTGGTGGACTGCGGGATGACGCACTTCTGGACGCCGGCGACCTTGGTGGTCTGGCCCTCGAAGCCGATGGCCATGGCACTGCCGAAGAACAGCAGGACGGCCAGGACCAGGTTCATGAACGGTCCGGCGAACATCACGATGACGCGCTTCCACGGCTTGCGCGTGTAGAAGAGCCGGTCCTCGTCGCCGGGCTGCAGCTCCTCGAAGGAGGCCTCGCGGGCGTCCTCGATCATGGAGCGCCAGGGGGAGGTGGAGCGGGCCTCGATCCGGCCGTCCTTGCCGGGCGGGAACATGCCGATCATGCGGATGTAGCCGCCGGCCGGGATCGCCTTGATGCCGTACTCGGTCTCGCCCTTCCTGCGCGACCAGATGGTGGGGCCGAAGCCGACCATGTACTGGGGCACGCGGATGCCGAAGAGCTTGGCCGTGGAGAGGTGGCCGAGCTCGTGCCAGGCGATGGAGACGAGCAGGCCGAAGGCGAACAGCACCAGGCCCAGTACGTACAACAGAACGGTCATGCGCGCGCCTCCGCGATTGCCTTCGCCGCGAGTTCCCGGGCCCGGGCGCGTGCCCAGGTCTCCGCTTCCAGGACGTCCGACACGGTGAGCGAGGTTCCCGTGGGGGTCCCGTGCTCCGTGACGACTCGGGTGACGGTATCCATGATTCCGTTGAACGGCAGCTTTCCGGCCAGGAAGGCGTCCACGCACTCCTCGTTGGCCGCGTTGAAGACGGCCGGGGCGGTGCCGCCGAGTCCGCCGACGTGGCGGGCCAGGTCCACCGACGGGAAGGCCTCGTTGTCGAGCGGGAAGAACTCCCAGGTGGAGGCCTTGGTCCAGTCGAAGGCGGGGGCCGCGTCGGGGACCCGCTCGGGCCAGCCGATGCCGAGGGCGATCGGGCCGCGCATGTCGGGCGGGGTGGCCTGGGCGAGCGTGGAGCCGTCAGTGAACTCGACCATCGAGTGGACGTACGACTGGGGGTGGACGACGACCTCGATGCGGTCGAACGGGATGTCGTAGAGCAGGTGGGCCTCGATGACCTCCAGGCCCTTGTTGACCAGGGTCGCGCTGTTCACCGTGATCACCGGGCCCATGGCCCACGTCGGGTGGGCGAGCGCGTCCTCGCGGGTCACGTTCGCCAGCTGGTCCCGGGTCCGGCCGCGGAAGGGGCCGCCGGAGGCGGTGACGACCAGCTTGCGGACGTCGTCGCGGCTGCCCGCGGCGAGCGCCTGGAAGAGGGCCGCGTGCTCGGAGTCGACCGGGATGATCTGGCCGGGCTTGGCCAGCGCCTTCACCAGGGGGCCGCCGACGATCAGCGACTCCTTGTTGGCCAGCGCCAGGGTGCGGCCCGCCTCCAGGGCGGCGAGGGTGGGCGCGAGGCCGATCGAGCCGGTGATGCCGTTGAGGACGGTGTGGCAGGGCGACGCGGCGAGCCGGGTGGCCGCGTCCGGGCCCGCGAGGAGCTCGGGCAGCGGCTCGGAGCCGTACAGCGCCGTCAGCGCCTCGCGCAGCTCGGGCAGCGCCTCCTCGCGGGCCACCGCGACCGCGCCGACCCGCAGCCGGTGCGCCTGCTCGGCGAGCAGCCCGATCCGGCCGCCGGACGCGGCGAGGGCGGTGACCCGGAACCGGTCGGGGTTGCGCAGGACCAGGTCGATGGCCTGGGTGCCGATGGACCCGGTGGAGCCGAGGACGACGATGTCCCGGCGTCCGGTGGACACGTCGAAGGCGATGTGCGGGTCGGCGAGAGGAGAGGGGCGGTCGCTCATGCCCCCATTCTTGCCGCAAAGCCCGTGGGCTCCTCACAGCCCCCGGGCGAACGCCTCGAAAACGGTGTGGAAGTCCGGGAACGTCTTCCGTACGCAGCCGGGGTCGTCGAACGTGACGCCGGGGGTGCGCAGGGCGGTGACGGCGAAGGACATCACGATGCGGTGGTCGCCGTGGGTGGCGATCTCGACGGGCCCGGCGGGGGTGCCGGGGTGGATCTCGATCCAGTCGGGGCCGGTCTCGACGGTGATGCCGAGGGCGCGCAGGTTCTCGGCGCAGGCGTCGAGGCGGTCGCACTCCTTGACCCGGGTGTTGGCGACGTCCTCGATGCGGACCGGCCCGTCGGCGAAGGGGGCGATCGCGGCGAGGGTCGGCATGGTGTCGGAGATGTCGCGCATGTTGACCGTGAGGCCGTGCAGGGCGCCGGTGGAGCGGACGGTGGTCCGGTCGGGCCCGACGGTCACGTCCGCGCCCATCCGCCGCAGCACCTCGACGAAGCCGAGGTCGCCCTGGAGGGCGCCGGCGCCGAGGCCGGGGACGGTGACGGCGCCACCGGGGGTGAGGGCGGCCGCGGCGAAGAAGTAGCTGGAGGTGGAGGCGTCGGGCTCGATGGCGTAGGTGGTGGCGCGGTAGCCGGTGGGCGCGACGGTGTACGTGCGCCCCTCGGGGCCGTCCTCGCGCGCGACCTCGGCGCCGAAGGCCCGCATCATCGCGAGGGTGATCTCCACGTAGGGCTCGGAGACCAGGTCGGTGACGGTGATCGTGAGGCCGTCGGCGGTGAGCGGGCCGAGCATCAGGAGGGCGGTCAGGTACTGGGAGGACTGGCCGGCGTCGAGGCGGAGCGCGCCGCCCTTGATGCCGTCGGCGGCGACGGTGAGCGGATGGTGGCCCTCGCGCTCGCCGTGGGCGAGGTCGACGCCGAGTTCGCGCAGGGCGGTGGTGAGGGGGCCGAGCGGGCGGCGGCGCATCTGGGGCGAGGCGTCGAAGCGGAAGGTGCCGTGGCCGGCGGCGGCGAGGGCGGGCAGGAAGCGGGCGGTGGTGGCGCCGTCGCGGCAGTAGACGTCGGCCTCGGCGACGCCGGGGCCGGCGGGGCGGCCCTCGATGTGCCAGGCGCCGGGCTCCTGCCGTACGGCGTAGCCGAGGGCCTTCAGACCCTCGGCGAAGCCCTCGGTGTCGTCGGAGCGCAGCGGCCGCAGGAGGGTGGTGGTGCCTTCGGCCGCGGCGGCGAGGAAGAGGGCGCGGGCGGTGACGGACTTGGAGCCGGGGATGTCTATGACGGTCACGCCGCCAGTCTGCCGTGGGTGGTGACGGGAGGGCGGAACGTTTCGGCCAGTGGACGGGCAGACCCCTCGGCGCCTGCCCGCCTCCGGTGGCTACGGGATCTTCCGGTGGACGTTCTCGCCCGTCGCCGGGCCCGGGGTGGCGTCGGCGATCCAGGGGCCGTCGTCGCTCGGGTCGAGGATGCCCTGCTCCAGCCAGGTGTAGGAGCCCCCGAGGACCGCGTCGACGACCTTCCGGTCGAGGTCGTCGGTGTTGGACCAGAGTCGGCCGAAAAGTTCGGCCACGCGGAGCCGGGACTGGTGGCAGAAGGCGTCGGCGAGCTGGTGCGCCTCGCGGCCGTGGTCGGTGGTGGTGCGCAGGAGTTCGGCCCGCACGCAGACCGCGCTCATCGCGAAGAGCTCGGCGCCGATGTCGACGATGCGGCCGAGGAAGGCCTGTTTGAGCTCCATCTTCCCCTGCCAGCGGGACATGGCGTAGAAGGTCGAGCGGGCCAGCTTGCGGGAGGTGCGCTCGACGAACCTGAGGTGGGTGGCGAGCTCGCCGAACTCCCCGTACGCGCCGGGGAGCTGCCCCTGTCCCGCGACCAGCTTGGGCAGCCAGCGGGCGTAGAAGCCGCCCGCGCGGGCGCCCGCCTTCGCCTTGTCGGCGAGGGCCTTGTCGGGGTCGATGATGTCGCCGGCGACGGCGAGGTGGGCGTCGACGGCCTCGCGGGCGATCAGCAGGTGCATGATCTCGGTCGAGCCCTCGAAGATGCGGTTGATCCGCAGGTCGCGCAGGAGCTGCTCGGCGGGGACGGCGCGTTCGCCGCGGGCGGCGAGCGAGGCGGCGGTCTCGTAGCCGCGGCCGCCGCGGATCTGGACCAGCTCGTCGGCCATCAGCCAGGACATCTCGGAGCCGTACAGCTTGGCGAGGGCGGCCTCGATGCGGATGTCGTTGCGGTCCTCGTCGGCCATCTGGGAGGCGAGGTCGACGACGGCCTCCAGGGCGAAGGCGGTGGCGGCGATGAAGGAGATCTTGGTGCCGACGGCCTCGTGCCGGGCGACCGGCTTGCCCCACTGCTCGCGTTCGGCGGCCCACTCGCGGGCGATCTTCAGGCACCACTTGCCGGCGCCGGCGCAGGCGGCCGGGAGGGAGAGCCGCCCGGTGTTGAGGGTGGTGAGGGCGATCTTCAGGCCGGCGCCCTCCGGGCCGATGCGGTTCGCCGCGGGGACCCGGACCCGGTGGAAGCGGGTGACGCCGTTCTCCAGGCCGCGCAGGCCCATGAAGGCGTTGCGGTGCTCGACGGTGACGCCCGGCGAGTCGGCCTCGACGACGAAGGCGGTGATGCCGCCCCGGTGGCCCTCGGAGGCGGGGACGCGGGCCATGACGACCAGGAGGTCCGCGACGACGCCGTTGGTGGTCCACAGCTTCACCCCGTCGAGGACGTACGTGTCGTCCCCTTCGGGTACGGCGGTGGTGGCGAGGCGGGCCGGGTCGGAGCCGACGTCGGGCTCGGTGAGGAGGAAGGCGGAGAGGTCGGTGCGGGCCAGCCGCGGCAGGAAGGCGTCCTTCTGCTCCTGGGTGCCGAAGAGCTTCAGCGGCTGGGGCACGCCGATCGACTGGTGGGCGGAGAGCAGCGCGCCGAGCGCGGGACTGACCGAGCCGACGAGGGCGAGGGCCCGGTTGTAGTACAGCTGGGTGAGGCCGAGGCCGCCGTACTTGGGGTCGATCTTCATGCCGAGCGCGCCGAGCTCCTTGAGGCCGGTGACGGTCTCGTCGGGGATGCGGGCCTCGCGCTCGATGCGGGCGCCGTCGACGCGGGTCTCGCAGAACTCCCGCAGTTTGGCGAGGAAGGCCTCGCCCCGCCGTACGTCCTCGTCGGCGGGGAGCGGGTGCGGATGGATGAGGTCGAGACGGAAGCGGCCGAGGAAGAGCTCCTTGGCGAAGCTCGGCTTGTGCCAGTCCTGCTGGCGTGCCGCCTCGGCGACCTGCCGGGCCTCGCGTTCGGAGACCTTGGGCGGGCGCTGGGTGGGTGCGGACATGAGGGGCTCACCTCGCCGCTCGTCGGGGGCCTTGAGTGGCTACTCGTCCGTCGTACCCGATATCCACGGGTTGGGAAAGACGAGCGGAGCGGATGGCGGACGCGTAGGGTCCCCGCCATGTCTCAGACGATCAAGCTCATCATCCACATCTCGTGTCTGCCGGGCCGGGGCGCGGAGCAGGCCGCCGCTTTCGAGGCGCTCGCGCCGGTGGTACGGGCGGAGGAGGGGTGCCTCCAGTACGACCTGCACCGGGTGGCGGACGACCCCGACCGCTTCGTGCTGCTGGAGCGCTGGGCCTCGGCCGAGGCGCTCGCCGCGCATGACGCCGCCGGGCACATGACGGCGGCGGACGCGGCGAACAAGGCCTTCAGGGCCGGTCCCGCCCGGGTCGTGAGGCTGCTGGACGCGCCGGTCGCGTAGGGCGGGAGGACAGGAGACGGCCGGAGCCCCCGCACAGTGGGCTCCGGCCGTCGGTCTGTGGTGCGTACGTACGGGTTACAGCGCCAGGCCCGTGAGGACCAGGACCCGCTCGTAGGTGTAGTCGTCCATGGCGTACTTGACGCCCTCGCGGCCGACGCCGGAGCGCTTGGCGCCGCCGTACGGCATCTGGTCGGCGCGGTAGGACGGGACGTCGCCGACGATCACGCCGCCGACCTCCAGGGCGCGGTGGGCGCGGAAGGCGGCCTGCAGGTCGTGGGTGAAGACACCGGCCTGGAGGCCGAAGTCCGAGTCGTTGACCGCGGCGAAGGCCTCGGCCTCGCCGTCGACCTTGGCGATGGTCAGGACCGGGCCGAAGACCTCGGCGCGGGCCAGGGTGACGTCGGCCGGGAGGTCGGTGAGGACGGTCGGGGCGTAGGTGGCGCCCTCGCGCTTGCCGCCGGCGAGGAGCTTGGCGCCGGCCGCGACGGCCTCGTCCACCCAGGCCTCGACGCGCTTGGCGGCGTTCTCGTCGACGAGCGGGCCGACGTCGGTGGCGTCGTCCGCCGGGTCACCGGTGACCTGGGCCTCGACGGCGGCGACGATCTTCGGCACCAGGCGCTCGTAGAGCGAGGCGTCGGCGATCACGCGCTGCACCGAGATGCAGGACTGGCCGCCCTGGTAGTTGGAGAAGGTGGCGATGCGGGTCGCCGCCCAGTCCAGGTCGGCCTCGGAGGACCAGTCGGGCAGCACGACGGCGGCGGCGTTGCCGCCGAGCTCCAGGGTGCAGTGCTTGTGCGGCACGGACTCCTGGATGGCGTAGCCGACCTTGTCCGAGCCGGTGAAGGAGATGACCGGGAGGCGCTCGTCCTGGACCAGGGCGGGCATGCGGTCGTTCGGCACGGTCAGGATCGACCAGGAGCCGGCCGGCAGGTCGGTCTCGGCCAGGATCTCGCCCAGGACGAGGGAGGAGATCGGGGTGGCCGGGGCCGGCTTGAGGATGATCGGGGCACCGACGGCGATGGCCGGGGCGACCTTGTGGGCGCTGAGGTTCAGCGGGAAGTTGAACGGGGCGATGCCGAGGACGACGCCCTTGGGGATGCGGCGGGTGAGCGCCAGACGGCCGACACCGCCGGCCTCGGTGTCGAGGCGCTGGGCCTCGCCGCCGTTGAAGCGACGGGCCTCCTCCGCGGCGAAGCGGAACACGGACACGGCGCGGCCGACCTCGCCGCGGGCCCACTTGATGGGCTTGCCGTTCTCGGCGGAGATCAGCTGGGCGATCTCCTCGGTGCGCTCGGCGAGGCGCTTCGACACGTGGTCGAGCGCGGCGGCGCGGACGTGCGCCGGGGTGGCGGCGAACTCGTCGACGACGGCGTGCGCGGCGGCGACGGCCTCTTCGACCTGGGCCTCGGTGGGCACGCTGACCTTGCCGACCAGACGTCCGTCGAAGGAGTTCGTGACGTCGAAGGTGGCCTCGCCGGTGGCCTCGCGGCCGGCGAGCCAGAAGGCGTGGGTGGTCGTCATTGCGTACCGGCCCTTTCCGTATCGGTGCATCGCTCGGGGGTGCGTGCGATCGCTCTGCTGACACGTTAGGGCGAAGCGGGCAGCGGGAGGCTTGTCCGCTGTGGAGTGGTGACGGGGCCCTCCTGTCCGCTTTGGCGCGCCGCTGTGGGCTGCCCCCGCCCCCGGCTCGGGGCGGGGGCGGGGATCAGCGGCGCCGTTCGGTCGAGACGATCAGGCAGACTCCGCCGACGACGATCGCACCGCCGAGCACGATGGGCCAGGTCAGGGCCTCGTCGAGGACGAGGGCGCCGAGGGCGACCGCGACGACCGGGTTCACGTACGCGTAGGTGGCGACCAGCGAGAGCGGTGCGGCCTGGAGGAGCCAGGCGTAGGCGGTGAAGGCGAGCAGCGAGCCGAAGACGACCAGATAGGCCAGGGCCGCCCAGGAGCGCCCGGAGACGGCGGAGAGGTCGAGGCCGTGCTGCTCGCCGCGGACCAGGCCGACGCCGAAGCCCGCGAGGCCGCCGGCGATCATCTCGTAGGCACTGGCGGTGAAGGGGTTGGCCGGCATCGGCAGGCGGGAGGAGCTGAACGAGCCGACCGACCAGCACAGCGTCGCGACGATCACGAGGACGACCCCGCCCGCCTTCACCTCGCCGCTGAGGCCCGGCAGGGTGAGCACGGCGAGACCGACCAGGCCGAGCAGCACTCCGGCGAGGCCGCCCCTGGTCGGCCGGTCCCCCGAGAGGGCCTTGAGGACGACCACCCAGGCCGGGACGACGGCGATGAGCAGCGCCGCGAGTCCGGAGGGCACGGAGGTCTCGGCGAGCACGACGAGCCCGTTGCCGCCGAGGATGAGCAGCAGGCCGACCCCGACGGCCGAGGCGAGCTGCCGGGGCGTCACCTTGAGCGCGGCGGGCCCCTGCCGCAGGGCGATGATCCCCGCGAGGATCAGCCCGGCCGTGACGAAGCGGGTGCCGGCGGACAGGAACGGCGGCAGGGTCTCGACGACGATCCGGATCCCGAGGTACGTCGACCCCCAGACGACGTACACGATGCCGAGGGCGGCCCATACGGCACCGGAGATCCGGCGGGCGGGGGCGGACGGCTTCTCGGGCCGGGCGGGCTGGGCGGGCTGCTCGTGCTTCTCGTGGTACTCGTGGTGCTCGGGGGCCGGATCGACGGCGGGGGTTGTCATGTGCAGGAGATTAGGCAGCGGGGCGGGACAAGGCCAAGAAATTTGCCCGGGATCGGGCAGCATGAAGGCGATTGACGCCCCGATCATGCCGTCTCGGCCACGTCGGCCACACCGGCCACGTCGGCCATGTCGGCGACGCCGGCCACACCGACCACGTCGGCCATGTCGGCGACGCCGGCCACACCGACCAGGTCGGCGACGTCGGCCCCATCGGCCCCATCGGCCCCATCGGCCACACCGAATCCGCCGGCCGTGTCACCCGGTTCGCGTCCGGCTACTCCGCCGGGCCCCCTCCCCCGCCCTCCCCCGTCGCCTTCAGGGCCAGCCACAGCTCCATCCGCACGTCCGGGTCGTCGAGCGACCGCCCGAGGATCTCCTCCACGCGGCGCATCCGGTAGCGCAGGGTGTGCCGGTGGACGCCCAGGTCGGCGGCGGCCGCGTCCCACTGGCCGTGCCGCGAGAGCCAGGCGCGCAGGGAGGCGACGAGGTCGCCGCGGCCGGTGGCGTCGTGCTCGTAGAGGGCGCGCAGCAGCCCGTCGGCGAAGGCGCGGACGGCGTCGTCGGCGAGGAGCGGCAGGACGGATCCGGCGGCCAGCTCCTCGTGCTCGACGAGGGCCCTGCCGCGGCGGCGGGCGACGGACAGGGCCTGTTCGGCCTGCTTGTACGCGGCGGCGGCCGCGATCGGGCCGGTCGGGGCGGACAGGCCGACGAAGACCTCGGCCTCCTCGGCCTCCCGTGACGCGTACGCCTCGCAGGCGGTGACCACCGCTCCCCCGTCCCCGGCGAGGACCATGAGCCGTTCCTCGGACTCGGGCACGGTCAGGACGGACTCGCCCGCCCGGGCCGCGGCGGCTTCGAGCGACTCGGCGAGCACCGCGAGCGGGGCCTCGCCCGAGCTCGCCTCGGTCGACGCGGGCTCGGCGATGAGCAGCCGGAAGGGCGCGTCGAGCAGGCCGCCGTAGAGGTCGCCGGCGACCGCGCGGGCGTGGTCGGGCTGCCCGGCGAGCAGCATCCGCAGCACGGCCGCGCCGAGCCGCTGTTCGGCGGCCTGGAGGGACCGGGAGCGTTCCGTCGTGAGGGTGAGCAGGGCGATGGCGGAGTGCACCGCGTACCGCTCGGCCGTGCCCAGCGGCGCCCCCGTGCCGACGGCGAGCGCACCGCGCACCCGGCGTCCGGTGCCCAGGGACTGCAGCTCGACCCGGTCGTCGGTGCCGCCGACCACGGCGCTGGCGGGCGCGGGGCGCTCGCGGAGCCGTTCGACGTCGGCGGTGAGGCGGGCGGCCCGGCGGGCGGCCCACTCGGGCGAGGCGGCGAGGACGCTGCCGGAGGTGTCGTACAGCGCGGCCCAGCCGTCGATGTGCGCGGCGAGCCGGGCGACGACGGCGTCCGGGCCCTCGGCGAGGGCGGCCCTGGTCAGTTCGCGCTGGGCCTCGAAGCCGGCGGTCACCGCCCGGTACTGGTCGGCGGCGATGGCCGCCGACACGGCCTTGCTGATCGCGAGGAACGGGGTGCGGCGCGGCACTTCGAGCAGCGGCAGGGACTCCTCGCGGGCCGCGTCCAGGAGCGCCCGCGGGATCTCCTCGTAGTTGACGCCGACGGCGAAGCCGAGCCCGACCACGCCCGCCCCGAGCAGCCGCCGGACGTAGCGGCGCATCGCCTCCGGGTCCTCGGCGTCGAGGGTGAGCGCGGTGGTGAGCAGCAGCTCGCCGCCCTCCATGTAGGGGACGGGGTCGGCGAGCTCGCTGACGTGCGCCCAGCGCACGGGGGTGTCGAGGCGGTCCTCACCGGCACGGACGGTGAGCTTGAGCGCCGAGTGCTGGACGAGCGAGGCGAGGGTGGGCGGCATTGGGGACCGTCTTTGAGGGGAGGGAGGCGCGCCGCCTGTCCGGCGGCGCGCCCCCGATTGTGCCAGCCCGCCGAGGGGGGCGCCCTCAGCCGCCCAGCCGCACCAGGAAGGGCGGCGTCTGCTCGCCGTCCACATGGGTGAGGGAGACGACGGCGTGCCCGAGGGGGACGGAGTGGGCGAGGTCGGAGGCGGACCACCGCTCGCGTTCGACCTCGCGGACGGTGACGGCCTCCGTCGTCACGGCCTCGCCCGTGAGCTTCTTCCGCAGGGCGTGCAGGACCCGTGTCATGGGCGCGTCCGCGAAGACCGTGTGGTGGGCCACCTCGGTGGCCTCCACCCGTTCGGTGCCCCACGCCTGCGCGAAGGCCCGGCCCTCCCAGGCGGACACCCCGGCGAAGGCCATCCGGCAGCCGACCGCCGCGAGGAGCGGCCCGTGCAGCGCGGCGGGCACGTCCGCGAGGGTGCGCAGCGCGAGCACGACACCCGCGTGCTGGGGTCGCAGGCCCTGCAGGGCCTGGACCGTCCCCGGGGTGAGCGCGCCCGCCGCGTCGTCGAGCACCAGGCAGGCGAAGGGCCCGCGCCCGGCACGCGCGCGGGTGACGGCCTGGAACTGGGCGAGGACGAGCCGGTTGAGCAGGCGGCCCGCCTCCTCGTGGCCGCCCTCCGGCAGGCTGATCCGCACCCGCATCGGGTGCTGGGCGACCGCCTGGAGCGAGAAGGGCCGCACCTCGCTCCCGCCGCCGAAGAACCCGGCGAAGACGGGCCGGTCGAGCACGGCGAGCCGGTCGGCGAGGACGGGGCCGACATCCGTCGGGGTGCCCACCTGCCGCATCCGGGAGTCCAGCTCGCGCCGCATGGTCTGCGCGCCCTCCGGCGGCAGGAGGTCGAGCAGGGCCCGCAGCGTCTCGGGGATCCCTTCGAGCAACTCGCGGAGGACCGGCACGGTCGGGAAGCGGCCGTGCGCGGCCCGGTACGGGCCGATGAGCTGGGCCAGCGCGGTGGCGGCGCGCCGCATCTCCACGCCCTCCATGTCCCCGACCAGCCCCTCGGCGAGGACGGCCGCGGCCTCGTCGGCGTCGGTGGACCCGGCGTACAGGTCCAGGTCGTAGGCGGAGGACGGGTCGCCGAGACGCACCACGACGTCGTACGCCGCGTCGGGTCCGAGCGGTGCACGGGGCGTGCCGACGGCGACGACGGCGCAGCTGCCGGTGAGGGCCTGGAGGACGAGCGACTCGACGACCGGTCCGACCAGGGCGCGGCTCTTTCCGGTGCCCGAGGGGCCGACGGCCAGGAGCGAGGTGCCGAGCACTCCGGGTTCGAGGGCGAGTCCGGCACCGTGGTAGGCGTACGGGGTGCGTTCGGCCGGGGCGTAGCGCCCGAGCAGGACCTGGCCCGTGAGCAGGTCGTGCGGGGTCGAGCGGTGGGGAAGGTCGCGGGCGCCCGAAGGGTGGGTGGCCGCCGCGGCACCCTGTTCCAGGAGGGCGCGGACGAGGGCGGCACGCCCCGCGGTGTCGCGGGCGGTCTCCCGCCAGGCGCGGCGGACGCGCGCGCAGTCGACGTCGTTCATCCGTCCGCCGGCCACGTCGACGGCGAGCCGGTCGGCGGCCTGGTGCTCCCCGGACTCCCTCAGCTGCGGCCACTGGGACAGCGGGACGGCGGGCGCGGCGGGGTGCCGGGCGGCCACGTCGGCGGCTGCGGTCCGACGGGCGCGGAGGAGCTCCGCCCAGCGGCCGAGCCTGGCGAACGGCCAGACGACCAGCGCCGTGATCACCGCGTACAGGGAGTAGACGAGGAGGGGCGAGGCGAAGGTGTCGTAGCCGCCGGTGAGCAGGGCGGTGAGGCCCATCACCGCGGGGACGATCGGGAGCGGGTCCCAGTCGAGGCCCGGCACCTCGGGCCAGACCAGCGCGAGGACGACCAGGGCGAGGACGCCGGCGAGCGCGGCGCGGACCGGCGGGCGGCAACGGTCGAGATAGAACTGCGTGACCCTGCGCCAGCCGCCGATCCGGTCGATCGCCCAGAGCATCAGGAGAAAGACGACACCGGCGAAGACGCGGTGTGCCTCGCCCCCGTGCCAGTCCCGCGGGGAGGTGGTCCCGGGCCACCACCACTCCGACGGCGTGAGGGCCTGGAGCGGGAGGTAGCCGTAGGGGACGACGCCTCGCGTCCAGGAGGACCAGAGGAACATCCCGATGAGCACCGGGATGAACATGCCGGCGATGGTGACCGGCTTGATCCGCTCGGCCGGGGGGTACGCCGTCTGCGCGTACCGGTACCGCCAGATCCCCAGCCCCGCCTCGGGCCGTGGCGCGTCCAGCCACTCGGCCACCGGATGGCGCGCCTCGGGCGCCCGGTCCGGCGGCGGCGGGGCGGCGGCCGGGCGCGGAGGGACGAGGGGGGCGGGGGGAACGAGCGGGGCGGCGGCCGGAGGGGGCGTCTGCGTCGCGCCCGGCTCGACCGCCGGGCTCGGCGGCCGGCCGGTCGGCGGAACCGCCGGCACCCCGCCCCCCGGCCCCCCAGGCCGCGGCACCCCCGTCGGCGCCTCCCGGGCCGGTCGGGGCCACGTCCCGCCGGACGGGTCGCGTGACTCGTACGTGCCTTCGGTCTCCATGAACCCCTGCCCCCTGACCAGCCAGGTCGCCGCATCCGTGCAAGCGTCAATCTAGTGGTGATCGGCGCCGTCCGAGCCGTTTCGCCCAGCCGGGCGGCAGCGTGCCGTCACGAGTGCCGTCCGGAGCGCCGCCATGTCCACCGCGGACAACGACACACCCCCCAACACTCCCGATCGGCGCATGCCTCTCGCCCTCCCTCGCGCCTAGCCTGCGGAGGAAACCCGCAAGTGCGTCCAGAACACCCCCAGGAGCCCCGCATGAACGCTGTCCCGCAGGAGCGGCGCGTCGTCACCGCCATCCCCGGCCCGAAGTCGCAGGAGCTTCAGGCCCGCCGTCTCGACGCGGTCGCCGGTGGCGTGGGCTCCGTGCTGCCCGTGTTCACCAAGCGGGCCGGCGGCGGCATCATCGAGGACGTCGACGGCAACCAGCTGATCGACTTCGGCTCCGGCATCGCCGTGACCTCCGTCGGCGCCTCCGCCGAGGCCGTGGTGCGCCGCGCCTCCGCGCAGCTCGCCGACTTCACCCACACCTGTTTCATGGTGACGCCGTACGAGGGTTACGTGGAGGTCTGCGAGGCGCTGTCCGAGCTGACCCCGGGCGACCACGCCAAGAAGTCCGCCCTGTTCAACTCGGGCGCCGAGGCGGTCGAGAACGCGGTCAAGATCGCCCGTTCGTACTCCAAGCGCCAGGCCGTCGTCGTCTTCGACCACGGCTACCACGGCCGGACGAACCTCACGATGGCGCTGACGGCGAAGAACATGCCGTACAAGCAGGGCTTCGGCCCGTTCGCGCCCGAGGTCTACCGCGTGCCGGTCGCCTACGGCTACCGCTGGCCCACCGGTGCGGAGAACTGCGGCCCCGAGGCCGCCGCCCAGGCGATCGACCAGATCAGCAAGCAGATCGGCGCCGAGAACGTCGCCGCGATCATCATCGAGCCGGTCCTCGGCGAGGGCGGCTTCATCGAGCCGGCCAAGGGCTTCCTGCCGGCGATCGTGAAGTTCGCCAACGACAACGGCATCGTGTTCGTCGCGGACGAGATCCAGTCCGGCTTCTGCCGCACCGGCCAGTGGTTCGCCTGTGAGGACGAGGGCATCGTCCCCGACCTCATCACCACCGCCAAGGGCATCGCGGGCGGTCTGCCGCTCGCCGCGGTGACCGGCCGCGCCGAGATCATGGACTCCGTCCACGGCGGCGGCCTGGGCGGCACCTACGGCGGCAACCCGGTCGCGTGCGCCGGTGCGCTCGGCGCCATCGAGACCATGAAGGAGCTCGACCTCAACGCCGCGGCGAAGAAGATCGAGTCCGTCATGAAGGCCCGTCTGACGGCCATGCAGGAGAAGTTCCCGATCATCGGCGACATCCGCGGCCGCGGTGCGATGATCGCGATCGAGCTGGTCAAGGACCAGGCGACCAAGGAGCCGAACCCGGAGGCCGCCGGCGCGCTCGCGAAGGCCTGCCACGCCGAGGGCGTCCTCGTGCTGACCTGTGGCACCTACGGCAACGTGCTGCGCTTCCTGCCGCCGCTGGTGATCGGTGACGACCTTCTGAACGAGGGCCTGGACGTGATCGAAAGCGCGTTCACCCAGATCTGACGCTCCGTGTGAAGAAGCTGTGGGGGGCCGATGGCGGGATGGAGATCCGGCTGTCGGTCCCCCTTTTCGTGCCGTACGGTTTCTGCAGATGAGAGAAACACCCCGGGCGGAGCCTCCCCAGCCCCGCCCACACCGTGCCCTCGCGCACACCGCTGGAGCCCTGGGCTCCGGAACTCCTCACCGATCGGATGGCCGCCCGCCCCACACCCCCCGGGGCGCGCGGCAGCCCGGTCAAGGCGACCGCCCCGGAACCACCCCCCCTGTTCCGGGGCGGTCGGCTGCCTTCTGGGCCCTTGTCGCCCTCGCCCTCACCACCTGGCAGGTGGTGGTCCGCGGCCCGTTGGCCCGTCTCGACGAACGCCTCTCCCGCGCCCTGGTGGACACCGTCCCGCGCGGTCTGAGCGAGGCCGCCTCCGATCTGGGAGGGCCCCTGGTCGCCCTTCCGGTGCTTCTCGCCGCCATGGCGTACGCGTACGCGCGGGGGCGCCGCGCCGCCGCCCTCTTCGCGGGGCTCGCCATGGCCGCCGTACCGCTGCTGGTGGTCCCCCTGAAGGAGTGGACCGCCCGGCCGGGCCCGCTGGAGCCCTGGGCGCACGGCTACTACCCCTCGGGGCACACGGCCACCGCCCTGGTCGCCTACTTCGGCGCGGCCTTCCTGGTGTCCCGGCGCCTGGTGCCCGTCGCCGCCGTGCTCACGGCGGTGACGGGCACCGGGCTGGTCCTGCGGGGCTACCACTGGCCCCTGGACGTGCTGGCCAGCTGCTGCCTCGGCGTGCTGATCCTGTTCGCCGCCTCGGGCGGGCCGCGTCAGGGGAAGTAGGCGTCGAAGTTCCGGCTGAACTCGCCCTGGTTGTAGCGGTCCCAGTTGATCGACCAGGTCATCAGGCCGCGCAGGGCCGGCCAGCTGCCGTGGGTCTGGTACGTGCCGCAGTTCTGCTTCTTCGTCAGGCAGTCCAGGGCCTTGTTCACCTCGGCCGGGGCGGTGTACCCGTTGCCGGCCTGGGTGGAGGCGGGCAGACCGATGGCGACCTGCTCGGGGCGGAGGGCCGGGAAGACGCGGGAGGTGTCGCCGGCCACGGGGAAGCCCGTCAGGAGCATGTCGGTCATCGCGATGTGGAAGTCCGCGCCGCCCATCGAGTGGTACTGGTTGTCGAGGCCCATGATCGAGCCCGAGTTGTAGTCCTGGACGTGCAGCAGGGTGAGGTCGTCGCGCAGGGCGTGGATGACCGGGAGGTACGCGCCGGCGCGCGGGTCCTGGCCGCCCCAGGGGCCGGAGCCGTAGTACTGGTAGCCGAGCTGGACGAAGAAGGTCTCGGGGGCCATCGTCAGGACGAAGCCGGCGCCGTATCTGGCCTTCAGCGCCTTCACCGCCGAGATCAGGTTGACGATGACCGGGCTGGTCGGGTTGCGGAAGTCGGTGTCGCCGGTCTGGAGCGACAGGGAGTGGCCCTCGAAGTCGATGTCGAGGCCGTCGAGTCCGTACTCGTCGATGATCTTCGAGACGGAGGAGACGAAGGTGTCGCGGGCGGCGGTGGTGGCGAGCTGGACCTGGCCGTTCTGGCCGCCGATGGAGATCAGGACCTTCTTGCCCGCGGCCTGCTTGGCCTTGATGGCGGCCTTGAAGTCGGCGACGGACTCCACGTTCGGGCACGCGGTCGCGGGGCAGAGGCTGAAGCGGATGTCGCCCGAGGTCACCGAGGTCGGCTCGCCGAAGGCGAGGTTGATGACGTCCCAGGAGTCGGGGACGTCGGCCATCCGGGTGTAGCCGGAGCCGTTGGCGAAGCTCGCGTGGAGGTAGCCGACGAGCGCGTGGGCGGGCAGGGTCCCGCCGGGGTTGCCGCCGCCCCCGCTGGTGGTCGTCCCGGTCACGGCGGTGGACTTCGCCGACTCCCCGGCGCTGTTGGCCGCCGAGACCTGGAAGGTGTACGAGGTGGCGGCGGCCAGGCCGGTCGCCGTGTACGAGGTGCCGGTGACGGTCGCGAGCGGGGCGCCGTCCTTGTGGACCTTGTAGCTCGTGGCGCCCGCCACCGCCGGCCAGCTCAGCGTGACGGAGGAGGAGGTCGCGGAGCCCGCGGTCAGGCCGGTCGGGGTCGCGGGGACCTGGACCGGGTCGCCGCCCGGGCCGAGGAGGGACAGGTCGTCGGCGAGGTAGGCGCCGGTGCCGTACCAGCCGTGGGTGTAGATCGTGACCGAGGTGGTCGAGGCGCCGGTGGTGAAGCTGGTGGCGAGGCGCTGCCAGTCGGGGGCCGACTGGGTCCAGGTGGAGACGTCGGTGGTGCCGGTGCCGGAGGCGCCGAGGTAGACGTAGCTGCCGCGGACCCAGCCGCTGAGCGCGTAGGTGGAGTTCGGCTTCACGGTGACGGTCTGGGAGCACCGGGCGTTGTCGCTGCCCGCGGGGGTCGCCTGGAGGGCCTTCGTCCCGCCGTGCACGGGCGACGGGACGACGGCTCCGCTGCCCGCCGTACAGCTCCAGCCGTCCAGGCCGGACTCGAAGCCGCCGTTGCGGGCGAGCTCGGTGTCGGCGGCGTGGGCCAGGGGGGTGAGCGCCACGAGTCCGCCGGCGGCGAGGGCGCCCGCGAGGAGCAGGGTGAGAGGTCTGGAGCGGTCCACAACTGCCTCCGGGAGTGGGGGGAATCGAGGTGGAGCGCGCCACAGCATGGTCCAGACCAATTGAGTGGTCAAGACCTCTGTTCGGCATGACGGTGCCTCAGACTCCCTCGATCTCCCCTTTTCCGCGCGCCAGTTGGCCGGCCGCCTCGTGCATGGCCAGTTCGAGCAGGGTGGCGTCCGTGAGCGTGCCCGAGGCGTCCGGCGCCACCAGCCAGCGCACCCCGCCGGCCGCGCGCCCGGGATACGGGACGACGATCCAGGTGCCGCTGCCCGCGCCGCGCACCCCGGTGCCGAGCCAGCGGGCGGCGGTCCCCGGCGGCACGAAGAAGCCCATCCGGGCGTCGCCGAAGTCCGCCAGGACCGGCCCGGGCCGGTCCACCAGCCGGGTCAGCACGTCGAGCGTCGGATAGCCGAGCTCGGCCGGCAGGATCAGCACGTCCCAGCGCCTGCCGGCGGGCAGCAGCGCGACCCCGTGCGGGTTGCGCTCCCACTCCCACCGGCAGGCGTCGGGATCGGGTGCGACCGAGGCCAGCCACTCCACGGCCGTCCTGGCGTCCGAAGCCCCCGAACCAGTCATCGCAACGGTCTCCTCTCCACAGGGACCCGCCGGTCGCGGTGTCCACACGGAGAGAGGGGGCTGCCTCGCGGTTATGACGCGGGTTTCCTACCCGCTGGTTGTGAGCTGCGTCACAGGTTCCGTCAGCTGTCGAAGCCCAGGCCCAGCTTGTCCATCGTCTTCAGCCACAGGTTCCGCCGGCCGCCGTTCTCGTCGGCCCGGGCCAGCGACCACTTGGTCAGCCCGATGCCGGCCCAGGCGATCGGCTCCGGCGGGAACGGCAGCGGCTTGGAGCGGACCATCTCCAGCTGCGTCCGCTCGGTCCGCTCACCCGCCAGCAGGTCCAGCATCACGTCCGCGCCGAAGCGCGTCGCGCCCACGCCGAGGCCGGTGTAGCCCTGCGCGTACGCCACCTTGCCCTGGTGCGAGGTGCCGAAGAAGGCCGAGAAGCGCGAGCAGGTGTCGATGGCTCCGCCCCAGGCGTGGCTGAAGCGCAGGCCCTCCAGCTGCGGGAAGCAGGTGAAGAAGTGCCCGGCGAGCTTCAGATACGTCTCCGGGCGGTGGTCCATCTCGGCGGTCACCTTGCCGCCGAAGGGGTACACCGCGTCGTAGCCGCCCCACAGGATGCGGTTGTCCGCGGTGATCCGGAAGTAGTGGAACTGGTTGGCGCTGTCGCCGAGGCCCTGCCGGTTCTTCCAGCCGATGGAGGCCAGCTGCGCGTCCGAGAGCGGCTCGGTCATCAGCGCGTAGTCGTAGACCGGGACCGTGTAGTGCCGCAGCCGCTTGACCAGCGAGGGGAAGACGTTGGTGCCGAGGGCGACCCGGCGGGCCGCGACCCGGCCGTAGGGCGTGCGCACGGCCATGCCGCCGCCCGCCGACACCAGGTCGAGCGCCGGGGTGTTCTCGAAGATCCGCACGCCCAGGTCGAGACAGGCCCGCTTGAGGCCCCAGGCCAGCTTCGCCGGGTGGAGCATGGCGACCCCGCGGCGGTCCCACAGACCGCCCTGGAAGGTCGGCGAGTCGACCTCGGCCCGGACCGCGTCGCGGTCCAGGAACTCCATGCCGTCCGCGAGACCGAGCCGGTCGGCCTCCTCGTACAGCTCGTGGAGCTCGTCCAGCTGGTAGGCCTCGGTGGCCACGTCGATCTCGCCGGTGCGCTCGAAGTCGCAGTCCAGGGAGTAGCGGGCGACGGCCTCCTCGATGGCGTCGAGGTTCCGCTCGCCCAGCCGCTCCAGGGTGGCGAGCTCGCCCGGCCAGCGGGCGAGCCCGTTGCCCAGGCCGTGGGTGAGGGAGGCGGCGCAGAAACCGCCGTTGCGGCCCGAGGCGGCCCAGCCCACCTCGCGGCCTTCGATGAGCACGACATCCCGGGAGGGGTCGCGCTCCTTGGCGAGGAGCGCGGTCCACAGTCCGCTGTAGCCGCCGCCCACGACGAGCAGGTCGCACCGCTCGGTGCCGGTGAGGGCGGGGACGGCTCCGGGCTTGCCGGGGTCTTCCAGCCAGAAGGGGACGGGCTGGGCGTCGGAGAGAGATTGTGCAGCGAGACGCATGGCGACTGGGGCCATGGTTTCCAACTCCTTCGGTGCCTGACCGACGGTCGGTCAGGCTGTTGCTGTTTTCTTGCGCCGGCTTGTGACGATCTGTCCGGCCACTACCACCAGGACCGCGATGACGAACATCGCCGTACCGATGACGTTGATCTGGACGGGCGTACCGCGCTGCGCCGAGCCCCAGACGAACATGGGGAAGGTCACGGTGGAGCCCGCGTTGAAGTTGGTGATGATGAAGTCGTCGAACGAGAGCGCGAAGGCGAGCAGGGCGCCGGCCGCGATGCCGGGAGCGGCGATCGGCAGCGTCACCCGCAGGAAGGTCTGCACCGGTCCGGCGTAGAGGTCGCGCGCTGCCTCCTCAAGACGCGGGTCCATGGACATCACACGCGCCTTGACCGCCGTCACGACGAACGACAGGCAGAACATGATGTGGGCGATCAGGACCGTCCAGAAGCCCAGCTCGGCCCCCATGTTGAGGAAGAGCGTGAGCAGCGAGGCGGCCATGACGACCTCGGGCATCGCCATCGGCAGGAAGATCAGCGAGTTGATCGCGCCGCGCGCCCGGAAGCGGTAGCGGACGAGCGCGAACGCGATCATCGTGCCGAGCACGACCGCGCCGACCGTCGCCCAGGCGGCGAGCTGGAGCGAGAGCGAGAGGGACTCGCACATGTCCGCGACGCCGCAGGGGTCCTTCCAGGCGTCCAGGGAGAACTGCTGCCACGCGTAGTTGAAGCGCCCGTTCGGCTTGTTGAACGAGAACACCATCACGACGACGTTCGGCAGGATCATGTACGCGAGCGTGAGCAGACCCGCGATGACGACGAGGTGCTGTCGGATCCAACGCATCAGACCAGGTCCTCCGTTCCCGCCCGGCGGATGTAGACGGTGACCATGAGCAGCACGATCGCCATGAGGATGAAGGACAGCGCGGCGGCCGTCGGATAGTCGAGGACCCGCAGGAACTGCGACTGGATGACGTTGCCGACCATCTTGGTGTCGGTCGAGCCGAGCAGCTCGGCGTTGACGTAGTCACCGCTCGCCGGGATGAAGGTGAGCAGCGTGCCGGAGACGACACCCGGCATGGACAGCGGGAACGTCACCTTGCGGAAGGTGGTCGCCGGGGAGGCGTAGAGGTCCTGGGCGGCCTCGTGCAGCCGCCCGTCGATCCGCTCCAGCGAGGTGTACAGCGGCAGGATCATGAAGGGGAGGAAGTTGTACGTCAGACCGCACACCACCGCCATCGGCGTGGCGAGCACCCGGCTGCCCTCGGTCCAGCCGAGCCAGCTGGTGACGTCGAGGACGTGCAGGGCGTTGAGGGCGTCCACGACGAGGCTGTCGTCCGCGAGGATCGTCTTCCAGGCCAGCGTCCGGATGAGGAAGCTGGTGAAGAACGGCGCGATGACGAGGACCAGCAGGACGTTGCGCCAGCGGCCGGCCTTGAAGGCGATCAGATACGCCAGCGGGTAGCCGAGCAGCAGACAGAGCAGGGTCGCGGTGCCCGCGTACAGCAGCGAGCGGACGAACTGCGGCCAGTACTCCTGGAAGGCGTCCCAGTAGGTCTGGAAGTGCCAGGTGACCTCGAAGCCCTTCTCCAGGGAGCCGGTCTGCACCGAGGTGGAGGCCTGGTAGACCATCGGCAGCGCGAAGAAGACCAGCAGCCAGACGATGCCGGGCAGCAGCAGCCAGTACGGGACGAGCCGCTTGCGGGTGGAGGGCTTGCGGAGGGCCGGCTCCTCCAGGGGCCCGGTCTCCTTGACGAGGGTGGCGCTCATGCGGCGTCCCCCACCGTCTCCACGCCGGCGTCGATGTCCTGGGCGGCGTCGAGGCCGAAGGTGTGGGCCGGGTTCCAGTGCAGGACGACCTCGGCGCCGGGGGCCAGGCGGGCGTCCCTCTCGATGTTCTGCTCGTAGACCTGGAGCTCCGCGCCGGCCGGCGAGTTCACCACGTACTGGGTGGAGACGCCGATGAACGAGGAGTCGACGATCCGGCCGGTGACCCGGTTGCGGCCGTCGGCGATCTGCCCCGCGTCGTCGGCGTGGGTCAGCGAGATCTTCTCCGGGCGCACGCCGACCAGCACCTTGCCGCCGCTGCGGACGGCGTCCGTACAGCGGTCGCCGGGGACGCGGAGCTTGGCGCCGCCGGCGGTGGCGAGGACGTCCGCGCCGCCGGCCTCGAGGACCTCCGCCTCGATGAGGTTGGAGGTGCCGAGGAAGTTGGCGACGAAGGTGGTCCGCGGGTTCTCGTACAGCTCGGCGGGGGCGCCGAGCTGCTCGACACGGCCGCCGTTCATCACCGCGACCTGGTCGGCCATGGTCATGGCCTCCTCCTGGTCGTGCGTGACGTGCACGAAGGTGATGCCGACCTCGGTCTGGATGCGCTTCAGCTCCAGCTGCATCTGCCGGCGCAGCTTGAGGTCGAGCGCGCCGAGCGGCTCGTCGAGCAGGAGCACCTGCGGGTGGTTGATGAGCGCGCGGGCCACGGCGACGCGCTGCTGCTGGCCGCCGGAGAGCTGGTGCGGCTTCTTGTGGGCGTGCTCGCCGAGCTGCACGAGCTCGATCATCTCGTCCACCTGCGGCTTCACCGACTTGATGCCGCGCCGGCGCAGACCGAAGGCGATGTTCTCGAAGATGTTCATGTGCGGGAAGAGCGCGTAGGACTGGAAGACCGTGTTCACCGGCCGTTTGTACGGCTGGAGGTCGGTCACGTCCCGGTCGCCGAGGAAGACGGTGCCCGTGGTGGGGTCCTCCAGGCCGGCGATCATGCGCAGCGTGGTCGTCTTGCCGCAGCCGGAGGCGCCGAGGAGCGCGAAGAACGAGCCCTGCGGGATCGTCAGGTCGAGCGGGTGGACGGCCTGGAAGGAGCCGTAGGACTTGCTGATGCCGGAGAGACGGACGTCGCCGCCGGTGTTCTTTTCGGTGTGAGCAGTCTTGTCAGTCATGGGTTGCGGTCCCGGAAGGTCGTAAGGAAGGGGGCGGCGGCTGTCAGGCACCGATGAGCTTGGCGAACTTCTCCTCGTACGCGGTCTCCTCCGCGCTGCTCAGCGAGCGGAACGCGTGCGACTTCCGGGCCATCGCCTTGTCGGGGACGATCAGCGTGTTGTTCGCGAGCTCCGGGTCGATCTTGGCGAGCTCGTCCTTCACCCCGTCGACCGGGCAGACGTAGTTGATGTACGCGGCCAGCTGCGCGGCGACCGGAAGCTCGTAGTAGTAGTCGATGAGCTTCTCGGCGTTGGTCTTGTGCCGGGCCTGCGCCGGGACGAGCAGGTTGTCGCTGGAGGTGATGTAGCCGGCCGAGGGGATCGCGAACTTGATGTCCGGGTTGTCCGCCTGGAGCTGGATGACGTCACCGGCCCAGGCGAGACAGGCCGCCAGGTCGCCCTTGTCGAGGTCGGAGGTGTAGTCGTTGCCGGTGAAGCGGCGGATCTGCTTCTTGTCGACGCCCTTCTGGAGGCGCCCGACGGCCGCGTCGAAGTCGGCGTCGGTGAACTTCCCCGGGTCCTTGCCCATGTCGATGAGGGTCATGCCGACCGAGTCGCGCATCTCGGTGAGGAAGCCGACCCGGCCCTTGAGCGCCGGGTCGTCGAGCAGCTGGCTGACCGAGTCGACCTTCCGGCCGCCGGTCGCCTTGGAGTTGTACGCGATGACGGTCGAGATGCCCGTCCAGGGGTACGAGTAGGCCCGGCCCGGGTCCCAGTCGGGGCGCCGGAACTGCGGGGAGAGGTTGGCGTACGCGTTGGGGAGGTTCGCGGCGTCCAGCTTCTGTGCCCAGCCGAGCCGGATGATGCGGGCGGCCAGCCAGTCGGTGACGCAGATCAGGTCGCGGCCGGTGTCCTGGCCGGCCGCGAGCTGCGGCTTGATCTTGCCGAAGAACTCGACGTTGTCGTTGATGTCCTCGGTGTACTTGACCTTGATGCCGGTCCGCCTGGCGAACGCCTCCAGCGACGGGCGGGACTTCTCGTCCTCGCTGACGTCCATGTACTCGGTCCAGTTGGAGAAGCTCAGCGTCTTCTCCTTGGCCGAGACGTCGATGGACGCCGGCCCCTGGCCCTCCCGCTTGGCCGGCGGGATGCCGCAGGCGGTCAGGCCCGCGAGACCGCCGACGGTGAGTGCGCCCACGCCTCCGGCGCGCAGCACGGAGCGGCGGGTGAGCGCGCCCCGGCCGCTCGTGAGGCTGCGCCGCATCGCAGCGATCTGCGCCGCGGAGAGGCTGTCGGGCTGGTACTGCTCCATGCGCTGTGCCCTTTCGGGATGGGTTGGCCGCTGGTCCGGCGGCTGACTGCTATCGGTCCCCGAAGATCGTGCGGTGCCAGTCCTTGGCCGCCACCGCGGTGTTGTCGTACATCACGTGCTTGACCTGCGTGTACTCCTCGAAGGAGTACGCCGACATGTCCTTTCCGAAGCCGGAGGCCTTGTAGCCGCCGTGGGGCATCTCGCTGATGATCGGGATGTGGTCGTTGACCCACACACAGCCCGCCTTGATCTCGCGGGTGGCCCGGTTGGCCCGGTAGACGTCGCGGCTCCAGGCGGAGGCCGCGAGGCCGTACGGGGTGTCGTTGGCGAGCCGGATGCCCTCGTCGTCGCTGTCGAAGGGCAGGGCCACCAGGACCGGGCCGAAGATCTCCGACTGCACGACCTCGCTGTCCTGTGCCGCGCCGGTGATCAGGGTGGGGCGATAGTACGCCCCGTCCTTCAGGTCGCCCCCGGGGGCTTCGCCGCCGGTGACGACGGTGGCGTAGCCGCGGGCGCGCTCGACGAAGCCGGCCACCCGGTCGCGCTGGGCGTGGCTGATGAGCGGCCCGAGGTCGGTCGAGGGGTCGAACGGGTCGCCGAGCCGCACCGTCTCCATGAGCTCGGCGACTCGGGCGACGAAGGCGTCGAACAGCGGCCGCTGCACATAGGCGCGGGTGGCCGCGGTGCAGTCCTGCCCGCTGTTGATGAGCGAGGCGGCGACGGCGCCGTGGGCGGCGGCCTCCAGGTCGGCGTCGTCGAAGACGACGAAGGGGGCCTTGCCGCCCAGCTCCAGGTGGAGCCGCTTGACGGTGGCGGTGGCGATCTCGGCGACGCGCTTGCCGACCGGGGTGGAGCCGGTGAAGGAGGTCATCACCACGTCGGGGTGGCCGACCAGGTGCTCGCCCACGGTGCGGCCGGCGCCGGTGACGACGTTGACGACTCCGTCGGGGATCCCGGCCTCGGTGGCCGCCTGCGCGAACATCAGCGAGGTCAGCGGGGTGAGCTCGGCCGGCTTGAGGACGATGGTGTTGCCCGCCGCGATCGCCGGGAGGATCTTCCAGGCCGCCATCTGGAGCGGGTAGTTCCAGGGGGCGATGGAACCGACCACGCCGATGGGCTCGCGCCGTACGTAGGAGGTGTGGTCGCCGTCGTACTCGGCGGCCGACTGGCCCTGGAGGTGACGGGCCGCGCCGGCGAAGAAGGCCGTGTTGTCGACCGTGCCGGGGACGTCGAACTCGGTGGTCAGCTTGATGGG
Source organism: Streptomyces sp. NPDC020422 (assembly GCF_044386705.1). Taxonomy (NCBI): domain Bacteria; kingdom Bacillati; phylum Actinomycetota; class Actinomycetes; order Kitasatosporales; family Streptomycetaceae; genus Streptomyces; species Streptomyces sp. NPDC020422. The sequence continues at coordinate 651,947 of NZ_JBIRVJ010000003.1, read as the reverse complement.
CTTGCCGCACTGGAGCGACTCGACGGCGGCGATGTCCGCCGCCCGCTCGGCCAGGATGCCGGCGAAGCGGTGCAGGGCCTCGGCGCGCTCGCCCGGGGTGGCACCGGCCCAGCCGGGGAAGGCCGCCTTCGCGGCGGCGACGGCCTCGTCGACGTCGGCCGTGGAGGCCAGCGTGTAGGTGTAGACGCTCTCGCCCGTCGCCGGGTCGATGACGCTGTGCTCCTCACCCGAGGTCCCGGGGCGGAGCCGCCCCCCGATGTACTGCGCGCCGTCCGCGAAACGGTCCGACACCTGGAAGCGGTTGCCCATGACGCTCTCCGTTGTTCCCGCTCGAATTGAGTGCCGATCCTGACAGAGGAGATCGGGTGCAACAAGTGATTCCGTTGTTGCCTTTTGGTTACGCGACGGAATCGGTCGACCATGTGTCGAGAGCGGCCGGAAATTGCCGTACGGAGTGTCCGTGGCGGGTGGGAAGGTGGCGTGCATGAAGGATCTTGAGGGGCTGATCGACCAGGTCAGACGAGGTGGGAGGGTCAAGTGGCTGCACTTCTGGGGCCACCGCCCGCGGCCGGACGGCGAGCTGTCGGCGAGCTGCCTGAGCCAGTGGTGGCCGTCGCCCTTCGTGGTGGACGGCGTGCGCTACGCGACGGCGGAGCACTGGATGATGGCCGCGAAGGCGAGGCTGTTCGGGGACCCGGAGGCCGAGGCCGCGGCGCTGGCGGCGCCCACGCCCGCGCAGGCGAAGAACGCCGGACGCCTGGTCCGCGGCTTCGACGAGACGGTCTGGGAGCGCGAGCGGTTCGGCATCGTCACGGCCGGCAGCGTCCACAAGTTCGGCGCCGACGAGGCGCTCAGGGCGTTCCTGGTCGGAACGGGCTCGCGCGTCCTGGTGGAGGCGAGCCCGCTGGACCGCGTCTGGGGCATCGGCCTGGCCGCGGACGACCCGCGGGCCCGGGACCCGCGGCGCTGGCGCGGGCTCAATCTGCTGGGCTTCGCGCTGATGGAGGCGCGGGAGCGGCTGCGCTGACGGGGGCCCGGCCGGGGCCGCGGCTCCGACCGGGCTCCGGCGGTCCTAGCGGGCCGCGGTGTCCACGACGAGCGAGGTCGCGAACGGGTCCTCGTCCGAGTCGCTCTGGGACTCGCCCTCGACGATGGCCCAGATGATGAACGCGAGGAACACCGCGCTCACCAGGGTGCCGATCGAGCCGAGCACCACACCGGCGATGGCCATGCCCCGGTTGGTCGCCTCGCCCCGGTTCGCCTTCTTCAGGCCGATGATGCCGAAGACCAGCGCCAGGATGCCCAGGACGATCCCCAGGCCGTACATGCAGAAGCCGGCGACCGCGATGATGCCGAGCACCATCGAGGTGACGCCCATCCCGTTGGACGGGGACTGCTGCCAGCCCGGCTGCCCGTACCCCGCGCCGTAGCTCGGGTACGGCGAGGCCGGCGGGTAGCCGTAGGACGGCGCGGCCGGCGCCGGGGCCGGCGGAGCCGTCGGGTAGCCGAACGCGCCGCCCGGGGCGACCGGCGGCGGCGGGACCTCGTTGCCCGGCATCGAGATCACGGTGTTCTGGTCGTGGACCGGCGGCGTCGCCGGGGTCGCCGGGGTCGCCGGCTTGCTCAGCTCGACGCCGTCCTGGTTGGGCGGAGCCCACGGGTCCACCGGCTGGTCGCTGTTCTCGGACATTGGGCCTCCCCCATCGTGGTCACGCCATGCTACGACCTCGCCCTTCGGGGGAAGGGGCCCGGCCTACCATGACCCGATGACCGACCTGCATTCCTTCATCGCCGGGCTCCCCAAGGCCGAGCTGCACGTCCACCACGTCGGCTCTGCCTCGCCGCGGATCGTCGCCGAGCTGGCGGCCCGCCACCCGGACTCCAAGGTCCCGACCGACCCGGAGGCCCTGAGCGACTACTTCGTCTTCACCGACTTCGCGCACTTCATCGACGTGTACCTGTCGGTGGTGGACCTGGTGCGCACGCCCGAGGACGTCCGGCTGCTGACCTACGAGGTCGCCCGGGACATGGCCCGGCAGAACATCCGCTACGCCGAGCTGACCATCACCCCGTACAGCTCCACCCGCCGCGGCATCGACGAGCACGCCTTCATGGCGGCCATCGAGGACGCCCGCAAGGCCGCCGAGAACGAGCTCGGCGTGATCCTGCGCTGGTGCTTCGACATCCCCGGCGAGGCCGGCCTCGAGGCGGCCGAGGAGACCGCGCGGCTCGCCGTCGAGCTGCGGCCCGAGGGCCTGGTCGCCTTCGGCCTCGGCGGCCCGGAGATCGGTGTGCCGCGCCCGCAGTTCAAGCCGTACTTCGACCGGGCCCGCGCGGCCGGGCTGCACTCGGTGCCGCACGCCGGCGAGACCACCGGGCCCCAGACGGTCTGGGACGCCCTGACCGAGCTGGGCGCCGAGCGCATCGGCCACGGCACCAGCTCGGTGCAGGACCCGGAGCTCCTGAAGCACCTGGCCGAGCACCGGATCGCCCTGGAGGTCTGCCCGACGTCCAACATCGCCACCCGTGCCGTGGAGCGTCTGGAGGACCACCCCATCCGGCAGATGGTGGACGCCGGCGTGCTCGTCACGATCAACAGCGACGACCCGCCGATGTTCGGCACCGACCTCAACAACGAGTACGCCGTCGCCGCCCGCCTGCTGGGCCTGGACGAGCGCGGTGTCGCGGCCCTCGCCAAGAACGCGGTCGAGGCCTCGTTCCTGGACGAGGCCGGCAAGGCCCGGATCGTCCAGGAGATCGACACGTACACGGAGCAGTGGCTGGCGCGCTGAGCGCCGGGAGAATGGGGTCATGGACCCCGTCACTGTCGTAGGCCACCGCGGCGACCCCTACCGCGTCCGCGAGAACACCGTCCCGTCGATCGTCTCGGCGATCGACCGGGGCGCGGACGCCGTGGAGGTCGACGTGCGGCTCACCAAGGACGGCGTGCCCGTCCTGCTCCACGACGACACCCTCAAGCGGCTCTGGAAGGTCGAGCGCCCGCTGTCCTCGCTGACGGTCGGCAACCTCGAGGAGCTCACCCAGGGCCGGGTGCCGACGCTGCGCGAGGCGCTGATCGCCGCCGGGGCGCACCGGCTGATGCTCGATCTGCCGGGGGGCGACGAGCGCTCGGTGCGCACGGTCGTCGGCACGGTCCGCGAGTGCGGGGCGGGCGAGCGCGTGTACTACTGCGCCGGGGCCGTCGCCATGCTCCAGGTGCGCGCCGCCGACCCGGCCGCGGAGATCGCCCTGACCTGGAACACGCTGGTCCCGCCGCGTCGGGCGCTGCTCGAAGCGGTGCGCCCGCGGTGGCTCAACTACCGCTTCGGCCTGGCGAGTCGGGAGCTGGTGGCGCGGGTGCACAAGGACGGCCTGCTGGTCTCCACCTGGACCGCGGACACCGCCTGGACCATGCGTAAGCTGATCCGCAACGGGGTGGATTCGATCACCACCAACCGGGTCGACACCCTCGCCGCCGTACTGCGAAAGGCCCGTGCATGAACGACAGGATCCGCACCGACATCGCGCACAACGCCCGTGTGTGGAACTACTGGCTCGGCGGCAAGGACAACTATCCGGTGGACCGGGCGGTCGGCGACCAGGTCACGTCCTTCCATCCGAGCATCGGCGCGGTGGCCCGGGCGGACCGGGCGTTCCTCGGGCGGGCGGTGACCCTGCTCGCGGCGGAGGCGGGGACGCGCCAGTTCCTCGACGTCGGTACGGGGCTGCCGACGGCCGACAACACCCACGAGGTCGCGCAGCGGGTGGCGCCGGAGTCCCGGGTGGTCTACGTCGACAACGACCCGATCGTCCTGACGCACGCGCGGGCGCTGCTGACCAGCTCGCCCGAGGGCCTGACCGAGTACGTGGACGCGGACGCCCACGACCCGGAGCGGATCCTGGCGGCGGCCGCCGGGACGCTGGACTTCTCGCGGCCGGTCGCGGTGCTGATGCTGGGCATCCTCAACTTCGTCCTGGACACCGACGAGGCCCGGTCGATCGTGCGCACGCTGATGGCGCCGCTGCCGTCCGGCAGTCATCTCGTGCTGACCCATCCGACCTTCGACGCGGAGGTGGGCGGCGAGGGGAACATCGCGGCGATGGAGTTCTGGAACGCCAACGCCACCCCGCCGATCACCGCGCGCGGCCGGGCGGAGTTCGCCTCCTTCCTGGACGGTCTCGAACTGCTCGAGCCGGGGATCGTGTCCTGCGCGCAGTGGCGTGCGCCGGGGGCGGCGGCGGTCGCGCAGTACGGAGCGGTGGGCCGCAAGCCGTAATGGGGGCAGGGGGGACACGGGGGTTGCGCGCGCTGCGCGGGGTTCGGGAGGTCCAGGGGCTGCGGGACTGGGCCGCCGCCCATCCGTGGGCGGTGGACATCGGTCTGGCGCTGCTGGTGCAGGCGGCGATGACGATGCCGTTCGTGGTGCCGCGCCCGCCCGAACTGGAGCCGGCGACCTGGCCGGCGTACGGGCTGACGACGCTCACCGTGCTGCCGCTGGTGTGGCGGCGGCGGGCGCCGATGACGGTGCTGTTCGCGCTGCTGGCGGCCGGCGCCCTGTACAAGCTGGCGCTCGAAGGCCCCGGGCAGCCGCTGCCGTACCCGGGGCTGGTCAGCGTCTACACGGTCGCCGTGCTCTCGCCGCCGTGGAAGCGGCTGGTGACGGCGCTGCTGCTGCTCGTCGCGGTGCCGGTGTCGGTGTGGCTCAACACCCAGTCGGCGCGTGAACTGACCTTCTCGCTCTTCGTGTTCGGCGCCGCCTGTGTCTTCGGGCGGCTGACGGACGCCCGGCAGCGGGCCCACCGGGTCGAGGCCGAGCAGGCCGCCGCCCGGGAACGGTCCCGGATCGCCCGGGAGATGCACGACATCCTGTCGCACGCGGTGAGCCTGATGATCGTGCAGGCCGAGGCGGGACCGCTGGCGGTGCGCAGGGCGCCCGAGCGGGCCGAGGCCGCGTTCGAGGCGATCTCGGAGACCGGGCGCGACGCGATGGCCCAGCTGCGCGGGATGCTGGGCGTGCTGCGCGACGAGGGCGGTTCCGCCGCGCCGCGGGACCCGCAGCCGGGCGTCGACCGGCTGCCGGAGCTCGTCGAGCGGGTGCGGGGCGGCGGCATCGAGGTGCGGTACGCGACGGAGGGCACCGTGCGGCCGCTGCCCGCGGCGACCGGGGCGACGGTCTTCCGGATCGTTCAGGAGGCGCTCACCAACGTGGTCAAGCACGCGGAGGCCGGCTCGGTGTCGGTGCGGCTCGGCTACCGCGGCGACGAGGTGGAGGTCCGGGTGACGGACGACGGGCGCGGCCCGCGGCCCGGTGGTTCCGGGGGGCACGGCCTGGTCGGGGTCCGCGAGCGGGCCGCCGCCCACGGCGGCAGGGCCTCGGCCGGGCCGGGCCCGGACGGGCGTGGTTTCGAGCTGCGGGCGGTGCTCCCGCTGGAGGTGCGCGGATGACGCTGCGCGTGGTGGTGGCGGACGACCAGGAGCTGGTGCGCAGCGGCTTCTCGCTGATCCTGGACGTGCAGGAGGACATCGAGGTGGTCGCGGAGGTCGGGGACGGCGCCGCGGCGGTGGAGGCGGTGCGGCGGCTGCGGCCCGATGTGGCGCTGCTCGACATCCGGATGCCCCGGATGGACGGGATCGAGGCGTGCCGGCTGATCAGCGCGGAGTCGGAGTGCCGGACGGTGATCCTGACGACCTTCGACTCGGACGAGTACGTGTACGAGGCGCTGCACGCGGGCGCGAGCGGCTTCCTCCTGAAGGACGTGCGCCGGGACGACCTGGTGCACGCGGTCCGGGTGGTGGCGGCGGGCGAGGCGCTGCTCGCCCCCTCGGTGGCCCGGCGCCTGGTGGAGCAGTACACGGCGGCGGGTCCGCGCCGGGCCGGGACGCCCGCCGACGCGCGCCTCGACGTGCTGACGGGGCGGGAGCGGGAGACGCTGCTGCTGCTCGCGCGGGGGCTGTCCAACGCGGAGATCGCGGCGGAGCTGGTGGTGAGCGACCACACGGTGAAGACGCACGTGGGCAATGTGCTGGCGAAGCTGGGGCTGCGGGACCGGATCCAGGCGGTGATCTGCGCGTACGAGACGGGGCTCGTGGCGGCCGGGCCTCCCCCGGGCGGGGGAGCTTTCCGGGGGTGACTCCCCCGGCCGGGTGAGGAAAGCCGGCCGCGCGAACCGCCGGTGCGGGCGATCCGGGGAACGCGCCTGGTCAGCAGGATGGAGCCATCCCGAACGACGGCTCACACCCACGGAGTTGACCATGAAGCGCACGACCCGCACCCTGCTCGCCGCCGCCCTCGTCCTGGGTGTCGCGGCGGGCCCCTCGGTCCTGTCGAGCGCCGCCGCCCCGGTGCCGGCGGCGGCCGCCGAGCCGGGTGCGCAGCGGAGCCCGGACCTGAGCGCGGTGATCGCCGGGCTGCCCTCGAAGGACGCGACGGCGGCGCTGGTGAGGGTCGGCGGCACGGAGGGCGCCTGGCAGGGCGGCGCGGGCGTGCACGACCTGCGGACGAACCGGCCGGCCGATCCGGGGGGCCGCTTCCGGGCCGGCTCGGTGACCAAGGTGTTCACGGCCGCGGTCGCGCTGCAGCTGGCGGGCGAGGGCCGGATCGACCTGGACCGCTCGGCCCGTTCGTATCTGCCGGAGCTGATCCCCGCCGCGTACGCCGGTGTCACGGTGCGCCAGTTGCTGAACCACACGCACGGGATCCCGGCGGCCGAGATGCCCGGCGAGACGGTCGAGGAGTGGTGCGCGAACCGCTTCGTGGCGCACGACCCTCGGGACATGGTCCGCTCGGCGACCGCGCGGCCGCGCGAGTTCGCCCCGGGTGAGAAGCAGCACTATCTGAACATCGGCTACACGATCGCCGGTCTGATCATCGAGCGCGTCACGGGCGACTCGTACGCGCACCAGGTGGGCACGCGCGTGCTGCGCCCGCTCGGTCTGCGCGACACCTTCTTCCCCGGCGCGAACCCGCGCATCGAGGGGCGCCACAACCACGGCTACCAGACCATGCGGCTGGACGACGGCACGACCGGGCTGCGGGACGTGTCCGTCTGGGGCGCCACGGACGGCTTCGCGGCCGGGGACCTGATCTCCACCACCGCGGACCTGGAGCGCTTCACCGACGCCCTGTTCGCGGGCCGGGTGGTGCGCGGGCCGCTCCTGGAGGAGATGTTCACGCTGCCGCAGGTGGCGGACCTCGGGACCGGGGACCCGGCCGCGTACTCCGTCGGTCTGTCGATGAAGAAGCTCGGCGGGCGGGAGGTGTGGGGCAAGACGGGCGGCCGCTGGGGCTACAACGCGGCCATCGCCTCGACCCGCCACGGCGAGCGGACCCTGGTCTACAGCGTCAACTCCACCGACGCCAAGGGCCAGGAGATGAACAAGGTGGCGCTGAACCTCATGCTGGCGACGTACGGGATGCCGTCGGCCTGAGGGCCGGTGCGGCTTCCAGGGCTTCCAGGCGCTTGATCATCCGGCGGACGACGAGCAGCGGGACGATGCCGAGGACCCCGAAGGACATGTCGATGACCGACCACCAGAAGGGGATGCCGCGGATCGGGCCGCAGACCAGGGCGAGCGGGATGATCCCGACACAGGCGATCATGCCGAACTCGACCACCCAGATGTTGCGGACCGGGTCGCGGTAGGGGCCGTAGAAGGCGACGGCGATGACGAGGTGGGCGAAGGCCAGCCAGTCGGTGCCGTAGAGCAGGTAGGGGGCGTCGGCGTCGGCTCCTTCGAGGCCGGTGCGGACGCGGGCGATCCACTCGGCGAGGCCGGGGAAGGCGTCGGCGAGGGGCGCCGCCCAGGAGTCGAGGGCGCCGTCGGCCAGGCGCAGTTCGGTGACGAGCGGGAACGCGGTGGCTCCGCTCAGCACCAGACAGACGATGAAGACGACAAGCCAGATGCGGATGCGCGTGGAGAGGGCTCTGGGCCCGTTCGTGTCGCTCATGGGGGCAGCGTACGCCCCTCATGAACACGTTCAAAAATGGGGGGCCAGCTTGCGCCCGACCGCGTGCGCGACGACGGTCGCCCCCGCCGCGATCGCGGTCCCGGCCACCACGTCCCTGGCCCGGGTGGGCCGCAGCACTCCCGCCCGCCGCAGCCGGCCGCGGGCCCACAGGGTGAAGGGAACGACCACGAGCGGCGAGGTCACCGAGCCGGGGGTCACCCCGCGCACGGCCGCCGCCTGGGCGAGATGCACCAGCCCGTGCAGCCCGAAGCCGTTCAAGGCGCCCTGGTAGAAGGCCGACCGGCCGCCCGACCGGCCGCCCGCGGCGGCGGCCGCGCCGACGATCGCGGCCATCACCGCCACCGCTGCCCGGAACTCGCGGTCGTCCACCGATCCGGCCGCCTTCCACACCGCCTCCGGCACCGCCGGGAAGCGCTCCCGCAGCCGGGGCAGGTTCTCCCGCATCCAGCGCGGCCCGCAGGCCACCTCCTCGGCGTCGTGCAGCGCCCAGGCGGCGAACAGGCCGTACGTGGCGAGGGCGTCCAGGGGTGCGTCTCTCGTGATCCGGTCCGTCATGCCCCGAGAACTCACAGCCCGACGATGGAGTTCCACCGCTTGGCGAACTCGGCGCGCTCCTCCGCGGAGATGTCCCGGGCGATGGCCAGCCGCGCCCGCATCGCGTCGTCCGGGAAGATCAGCGGGTCCTCGGCGAGCGCCGCGCGCTCCTCGTCGCCCGAGTCGGCGAGGACGTCGCGGGCCGCGGGGACCGGGCAGACGTAGTTGACCCAGGCGGCCAGCTCGGCGGCGACCTCGGGCTCGTAGTAGTAGTCGACGAGCCGCTCGGCGTTGGTCTTGTGCCGCGCCAGATTGGGGATCATCAGGGACTCGGCCCACAGCTCGGCGCCCTCCTCGGGCACCACGAACGCGATGTCCGGGTTGTCGGCCTGGAGCTGGATGACGTCGCCGGAGTACGCCTGGCAGGCGAGCACGTCGCCGGTGGACAGGTCCTTGATGTAGTCGTTGCCGGTGAAGCGCCGGATGTGCTTGCGCCGGACCAGGCCCTCCATCTGCTCGCACAGTCCGTGGAAGTCGTCCGCGGTCCAGCGGGTGACGTCGACGCCCCGGCCCTGCATGAGCAGCGCGAAGGACTCGTCGAGCCCGGAGAGCAGGGTGACCTTGCCGCGCAGGTCGTCGGCCCACAGCTCCTGGGTCGACCGGATCTCCCGCCCGAGCTTCCTGCGGTTGTACGCGATGCCGGTGATCCCGGACTGCCAGGGCACCGAGTGCAGCCGCCCCTCGTCGAAGGCGGGGCTGCGCAGCAGCGGGTCGAGGTGCCTGGCGACGTTGGGCTGCCGGGCCCGGTCCATCTCCTGGACCCAGCCGAGCCGTACGTAGCGGGCGGCCATCCAGTCGCTGATCACGACGAGGTCCCGGCCGGTCTCCTGGTGGTTCATCAGGGCCGGGCCGATCTTGCCGAAGAACTCGTCGTTGTCGTTGATCTCCTCCGTGTAGCGCACGGAGATCCCGGTCCGCTTCGCGAAGGCGTCCAGGGTCGGCCGCTTCCTGGCGTCCTCGTCGTCGGTGTCGATGTAGAGCGGCCAGTTCGCGAAGTGCAGCAACCGGTCCCGCGCGGACAGGTCGCGCCCGGCCCGGTCCTCCGGGTCGACATAGGCGGCGGGCACCCCGCAGCCGGCGAGGAGCGCGGCGGCGCCGGCACCGCCGATCCCCCGCAGCAGGGCGCGGCGGGACGGGTTCTGGCTCACGGGGACTCTCGCTGTCGCTGTCACCCGCCCAGCATCGTCGGCGCCCACGAACAGCGGCAATGGACGCTCCGTCGACCGGGACGGCGCGGCCCCGACACCTTGTCGATCAAGGTGCCGGGGCCGCGGGGGGCGAGGGGGATCAGCCCAGGGACGTCATCACGTGCTTGATGCGCGTGTAGTCGTCGAAGCCGTAGGCCGACAGGTCCTTGCCGTAGCCGGACTTCTTGAAGCCGCCGTGGGGCATCTCGGCGACCAGCGGGATGTGGGTGTTGATCCACACGCAGCCGAAGTCGAGGGCCTTGGACATGCGCATCGCGCGGGCGTGGTCCTTCGTCCAGACCGAGGAGGCCAGGGCGAACTCGACGCCGTTGGCGAACTCGAGCGCCTGGGCCTCGTCCGTGAAGGACTGGACCGTGATGACCGGGCCGAAGACCTCGTTCTGGATGATCTCGTCGTCCTGCTTGAGGCCGGAGACGACGGTCGGGGCGTAGAAGTAGCCCTTGTCGCCGACCCGGTGGCCGCCCGCCTCGACCTTGGCGTGCGCCGGCAGGCGGTCGATGAAGCCGCTGACCTGCTTCAGCTGGTTGGCGTTGTTCAGCGGGCCGTAGAGCACGTCCTCGTCGTCCGGCTGGCCGGTCTTGGTCTCGCTCGCGGCCTTGGCGAGGGCGGCGACGAACTCGTCGTGGATCGACTCGTGGACCAGGACGCGGGTGGCGGCCGTACAGTCCTGGCCGGCGTTGAAGAAGCCCGCGACGGAGATGTCGCCGACGGCCGCCTCGATGTCGGTGTCCTCGAAGACCACGACCGGGGCCTTGCCGCCCAGCTCCAGGTGGACGCGCTTGACGTCCTTGGCCGCCGACTCGGCGACCTGCATGCCGGCGCGGACCGAGCCGGTGATGGAGGCCATCGCCGGGGTCGGGTGCTCGACCATGGCCTTGCCGGTCTCGCGGTCGCCGCAGATGACGTTGAAGACGCCCTTGGGGACGATCTGGCCGATGATCTCGGCGATCAGGACGGTCGACGCGGGGGTGGTGTCCGAGGGCTTGAGGACGACCGTGTTGCCCGCGGCGAGGGCCGGGGCGAACTTCCACACGGCCATCATCATCGGGTAGTTCCACGGCGCGACCTGGGCGCAGACGCCGACCGGCTCGCGGCGGACGATCGAGGTCATGCCCTCCATGTACTCACCGGCCGAGCGGCCCTCGAGCATGCGGGCGGCACCGGCGAAGAAGCGGATCTGGTCCACCATCGGGGGGACCTCCTCGCTCGCGGTGAGGGCGGTGGGCTTGCCGGTGTTCTCGACCTCGGCGGCGATGAGGTCCTCGGCGCGCTCCTCGAAGGCGTCCGCGATCTTCAGCAGGACCTTCTGGCGCTCGGACGGCGTCGTGTCGCGCCAGGCGGGGAAGGCGGCCGCGGCGGCCTCCATGGCGGCGTCGACGTCGGCCTGGCCGGAAAGCGGGGAGGTGGCGTACACCTCACCCGTGGCGGGGTTGATCACGTCGATGGTGCGGCCGTCGGCCGCGTCGCGGAACTCCCCGTTGATGTAGTTGCGAAGCCGGCGCAGCTCGGTGGTCACTTGCCACCCCTCCTGTCACGTTCTGTCTCCGCACTCCGTCGTGCGGCGTCCCGCGTGGGCGGAACACCTCAGAGCCTAGTCGGTCGGCTGACGCTTTCAACAGGCCCGAGCCTCGCCAACTTCGGATTCCGTTAGATCATCGACCTCGAACAACGGATTTCATCACTTTGGGGTTGCAAGACCGACGAGGTTCGGTGCACAGTGAGGTCGTGGCCAGTCGAAGCACAGACTCCAGAACCGGAACCGGTTCGTCCCCGACGATCGATGCCGTCTCCCTGGCGATCATCGAGCAGCTCCAGGAGGACGGTCGCCGTCCCTACGCAGCCATCGGAAAGGCCGTCGGCCTCTCCGAAGCCGCCGTACGACAGCGCGTCCAGAAGCTGCTCGACCAGGGCGTCATGCAGATCGTCGCCGTCACCGACCCGCTCACCGTGGGCTTCAGGCGGCAGGCGATGGTCGGCATCAACGTCGAGGGTGACCTGGATCCGGTCGCGGAGGCGCTGACCGCCATGGCCGAATGCGAGTACGTGGTGATGACCGCGGGCTCCTTCGACCTCATGGTGGAGGTCGTCTGCGAGGACGACGACCACCTTCTGGATGTGATCAACAAGCGCATCCGCACCCTCCCCGGGGTGCGCTCCACCGAGAGCTTCGTCTACCTGAAGCTCAAGAAGCAGACCTATATGTGGGGAACCCGATAGCCGTGAGCCAGGACCTGTCCAAGACCGCCTACGACCACCTGTGGATGCACTTCACCCGCATGTCGTCGTACGAGAACAACCCCGTCCCCACCATCGTCCGCGGTGAGGGCACCTACATCTTCGACGACAAGGGCAAGCGCTACCTCGACGGCCTCGCCGGCCTGTTCGTGGTCAACGCCGGTCACGGCCGCAAGGAGCTGGCCGAGGTCGCGTACAAGCAGGCCCAGGAGCTCGCGTTCTTCCCCGTGTGGTCGTACGCGCACCCCAAGGCCGTCGAGCTCGCCGAGCGTCTGGCGGACTACGCCCCCGGCGACCTGAACAAGGTCTTCTTCACCACCGGTGGCGGCGAGGCCGTCGAGACCGCGTGGAAGCTCGCCAAGCAGTACTTCAAGCTGCAGGGCAAGCACACCAAGTACAAGGTCATCTCGCGTGCGGTCGCCTACCACGGCACCCCGCAGGGCGCCCTGTCCATCACCGGTCTGCCGGCCCTGAAGGCCCCCTTCGAGCCGCTGGTCCCCGGCGCGCACAAGGTGCCGAACACCAACATCTACCGCGCCCCGATCCACGGCGACGACCCCGAGGCCTTCGGCCGCTGGGCCGCCGACCAGATCGAGCAGCAGATCCTCTTCGAGGGCCCCGACACCGTCGCGGCCGTCTTCCTGGAGCCGGTGCAGAACGCCGGTGGCTGCTTCCCGCCGCCGCCCGGGTACTTCCAGCGCGTCCGCGAGATCTGCGACCAGTACGACGTGCTGCTCGTCTCCGACGAGACGATCTGCGCCTTCGGCCGCCTCGGCACGATGTTCGCCTGTGACAAGTTCGGCTACGTGCCCGACATGATCACCTGCGCCAAGGGCATGACCTCGGGCTACTCCCCGATCGGCGCCTGCATCGTCTCGGACCGCATCGCGGAGCCGTTCTACAAGGGCGACAACACCTTCCTGCACGGCTACACCTTCGGTGGTCACCCGGTGTCCTCCGCCGTGGCCCTGGCGAACCTCGACATCTTCGACAAGGAGGGCCTGAACCAGCACGTGCTGGACCAGGAGGGCAACTTCTTCTCGACGCTGCAGAAGCTGCACGACCTGCCGATCGTCGGCGACGTCCGCGGCAACGGCTTCTTCTACGGCATCGAGCTCGTCAAGGACAAGGCCACCAAGGAGTCCTTCAACGACGAGGAAGTGGAGCGCGTGCTCTACGGCTTCCTCTCGAAGGCGCTCTACGACAACGGCCTGTACTGCCGTGCCGACGACCGTGGCGACCCGGTCATCCAGCTGGCTCCGCCGCTGATCGCGGACCAGACCACGTTCGACGAGATCGAGCAGATCCTCCGGGCCACCCTCACCGAGGCCTGGTCGAAGCTGTAGATCTCGACGTGCGCCACGCCGCCCTCACGGCGTGACCCCGGCCCGGGCATGCGGCCATCCGAGTGGATGGCGGCGGCCCGGGCCGCGTGCTGTCCGTACAAACCGATCTGAATCCTTACGGTGCCGAGTGACGCCGCCGCCCGTCCACCAGGGCCCTCCGGGGACCCCAGTGACCGACAGGCCCGTCCCCTCGTTCCCCCGGACGGGGGAACGGACTCTGTTTGGCTTCGACATCGAGGTGTACGCGATGGCCCCACCGGACAACGACGTGCTCTGGGCGCGTTCCCTGCACTGCACCCTGGGCGGCACGGACGTCCTGACCGGCGTCTCCCTCGGCGTACGCGAAGGCGAGATCCTCGCCCTCGTCGGACCGCGCGGCAGCGGCAAGACCACCCTGATGCGCTGCCTCTCCGGCCAGACCGTCGCCCGGCAGGGCGAGGTCTGGTTCAACAGCGCCCCCGTGCACACCCTCGCCACCGCCCAGCGCGAACGGCTGCGGCGCGAGCGCTTCGGCTGGATCGACCCCGAGCCCGGGCTCGTCCCCGAACTCTCCGGCTGGGAAAACGCCGCCCTGCCCCTGCTGCTGCGCGGCATCTCCCACCGGGCCGCCAAGACCTGCGCCCTGGAATGGCTCGACCGCCTCGACGCCGGCGCAGCCGCCCGCAGACGCCCGAACGCCCTCACCCAGTCCCAGCGCCAGCGGATCGCCATCGCCCGCGCCCTCGTCACCACCCCCTCGGTGCTCTTCGCCGACGAGCCGACCGCCACCCTGCACCGGGCCGACGGCACCCAGGTGCTGCGCACCCTCGCCGCCGCGGCCCGCTCGCACGGGATCACCGTGCTGCTCGCGACCCACGACCCCGAGGTCGCCGCCCTCGCCGACCGCACGGTCGCGCTCCTCGACGGACGGCGCGTCGGCTCCGTACCGCCGGCCACCGGGGCGGAGGGCGTCACCGCGTGCTCGCTCTCCGTCTAGTCCGCGGCTCCCACCCCCTGGTCCAGCTCCGCCGCCTGCTCGTCGCCGCCGCCGCGGCGGGCGTCGGCTTCCTGCTGCTGTGCACCCTGGGCTACGCGGTAGGCCACCCGGACCGCTCCTCGGCCTCCCTGCTGCGCCTGCTGTGGTGCACGCTGCCGCTCGCCGCGACGGTGCAGTTCGCGGTGGCGGTGGCCAGGACCGACCCCAGCACCCGGCCCCGGCCGGGCCTCTCCGCGGTCGGCCTCGGCCCCGCCCGGCTCACCGCCGTCGCGGCGGCGTCCACCGCGGTCGCGTGCACCCTCGGCTCCATGGTCGCCCTCCTCTTCTACCTGCACCTGCGCGGCGACATCACCGGCCTGCCCTTCGACGGCGCGGCGGCCGAGCTGCTCGCCGCCGACCAGCCGATCCCGCTGGCGGCGGCGCTCACCCTGCTCGCGGTCCTGCCGGTGGTCGCGGCGACGGCCGCGGGCCTGGCCCTGCGCCCCCGCAAAGCCGCCGAGACCACCCCGCAGCCCTCGGGCCTCCCCTGGGGCGTGGCCCTGCTCGCGACCGGCCTCGCCCTGGAGACCTACGCGGGGCGGACCGGCAGCGGCGGCGTCCTCGCGGGCTGGATCCTCACCGCGGTGGGCCTGGCGATGGCGGGCCCGGGCCTCACCCACTGGTGCGGCCGGCTCCTCCAGATGGTCCGGCCCGGCGCGGTCCGCCTCCTGGCGGGCCGCGTCCTGATCTCCGAGTCCCGCCGCATCGGGCGCCCCCTGGGCGTGGTGTGCGCGGTCGGCTCGGGCGTCGTCGCCGCGCTGGCCCTGGGCGGCGGCATCGGCCCCCTGACCGGCCTGGGCGCCACCCTGGTCATCGCCTGCACGACGGCGACCCTCCTGACGGCGGCCTTGGAAGCCCGCCAGTCCCGCACGCTCACCACCGAGGCCCTCCTCCGCATCGGCGCCCCGCCGACGGTCCTGCGCACCGCGGCCCTCATGCGAGCGGCCGTCCTCCTGGCGGTGTTCGTCCCCTTGACCTGGACGGTGGGCGAACTGGCGGCGGTACCCCTGAGAGGCTGACCGCCTGCGCCGACGGCGCGCGGGCGGCACGGCAACACCCGCACACCGCTGCCGGCCCCGGCGCACGAGCGGCGCGGGCGGGGCCCCCGGGCCCGGCCGGAGGCCGGGCACCGGCCCGCGCCCGCCGCCTATCGTGGCCCCATGCCGACGCATCCGCACCAACGGGAGATCCACTCCCTCGCCGAGTTCGACGCCGCGCTCGGCGCGCACGGCTCCCTCACCTCGTACCGGATCCAGTCCGTCGACCTCACCGACCGCACCTTCGCCCTGCTCGCCGCCTCCACCGCCGACGCCGTCTTCCTGGGCTGCGCCATGCAGCCGGAGGCCGCCGCCAAGGTGCGGGCGGACGGCGCGCTGGTGTTCCCGCCGGTGCCGGACCTGCCGTTCCACCCGTACCGGGCACGGCTCTACTCCCCCGAGGAACTGTTCGAGGGCATCGCCACGCACCCGTACGAGGCGACCCCGGACGCCCGCGCGTACGCCTGGTTCCAGCGGACCAGGGAGGACGGCGACATCTTCTCCTCGATCCTGCGCTCCCTCCACGACGACGCCATCTCGGACGCGCTGGACGAGCACCTGACGGGCGCCCGGGTCGTCGGCGTGATGGGCGGACACCGGATGGGCCGGGGCACGGAGGCGTACGCGGGGGCGGCCCGGCTCGGGCGGTCGCTGGCGCGCGGGGGACTGACCGTCGCGACCGGCGGCGGACCCGGCGCGATGGAGGCGGCGAACCTGGGCGCGTACACCGCCCCGCTCGCCGACGCCGTCCTCGACGAGGCCCTGGAGCTGCTCGCCAAGGCGCCGTCGTTCACGCCCTCGGTCGCGGACTGGGCGCGGGCCGCCTTCGAGGTACGGGCCCGGTGGCCGCGCGGCGGCGACTCGGTCGGCATCCCCACCTGGTTCTACGGCCACGAGCCGCCGAACCCGTTCGCCGCCCGCATCGCCAAGTACTTCGCCAACGCGACCCGCGAGGACGGTCTGCTCGCCCGCTCGAACGCCGGGATCGTGTTCCTGCCGGGCGCGGCCGGCACGGTGCAGGAGATCTTCGACAACGCGACGCCGAACTACTACGCCCCGCCGAGCGGACCCACCCCGATGGTCCTGGTGGACCGCGCCCACTGGACCGAGCGCCTGCCGGCCTGGCCGCTGCTCGGCGCACTCGCGCAGGGGCGCCCGATGGCGGCCCGGATCGCGCTGGTCGACTCGGTCGACGAGGCCCCGGCGGCACTGGCCCGGCTGGCGGAGGCGTAGCACTCCCCACCGGCGCCCCGCCTCGACGCCCCGCGGACCGTCAGCCGTCGAGGACGAGGACGTCCTCCGCGCGGAAGGCCACGTCCACCGCCCCGCCCTCCTCCGGCGCGTCCCGCAGCGGGAACTCCGCCTCCAGGGCCGGGCCCTCGACGGGCCGGAGGCGTACGGCGACGTGGTTGCCGCGGAAGGTGCGGGACTCGACCCGGCAGGGCAGCCCCTCGCCGGGGGCGACGAGACGGACGCCGCCGGGGCGGACGAGGAGGCGCCGGTCGCCCTGGGCGGAGCCGTCCGGGACGGGGATCTTGCCCCAGGCGGTGTCGGCGGCGGCCCCGGTGACCGTGGCCGCGACCACGTTGTCGAAGCCGAGGAAGCGCGCCACGAACTCGGAGGCGGGCCGGCGCCAGACCTCCAGGGGCGTGCCGGACTGGGCGATCCGCCCGTCCCGCATCACCACGACCCGGTCGCCGAGCGCGAAGGCCTCGCCCTGGTCGTGGGTGACGGCGAGCACGGTGGTGCCCAACTGCCCGAAGAGGCCGCGGAGCTCGATCACGAGCCGTTCGCGCAAGCCCCGGTCGAGCTGGCCCAGCGGCTCGTCGAGCATGAGCAGCCGGGGCCGGGGGGCGAGCGCCCTGGCGAGGGCGACGCGCTGCTGCTCGCCGCCGGAGAGCGAGGAGACGGACCGGCGCCCGGCGCCCGGGAGGCCGACGAGGTCGAGCAACTCCTCGACGCGGGCGCCCTGTTCTGCCTTGGGGGTGCCGTGCATGCGCAGCCCGAAGGCCACGTTCCCGGCGACGTCGCGCTGCGGGAACAGCTGGTGGTCCTGGAACATGAGGCCGACCCCGCGCCGGTGCACCGGCACCCCGGTCTGGTCGGCGCCGCCGAGGAGCACGCGGCCCGCGGAGAGCGGCTGGAGTCCGGCGACGGCCCGCAGCAGGGTGGACTTGCCGCTGCCGCTGGGTCCGAGCACGCACACGATCTCGTGGTCGGCGACCTCCAGGTCCACCGCGTCGAGCACCGCGCGGTCCCCGAAGCGTACGGTCGCGCCGTCGAGCGTCAGCATCAGAACTCCCCCGGGGTCCGGTCGGAGCGCAGCCGTTCGAGGAGCAGCAGGGACACCGCGCACACCACCATCAGGATCGTCGAAAGGGCCATGGCCTGGCCGTAGTTGAGCTCGCCCGGCCGGCCGAGCAGCCGGGCCACGGCCACCGGCAGGGTCGGGTTGTCGGGGCGGGCGATGAAGACCGTCGCACCGAACTCGCCGAGCGAGACGGCGAAGGCGAACCCGGCGGCGATGAGCAGCGCGCGCCGCACGAGCGGCAGGTCGACCTCGCGCCAGGCCCGCCACGGCGAGGCCCCGAGCACGGCGGCGGCCTCCCGCAGCCGATCGTCCACCGCACGGAGCACGGGGAGCATGGTCCGTACGACGAAGGGGACGCCGACCAGGGCCTGTGCGAGCGGCACCAGGATCCAACTGGCCCGAAGGTCGAGCGGCGGCTCGTCGAGGGTGATGAGGAAGCCGAAGCCGACCGTCACGGCGGACACCCCGAGCGGCAGCATGAGCAGCGCGTCGAAGCCGCGGACGAGACGGCCGGCCCGCCTGGTGAGCGCGGCGGCGGCGAGCCCGCCGATGACGACGGCGATGGCGGTGGCGGCAAGCGCGTACTGCAGGGAGTTGACGATGGTGTCGGTCATCGGCACGAGGAAGGTGCCGTTCTCGTCCACGGACTGCAGCGCCCGGTAGTAGTCGAGGCCGTAGCCGGTCGGGGTGGCCAGCGAGCGTTCGACGAGGACGCCGAGCGGCGCCAGGATCAGCAGCCCGATCGACAGCAGGACGGCGGCGAGCAGCAGCCACTGGCCGGCGCCGCGCGGGCGGGCGGCGGTGCGCTCCGGCGGGACCAGCCGCAGCGCGGTCTCCCGGCGGCGGACCATCCGGGCGTGCACGGCGAGGATCGCGCCGACGGCGACGAACTGCACGATCGTGAGGACGGCGGCGGTGGAGAGCTGGAGCCGGTCGGCGGTCTGCCGGTAGATCTCGGTCTCCAGGGTGGAGTACGCGGGGCCGCCGAGGATCTGCACGATGCCGAAGGAGCTCGCGGTGAACAGGAACACCATGAGCGCGGCGGCGCCGACGGACGGGCCGAGGGCCGGCAGGGTCACCGTCCGCCAGGCCCGCCATCGGGAGGCGCCGAGGACCCGGGCGGCCTCCTCCTGGCGGGGGTCGAGCTGGGACCAGAGGCCGCCGACGGTGCGGACGACGACGGCGTAGTTGAAGAAGACGTGGGCGATCAGGATGGCCCACACGGTGGTGTCGAGCCGGACGCCCCACAGCTCGTCGAGCAGCCCGCGACGCCCGACCAGGGCGAGGAACGCCGTGCCCACCATGACGGTGGGCAGGACGAACGGCACGGTGACGACGGCGCGCAGCACCCGCTTGCCCGGGAAGTCGAACCGGGCGAAGACGTACGCGCCGGGCAGGGCGACGAGCAGGGTGAGCGCGGTGGAGGCGAGCGCCTGCCACAGCGTGAACCACAGCACGTCGAGGATCTCGGGGCTGCCGAGCGTCTCGGTGAAGCGGCCGAGCTCCCAGTGCCCGTCCGGCCTGAGCCCGCGCTCGACGATCGAGACGACGGGCCAGGCGAAGAAGACGGCGAAGAACGCGACGGGCAGCACCATGAGGGCCGGCCGCGCCGCGTTCCCCGTGCGGCCCGGGGCGGCTACTTCAGGACGAGCGAGGTCCACTGCCGGATCCACTGCTCGCGGTTGGCGGCGATCTTCTCGGGCGCCATGGTCTCCGGCTTGTCGACGACCACACCGTGCTTGGTGAAGAGTTCGGGGAGCGCGGCGTCGTCGGTGACCGGGTTGACGAACATCTGGAGCGGCATGTCGTCCTGGAACTTCTTGGAGATCAGGAAGTCGATCAGCGCCTTGCCGCCCTCGGGGTTCTTCGCCCCGTTCAGCAGGCCCGCGAACTCGGTCTGCCGGAAGCAGGTGCCGGTGGAGACGCCGGTCGGCGCCACCTTCGGCTGGGGCTCGGCGTAGAGCACCTCGACCGGCGGGCTCGATGCGTAGGAGACGACGAGCGGACGGTCGCCCTTGGCCTTCTTGCCGCCGGCGGAGCCGGAGAACTCCTGGTTGTAGGCGAGCTCCCAGCTGTCGACGGTCTTCACGCCGTTGGCCTTGAGCTTCTTCCAGTAGTCCGGCCAGCCGGCGTCGCCGTACTTCGCGGCGGTGCCGAGCAGGAAGCCGAGGCCCGGGGAGGAGCGCTCGGGGTTCTCGACGACCAGGAGGTCCTTGTACGCCGGCTTGGCCAGGTCGTCGAAGGACTGCGGGGGCGCGAGCTTCTTGTCGGCGAAGTACTGCTTGTCGTAGTTGACGCAGATGTCGCCGGAGTCGATCGGGGTGACCCGGTGCTCCTTGTCGAGCCGGAGCGCGGCGGGGATCCGGTCCAGGCCCTTCGCCTCGTACGGGGTGAAGATGCCGTTGTCGAGGGCGCGGGAGAGCAGGGTGTTGTCGACGCCGAAGAAGACGTCGCCCTGGGGGGAGCCCTTGGTGAGGATCTCCTTGTTGACGGCCTCGCCGGCGTCGCCGCTCTTGAGGACCTTGATCGTGAAACCGGTCTGCTTGGTGAACTCCGCCAGCACCTCCTTGGAGGCGTTGAAGGAGTCGTGGCTGACCAGGGTGACGGTCTTCGGCGCGGGCGAGTCGCTCTTGCCGGCGGCTCCGCGCGCGTCGTCGGTGCCGCAGGCGCCGAGGGTGGCGACGCCGAGCGCCGCGACGAGCGCGGCGGCGGCGGCCTTCTTGGTGTTCACGTGGACTTCCTCCTGGGTGTGACCAGGAAGAGACGCGGCCCTGCCCGCGTCCGGGGGACCCGGACGCGGGCAGGGCGCAACAGCTCGAGTTACGACCGAACTTCCTACCCAGAATGACCTGGGCAAGGTTCAGAGGGTCTGCGGCCTTACGGTTGCCGCACTCTCAGCGCTGTGGCGCTCCCCTGTCGGAATATGCAGATGTGTTCGAGCTCAGAGTACAAGGTCAGCGTTCGGCGGCCGCGAGCTGTCCACAGGCACCGTCGATCTCCTGTCCGCGGGTGTCGCGGACGGTGACGGGCACGCCGTGGCGGGCGATGGCCTCGACGAACGCCTTCTCGTCCTCGGGACGGGACGCGGTCCACTTGGAGCCGGGCGTCGGGTTGAGCGGGATCAGGTTGACGTGCACCCGCTTGCCCTTGAGCAGCTTGCCCAGCAGGTCGCCACGCCAGGCCTGGTCGTTGATGTCCCTGATCAGGGCGTACTCGATGGAGATTCGGCGGCCGGACTTCTCCGCGTACTCCCAGGCGGCGTCGAGGACCTCGCGGACCTTCCACCGGGTGTTGACGGGGACCAGGGTGTCGCGCAGCTCGTCGTCGGGGGCGTGCAGCGAGACCGCGAGGCGGCACTTGAAGCCCTCGTCGGCGAAGCGCAGCATCGCCGGGACCAGGCCGACGGTGGAGACCGTGATCCCGCGCTGGGACAGGCCGAGGCCGTCGGGCTCCGGGTCGGTCAGCCGCCGGATGGCTCCGACGACCCGCTTGTAGTTGGCGAGCGGCTCGCCCATGCCCATGAAGACGATGTTGGAGAGCCGGGCCGGCCCACCGGGGACCTCGCCGTCGCGCAGGGCGCGCATGCCGTCGACGATCTGGTGCACGATCTCGGCGGTGGACAGGTTGCGGTCGAGCCCCGCCTGGCCGGTGGCGCAGAAGGGGCAGTTCATCCCGCAGCCCGCCTGCGAGGAGATGCACATGGTCACCCGGTCCGGGTAGCGCATGAGCACCGACTCGACGAGCGTGCCGTCGTGCAGCCGCCACAGCGTCTTGCGGGTGGTGTCGTCGTCACAGGAGATGTGCCGCACCACCGACATCAGATCGGGCAGCAGCTCCCCCGCGAGCTTCTCGCGCGAGCCGGCGGGGATGTCGGTCCACTCCGCCGGGTCGTGCGCGTAGCGCGCGAAGTAGTGCGTGGACAGCTGCTTGGCGCGAAACGGCTTCTCGCCGATCGCGGCGACCGCCTCCTTGCGCTCAGCGGGCGTGAGGTCGGCGAGGTGCCGCGGGGGCTGCTTGGCTCCGCGCGGGGCGACGAAAGTGAGTTCTCCGGGCTTGGGCATGGTCCTACCAGTGTCGCAGACGCGCGCCGGTGTCCCCGTTCCACGGACGGGGCGGTGTCAGGGTCGCGTCGAGCCGGGCTGGGTCCCGGGGATGCGGGAGGTGAAGAAGAGCGCCACGACGGAGGCGAGGGCCAGGATCGCCAGGGCGGCGCGCAGGCCGTCGAGGCGGGCCGCGGCGTTGGCGTCCAGGGCGGCCTGGGTGACCTCGGGGTCGACGCCCGCCTGGTCGAGGGCGTCGGTGAGCTGGGCGTCCGAGAGGAACGGGATGCCGCTCTGGAGCTCCACGGAGGCCTGGCTCTTGACCTCGGCGGGGACGGCCGGGTTCTGGTCGATGGTGGTCAGGAACGACGAGGTGAGCACCGCGATCATGATCGAGCCGGCGAGCGCCGTGCCGATGGAGGCGCCGAGGTTGGTGACGGCGTTCTGCAGGCCGCCGACCCGGGCGCTCTCCTCGTCGGGGACGGCGGAGACGGTGACCGAGCCCAGCTGGGAGGCGAGCGCGCCCATGCCGAGGCCGATGAGCAGCAGCGGCAGGGTGACGACCTCCGCTCCGGCGTCCGCGTCCAGGGCGCCCATGAGGACGATCGCCCCGGCGAGCAGGGCGAACACGCCGAGCCGCACCACCCGGCGGGGCGAGACGTCGGGGAAGAAGCGCGGGATGAGCAGCGCGGCCGCCAGCAGGGTCACCGACAGCGGCAGGATGTGCGCACCGGTCTTCAGCGCGGACAGGCCGAGGGCGACGGAGAGGTAGAGCGGGACGAGGAAGAAGACGCCCATCTGCACCAGGTACTGGAAGAAGAACATGGTCAGACCGCCGGTGAGCTGCCGGTTCCGCAGCATCGCCGGGTCCACCAGCGTGTCCCCGCCCCGGCGCGCGAGCCGGGACTCCCAGCGCAGGAAGGACCAGAGCAGCAGCAGGCCCGCGAGCGCCAGCCACACGGTCGGGGAGACGCCGAGCCAGGAGGGCGCGTCCGGCTTGGGCCGGACCCAGCCCCACGCCCCCGAGCGCAGCACGCCGTAGACGAAGGCCCCGAGGCCGGCGGCGGACAGGAACGCCCCGACCACGTCGAGGCGCGGCGGCTCGGTGACCGGGGCGTCGGCGATGCGGCGGGCGAAGACGAGGATGACGAGGACGACGAACACCTCGCCGGCGAAGACCCACCGCCAGGAGAAGTAGGTCGTAGCGAGACCGCCGATGAGCGGTCCGAGCGCGATGGCGACGGCTCCGGCGGCCGCCACCACGCCGTACGCCGTCGGGCGCCGTTCGGTGGGGAAGTTCCCGGCGACCAGGGCCACGATGGCGGGCATGATGAGCGCCGCGCCGACGCCTTCGAGGAACGACCAGCCGATCAGCAGGACGGTCAGGTTGGGGGCGAGGGCCGTGGTGAGGGAGCCGCAGCCGTAGACCACACAGCCGATCATGAAGGCGCGCTTGCGGCCGATCAGCGCCCCGACGGTGCCGCCGGGGATCATCAGCATCGCCATCACCAGGGTGTACGCGGTGATCGCGCCCTGGATCCCGGTGACCGTGGTTCCCACGTCCTCGGCCACGGTCGCGATGGACACGTTCATGACGGAGCTGTCGAGCGCCATCAGGAACTGCCCCGCCGCCAGGGTCAGCAGGACGGTGGTGGCCCCCGTGGCGCCCCGGGCCGGGTGTGCCTTCGCTGTCATGGTGCGATGCCTGCCCCGGCGGACGCGCCCGGGCCACGACACGCCGCACACGTCCCCCGTCCGGCGGATGACCGAAGGGCCCGCCGCCCCCAGGGGGACGACGGGCCCTTCGTACGAACCGGACCGTCAGCCGCTGCCCACGAACAGCACGAGGAGCAGCCACACCACCGGAGCGGTCGGCAGCAGGGAGTCCAGGCGGTCCATGATGCCGCCGTGGCCGGGCAGCAGGGTGCCCATGTCCTTGATGCCGAGGTCGCGCTTGATCATCGACTCGCCCAGGTCGCCCAGGGTCGCGCTGGCCGCGACCGCGAGGCCGAGGATCAGGCCCTGCCACCAGGTGCCGTCGTGGATCATGAACTGCATGCACAGCGCGCCGGCCGCCATCGCGAAGGCCACCGCGCCGACCAGGCCCTCGCGGGTCTTGCCGGGGCTGATGCGCGGGGCGAGCTTGTGCTTGCCGAAGCGCCAGCCGACGGCGTACGCGCCGGTGTCGCTGACCACCGTGAGGATCAGGAAGGTCAGCACCCGCTGCGGGCCGTCGTCGGCGGTCAGCAGCATCGCCACGAAGGTCGCGAGGAACGGCACGTAGAACGCGGCGAAGACACCCGCCGTGACGTCCTTCAGATAGCCCTCGGGAGGCTCCGTCATCCGCCACACCAGGACGGCGAGCGCGGTCAGGGCCATCGCGACCCACGCGCCCTCCGCGCCCCGCACGTATCCGGCGACGACCATCGCCGCGCCGCCGACCGCGAGCGGGACCAGCGGGGCCTTGATGTTCTTGCGCTCCTGCAGGCGGGAGGTGAGCTCCCACAGGCCGACCACCACGGCGACCGCTATGACGCCGACGAACGCCGGCTTCCAGATGAACAGCGAGGCGATGATGACGGCGCCGAGGCCGAGGCCGACCCCTATGGCCGCGCCCAGGTCACGGCCCGCGCTCTTCTTCTGCCGCGGCTGCTGCCGGGGCGAAGGCGCGCTCGTGGGCTGGGACGGGCTGGACATGGGCTCCTGCGGGTGCTCGTGCGGCGTCTCGTCACGGAACAGGGGACCGCTCGGCTGAGCGGCCCCCCGGTCGTGATCGTCCTGGTTGTCGCCGGCGGGAACGTCGTCGGACACGATGGGCATGGGCCGAGTCTGCGCCGCCTGCCGCCCTTCGTAGGCGGGACCCGCCGGGGCAGGCCCCTGGTCGGGTCCCCCGAAGCCGGTTCCGGCCGGGGCCCCCCAGGAAGAGTCGTTCATCAGACCTCGAGGAGCTCGGCTTCCTTGTGCTTCAGCAGCTCGTCCACCTGCGCGACGTACTTCGCGGTGAGGTCGTCGAGCTCCTTCTCGGCACGGCGCACGTCGTCCTCGCCGGCCTCCTTGTCCTTGACCAGCTTGTCCAGCGAGTCCTTGGCCTTGCGGCGCACGGAGCGGATGGAGACGCGGGAGTCCTCGGCCTTGCCCTTGGCGACCTTGATGTACTCGCGGCGGCGCTCCTCGGTCAGCTCGGGGAACGTCACACGGATGATGTTGCCGTCGTTGCTCGGGTTGACGCCCAGGTCCGAGTCGCGGATGGCCTGCTCGATGTTGCGCAGCGCGCTCTTGTCGAACGGGGTCACCACGGCCATGCGCGGCTCCGGCACCGAGAACGACGCCAGCTGATTGATCGGCGTGATGGCGCCGTAGTACTCCGCCACGATCTTGTTGAACATCGCCGGGTGCGCACGGCCCGTGCGGATCGCGGCGAAGTCCTCCTTGGCGACCACGACGGCCTTCTCCATCTTCTCCTCGGCCTCGAGGAGGGTCTCTTCGATCACCACTTGCTCCTGCGTGTCGTCGCGTTGTGTCCTGCACGGTGTACGACCGGCAGGGCTCTGTCCATCCCCTCGCGGGGCGGTTCCCGGTTCGGGTCAGGCCCGGGTGCCCTGGTCGCTCACGAGAGTGCCGATCTTCTCACCCTTCACCGCACGCGCGATATTGCCCTCGGCGAGCAGCTCGAAGACGAGGATGGGGAGGGCGTTGTCCCGGCACAGCGTGATGGCGGTGGCATCGGCGACCTTGAGGTCGCGGGCGAGCACCTCGCCGTACTCCAGCGCGTCGAACTTGACCGCGTCCGGGTTGGTCTTGGGGTCGGAGTCGTAGACTCCGTCGACACCGTTCTTGCCCATGAGCAGGGCCTCGGCGTCGATCTCGAGGGCGCGCTGCGCCGCGGTGGTGTCGGTGGAGAAGTACGGCATGCCCATACCGGCACCGAAGATGACCACGCGGCCCTTCTCCAGGTGGCGCACGGCACGCAGCGGGATGTACGGCTCGGCGACCTGGCCCATGGTGATGGCGGTCTGGACGCGGGAGTCGATGCCCTCCTTCTCCAGGAAGTCCTGGAGGGCGAGGCAGTTCATCACCGTGCCGAGCATGCCCATGTAGTCCGAACGGGCCCGGTCCATGCCGCGCTGCTGGAGCTCGGCGCCGCGGAAGAAGTTGCCGCCGCCGATCACGACCGCGATCTCCCAGCCGTCCCGGACCACGGCGGCGATCTCGCGCGCGATGGCGTGCACGACGTCCGGGTCGACGCCAAGCCCGGTGCCGCCGGAGAAGGCTTCTCCGGACAGCTTCAGCATGTAGCGGCCGGTCTTCGTGCCGTTGTTGTCGTCGCCCTGTGCGGCGCCCTGATTCATGGAGATCTCCTCGTGCACATACGAAGAAGGCCATTGCCTTGGGTCCTTGCGGTTTCCCCTACGGCAATGGCCTCCTCGTCAGATCTGCGGTCGTCCCACGCGTGCGCGGACGACTGCTTCAGACCCTACCGGGGTCTGGTGTCCGTTGCGTACGGACTCAGATGCCGACCTTGATGCGGGTGAAGCGCTTCAGGGTGACACCGGCCTCGTCCAGGACCTTCTGGACGGACTTCTTGTTGTCGAGGGCGTACGGCTGGCCGAGCAGCGTGGCGTCCTTGAAGAAGCCGTTGACGCGACCCTCGACGATCTTGGCGATCGCGGCCTCGGGCTTGCCCTCGGCGCGGGTGGTCTCCTCGGCGATGCGACGCTCGGACTCGACGACGTCGGCCGGCACGTCTTCCTTGGTGAGGTACTTCGGGGCGAACGCGGCGATGTGCTGCGCGACACCCTTGGCGGTCTCGGCGTCGGCCTTGTCCAGCTCGACCAGGACACCGATCTGCGGCGGCAGGTCGGGCATGGTGCGGTGCATGTACGCGAAGACGAAGCCGTCGTTGTACTGCGCGAAGCGGTCCAGGACGATCTTCTCGCCGAGGTTGGCGTTGGCCTCGTCGACGTACGCCTGCACGGTCTTGCCGGCCTCGATCTCGGAGGCGAGCAGGGCCTCGATGTCGGCCGGGGAGGTGGCGGCGACGTGGGCGGCGAGCGCGTTGGCGACGGCGAGGAACTTGTCACCCTTGGCGACGAAGTCCGTCTCGCACTTCAGCTCGACCAGGACACCGGAGGTGTTGTCGTCGGCGATGAGGGAGACCACGGCGCCGTTCTCGGCGGAGCGGCCCTCGCGCTTGGCGACACCCTTCTGGCCCTTGATGCGCAGGGCCTCGACGGCCTTGTCGACGTCGCCGTCGGCCTCGTCCAGGGCCTTCTTGCAGTCCATCATGCCGGCGCCGGTGAGCTCGCGGAGCTTCTTGACGTCAGCGGCGGTGTAGTTCGCCATGAGTCTGTTTCTCTCTCGAAGTCTGAAAGATCGGGCGGGTCCACGGGTGGACGGCGGGGGCTTCGTGGGCCCCCGCCGTCGTCACCCGAAGGTCCTCAGGGTCCTGAAGGGTCAGGCCTGCTCGGCGTCCGCGGCCGGAGCCTCGGCAGCGGCCTCGGCCGGAGCCTCGTCGGCCTTCTTCTCGCCCTCGAGCAGGTCGCGCTCCCACTCGGCGAGGGGCTCGCCGGCGGCCTTCTCGCCCGGCTTCGAGTCGCCGGTCGCGGCGCCGGAGCGGGCGATGAGGCCCTCGGCGACGGCGTCGGCGATCACGCGGGTGAGCAGGGTGACGGAGCGGATCGCGTCGTCGTTGCCCGGGATCTTGTAGTCGACCTCGTCGGGGTCGCAGTTGGTGTCGAGGATCGCGACGACCGGGATGTGGAGCTTGCGCGCCTCACCGACGGCGATGTGCTCCTTCTTGGTGTCGACGATCCAGACGGCGCTCGGCACCTTCTGCATCTCGCGGATACCACCGAGGGTCTTCTCCAGCTTGGCCTTCTCGCGGGAGAGGACCAGGAGCTCCTTCTTGGTGAGGCCGGAGGCGGCCACGTCCTCGAAGTCGATCTGCTCGAGCTCCTTGAGGCGCTGCAGACGCTTGTAGACGGTCGAGAAGTTGGTGAGCATGCCACCCAGCCAGCGCTGGTTGACGTACGGCATGCCGACGCGCGTCGCCTGCTCGGCGATGGCCTCCTGGGCCTGCTTCTTCGTACCGACGAACATGATGGAGCCGCCGTGCGCGACGGTCTCCTTGACGAACTCGTAGGCGCGGTCGATGTACGACAGCGACTGGAGCAGGTCGATGATGTAGATGCCGTTGCGCTCGGTGAAGATGAAGCGCTTCATCTTCGGGTTCCAGCGACGGGTCTGGTGACCGAAGTGGACGCCGCTCTCCAGCAGCTCCCGCATCGTGACGACGGCCATGGCCGTATCTCCTTGGGTTTCTCGGTTGTGTTCCTGACGCCCCGACGCGCCGTGCCACGAGGGACCGAAAGGCGCTGCCATCCGCCTCGGGAGACCGATGGCGGGGCGTGCGAAGTCGACCCGGTGACCCGGGTCGCCATGGAAAGTGTACGGGACCCCGGGAGCGCCGGGTGACGGTGCTGTCCACAACCGGCCGCTCGTCCACAGATCCGGGCCGGCGCCGCCGGGGCGCCGAAGGGCCGGGCAGCCTGGGCCCATGCACCTCGTCACGCTGTTTCTGCCGCCCCTGTTGTCCCTGCTCAGCGCGGTCTGGCCGGTCGGGCCGCCGCGGCCCGAGGTCCTGCGCGGCTGGGAGCCGCCGCCCGGCCCCTACGCGGCCGGGCACCGCGGCGTCGACCTCGCGGCCCCGCCGGGCGCCCCGGTGCGGGCGCCCGCGGCGGGCACGGTCGCCTTCGCGGGTCCCGTCGGCGGACGGGGCGTCCTGACGATCACCCTCACGGGGACGGGTCCGGTGCCGCTGCGGACGACCTACGGACCGGTGGAGCCCCTCGTCCGGGCCGGCACCGCCGTCGGTCCCGGCGACGTGGTGGCCCGGGTCGCCCCCGGGGGTCACTGTCCGCGGTCCTGTCTGCACTGGGGCCTGCTGCGCGGCGACGCCTATCTGAACCCGCTGGCGCTGGTGCGCGGCGGCCCGTCCCGGCTGCTGCCGGTGCCGCGGCCGGGGCCGTTCCCGGGGCCCTTCCCTGTGGCTCAGGCGCCGCGGACGCCGCCCAGGGCCATGGAGACGGCGGCCTCGGCGATGACGGCGGGGTCCTCGGCGGCGCCGAGTTCGATACGGCGGACGGCCGCGTCCACCACGCCCTGGAGGAGCATCGCCTCCAGGCGGGGCTGAGGGCGGCCCAGGGCGGTGAGGGCGTCGACGATCATGGTGACCAGGCCGCCGTGCGCGGCGCGGATCTTCTCCCTGGCGCCGTCGTCCAGCTCGCTCGCGGAGATCGCGACCACCGCGCGGTGGCGCCGGTCGCCGACGAGCTCCAGCTGGGTGCGGACGTACGCCTCCACCTTGCCCTCGGCCGTCGTCGCGCCGGCCATGGCGGCCTCGACCTCGGCGGCCCAGACCGGGAAGTCGACGGCGCACAGCTCCTCGACCACGGCGGCGCGGGAGCGGAAGTACTCGTAGACCGAGGAGCGGGCCAGGCCCGTGCGCTCGGCGAGGGCGGGGAAGGTCAGCGCCTCCGTCCCGCCTTCGGACAGCAGGGACCGCGCGGCGTCCAGCAGGGCGCCGCGCTGCATCGTCCGGTGCTCGGCCACGGAGGCCGCTCGAATCCTTGGCACGGATCCACTGTACGACCGGAGCGCGCCGCCCGGTCAGCGCCCTACGTCGGCCAGCTTGGCGCGCAGCTGCAGGACGGACTTGGTGTGGATCTGGCTGACCCTGCTCTCGGTGACGCCGAGGACATGGCCGATCTCCGCCAGGGTGAGGCCCTCGTAGTAGTAGAGCGTGACGACGGTCTTCTCCCGCTCCGGGAGGGTGTTGATCGCGCGGGCGAGCAGTCGGCGCAGCTCGCGGTCCTCGGCGACCTCCACGGGGTTGTCGGCCGCGGTGTCCTCGAGCGTGTCCATCAGGGAGAGCCGGTCGCCGCCCTCGCCGCCGACGTGCAGCAGCTCTTCCAGGGCGACCACGTTGGCCAGGGACAACTGGCTGAAGACGGAGTGCAGTTCCTCAAGGGTGACGCCCATCTCCGCGGCCACCTCCGGCTCGGAGGGGGTCCGCCGCAGCTGCGCCTCCAGGGTGGCGTAGGCCCGTTCGACGTTGCGGGCCTTCTGCCGGACGGAGCGGGGGATCCAGTCGAGGGCCCTGAGCTCGTCGATCATCGCGCCGCGGATGCGGGTGATGGCGTAGGTCTCGAACTTGATGGCGCGCTCGACGTCGAACTTCTCGATCGCGTCGATGAGTCCGAAGACCCCGGAGGAGACGAAGTCGGCCTGCTCGACGTTGGAGGGCAGGCCGACGCTGACGCGTCCGGCGACGTACTTCACGAGGGGCGAGTAGTGCAGGATCAGCTGCTCCCGCAGGCGCTCGTCGCCGGTGTCCTTGTAGGAGCGCCACAGTTCGTCGAGTGAGGTCGGTGCGGGCGGTCGCACGGTGCCCCGGGCTGCTGGGGGCACCGCAGCGCGGTCAGACCCGGAGGTGTGCTGGGGCATGCGTCGCCTTGAGCCGTTCTGCTGTCGGGGGTGAGGGGATCGGTCCGGTCGTCGGGGAGGGGATCCTCGTGAGCGTAGCGTGAGTGCGCTGTCGCAGTGCGCGAACATCGGCGGATCGCGCCGGTCCGGGTGGGTACCGTCGGCCACATCTTCGAACGGGGGCCGTGGCGCGCGTCGGCCCCTCGGGTGTGACCGAGAGAACTCGATTGCTCATCGTCATCACCCTTTCACCCGAATGCTCCAGGTCAAGTACCGCCATGCCGGGTGTTCGAGGCTTCTGTCCCGCTGTTCGTCAACTGCCAGTCGTCCTGGCGTCGTTCGACGAACCCCAGGGAGTGGAGTTCGTACAGCTTGGCGAGGGTGTGGTCGGGGTGGATGCCGGCCCGGGCCGCGATCTCCGAGAGGGGAACGGGACTTCGGCCGGGCAGCGCTTCGAGGACCCGGGCGGTGTCGGGGGCGAGCAGGTCGCGGGGCAGCACGGGCCCGCGGCGGGGCGGGGCGAGCTGGCCGATGGCGCCGACGAGTTCGACGATCTCCGCTGCGTCGGTGACGAGGGTGGCCTCGCCGCGCAGGAGTTCGTGGACCCCGGCGGAGAGTCCGCTGGTCACCGGTCCGGGGACGCCCATGGTGTGCCGGCCGAGCCGGGCGGCGGCCCGGGCGGTGACCAGGGAGCCGCTGCGGTACTCGGCCTCGACCACGACGGTGCCGCGGGTGAGGGCGGCGATGACGCGGTTGCGCAGGACGAAGCGGCTGCGGGTGGGGTGGGCGCCGGGCGGGAGTTCGCCGATGACCAGGCCCTGTTCGGCGATGCGGCGGAGGAGGCCGGCGTGGCCCGGCGGATAGGACTTGTCGACCCCGCACGCGAGGACGGCGACCGTGGCACCGCCGGAGCCGAGCGCGCCCCGGTGCGCGGCGCCGTCGATGCCGAAGGCGGCACCGGAGACGACGACCCAGCCGCGCTCGGCGAGCCCCGCGGCGAGGCCGGCGGCGGTGTGCGCGCCGTAGGGGGTGCAGGCGCGGGCGCCGACGACGGCGACGGAACGCAGCGCCCAGCCGCGCAGGTCGGCGGGGCCGCGGACCCAGAGCCCGACGGGCCGGGCGTCTTCGAGGTCGTCGAGCTGCCGGGGCCACTCGGCGTCCCCGGGCACGAGGAAGCGCCCACCGTGCCGCGCGACGAGATCGAGATCCCGCCCGGGATCGCCCCCGAGAGCCCTCCGCCGCCAGCCCTCGACCCGCCCGGCCGTGACACCGGCGAAGGGGTGGGCGCCGGGGGCGTGCTCGGGGCCGAGCCCGGGGTCCGCGCCGGGGCCGTGCCCGGGACCGGGGGCGTGCTCGGGGCCGGGGCCGAGACCCAGGTCCGCGTCGTGCCCGGGGCCGGGACCGTGCCCACGGCCGGGGCCGCGCCCAGGGCCGGGGCCGCGTCCAGGGCCGGAGCCGCGTCCAGGGCCGGGCCCAGACACGCCCCCGCGAGCCCTCGCTGCCATGCCGTGCTGCTCCCCCGGGGCGGGCCCTGTCGTCCCGGCGCCCTCGCGCAGCAGCCGGAGGAACTCCACGGCGCCGTGTCGGCGGAGCAGGCGCCCCGCGTGCTCGTCGCCGGGCTCGACGATGTGGGTGAGCGCGGCGCGGGCCAGGCGGTCCTGGTCGAGGGCGGTCATGGCCGCTCCCCCGCGCCGACGGGGACGGCCCGCACGGCGCGGGCCCGGACGCCGGTGCCGGGGCCTTCGTGTTCCCGGCCGCTCATGCGAACTCCCCCGCGCCGACCGGCACTCCCCGCGCGATCCCGGTGCGCAGTTCGAGGGCGAGGGCCAGGTCGTCGGCGCCCGGGCGGTCGTGGCCGGCGAGGTCGGCGACGGTCCAGGCGACGCGGAGGACCCGGTCGAGGCCGCGGGCGGTGAGCAGGCCCCGCTCGATGTCGCGTTCCGCGGCGGCGAGGGCACCCGGCTCGGCGGTGTAGCGGGTCCGCAGCTCGTGGCCGGGGACCTCGCTGTTGACGGTCCAGGGGGTGCCGCTGAGGCGGGCCGCCGCGCGGGCTCTGGCCTCGCGGACGCGGTCGGCGACGGCGCTGCTCGGCTCGCCGCGGCCGCCCTGGCCGAGGAGGTCGGAGCGGGTGACGGGTTCGACCTCGACGCGCAGGTCGACTCGGTCGAGCAGGGGGCCGGAGAGCCGGGCCTGGTAGCGGCGGATGAGGGAGGCGGGGCACTCGCAGCCCGCCCCGTGGAGGGTGTGGCGGCCGCAGGGGCAGGGGTTGGCGGCGAGGGCGAGGAGGAAGCGGGCGGGGAGCCGGACGACTCCGGCGGCCCGGGCGATCACGACATGGCCGGATTCGAGGGGCTGGCGCAGGGCGTCGAGCGACTTCGTGGAGAACTCCGGCGCCTCGTCCAGGAAGAGGACTCCCCGGTGGGCGAGGGAGACGGCGCCGGGGCGGGGCAGTCCGTTGCCGCCGCCG
Organism: Streptomyces sp. NPDC020422; assembly: GCF_044386705.1. NCBI lineage: Bacteria > Bacillati > Actinomycetota > Actinomycetes > Kitasatosporales > Streptomycetaceae > Streptomyces > Streptomyces sp. NPDC020422. The sequence goes on along the minus strand of NZ_JBIRVJ010000003.1, from coordinate 619,240 downwards.
ACGAGGGACTGCATGGTCGCCGAGTGGTGCGGCGCGCAGTAGGGCGGCCGGTGGACGAGGGGCTCGCCGGGCGGCAGGATCCCGGCGACCGAGTGCACGGCGGTGACTTCGAGGGACTCCTGTCGGGTGAGTGGCGGCAGGATGCCGGGCAGCCGCTCGGCGAGCATGGTCTTGCCGGCGCCCGGTGGCCCGGAGAGCAGCAGATGGTGGCTGCCGGCGGCGGCGACCTCCAGGGCGCGGCGGGCGGTGTGCTGTCCGGCGACGTCGGCGAGGTCGGGCCCTTCGGCGGGGTCGGCGGAGAGTCCGGTGCCGATCCCGGCGCCGGGGACGAGGAGTCCGGCGAGCATGGGGTCGGGCCTGCCCTCCTCCAGGGGCTGCTCGTCGGGGACGGGTTCGTCGGACAGGACGGCGATGAGCTGGCGCAGGCTGCGGACGCCGAGGACGGAGACGCCGGGCACGAGGGCGGCCTCGCCCGCGGTCTGTTCGGGGACGACGACCTGGCGGTATCCGGCGTCGGCGGCGGCGAGCACGGCGGGCAGCACGCCGCGGACGGGCCGGACGCGTCCGTCCAGGCCGAGTTCGCCGATGAGGACGAGGTCGGCGATGCTGCGCGGGTCGATGCGCTCGGCCGCGCCGAGCACCGCCGCCGCGACGGCGAGGTCGAATCCACTGCCTCCCTTGGGCACGGAGGCGGGGCTGAGGCCGACGGTGAGCTTCTTCTGGGGCCATTCGGCGGCGGAGTTGACGATGGCGGCGCGGACGCGGTCGCGGCTCTCGGTGAGGCTCTTGTCGGGGAGTCCGACGAGGGTGAAGGCGGCGACTCCGGCTTCGAGGCCGGCCTGGACCTCGACGACGACGCCTTCGACGCCGACGAGGGCGACGGAGCAGGTGCGGGCGAACCCCATCAGGCCACCCCCTGGGCGTGGGTGAGCACGGGTGCGCCGCGGCGGGGCAGCAGGACGCCGATGAGGTCGATGCGGACACCGCCGCCGGCGGGCGGGCCGCCGTGGCGGTCGAGCCAGCAGGCGGCGAGGCGGCGCAGCCGTTCGGCCTTGCTCGGGGTGACGGCCGCCATCGGGTGCTCGAAGGCGCCTTCGCGGCGGGTCTTGACCTCGCAGACGACGAGGGTGTCGCCCTGGCGGGCGACGATGTCGATCTCTCCGGTGCGGCCGCAGCGCCAGTTCCTGGCGAGGATGTGCAGGCCGGTCGCGGTGAGCCGGCGGGCGGCGAGCTCTTCCCCGTACCGCCCGAGTGCTCGGGTCGCGTTCATTCGGTACCACCTCCGGCACCGACTGTGACGCACCCGCACTCTCCGTGTGCGGCGCTGTGGACGGGCTGCCCGCTGTGGACAACCCGGTCACTCGTGCGAGTGGTCCGTCAGCTGCCGGGGAGTTCCAGGTCGCTCTTGTTGAGCTCCTCGATGTTCACGTCCTTGAACGTGAGGACGCGGACCTGCTTGACGAACCTGGCGGGCCGATACATGTCCCAGACCCAGGCGTCGGCCATCGAGACCTCGAAGAACACCTCGCCCTGGACCGAGTGCACCTGCATCTCGTAGTCGTTGGTGAGATAGAAGCGGCGCTCGGTCTCGATCACGTATTTGAACAGCCCGACGACGTCGCGGTACTCCCGGTAGAGCTTCAGCTCCATCTCGGTCTCGTACTTCTCGAGGTCCTCGGCGCTCATGGCATGTTCCCCTTCAGCCGTGCGTCCCCCTATTGTGCGCCAGTCGCACGGGCCCCTAAACGATTTCCGGGGCGAGAACGAGCGGCACGCTGGGAGGTCCTTCGTCGAGCAGCCGCTGCAGCAGCTCGGCCAGTCTGTCGGGGTACACCGTCTCACGGGCCGCCGACAGTTCGGCGGAGGTCCACCACCTCAGGCCCGCGACGCTGCGCTGCTCCAGTTCGGTCAGGCCCGCCGGGGCGGTGGCCGTCTGGGTGGTGCGGGCCAGGTAGTACCACTCGTCCTGGTCCCAGCGGCGCCCGGCGAAGGGGAAGGAGCAGTAGCGCCGCCAGAGCACGGGGCCGAGTTCGACCTCGGTGATCCCGGTCTCCTCGGCGAGCTCCCGCAGCGCGGCCTCCTCCCGGCTCTCCTCGCCCTCCAGGCCCCCGCCGGGGGTGAACCACCAGGTCGTCGTGGGGTCGTCGGGTTCGTGGCCGTGCAGGAGCAGGATGCGGTCCTCGGGGTCGAGCAGGATGACCCGGGCCACCCTTCGGGGCTCCGCCGCTTCCCTCATGCGTGCACCTTGTCCTTGGCGTTGCCGGCCGCGGGCGCCGCCTTCCGGGCGCCCATCCGGGCCAGCGGCCCGTACGCGGCCCCGGCCAGGATCAGTACACACCCGGCGACGATCGCGTAGAAGAGCGGCACGACCGGTCCCGGCTCGGAGATCCCGCCGGGCAGCGCCGCGAAGCTCGCGGGGCGCGCCAGGGCGGCCGGGGCCGGCCAGGCGACGGCGTCGACGCGGCCGGCGACGGCGGAGACGGGCACGGCTCCGTGACCGGCCTCCTGGAGGTGGGCGCGCGAGTCCATCGAGTTGCGCCGCTCGTCGCCGAGCAGGAAGAGCTTCCCGGGCGGGACCGTCGTGGAGAACTTCCAGGCGGAGGCGGGCTGGCCGGCCGGCAGGTACGGTTCCTCGACCGGCTTCCCGTTGATCGTGAGCCGCCCGTCGGCAGCGACGGCGACGGTGTCCCCGCCGACGCCCACGACCCGCTTGACCATGGTCACGTCGCCCCAGAGCGGGTCGGCGAAGACGACGATGTCGCCGCGCCGGACGTCCGTGCCGTCGATGCGCTCGGCGAGCACCTTCGAGCCGACGGCGAGGGTCGGCGTCATCGAGTCGCTGGGCACCGTGTACGGCTGGTAGAGCAGGGCTCCGAGCACGAACCCGCCGAGGAAGAGCACACAGCCGACGGCCACGGCCAGTCCCGACAGCACACTGCCGAGACGGCCGCGGCCGTCCTTGGTTCGCGGTTCGACGCTCATGGGCACCTCAGGGGTCCGCGGACCGTCCGTGCGACGGCCCGGGAGGGCACCCTACCCGCGGGTCGCTACTGGGCGGTATGACGTGCGGCGACCTTCTTGCGGCGCCACAGCACCAGCGGAAGCGCGCCCGCGACACCCGCGGCGCCCGGCGCGACGGCCAGCGCCTGGCTCAGCCCGGGCTGGTCGAAGGTGCCCGGCACCGGCAGCGTCGCCCAGCGGGTGACGGGCCAGGCGATGACGACGGCCCGGCCGACGACCTCGTCGTTGGAGACGGTGCCGCCGCCCGCGAGCTCCTGGTGGTAGCGGGAGTCGAGCGAGTTCTGCCGGTTGTCGCCCATGACCCAGATGCGGCCCTCCGGGACCTTGATCGGGCCGAAGGCGGGCTCGCAGGGCATGGAGCCCGGGTAGAGGTAGGAGGTCTCGTCCAGCTCCTTGCCGTTGACGGTGACCTTGCCGCCCTCCTTGCAGGAGACGGTGTCGCCGCCGACCGCGATGACCCGCTTGATCAGGTCCTTCTCCTCGGCGGACGGCATCAGGCCGATGAAGCTGAGGACCTTCTGCACCACGTTGGGCTCGGGCGTCTTGCCCTCCTCCAGCCAGCCGCCCGGGTCGTGGAAGACGACGACCTCGCCGCGCTCGGGCTCGGAGCCGAACCACGGGGTGAGCTTGTCGACGAGCACCCGGTCACCGCGCTGGAGGGTGTTCATCATCGAGTCCGACGGAATCGAGAACGCCTGCACCAGGAAGGTCTTGATCAGCAGCGCCAGGATCAGCGCGATGCCGATGAGCAGCGGCAGTTCCTTCCAGAAGGAACGGGGCTTCTTCGCGCCCTTGCCGCCGCTGCGGCCGGCCTCGCCGCCGCCACCGGCGCCCTCGGCCACGGTGTCCCCGGACGGGGTGGCGTCCTGGCCCGGGCCCTGGTCGGAGCCCGTGTCACCGTTCTGACGGCCCGTGGAGTCATCCGTCATGGCCGCCGCCGAAGGGGCGGGCCGATCGGGCCTCTTCTCGGGCTCGCCGTGTCCGGATCGTGCGCCGACGGCCAAATCCCCCACATCCACTCCTCAATCCGTGCAATCGCCTGTCCCGGAACAGGGACAGGCCCACCACTCCCATAACGAGCGGGAGTTCCGCAGGGGTCGGGAGCCCGGGCAATCCGTTCAGATTGCGCTGGGACACACTATGCGACACACCCTGTGCTCCGGCCCCGCCCACCGCGCCGACTTCGGGCGTGCCGCCCGCGGAGGTCACGGCGTCGAACGTCGACCGCTCCTCCAGCCGCCGCCAGTGGCCCACGGGCCAGGCGATGACGACGGCCCGGCCCACGACCTGGTCCTCGGAGACGGTGCCGTTGCCCTGCTCGTCGAGGTGGTAGCGCGAGTCGGCGGAGTTCGACCGGTGGTCGCCCATGACGAAGATCCTCCCCGGCGGGACCTTCACCTCGAAGGGAATCTTCGAAGGTTCGTTCCCGGGGTGCAGATACGGTTCGTCCAACGGTACGCCGTTGACGGTGATCCGGCCGTCCGCGCCACAGCACTTGACGGTGTCGCCGCCGACCGCGATCACCCGCTTGATCAGGTCCTGCTCGTCGGCGGAGGGCAGCAGCCCGATGAAGGTCAGGGCCTGCTTCAGCTGCTTGATCCCCACCGGGTCCTCGGTGGCCGGCGCGGTCTCCTGCTGGAGCCAGCCGCCCGGGTCCTTGAAGACGACCACGTCACCGCGGTGCGGCCGGGAGCCGAACCAGGGCGTGAGCTTGTCGACCAGCACCCGGTCGTCGATCCGGATCGTCTGCTCCATCGAGCCGGACGGGATCACGAAGGCCTGGACGAGGAAGGTCTTGAGGACCAGGGCGATCAGCACGGCGACGGTGACGAGGAGCGGGATCTCCTTGATGGCGGAGCGCTGCCGCCGCCGCTTCACCTTGCGGGCCAGCCTGCGCCGCTCGGCCCGCCCCGGCAGCGCCCGGCCGCCGTCCCCCGGCCCGGGACCGGCGTCGGCGACCGGGCCGTGGCGCCCGTCGGGGGCCTTGCCCCGCCTACCCACGGCCGAGTCCGGCGGCGCCCGCGTGGGCGCCCGCGTGCCCGCTCCCGGTCCAGTCGGGCACGCCGGCGAAGGCGTCGGTCCCGGGGACGGTGGACCAGCGGCCGAAGGGCCAGCCGATCCAGTCCGCGCGCCCGATGACCTTGTCGACCGGGACCATGCCGCCGCCGGGCTGCCCGAGGTGGTCGCGGGAGTCGCTGGACTGGCTGCGGTGGTCGCCCATGACCCACAGGGTGCCGGGCGGCACCACGATGTCGAACGGCACCTTGGACGGCTGGTCGCCCAGCATCACGTACCGCTCCTGGACGGGCACGCCGTTGACGCTGATCCGGCCGTCCTTGTCGCAGCAGACCACCCGGTCGCCGCCGGTGCCGACGACCCGCTTCACGAAGTCGGTCTCGTCGGGCTCGGCCAGACCGAGGGCGGCGGCCGCGTCGTGCAGGAGTCCGGTGACGGGGTTGCCCTCGGGCTCCTCCCGGACGAAGGAGCCGGTGCCGTCGAAGACGACGACGTCACCCCGGCGCGGCTCGTCGCCGAAACGGTACGCCAGCTTGTTCACCAGGATCCGGTCGCCGACCTGGACGGTGGGCTCCATCGAGCCGCTCGGGACCAGGAAGGGCTGGAGCACGAAGTGGCTGAACAGGAGCAGGAAGACCACGCAGGCCGCGCCGATCAGTCCGGTACGGCGCCAGGACAGCGCCCCGGAGGGCTCGGGGTCTCCTGAAACGCGCGCGGAGCGCGACCGCTCCTCCTCGTCGGAGGAGCGATCGCGCTCCGTGTGCTGAGCTTCGGTGTCCATCGGGGGCAGAGCCTATCCCGCCACCCTGTGGACCGAGGCTTACTTGTCGCGCTTCTCCTTGATCTTCGCGGCCTTGCCGCGCAGCTCACGGAGGTAGTACAGCTTGGCGCGACGGACGTCACCGCGGGAGACGAGCTCGATCTTCTCGAAGATCGGGCTGTTCACCGGGAAGGTGCGCTCGACGCCGACGGAGAAGGAGACCTTGCGGACGGTGAAGGTCTCGGAGACGCCGGAGCCCTGGCGACGGATGACGACGCCCTTGAACTGCTGGATACGGGAGCGGTTGCCCTCGATGACGCGAACGTGGACGTTCACGGTGTCGCCGGGGCGGAAGGCCGGGACGTCGGAGCGGAGCGAACCGGCGTTGACCTGGTCGAGCAGGGAGGCCATGGAGGTCTCTTTCCTCGCTGATGCCACAGGTCATCAGCGGTACGTTCGAATGAATGGAGATCGTCGTGCGCCCCGGGCGGGCGTCATCCCCCTGTGGCAGGGGCGCGCGCCGGACGTACGACAGCGGCCTATTCTTCCACGCTCTGCGGTCTGCGCCAAAATCGGCCGCCGGGCTCGGGGGCCCAGCCCAGCATGGAGAGGATCTCGCGGTCCTTCTTGTCGAACGCGGCGGGGTCGCAGCGCTCGATCAGGTCCGGCCGGTTGGCCGCGGTGCGCCGGAAGGCCTCGTCGCGCCGCCAGCGCGCGATCTTCCCGTGGTGCCCGCTGAGCAGCACGTCGGGGATGCCGCGGCCGCGCCACTCGGGGGGCTTGGTGTAGACCGGGCCCTCCAGGAGGTTGGCCATGGCGCCCGGGGCGAAGGAGTCGTCGCGGTGCGACTCGGCGTTGCCGAGGACACCGGGGAGGAGACGGGCGACGGCCTCGGTGACGACGAGGACGGCGGCCTCGCCGCCGGCCAGCACGTAGTCGCCGATGGACACCTCGTAGACCGGCATCCGGGTGGCGTACTCGTCGATGACCCGGCGGTCGATGCCCTCGTAGCGGGCGGGCGTGAAGATCAGCCAGGGCCGCTCGGAGAGCTCGACGGCGAGCTCCTGGGTGAAGGGCCGCCCGCTGGGCGTGGGGACGACGAGGACCGGGCCGTGGGCGCCGGCCTCGAAGCCGTCGGCGAGGGTCTGGTCGAGCGCGTCACCCCAGGGGTCGGTCTTCATGACCATGCCGGGGCCGCCGCCGTACGGGGTGTCGTCGACCGTGTTGTGCCGGTCGTACGTCCAGGCGCGCAGGTCGTGGACGTGCACGTCGAGCTGTCCGCGGGCGCGGGCCTTGCCGACCAGCGAGACGTTCAGGGGTTCGAGGTACTCGGGGAAGATCGTGACGACGTCGAGCCTCATGCGCCGTCACCGGACGCGCCGTCCTCGCCCTCGTCCTCGTCCGCGTCGCGGCCGGAGGCGATCTCGGCGCGGTCGTCGATCAGGCCGGGCGGCGGGACGATGACGGCCCGCTGGTTCTCCAGGTCGATCTCGGTGACGATCTCCGAGACGAACGGGATCATCACCTCGGTGCCGTCGGGCCGCTCCACGATGAAGAGGTCCTGGGACGGCAGGTGGGAGATCTCGGAGATCACGCCGATCTCGGTGCCGTCGGCGAGGACCACGTCGAGGTCCACGAGCTGGTGGTCGTAGTACTCGTCCTCCTCCTCGGGGAGCTCCTCGGGGTCGATCTCGGCGATGAGGAGGGTGTTGCGCAGGGCCTCGGCCGCGTTGCGGTCCTTGACGCCCTCGAAGCGCAGCAGGAGGCGGCCGCTGTGCACCCGGCCGGACTCGATGGTGAGCGGCCCGGTGGAGGCCGGGTCGGTGAGCAGGACGGCGCCGGGGCCGAGCCTCAGCTCGGGCTCGTCCGTCCGCACTTCGACGGTGACCTCGCCCTTGATGCCGTGGGCGCGGCCGATCCGCGCGACTACCAGCTGCACTTCTCCACTCTCTCCTGTCTCTCCTGCGGTTACGACAACGGGCCGGGGCGGGCGCTAGGCCCTCCCCGGCCCGTGCCGGTGTTCTCTTCTCAGCGCACCTGGTCCACGTCGACGAGGTCGACGCGGATGCCACGGCCGCCGATGGCGCCCACGACGGTACGCAGCGCACGCGCGGTGCGGCCGTTGCGGCCGATCACCTTGCCGAGGTCGTCGGGATGGACCCGGACCTCGAGCACACGGCCGCGACGCAGGTTGCGCGAGGCGACCTGCACATCGTCGGGGTTGTCGACGATGCCCTTCACGAGGTGCTCGAGAGCCTCCTCGAGCATGCTCAGGCCTCGGTGGTCTCGGTGGACTCGGCCTCGGCCTCGTCCGCCTTGGCCTTCTTGGCCTTCGGGGTGATGGCCTCACCCTTGGCGTCGCCGCCCTCGAGAGCCTTGGCGAACTCGTCGAACGAGGCGCGCTTGGCTTCCTTGGTCGCCGGGGCGAGCAGCGGCTTCTCCGGGGCCGGGAGGCCCTTGTGCTTCTGCCAGTCGCCGGTGAGCTTCAGGATGGCGAGAACCGGCTCGGTCGGCTGGGCGCCGACGGACAGCCAGTACTGCGCACGCTCGGAGTCGACCTCGATACGCGACGGGTTGTACGTCGGGTGGTAGAGGCCGATCTCCTCGATCGCACGACCGTCGCGGCGGGTGCGCGAGTCGGCGACGACGATGCGGTAGTGGGGCTGGCGGATCTTGCCGAGGCGCTTGAGCTTGATCTTGACTGCCACTGGAGTGGTGTCTCCTGGTCTTGACGTGGTTGGGCACTTGAGATGCCACGTGGGGTTGCGGTACTCGGGTGCCCGATGGACGCGTCAGCCGGAGGAGAGAGGGGTCCTATGCGACTGTCGAGTACAGCTAGCCATTGTGCCACACACCGCGAGGTCAGCTCGCGGCGCCCACCGTCTCCGGGATCCGGAAGGGCTTGCCGCAGCCGCCGCAGACGATCGGCGCCTGGGCGAGCACGGACGGCACCACGCGCACGTTGCGCCCGCAGTCGCAGACGGCCTTGACCCGCACGCCGCCGCCCGAGGAGCCGTGCCGGGCGGCAGGTCCGCGGAAGGAGCGCTTGGTGTCGGCGGCGGTCGCGACCGTGTGGGCCTTGAGCGCGCGCTGGAGCCGCTCGATGGTGGGCCGGTAGCGGCGCCTGGCCTCCGCGTTCAGCGTGACCAGGGAGAAGCCGCTGCTGGCGTGCGGCTCCTCGGGATGGTCAAGCCCCAACTCCTCGGCGATCGCGAGGAATCTGCGGTTGTGGTAGCGGCCGGCCCGTGAGGTGTCGCGGACTCCTCTGGCGGCGGCGATGCCGTGGACTGCCTCGTGGAGCAGTCGCTCGAAGGAGAGCTCGGCGCCGCAGGCGGACGACGACTCTCCGATCAGGGACTCGGGCGCGGCAAGGTCCGGCAGCTCGGGGTGGTACCGCTGAATGTCGGCCCACGCCTGTGCCAGCTCTGCGGCGAGAACAGGGGGTGTCGTGCTCACGTCGGGTACAACGAGCCGGATCCCCTCCGGGTTCCATTCCGGGGCATCCCAAATATTTTGCACGTACCCGTCAGTATGGCCCGGTTGTCCGGCAAGCCGGTGCGTACCGGCGTATACGCCCCGGCGTGCGGTGTGAACACGCGCGCCGCTCGGCCGACGGGACGCCGTGGGGCCCGGCGAAGGCCGGTGCAGGGACAGTACCGGGCCCCTGCCCGAACTCGGGCACCGCCCCCTCCCCCTGGCGCGATCATCCCCCCGACCGTCCGGAAGTCGTACGGCGCGAGCACTGGACGCGGGCCGGGAAGCGCAGTTCCCTGACTACGGGGGGTCGTCGTCCAGGTACGGATAGGGGCGCTTTCCATGACACCTACGCTCGTCCCGCACCACCCCGCGCGCGACTGGGCCGAGATCCAGGAACGGATGCTCGTACCGCTCTACGAGGCGGTGTACGACCGGCTCGGCGTGGGCGCCCGATCCTCGGTGCTCGGCCTGGGCTGCGGCTCCGGCCTCGCCCTGCTGATGGCGGCGGCGCGGGGCGCGCGGGTGGCCGGTGTGGACGCCGACCTCGCCCGCCTGGAGCTCGCGAGGGAGCGGCTGCCGGAGGGGACGGTGAGCGCGACGACGGTGCCGGAGGGCGGGCCGTACGACGTGATCACGGCCTTCCACGGAGCGGCCGGCCTCGGCGCCCGCCTCGCCGGACTCACTCCTGTGGCCCAGCGGGGCGCGGCGGTCGTGGTGGCGGGTTGGGGCCCGCCCGAGCGCTGCGCCACGGCCTCGGTCCTGCGGGTCGCGGCGCGCCTGACGGGCTGGAGCCCGGCCGAGCGCGACGGCCTGCAGGAGGCGGTGGCGGCGGCCGGGCTCCAGCCGGCGGGTTCGGGCCGGGTGGCGTGCCCCTTCGGCTACGCGGACCGGGACAGCGCGGTGCGGGGGCTGCTGTCCACGGGCGACTTCGACGCGGCGGTCCGTGCGACGGACCCGCACCAGGTGGAGAAGGAGCTCCTGGAGGCCCTGGAGCCGTACGTCCGCCGCGACGGCACGGTGTGGATGCCGAACGTCTTCCGCTACCTGGTCGCGCGGATGCCGTAGTCGCGGCGGCCGGGCACTATCCCTTCGCCAGGCGCGGGATCCCCGCCGCCCGGTAGGCCTCGTCCTCCTCCAGGGTCTCGTTGGCGAGCAGCGCCTCGGCGAGGGCGTCGAGCTTGTCCCGGTTCTCCCGGAGCTGACGCAGCGCGCTCTCGTAGCACTCGTCGACGATGCGCCGCATCTCGTCGTCGACCGTGTCGAGGGTCGCGGGGGCCGCGGAGAGCCCGTACGCCTGCTGGGCGTCGCCGGGGATGGCGGTGAGGCGGCCGACCCGCTCGCTCATGCCCCAGCGCCCGGCCATGCCGCGGGCGATGTTGGTGACCTGCTCCAGGTCGCTCTCGGCGCCGGTGGTGATGACGCCGAAGACGACCTGCTCGGCCGCCATCCCGCCGAGCGCGCCGATGATCCGGCCGCGCAGGTAGTCCTCGGTGTAGGCGTACTTGTCGGACTCGGGCGTGGAGAGGGTGACGCCGAGGGCGCGGCCGCGGGGCACGATGGTGATCTTGCGGACCGGGTCGGCGCCGGGCTGGAGCATGCCGAGCAGCGCGTGCCCGCTCTCGTGGTACGCGGTTCGGCGGCGCTCCTCCGCGGGCATCACCAGCGGCCGCTCGGCGCCGAGCTGGACCTTCTCCAGGGCGTCGGAGAGGTCCGACTGGGTGACGGCCTTCTGCTGGCGCTTGACGGCGAGCAGCGCGGCCTCGTTGGCGAGGTTGGCGAGCTCGGCGCCGGTCATGCCCGGGGTGGTCTTGGCGACGTGTTCGAGGTCGACGTTCTGCGCGAGCGGGATCTCCCTGGTGTGGATCCGGAGGATGGCCTCGCGCCCGCCGCGGTCCGGCGGGTTGACGTGGACGATCCGGTCGAAGCGCCCCGGACGGGTGAGGGCCGGGTCGAGGACGTCGGCCCGGTTGGTGGCGGCGATGACGATGACGCCCTCCGAGCCGGTGAAGCCGTCCATCTCGGTGAGGATCTGGTTGAGCGTCTGCTCCCGCTCGTCGTGGCCGCCCATGCCGGCGCCCCCGCCGCGGGCCCGGCCGATGGTGTCGATCTCGTCGATGAAGATGATCGCGGGGGCGACCTTGCGGGCCTCGGCGAACAGCTCGCGGACCCGGGAGGCGCCGACGCCCACGATCATCTCGATGAACTCGGAGGCGGAGGCCGAGAAGAAGGGCACCCCGGCCTCGCCCGCGACCGCCCGGGCGAGCAGCGTCTTGCCGGTTCCGGGCGGCCCGGCCAGCAGCACGCCGCGGGGCATCTTGGCGCCCATCGCCCGGTAGGCGTCGGGGTTCTTCAGGAAGTCGACGACGTCGTTCAGCTCGCCCTCGACCTCGTCGATGCCGGCCACGTCGGCGAAGGTGGTGCGCCGCGCGCCCTCCAGCTCGACGGGCTTGGGCGGGGTCTTGCGGCCGAGCATGCCGCCCGCGCCGCCCATCCCCGCGCTCATCCGGCGGGCGATGAAGACCCACAGCACGACGAGCAGCAGCATGGGGGCGAGCGAGATCAGCAGGTTGGCGAGGAAACTGCGCTCCTGGACCACGGGTTCGGCGGTGACGACCACGTTGTTCTTGGTGAGCTGGGCCCACAGGTCGTCGTCGGCGAAGGCGGGGCGCTGGGTGGTGAACTTGGTGTAGTCGCCGTCGCCGTTCGGTACGGGCTGCTTGTTCTTGAGCTGGCCCTGGATGGCGTCGCCCTTGGAGTAGATCTTGGTGACGTTGCCGGCGGCGACCTGCTTGTCGAACTCGGTGTAGGCGATGGTCGGGCCGTCCTTCTCGTTGAAGAAGCCCAGGACCAGGTTGGCGATGAGGTAGACAGCGAGCGCCGTGAGGATGAGGCTGCCCCAGCCGCCGGGCATCCTCTTCTTCGGCGGCGGGGGCGTCGGGGCCCCTTCCGACCGCCAGGGCTGGTCGGGCCGGTCGCGCGGGGGTACGGGGTTGGCCACGTGCTCTCCTCGGGGCGGCAGTGGCCCCAGTATCGAAGAGCGGGACATTCCCGGCATTACGGATGCATCGCGGGAGTGAAAAGGGGCCCGCGGCGGTTTCGTACCGCCGCGGGCCCCTCTCCGACGGGCACTCAGCCCATGAACTTCTTGAACTCGTCGGGCAGCTCGAACTCGCCCGGACCCTGGCCGGCCGCCGGCAGCCCGAACGCGCCGCCCGCCTGAGCCTGCTCGCGGCGCTCGGCCGCGGCCTGCTCCTCGGCCTTCCGCTTCATCGGGTTGCCGCTCTTGCGCTTGCCCTTGGCCTGCTTGACCTGCTTCTTCTGCCGGCCGGGGCCGCCGCCCATGCCCGGGATCCCCGGCATGCCGGGCATGCCGCCGCCCTGGGCCATGCGGGACATCATCTTGCGGGCCTCGAAGAAGCGCTCGACCAGACCCTTGACGGCGCTGACCTCGACACCGGAACCCTTGGCGATACGGGCGCGGCGGGAGCCGTTGATGATCGTCGGGTCCTGGCGCTCGGCCGGGGTCATCGACTTGATGATGGCGCCGACGCGGTCGACCTCGCGCTCGTCGATGTTGGCGATCTGCTCCTTCATCTGCCCCATGCCGGGCAGCATGCCGAGGAGCTTCGAGATGGAGCCCATCTTGCGGACCTGCTCCATCTGCGCCATGAAGTCGTCGAGCGTGAACTCCTGGCCCTTCTTGGACGCCAGCTTGGAGGCCATCTTGGCGGCCTCTTCCTGGCTGAAGGTCTGCTCGGCCTTCTCGATGAGCGACATGATGTCGCCCATGCCGAGGATGCGGGACGCCATGCGGTCCGGGTGGAACGCGTCGAAGTCGTCGAGCTTCTCGCCGTTGGAGGCGAACATGATCTGCTTGCCGGTGACGTGCGCGATGGAGAGCGCGGCACCACCACGGGCGTCGCCGTCGAGCTTGGACAGCACCACGCCGTCGAAGCCGACGCCGTCGCGGAAGGCCTCCGCCGTGTTGACGGCGTCCTGACCGATCATGGCGTCGACGACGAAGAGCACCTCGTCGGGGCTGACGGCGTCACGGATGTCCGCGGCCTGCTGCATCAGCTCCTGGTCGATGCCGAGGCGGCCGGCGGTGTCGACGATGACGACGTCGAACAGCTTGGTGCGCGCGTACTCGACGGAGTCCTTCGCGACCTGGACCGGGTCGCCCACGCCGTTGCCCGGCTGCGGACCGTAGAAGCCGACGCCGGCGCGCTCGGCGACCACGCCGAGCTGGGTGACGGCGTTGGGGCGCTGGAGGTCGCAGGCGACGAGCAGCGGGGTGTGGCCCTGGGCCTTGAGCCAGACACCGAGCTTTCCGGCGAGGGTGGTCTTACCGGCACCCTGGAGACCGGCGAGCATGATCACGGTCGGACCGGACTTGGCGAACCGCAGCCGGCGGGTCTCACCGCCCAGGATGGTGATCAGCTCGTCGTTGACGATCTTGATGACCTGCTGGCCCGGATTGAGCGCCTTCGAGACCTCGGCTCCGAGGGCCCTTTCCTTCACCGCCTTGATGAACGCCCGGACGACCGGCAGCGCGACATCGGCTTCGAGCAGGGCGATACGGATCTCTCGCGCGGTGGCGTCGATGTCCGCCTCGCTGAGGCGCCCCTTGCCGCGGAGGTTCTTGAAGGTCGCTGAAAGGCGGTCGGAGAGGGTATCGAACACGGCGGTCGCGGATCCTCGATGTCGTGAGCGGGCGGGCGGACTGCCCTCCAGAGTATCTGGCCGCTCCCTGCGTGTGGCTTCGCCCGCCACATCCAGGGGGCGAAGCCGCGCGATCCCCGCGTCTGCGGGGACCGGGCGTGGCGGCCGAGAACGCCCCCGAGCTCCTCAGGACCATCACCCGCCGCAGGCGAGCACGTCGTGCTCAGCGGGCCGTGGCCCCGAAGAGCACGCTCACCGCAGCGCCTCCTCCAGCGTCTTCGCCAGACCCGCCGCCTCGTCCGAGCCGAGCAGGGAGCCGTCCGGCCTGGTCACGTACAGGGTGTCGACCGCGTTGGCGCCCAGGGTCGAGACGTGGGCGCTGCGGACGCGGACCTCGGCGCCCTCCAGGGCGCGGCCGATCCGGTGCAGGAGGCCCGGGGCGTCCTGGGCGCGGACCTCAAGGACGGTCGCGAGGCGGGAGTCGGCGGCGGCGACGGTGACCCGGGGCGGCGGGGCCGTGACGCCGCGGCGGCGGGGGTAGGCGGCGTCGCGCTCGGCGAGGCGGGCGGGGATGTCGAGGGAGCCGTCCAGGGCGCGCGCGAGGTCGGCGCGGAGCCGGTGGGCCTCCGGGAGCGAGCCGTACTCGGCGGCGACCCGCCAGTCGAGCACCAGGACGGGTCCGCGGCCCAGCTCGGCCGGCAGGGCGATCGCGCGCAGCTCGGCGGCGCGGACGGTGAGGCGGTGCAGGGCGAGGACCCCGGCCACGGCGGGCAGCACGCCCGGGCGCTCGGGCACGGCGACGAGCAGTTCGACGCCGACGGGCTCGGGCTCCTCGGCGGCGGGCTCGGGATCGTGGGCGCGCAGGGCGAGGACGGGCTCGCCGGTGCGCAGCGCCTCGATGGCGAGCCGCTCCTGTTCGGCGCTGGGCGCGGCGGCCTCCGGGTCGGGCAGCTCCTCCCCCGCGAGCACTCCGGCGACGCGTTTGACGAGATCGGCGACGAGGGAGGCGCGCCAGGACGACCAGGCGGCCGGCCCGGTGGCGAGGGCGTCCGCCTCGGTGAGGGCGTGCAGCAGCTCCAGGGTGCCGAGGGTGCCGACGGCGGAGGCGACGGACTGGACGGTGGCGGGGTCGTCGAGGTCGCGCCGGGTGGCGGTCTCGACGAGCAGCAGGTGGTGGCGGACGACGGTGGCGATGACGCCGGTGTCGGCGCGGTCGAAGCCGATCCGGGCGGCGACGTCGCGGGCGATGGTCTCGCCGGCGACGGAGTGGTCCCCGGGCCAGCCCTTGCCGATGTCGTGGAGGAGGGCGGCGACGAGGAGGAGGTCGGGGCGGTGGACGCGGCGGGTGAGGGAGGCGGCGCGGACGGCGGTCTCGACGAGGTGCCGGTCGACGGTCCAGGTGTGGACGGGGTTGCGCTGGGGGCGGCAGCGCACGCGCTCCCAGTCCGGCAGGAGCCGGGTGACGAGCCCCTCGGCTTCCAGGGCCTCCCAGACGGGCACGGTGGACTCGCCGGCACCGAGCAGGGTGACGAGTTCCTGGCGGGCCTCGGCGGGCCAGGGCACGGGCAGCGGCTTGGCGGAGGCGGCGAGGCGGCGCACGGCGTGCAGGGAGAGCGGGAGGCCGGACTGGGCGGCGGCGGCCGCGGCGCGCAGGGGAAGGGCGGGGTCGCGTTCGGGACGGGCGCTGAGGGCGAGCACGACCTCGCCGTCCATCTCGACGACGCCCTCGGCCAGCGGGGTGCGCTCGGCGGCGGCCTTGCTCCCGGTGACCCGCGCGGTGCCCCCGCGTCCCAGGAGGGTGCGCAGCCGCGGGCGGGCGGCGCGGGCCTTGAGGACCCGGTTGACCTCGCGCCAGGTGACGTCGGAGGCGTACGAGACGGTCCGGGCGGCCTCGTACACCTCGCGCAGCAGGGTGTCGGCGTCGAGGAGGCCGAGTTCGGCGGCGACGGCGTCCTGCTCCTGGAGCGCGAGGCGGTCGGTGGCGCGGCCGGTGGCGAGGTGGAGGGCGTCGCGGGCGTCGAGGAGCCGGCGGCGGGCCCCGTCGAGTCCTTCGCGGGGCGCGTCGGCGAGCCAGGAGGCGGCGACGGCGCGCAGCGCCTGGGCGTCGCGCAGTCCGCCGCGGGCCTCCTTGAGGTCGGGTTCGAGGAGGTACTGCAGCTCGCCGCTGCGTTCGGCGCGCTCCCGGCACAGGGCGTCGAGTTCGGGCAGCCGCCGGGTGGCCTGGTTGCGCCAGTCGGCGAGGACGGTGGTGCGCAGGGCGGTGACGAGGCCGGTGTCGCCGGCGACCGGCCGGGCGTCGAGCAGGCCGAGCTGGACCTTGAGGTCGTCGGCGGCGGTCTTGCGGGCCTCGGCCGGGGTGCGGACGGAGTGGTCGAGGGCGAGGCCGAGGTCCCAGACCGGGTACCAGACGCGGTCGGCGAGCGTGGCGACGGCGCCCGGGTCGGCGCTGCCGTCGTGCAGGAGCAGCAGGTCGAGGTCGCTGCGCGGGGAGAGTTCGCCGCGTCCGTAGCCGCCGACGGCGACGAGCGCCACCCCTCGTGGCGGGCGTCCGGCGGCGGTGAGGCCGGCGTCGAGGAGGCCCGCCAGCCAGGCGTCGGTGAGGCGGGACAGCTCGGCACGGCGCGGCGGCCCGGACCGCGCCTTCTCGGTGAGAAGGCGCAGCCGGGCCGCCGCGTAGCCGCTGGGTCCCGTGTCTTCGTTGTCCGTGTTCACGTCGAGGCTCGTCACCCAGCGGCTCCTTTGCGTCGTTTCCGGGCCTGGATCCCTAGAGGGCGTCCGGGCCGCGCTCGCCGGTGCGGACCCGTACGGCGGTCTCGACGGGGACGCTCCAGACCTTTCCGTCACCGATCTTGCCGGTGCGGGCGGCCTTGACGACGACGTCGATGAGCTGTTCGGCGTCCTCGTCCTCGACCAGGACCTCGATGCGGATCTTGGGGACGAGGTCGACGGTGTACTCGGCGCCCCGGTAGACCTCGGTGTGCCCGCGCTGACGCCCGTATCCGCTGGCCTCGGTGACGGTCAGGCCCTGGACGCCGAAGGCCTGCAGGGCCTCCTTGATCTCGTCCAGCCGGTGCGGCTTCACGACCGCGGTGATGAGCTTCATGCGTCCACCTTCTTGTTCTCCGTCGGGGCGGGGGCGGGTACGGCGGTGCTGCGCGAGGAGGCGCCGCCGCCCGCTCCGCTGAAGTCGTACGCGGTCTCGGCGTGCTCGACCTGGTCGATGCCGGAGACCTCGTCGTCCTCGCTGACCCGCATCCCCATCGTCTTGTCGATGATCAGGGCGAGGATCGCGGAGGCGATCAGAGAGTAGGCGAGGACGGAGAAGACTCCGATGGCCTGCTTGCCGAGCTGGTCGAGGCCGCCGCCGTAGAACAGGCCCTTGGCGTCGGACTGGACACCGCCGGTGGCGAAGAGGCCGACGAGGAGGGAGCCGATGACACCGCCGACGAGGTGGACGCCGACGACGTCGAGGGAGTCGTCGTAGCCGAACTTGTACTTGAGGCCCACGGCCATGGCGCAGAGCAGACCGGCGACGGCGCCGATGGCGATCGCGCCGAGCGGGGAGCAGGAGCCGCCGGAGGGGGTGATGGCGACGAGGCCGGCGACCGCGCCGGAGGCGGCGCCGAGGGTGGTGAAGGAGCCGTGGCGGAGCTTCTCGTAGAGGAGCCAGGCGAGCATGGCGGCGGCGGTGGCGACCTGGGTGTTGACGAACATCACCGCGCCGACGCCGTCGTCGTTGCCGAGCCAGGAGCCGGCGTTGAAGCCGAACCAGCCGAACCAGAGCAGACCGGCGCCGAGCATGACCAGCGGGAGGCTGTGCGGACGCATCGGGTCCTTCTTGAAGCCGACGCGCTTGCCGATGACCAGGATCACGCCGAGGGCCGCGGCACCCGCGTTGATGTGGACGGCGGTGCCGCCGGCGAAGTCGATGACGCCCATCTCGAAGAGCCAGCCGCCGGTGCCCCAGACCCAGTGGGCGACCGGGAAGTAGACGATCGTGACCCAGAGGGTGATGAAGAGGGCCCAGGCGGTGAACTTGACCCGGTCGGCGAGGGCGCCGCTGATGAGGGCCGGGGTGATGATCGCGAACATCAGCTGGAAGACGGCGAAGACGTACACCGGGATGGTGTAGCCGTCCCACAGCTCGGTGATGCCGATGCCGCTGAGGCCGACGTAGTCGGAGGACCAGCCGAAGAGCGAGGCGGAGTCGGTGCCGAAGGCGATGCTGAAGCCGAACAGCACCCACAGGATCGTGACGATCCCCAGGCTGATGAAGCTCATCATCAGCATGTTGAGGGTGGACTTCACCCGGACCATGCCTCCGTAGAAGAAGGCGAGGGCCGGGGTCATCAGCATGACCAGTGCGGAGCAGATGAGCATGAACCCGGTGTTGGCGGCGGACAGCGTGGGAGCGTCTGCTGCCAGGGTCGTGATGGCTGCTGCCATCGGCGTCTCCTCGTCGTCGAATGCGGCCTGTGCGGGGGCGGGGCCGGAGCGGCTTGGCCGTGAGGGGTGGCCGGTTATGCGCCAGAGATTCGCGCAGCGCGGTTTCCGTCGATGCCGCTCGATGTTTCGCCGCAGTGACGAAGGGGCGGGGCGTGTTACGCGACCGTGAACGGCGGGGTCACGGAGATGTAACGGGCGTAGGCTCCGCCGCGGCCGGTAGCGGCCGGGGCGGAGAAGGAAACCGGCCGCGCCGGCGTCCGTGTGTCCTTGCGGCGGGGGAGCCGAGTCGGGCTTTACGGGACGGCCGGCGCGGCCGGGGTCGGTGCGGTCCTGCCGCGCGTGCTCAGACCGCCTCGGCGGTCTCGGGGAGCAGGGCGGTGAGCCGGTCGGTGAGGTGCACGACCTCGGCGACGTCGCCGAAGTCGCGGGCCGCGGTGTCGACGGTCTTGCGCAGCCGGGTGTTCACCCGCTCGGAGCGGACCTTGCGGGCGACGCCCAGGGCCTTCTCCGCGAGGACGACGGATTGCTCGGGCTCGCGCTTGAGGAGGTGGACGGTGGCCATGCCGATGAGGTTGAGGGCGTAGCTGCGCTGGTGCTCGGGGTCCTTCTCGAAGAGCTCGACGGCCCGCTCCATGACGGGCTCGGCGAGCGAGGCGTAGGTCGGGGAGCGGCCGGCGACATAGGCGAGGTCGCGGTAGGAGTGCGAGTTCTCCCCGTTGAGCTCGGCCTCGGAGAAGAAGCGGATCCAGTCGGGCTCGGGCTCGCCGTCGAGGCCGACGTCGGAGAAGGTGTCCTCGGCCATCCGCACGGCCCGCTTGCACTTGGAGGGCTGGCCCATGTTGGCGTAGGCGCGGGCCTCCATCGCATACAGCATGGCCTGGGTGCGCGGGGTGGCGCAGTCCCGACTGCCGTACTGGGCGAGGTGGATGAGTTCGAGGGCGTCGTCGGGCCGGCCGAGGTGGATCATCTGGCGGCTCATCGAGGAGAGGATGTACGAGCCGAGCGGCTTGTCGCCGGCTTCCTTGGCCGCGTGCAGGGCGAGCACGAAGTACTTCTGGGCGGTGGGCTGGAGGCCCACGTCGTAGCTCATCCAGCCGGCCAGCTCGGCCAGTTCGGCGGCGCACTTGAAGAGGCGCTGGGCGGTGGCGGCGGGCTGGGGCTCCTGGAGCAGGTCGGTGACCTCGTGGAGCTGGCCGACGACCGCCTTGCGGCGCAGTCCGCCGCCGCACTGCGCGTCCCACTGGCGGAACATCGCGGTGGTGGACTCCAGGAGGTCGAGCTCGACCGGGGAGAGCCGGTGCGCGCGGCGCTCGTCGGGGGCGGGCCCCGGGGCGGGCTCGGTGGCGGGGGTGGGCACCAGCCAGCGCTGCATGGGCTCGATCAGGGCGGGGCCCGCGGCGAGCGAGAGGGAGGAGCCGAGGAAGCCGCGGCGGGCGAGCATCAGGTCGCTGCGGGAGAACTCGCTGAGCAGGGCGACGGTCTGGGGTCCGGCCCAGGGCAGGTCGACGCCGGAGACGGACGGCGACTGGTGGGCGGTGCGCAGGCCGAGGTCCTCGACGGCGACGACGGAGCCGAACCGCTCGGAGAACAGCTCGGAGAGGATGCGCGGGATGGGTTCGCGGGGCTGCTCGCCGTCGAGCCAGCGGCGCACCCGCGAGGTGTCGGTGGAGATGTGGTGCGCGCCCATCTGGCGGGCCCGGCGGTTCACCTGGCACGCCAGCTCGCCCTTGGACCAGCCGCTGCGCACGAACCACGAGCTCAGCTGCTCGTTCGGGCGCTTGCCGGCAGTCGTACCGTCTGCGCCGTTGCCGCCCACTGGAACGCCCCCATCCATCTGAATGTCGTCTGCGAACCCCTGCCAGAATGCCGTGTTTCGCGGCTCCCGTCCGGTGTTTGTACTCCTTCGAACGGAAAACCGGCTTGCCTCCGGCATACCCGTGCGTGCGATCCGCCCCGGGTTCGTGTACCGAAGGTAATCCTACGATCACGCGCCCCGGCATGGCGATTCAAGAAACGCCACCATTCGCCACCCCTTCGAATGAACTCGCCCCGCACGGAACGCGATTCACTTGACATGCGACGGAACGGGGTCCGTGAACCGGTGCGCGAGGAGGCGCGCGCAGCGGTCCGCACCACCTCCCGCACCACTGCACACCCTTGTGGCGGCGGAGCGTGACGATGGCTCTCCGTTCCGTAACCACCGGCGCGTCCGACCCGTTGGAGGGGGCATGGGCTTCACGATCGGCGGCATTCGTGAGATGCGGTCCGGCGCACGTCGTCGCGTACGCACCACGGAGTGCACAGCGGTGGCCGAGTACACCGGACTCTGGGGCTGGGACGTGGTCCCGGGGGCACGGGCGGTCGCGGGCCGCTGCTCCTGCGGCGACCTCGGCTGTACGGCCCCGGGGGCGCATCCGCTCTCCTTCGCCGAGCCGGTCCCGGCCGGCGCCGGCCTCGACGACGCGACCAAGGCCTGGTCGGAGTACCCGGGGGCGGCGCTGCTGCTGCCGGTCGGCCGGGCCTTCGACGTGATCGAGGT
Organism: Streptomyces sp. NPDC020422; assembly: GCF_044386705.1. NCBI lineage: Bacteria > Bacillati > Actinomycetota > Actinomycetes > Kitasatosporales > Streptomycetaceae > Streptomyces > Streptomyces sp. NPDC020422. Next base: position 598,319 of record NZ_JBIRVJ010000003.1, on the reverse strand, counting down.
CGCGGAGGAGGCGGGCCGCAGGGCCCTGGTCCGGCTGGAGCGCATGGGGCTGCCGCTGGGCCCGGTGAGCGTGACGCCGACGGGGCGGGCGCAGTTCTTCGTGGCCCCGGGCGCCGCGGCCGAGCTGCCGCAGCTCCTCTACCGGATGGGCTGGGACGACGCCGACCTGGACCTGCACTGCCTGGGTCCCGGCGCGCATGTCACCGCCCCGCCCTCGGATCTGGGCGGGCTCGGCCCGGTGCGCTGGCTGCGGCCGCCGACCCTGGACACGGCCGGAGCGCCGCCGCAGGCCAGGCTGCTGCTCGGGACGCTGGCGTACATCTGCCACCGGACGCACTTCTGAGCCCGGACGCACCTCTGAGGCCGGACATGCGGAAGGGCCCTCGCCGTCAGCCGGCGAGGGCCCTTCCGCATGCCGTACGCGACGTCAGTCGCCGATCAGCGCGTCGACGAACGCGCCGGGCTCGAACGGGGCGAGATCGTCGGGGCCCTCGCCCAGGCCGACCAGCTTGACCGGGACGCCCAGCTCGCGCTGGACCGCGACGACGATGCCGCCCTTGGCGGTGCCGTCCAGCTTGGTCAGGACGATGCCGGTGATGTCGACCACCTCGGCGAAGACCCGGGCCTGGATCAGACCGTTCTGGCCGGTGGTGGCGTCGAGGACGAGCAGGACCTCGTCGAGCGGGCCGTGCTTCTCGACGACGCGCTTGACCTTGCCGAGCTCGTCCATGAGGCCGGTCTTGGTGTGCAGCCGGCCGGCGGTGTCGATGAGGACGACATCGGCCTTCTCGGCGATGCCCTCCTTGACCGCGTCGTAGGCGATCGAGGCCGGGTCGCCGCCCTCCGGGCCGCGCACGGTGCGGGCGCCGACGCGCTCGCCCCAGGTCTGGAGCTGGTCGGCGGCGGCCGCACGGAAGGTGTCGGCTGCGCCGAGGACGACGGACTTGCCGTCGGCGACGAGCACCCGGGCCAGCTTGCCCGTGGTGGTGGTCTTGCCGGTGCCGTTGACGCCGACGACCATGACGACGCCCGGGACGTCCTCGGGGCTCTCGGTCTTCACCGAGCGGTCGAGGTCGGCGCCGAGGAGCGCGATCAGCTCCTCGCGCAGCAGCCCGCGCAGCTCCTCGGGGGTGCGGGTGCCGAGCACCTTGACCCGCTCGCGCAGCCGCTCGACCAGCTCCTGGGTGGGGGCGACGCCGACGTCGGCGGTGAGGAGGGTCTCCTCGATCTCCTCCCAGGTGTCCTCGTCGAGGTGCTCACGCGACAGGAGCGTGAGCAGCCCCTTGCCGAGCGAGTTCTGGGAGCGGGCGAGCCGGGCCCGCAGCCGCACCAGCCGGCCGGCGGTCGGCTCGGGCACCTCGATCTCGGGGGCCTCGGCGACGGGCTCCTCGACCACGACGGGGGCCTCGGGGGCCTCGGTGGCGGGGAGGTCGACCTCTTCGACGGTGCGGCGTGGTTCTTCCCGCGGCGTCTCCGCCTCGTCGCCGACGTGCGGTTCGGCGGGCGGAGCGGTGATGGTCGGCGTGGTGGACGGCGGCTCGGCCGGCGGCAGCTGCTTCTTCTTGCGACCGCTGATCACGAGTCCGCTGGTCACGGCGACCGCGACGACCAGAGCGATGACTACAGCAAGGATGAGTTCCATAACCCGTCCAGTATCGGCCACGAAGACGGCGGGGGCGGAGCACCTCGCGAAGCGGTCGGCGGCGTGGCACGTAAAGTGTGTGGTTCCCCCACATCTGTACGACGGAGTACCCCTATGTCCCACGCCTCCGAGACGCCCGAAGGCGCGACGAGCGGCGCCACGCTGGAGAGCCGCGGCCTCGAACCCGTTCCCGACGCCGAGCGGACCGGCCGGGTCCGCGAGCTCTTCCCGACCTGGGTGGCCGCCAACATCAGTGTGTTGCTGCTCACCATGGGCGCGGGTCTGATCGTGTTCAACGGCCTGAACTTCTGGCAGGTGCTGTTCGTGGCGGTGGCCGCGCCGGCCCTGTCGTACGGGATCGTCGGTCTGATCTCGATCGCCGGAAAGCGCGGCGGCGCGCCGGGCATGGCGCTGTCGCGGGCGGTCTTCGGCCAGCGCGGAAACCTTTTTCCCGGCGCCCTCATCTGGGTGGCCCGCTGGGGCTGGGAGACCATCAACGCGGTCACCGGCGCGTACGCGGTGCTGACCGTGCTCGATCTGCTGTTCGGCGTGAAGTCCAACACGGCGCTCATCGTGGTGACGCTGGCGCTCTTCGTCGCCTGCACCTTCCTGGTCTCAGGGCTCGGCATCAACGCGCTGCGGGTGTGCAGCAAGTGGTCGACGTACCTGTTCGGCGCCTTCTCGGTCCTGGTGCTCGTCTATCTGGTGGCGAACACGGACTGGTCGGCGGTCTTCGCCAAGCCGGCCGGTTCGACGGCGATGCTGGTCGCCGGTGTCGGCACCATCGCGGCGGGCGGCATCAGCTGGGTGCCGTCGGGCCCCGACTTCACCCGCTATCTGCCGCGCAACGCCTCCTCCAGGGGCCTGGTCGGCACGACGGTCGGCGGCGCGGGCATCGTGGTGCTGCCGATGGTCCTGATGGGTGCGGTGATGGCGGTCTCGACCCCGGACCTGGCCTCGGCTCAGGACCCGGTCTCCTTCATCGGCGAGCTGCTGCCGACCTGGATCTCGGTGCCGTACCTGCTGATCGCCCTGATCGGCATGCTGCTGATCAACTCGATGTCGATGTACTCGGCCGGGTTCACCGCCCAGACCCTCGGCATCAAGGTGCCGCGGGCCGCCGCGGTCAGCGTGAACGCGGTGATCAGCCTGGTCTTCGGCTTCCTGCTGATGGTGGTGGCGACCAGCTTCATCGGCTCGTTCATCTCCTTCCTGACCCTGCTCGCGGTGGCGTTCTCGGCGTGGATCGGCGTCTTCGGCGTGGACATGCTGCACCGCGGGAGCTATGACGCCGGGGCGCTGATGGACACCACCCGGACCAGCGCCTACTGGTACCGGGGCGGCTTCGCCTGGCAGGCGATGACGTCCTGGGGCGTGGCCCTGGTGGCGGGCCTGCTGTTCACCAAGGTCGACTGGTTCACCGGCCCGCTGGCCTCCTCCTGGATCGGGCGGAACGGGCTCGGCTGGGCGGCGACGATCGTGGTCGCGGGCGTGCTGTACGCGGTGCTGCCGCGCGACAAGGGCGCGCGGCCGGTCTCGGCACCGGTCTCCGCCTCCGCCTCCGCCTCCGCCTCCGCCGAGGATTCCGACGAGACGCCCGCGACCGTTTCCATCTGACGCGACGTCAGCTAACGTCCCCCTCCGACGCACCCGTGGAGGGGGACTTCCCATGCCGTTCACCGTCGTACGGTTCAACCTCGTCGACCCGCACGCGGACCCCGCCTCCCTCTCGGCCCGCTATCGCGCGGCCGTCGAGATGGCGGCCCACGCCGACGCGCACGGGGTCGACACCGTGCAGACCGAGGAGCACCACGGGGCGGTCAACAACTGGCTCCCCTCCCCCTTCGCCTTCGCCGGGGCGGTCTTCGGCGCCACGAGGAGGATCGCGGTCACGGTCTCGGCGATCATCGGCCCGCTGCACGACCCGCTGCGGCTCGCGGAGGAGATCGCGGTCCTGGACCTGCTGAGCGCGGGCCGGCTGGTGACGGTGGCCGGGATCGGCTACCGGCCTGAGGAGTACGAGGAGCGCGGGGTCGACTGGGGCCGCCGCGGCAAGCTCCAGGATCTGCTCCTGGAGACCCTGCTGGCGGCCTGGTCGGGCGAGCCCTTCACGTATCAGGGCCGAACGGTGCGGATCACCCCGCGGCCCTTCACCCAGCCGCACCCGCTGCTCCTGGTCGGCGGCTCGTCCAAGGCGGCGGCGCGGCGGGCGGCGCGGCTCGGGCTGCCCTTCTTCCCGAGCGCGCACCTGCCGGAGCTCGAGACGTACTACCAGGAGCAGTGCGCGGCGTACGGCACGGAGGGCTGGACGATGATGCCGGCGCGCGAGACCCCGCTGCTGCACGTGTCCGCGGATCCGGACCGGACCTGGGCCGAGTTCGGGGAGCACTTCCTGCACGAGGCGCGCACCTATGCCTCCTGGCAGTCCAAGGACATCCGCTCGGCGGTCCGCTCGGCCGCGGGGAGCGTGGCGGAGCTGCGCGCGGAGGGGGTGTACCGGGTGGTGACGCCCGAGGAGTGCGTGGCCCTCGGGCAGGAGCTCGACAGTCTGGTGCTGCATCCGCTGTGCGGCGGGATGCCGGTCGAGGAGGGGTGGCGGAGCGTGCGCCTGTTCTGTGACGCCGTACTGCCCCGGCTCAAGGCATAGGGCCTCGGACCGGGGCAGTCTCGTGCGTGAGGAGAGGGGCAGCGGGGATTAGCCCATCTCCTCCAACGCCTTGCCCTTGGTCTCCTTGACGTACCTGAGCACGAAGGGGATCGAGAGCACGGCGAAGACCGTGTAGATCACGTAGGTGCCGGACAGGTTCCAGTCCGCGAGGGACGGGAAGCTGGCGGTGATGGCCCAGTTGGCGATCCACTGCGCGGAGGCGGCGACACCGAGGGCGGCGGCGCGGATCCGGTTGGGGAACATCTCGCCCAGGAAGACCCAGACGACCACGCCCCACGAGAGGGCGAAGAAGAGCACGAAGACATGGGCGGCGATGAGCGCCACGACGCCCTGGGTCTCGGGCAGCTTGCCGTCGACGAGGTCGGCGGAGAAGGCCCAGGCCTCGAAGGCGAGGGCGACGGCCATGCCGATGGAGCCGACGAGGGCGAGCGGCTTGCGGCCGACCCGGTCGACGAGGACCATCGCGATCACGGTGCCGATGATGTTGATGATCGACGTGGTGAACGAGTAGAAGAACGAGCTCGACGGGTCGATGCCGACGGACTGCCAGAGCGTCGCGGAGTAGTAGAAGGCGACGTTGATGCCGACGAGCTGCTGGAAGACGGAGAGTCCGATGCCGACCCAGACGATCGGCAGCAGCTTGAACCTGGAGCCGGCGACCAGCAGGTCCTTGAAGGTGGACTTGTGCTCGCTGCGCATGGCCTGGTCGATCTCGGCGACCCGGTGGTCCAGGTCGACGCCGTGGCCCTCGACCTCGGCGAGCACCTCCTTGGCGCGGTCGATCCGGCCGACGGAGATGAGGAAGCGCGGGGACTCGGGGATCGCGAAGGAGAGCAGGCCGTACAGGACGGCGGGCACGACCATGACGCCGAGCATCCACTGCCAGGCCTCGATGCCGCCGATCTCACCGCGCTGGTCGCCGTCGGCGAGCTGGAGGATGCCGTAGTTGACCAGCTGGGAGATGGCGATGCCGATGACGATCGCGGCCTGCTGGAAGGAGCCGAGGCGGCCGCGGTACGCGGCGGGGGCGACCTCGGCGATGTAGGCGGGGCCGATCACCGAGGCCATGCCGATGGCGAAGCCGCCGATGATCCGCCAGAGGGCCAGGTCCCACAGGGCGAAGGGCAGGGCGGAGCCGATGGCGCTGACGGCGAAGAGCACGGCGGAGATCTGCATACAGCGGATGCGGCCGATGCGGTCGGCGATCCGGCCGGCGGTGGCGGCGCCGATGGCGCAGCCGATCAGGGCGATCGCGATGACCTGGGCGAGGGCGGCGGAGCCGATGTCGTACCGGTCGCGGATGGCCTCGACGGCGCCGTTGATGACTGAGCTGTCGTAACCGAAGAGGAAGCCGCCCATCGCGGCCGAGGCCGTGATGAAGATGACGTGTCCGATGTGGTCCGGATGGGCCGAACGGCCTTCGGACGGCGGCGGTGTGGGCGCCTGCGCGGTGCTGGTCACAAGGACTCCTCGGGGCTCCGGCAGCGTCGCCGGTGCGGTGGGGGGCGAGCCCTTCAAGTGGCGCACAACTTCGCGCTGCCGACCACTTGAAGGTAAAAGCAACGTTGCAGAGACTATGCCTTCAAGTTTCGAAGTCAATAGGCGATGTCGTGTGACTTAATAAGCATGTCAACGCGACTTGTGTTCAAGTTGTGAATTGATCTTGGATCAACGCAGTCGCTGGCTGATCACCTTCGACACACCGTCACCCTGCATCGACACGCCGTACAGCGCATCGGCGACCTCCATCGTGCGCTTCTGGTGGGTGATCACGATCAGCTGCGAGGACTCCTGGAGCTCCTGCATGATCCGGATCAGCCGCTGCAGGTTGGTGTCGTCGAGCGCCGCCTCCACCTCGTCCATCACATAGAACGGGCTGGGCCTGGCCTTGAAGATGGAGACCAGCAGCGCCACGGCCGTCAGCGAGCGCTCGCCGCCGGAGAGCAGCGAGAGCCGCTTGACCTTCTTCCCCGGCGGGCGGGCCTCCACGTCGACGCCGGTGGTGAGCATGTTCTCCGGGTCGGTGAGCACGAGCCGGCCCTCGCCGCCGGGGAAGAGCCGGGAGAACACGCCCTCGAACTCGCGGGCGGTGTCCCGGTACGCCTCGGTGAAGACCTGCTCGACCCGCAGGTCCACCTCCTTCACGACCTGAAGGAGGTCGGCCCGGGTCTTCTTCAGGTCCTCCAGCTGCTCGGAGAGGAACTGGTGACGCTCTTCCAGGGCCGCGAACTCCTCCAGGGCGAGCGGATTGACCTTGCCGAGCTGCTGGTACGCCCGTTCGGCGGCCTTCAGGCGCTTCTCCTGCTCCGAACGGACGAACGGGCGCGGCTGGTTGCGCGGGTCCTCCGGGTCGGCCGGCAGCTCCTCCCCCTCGGCCGGCGGCGACGGCGGTACGGGCTGGTGGGGGCCGTACTCCTCGATCAGCACGGTCGGCTCCACGCCCAGCTCCTCCAGGGAGCGGGTCTCCAGCTGCTCGATCCGCAGGCGCTTCTCGGCGCCCAGGACCTCGCCCCGGTGGACCGAGTCGGTGAGCTTGTCGAGCTCCGCCTTCAGGGCGCGGCCCCGGTCGCGGGCCGCGACGAGGTCCTCCTCGCGGGAGCGCTTCGCCGCGTCGGCGCGGGCGCGCTCCTGCTCGGCGCGCACCAGGGAGACCTCCACGTGGGCGAGCAGCTGCCGGGCGCCCGAGGCGACGGCGGCGGCGACCTCCGCCTCGTGGCGCAGCCGGGCCCGGCGCTGCTCGGCGCGGGCCCGGGCCTCGCGCTCGGCGCGGGCGGCCCGGTCCAGGGAGTCGGCCCGGCCGGCGAGGCCCTTGACCCGTTCCTCGTGGGTACGGACCTGGAGGCGGGCCTCCATCTCGGTCTGGCGCGCGTTGGAGCCGTCGATGGCGAGGCGGTCGCGCGTGGCGGAGTCGGGCTCCTCGTCGGCGGGCGTCTCCTCGACCACGAGCAGGCGCTCGGTGAGCTCCTCCGCCTCGACGAGCGCCTTCTCCAGCGCCTCCTCGGCCCGGGCGGCCGCGGCCGCGGCCCGCTCGGCCTCGCCCGCGGCGCCCCTGGCCTGCCCGGCGAGCCGCCCGAGCTGCTGGGCGACCGCCGACTTCTCCCGGTCGGCGGCCCGCCGCCGCTCCCCCAGCTCCTCCACGAGCCGGGCCGCCTCGCGCCTGCGCCCGACGGCGGCCTCCTGGGCGGTCGCCAGCTCGGCGCACCGCACGTCGAGCTCGGCGAGCTCGGCCGCCGCCTCGTCGACGGAGGCCTGCACCTCCAGCAGGCTGGGCGCCCCGGCGGCGCCGCCCTGCGCGAAGTGCGCCCCGAGCAGGTCGCCTTCCGCGGTGACGGCCGTCAGCTCGGGCCGTGCCCGCACCAGTGCGACGGCCTGGTCGAGCCCGTCGACCACGACGACGCCCTTGAGCAACCGGCGCACGGCGCCCATGAGTTCACCGGGCCCGGAGACGAGCCGGGAGGCGGGGACCGGGAGGGGCAGGGAGACGGCGGACCCGCCACCGGGCCCGTGGCGGAGCGCGGCCACCGCGTCCGCGCCGGCTTCGTTCCCCGGCTCGGCCGGCCCTCGACCGTCGCCGACGGGGGCGTCCGTCCCGGCCGGGCGGGCGCCTTCGGTGTCGGCCGGGCGCGGGGGGTCGGTGCTCGGAACGCCCCAGCCCGCCGCCGGCTCCCGGTCCTCCCCGGGCTCCTCCGGGCCGCCCGCCAGCAGCAGCGACGCCCGTCCCGCGTCCTGTTTGCGGAGCAGGCGCAGGGCCTCGGCGGCGGTGGTCGGGTCCGTGACGGCGAGGGCGTCGGCGGCGGCGCCCAGGGCGGCGGCGACCGGGATCTCGTATCCGGGGGTCACGGTCAGCAGTTCCGCCGCCGGGCCGAGCAGGCCCGTGAGGCCGGCGGTGAGGAGGGCGCCGGTGCCGTCCTTGCGGCGCAGGCCGAGGGCGAGGGCGTCGTGGCGGGCGCCGGCCGCGGCGCGGGCGCGTTCGGCGCCGCCGGCGGCCTCGCGGGCGGCGGTGAGGGCGCTCTCCGCCTCGGCGAGTTCGGCGCGTGCCGCCTCGTGGCGCTCGCCGAGCTCGGTGTCGCCGGCGTCGAGGCCGTCGACCTCGGCCTTCAGCTGCTCGTACTCCTCCTGCGCGGCGACGGCCCGCTCCTGCGCCTCGTCGCGGGCGGCGGCGAGCCGGTCGATCTCGGCCTGGGCGGAGGCCGCCCGCGAGCGGGCCGCGTTGACCTGCCCGTGCAGCCGGGCCAGGCCCTCGCGGCGGTCGGCGATGGCCCGGGCCACGTCCTTGAGGCGCCGCTCCTCGACGGCGAGGGCGCGTTCCAGTTCGGCGCGGTGGGCGACGGTGTCCTCCAGGGCGCGCTCGGCGGCCTCCAGGGCGGCGGCCAGCTCGGCCTCCTGCTCGCGGACCCGGGCGGCCTCGCGCTCCAGGTCCTCGGGGTCGCGCCCGCGCCGCTCCTCCGGGGGCAGGGCCGTCGCGCTCTTCACGCGCGCGTCGGCGAGCGAGACGGTGCCGCGCACCCGCTCGGCCAGCTGGGAGAGTTCGTACCAGCTCTGCTGGGCGCTCTGGAGCCGGGGCGCGAGGCGGCGCACCTCGTCCTCGAGTCCGGCCTCCCTCGCGAGCGCCGTCCTCAGCTCGGCCTCGGTGGACTCCTTGCGGGCGAGCAGCGCGGCCTCGTCGGCGACTTCGGCCTTCAGCGCCTCCTTGAGGCGGACGAGGTCGTCGGAGAGCAGCCGCAGCCGGGCGTCGCGCAGGTCGGCCTGGATGACGGCCGCGCGGCGGGCGACGGCGGCCTGCCGGCCGAGCGGCTTGAGCTGGCGGCGCAGTTCGTCGGTGAGGTCCTGGACGCGGGCCAGGTTGGCCTGCATCGCGTCCAGCTTCCGCAGCGCCTTCTCCTTGCGCTTGCGGTGCTTGAGGACGCCCGCGGCCTCCTCGATGAAGGCGCGCCGCCCCATCGGGTCGGCGTGCAGGACGGAGTCGAGCTGGCCCTGGCCGACGATGACGTGCATCTCGCGGCCGATGCCGGAGTCGGAGAGCAGGTCCTGGATGTCGAGCAGCCGGCAGGTGTCGCCGTTGATCTGGTACTCGCTGCTGCCGCCGCGGAACATGATCCGCGTGATGGTGACTTCGGCGTAGTCGATGGGGAGCGCGCCGTCGGAGTTGTCGATGGTCAGCGAGACCTCGGCACGGCCGAGCGGGGGCCGCCCGGTGGTGCCGGCGAAGATGACGTCCTCCATCTTGCCGCCGCGCAGCGACTTGGCGCCCTGCTCTCCCATGACCCAGGACAGCGCGTCCACGACATTGGACTTGCCGGAGCCGTTGGGGCCGACGACGCAGGTGATCCCGGGTTCGAACCGCAGCGTGGTGGCGGAGGCGAACGACTTGAAACCGCGGAGCGTCAGGGCCTTGAGGTGCACGCCTGCGGACTCTACCCGGGGTCTCGGGTTTCACCCGCGAAGGTGCAGGGCACACCCTCCCCCAAGGAGGGTGGGACATGGGGGACGCGCGTGAGAGCGCAAGAAAGAAGGGACGCCGAGGCGTCCCTTGCATATCTAGCTGTTGCTAGCGTGAGTGTTTCTCACCCAGCCCCGGCACGGGGCGTCAGGTGAGCGCAGGCTCCGCCTTGGGAACGTCGAGGTCCATGCTGTCGAGCAGCGACTCTCCGTGCTGAGCGGCGGCAGCGGCGAGCGCGTCGTTCTCGGACTGGATCCGAACCAGCTCGGACTCGAGGTCCTGGACGCGCTGCTGAAGCCGTCGCATCTCGGAGAGGAGTCGCGGGTCGGAGCCGCCGACGTAACCGAGAAGCGCCTTTGCCATGATGGATGGTCCTCCACACTGAGTGACCGACCGAAGCGGTGTGGGTCGTGAGGGATTTCGCACCCGCGGTGCTCGGCCGTGCTCTTTGTCGTGCCGGTTCTCACGGTCGAACAGCTGAGGTGCGCGGGGACTTCCAGAGTCTCACCAAAAAGTTTGACGGTCAACACGATCACGCCCCGTATCCACGGGCACCGGGGGGCCTGCGGCCGCGCAGAGGGCGGCGGCGCCTCACGACTCGGTACCCGAGGGGCGTGGAGATCATCCTTACTCGCGCAGCCTGGCACGGCAAGCCCTTCTTGGCAACCACCAGGCGCTTTGTGCTTCCGGAGACCCCTTTCCGTACGCCGGGGGCGCCCCTCACGCGCCCCCGGCGGGCCGTCGTCCGGGGCACCCCGAGCAAGATCGTCCAGGGCCCTCAGCGGATCGCGAAGGTCTCGTAGATACCGCGGGGCGTGTCCCATATCTCAGTGACTCCGTCCACGCGGCCGGGCGTGTCGTCGGAGCGCAGCCAGTCGAGCAGACGGTGGCAATTCTCACTCGGCCCCTCGGCCACCACCTGCACCCGGCCGTCGTCCAGGTTCAGGGCGAAGCCCACGAGCCCTCCGATCTCCAGCGCGTTTGCCCTGGTGAACCAGCGGAAGCCCACTCCCTGTACCCGGCCGCGCACCCAGGCGGTCATCCGTACGTCGTCGTCCATGGCTGAACGCTAGCGGGCGAATTACGGAAGGAGCACGTCAGCCCCGCATGTCATGGCGTACAGTCCCGACGGAATGGGACTCACCCGTTTGGCGGGGTCCCTTTCGCAGGCATCCACAGATGCAAAGACCAGCAAAGATCGTTCAAGGATCGCCTTCAGGGAGGCAGAGCGCATGGGACGCCATCGGGGCGCGCGACGCGGCGCGCCGGTACGCACCGGGCTGCTCGGTGTCTCCGCCGCGGTCGCCGTCGGTGCGATCGCGGTCGCCTCGGGCCTGCTGCCCGGCGGCGACACCTTCACGCTGGACAGCGCGAGCTCGGGCGGCGAGCACCGCGTCGCGACGCAGCAGGCGCCGAGCCTGACCACACAGGGCGGCGCCTCGGCGACCGCTGCGGACGGCTCCGCCTCCAGGAGCGCGGGCACGGCGAACGGCGAGGCCGCGACCCCGTCGAAGGCCCCCGCGTCCCCCTCCCCGAAGCCCACCGCGACCCAGGCGAAGGCCACCCCGAGCCCGAAGCCCCCGGCTCCCAAGCCCACGCCGGCGCCCACCCGGACGCCCCGACCGACGCAGGCCCCGAGCACCCAGGCCCCGGAGCCGGCGGCCACCGTCCGCTCGCTGGTCAGCCGGGAGACGGCCGCCGAGGCGGAGGTCGTCCGGCTGGTGAACGCCGAGCGCGCCAAGGTGGGCTGCGTGGCGATCCGCTCCGACGCGGAGCTCGCCGCCCTGGCCGGCGCCTTCAGCACGGACATGGCCGCGCGCAACTTCTTCGACCACACGGACCCGGACGGTCAGACCCCCTGGGCCCGCGCCGAGAAGGCGGGCGTCACCGGTCTGGGCGGCGAGAACATCGCCCGCGGCCAGGTGGACGCGGCCGCGGTGATGAAGTCCTGGATGGCGAGCGACGGCCACCGGGCGAACATCCTGAACTGCGACTACAAGAAGCTGGGCGTGGGGGTGCACTTCGCGGACGGCGGTCCGTGGTGGACCCAGGACTTCGGCTACTGAGCCGGCACGCGAGCAAGGGGAAGGCCCCGTCACCGGACTGGTGACGGGGCCTTCCCCTTGCTCGCGTGCCGCCCGGGTCAGGCAGCGGCCTTGCCGAGCGCAAAGGTGCGGGCGGTCTCGGCGACGCGGCGGCCGAGGTGCTCGGCGGTGGCGACGTCGGCCTTGTGGACGGCCTCGGGGCCCAGGTCGCTGGGGGTCTGGGCGGCGGCGCCGGAGAAGAAGCCGAGGCGGTTGATGTCGTTCTCGGAGGCCGTGCTGCTGTTCCAGCCGGGCTTCAGGCCCAGGTTGATCCAGGTCATGCCGTGCTGGCCGGCGAGGGTCTGGAAGAACTGCAGGGTGTGCAGCTTGTCGCCGCTCTTCGAGGCGGAGTTGGTGAAGCCGGCCGCGAGCTTGTCCAGCCAGGCGTCGGAGAACCAGCGCTTGGAGCTGGCCTCGGCGAACTGGTGGAAGGCGCCGGAGGCGGTGCCCATGTAGGTGGGCGAGCCGAAGACGATCGCGTCCGATGCGTCCAGGAGCTCCCACTGGGCGTCGGTGATCTCGTCGACCTTGATCAGGTGGACGGTGGCACCGGCGTCGGCGGCACCGTTCCGGACGGCCTCGGCGATGACGGCGGTGTGGCCGTAGCCGGAGTGGTACGCGATGGAGACGACAGGGGTGGTCACGAGGGCGCTCCTCAGGGTTCTGCTGCGGGGACGACCAGAAGTAGAGCACTAACTTTCAGAAAGCACAACCCAAGAGTTAGCGCCGCCTCGCACGCAGCGCTGTGCCCGCGTATGGTAGGGAGCATGACTGACGACCTCGCCTACGACGTGTTCGCGAAGGCCTGTCCCTCGCGCGGCACGCTGGAGCACGTGACCGGCCGGTGGGGCAGCCTGACCCTGGGCGCGCTCCACGAAGGCACGTTCCGCTTCAACGAGCTGCGGCGCCGGGTCGACGGCGTGAGCGAGAAGATGCTGTCGCAGACGCTGCACGCGCTGGAGCGCGACGGCCTCGTGCACCGCGAGGCGCAGCCCACCAACCCCCCGCGGGTGGACTACCGGCTCACCCCGCTCGGCCAGGAGGTCGCGGAGCGGCTGCTGGGCCTGATCCAGCTGGTCGAGGGCCGGATGGACCAGGTGCTGGCCGCCCGCGAGAGTTACGACGCCGAGCGCGCCGCACCCGTCACACCGTGAGGCGCGGCGGGCGCTGGCAGCGCGGGCAGAAGTAGCTGGAGCGGTTCATCCACGGGCGCCGGCGCATCGGCGTCCCGCAGCGGCGGCACGGTTCGCCCTCCCGTCCGTAGGCGTCGAGCGAGCGGTCGAAGTAGCCCGACTCGCCGTTGACGTTGACGTACAGCGAGTCGAAGCTGGTGCCGCCGGCGGCGAGGGCCGCGTTCATCACGTCCCGCACATGCCCGAGGAGCTCGGCCGAGCGCGGCCGGGTGAGGGTCGCGGTCGGGCGGTCGTAGTGCAGCCTCGACCGCCACAGCGCCTCGTCGGCGTAGATGTTGCCGACACCGCTGATCAGCGACTGGTCGAGCAGTGCGCGCTTGATCGTCGTACGGCGCAGCCGCAGCGCGCTCTGGAAGGCGGCGTCGTCGAAGAGCGGGTCCAGCGGGTCGCGCGCGATGTGCGCGATGACGTCCGGCAGCCCGTCCGTGCTGCCCGGGGCGGTGTCGTGCAGCGAGAGCCCGCCGAAGGTGCGCTGGTCGACGAAGCGCAGCTCGGTGCCGGTCGCGTCGTCGAAGCGGACCCGGATCCGCAGGTGCTTCTCGTCCACCGCGTCCTCGGGCTGCACGAGCAGCTGGCCGCTCATGCCGAGATGTCCGAGCACCGAGGCGTCCGCGTCGGCGAGCGGCACCCACAGGTACTTGCCGCGCCGCTGCGCGACCCCGAAACGCTGCCCCTTGAGCCGGGCCGCGAAGTCCGCGCCGCCCTCCGGATGGCGCCGTACCGCCCGCGGGTGCAGGACCTCGACCTCGGCCACGGTGCGTCCGGCCACCCACCGCTCAAGACCGCGTCGTACGACCTCGACCTCGGGCAACTCGGGCACGGGAATCCTCCTGGACGGCTCCTGCGGGTGATGTCCGCAGCCTACAACCGTCCCGGCATGACGATGCCCCCGTCCCCGGAAAGGGGCGGGGGCATCGGGAAGCGAAGCTCAGGCCGTGGCCTGGTCCTTGGCGGAAGAGGGGTCGGCGACCTCTTCACCACCTCGGTCGGAGGCGTTCTCGGCAGCGGCCTTCGCCGCCGCCGCACGCTCGTCCGCGGCCGCGCGGATCGCGCGCCACGCGGACTCCGCCGCCTGCTGTTCCGCTTCCTTCTTGCTGCGGCCGGTGCCGGTGCCGTACGAGACACCACCGACGCGGGCGGCAGCAGTGAAGGTCTTCTCGTGGTCCGGACCCTCCTCGCTGACGAGGTACTCCGGAACACCCAGGCCCTCGGCCGCGGTCAGCTCCTGGAGACTGGTCTTCCAGTCCAGGCCTGCGCCGAGGTTCGAGGACTTCTCGATGAGCGGGTCGAAGAGCCGGTGCACCAGCTCGGACGCCGCGTCGAGACCCTGGTCGAGGTAGACCGCGCCGATCACCGCTTCGAGCGTGTCGGCGAGGATGGAGGCCTTGTCCCGGCCGCCCGTGCCCTCTTCGCCCCGGCCGAGCCGGATGAAGGAACCCAGGTCGAGTCCGCGTCCCACCTCCGCCAGCGCACGCGAGTTGACCACCGCGGCCCGCAGCTTGGCCAGCTGGCCTTCGGGCAGGTCGGGGTGGGTGCGATAGAGCGTGTCCGTGACCACGAGGCCGAGCACGGAGTCCCCGAGGAACTCGAGCCGCTCGTTGGTGGGCAGACCGCCGTTCTCGTACGCGTACGAACGGTGGGTGAGCGCACGCACCAGAAGGGCGGACTCGAGCTGATACCCGAGCCGCCCTTCCAGAAGCGTGTGGGACGAGGCTGTGTTGACGTGGTCAGACATCGTGCCTCTCACCAGCCACTCAGACCGAGAGGACCTGGCGCTTGTTGTAGGTGCCGCAGCTCGGGCACGCGATGTGCTGCAGCTTCGGCTCCTGGCAACGCTCACACGAAACCAGGGTGGGGACCGCAGCCTTCCACTGCGACCGGCGGTGGCGCGTGTTGCTGCGCGACATCTTCCGCTTCGGAACAGCCACGGCTACTTCTCCTGCTTCTCGGCGGCGCTTCGGACGTCCCCGTCAGAGGCTTTGCCGCTCATGTTGTCCTTCTCATCGGTTCCCTGCGAACCGGCGAGTCCCTGCAGTGCCGCCCAACGGATGTCGACGGCGTCGTGGTGGTGGTCCGGGTTGTCGTTCAGGTTGATTCCGCATTCGGAACACAGACCTTCACAGTCCTCCCGGCACACCGGCTGCATCGGCAGTGCGAGCACCACCGCATCACGCAGCACGGGCTCGAGGTCGAACATGCCGTCCTCGAGGGGGATCATGTCCTCGTCGTCCTCGGCTTCGTCGTCCGCGGCCGCCTTCGAGCGGCCCCGGTCGTCGGAGTCGGGGTACGAGAACATCTCCTGGAAGTCGGCGTCGAGCTCAAGCTCGACGGACTCCAGACACCTTACGCACTCCCCCTCGGCCGATGCACGGGCGGTGCCTGTGACAAGCACCCCTTCCATGACCGACTCGAGTCGGAGCTCGATCTCCACCGGAGCGCCCTCGGGCACTCCGACGACCCCCGCGACACCCAGATCACTGGGTGCGTCGACCGTGCGGGAGATCCGCTGGAGGGCGCCAGGACGCCGCCCCAGCTCGTGCGTGTCGAACACGAGGGGGTTGCGGTGGTCGAGGCGCGTGCTCAGGGCTCTTCCTGCTTTCGGGTCGTTCATCGTGAGGGGGGCTGCCACAGCGTGGGCAGCGCGGATCGCGGGCATACGCGCGACCGAAGAGCCAGGATACTGGACAGTTCGCTCAGGGCCCAATCCGGGTCCTGTGCGCCCCTCAGTGCCCCTGCTCGTAGCGGCGCAACTGCTCCAGGTCGATCATGCTCGTGTCGAAGAAGCTGGTCTCGTCGAGCGCGGCGGCCTGGGGCGGGTGCACGGGCTGGGCCGGCTGCTGCTGCTCGTAGCCGTAGCCCTGCTGGTACCCGTACGGGTCCTGCTGCTGGTAGGCGTACGGGTCCTGCTGCTGGGCCGCGTACCCGTAGGGGTCGGCCGCCGGGACCTGCTGCTGGGCCGCGTACCCGTACGGGTCGTGCTGCGGCTGCGGCGGGGCGGCCTGCTGCGCCGGGATCTGCACGGGCTCGGGGTCGGCCAGCTCCGCGAGGCCGGCCAGGTAGTCGGCGTCGCTGGTGTGCACCGCCGCACCGGCCGCGTCCTGGGCCGCCATGTGCTCGCCGAGGGCGTCGGAGGCGATCCGGCCGTGCAGCTTCTGCCGGCCGCGGCCCACGGCCTCCAGGGTCTTGGACAGCACGGCCTCGAAGGCGCCCAGCTTGGCGTCCACGTAGGCGTCGGCCCGGTGGATCAGGGTCTGGGGGTCCGAGCTGTACTCGGGGGCGTCCTCGTCGGCGTACCCGTCCGCGTCGAGGCCCGGGCCCCGGCCGAGGAGCTTCTCCCGGCCGCGGTCGACCGAGCCGATGGTCTTGTTGAGCACGACCTCGAAGTTGGCCAGCTTGGAGTCGACGTAGTCGTCGGCCTCGGCGCGGATCTCCTCTGCCTCGCGGCGGGCGTCGGCCAGGATGCGGTCGGCCTCGTCCTGGGACTGCCGGGCGACCTGGCTGTCGGAGACGATCGAGCCGCGCTCGGCGTGCGCCGCCTCGATGATCCGCTCGGCCTCCTGGCGGGCCTGCTCGACCATCTGCTCACGCCCGCCGATCAGCTCCTGCGCCTGGGCGAGCGAGCCGGGCAGGGCCTCGCGCACCTCTTCGAGCAGGGCGAGCAGCTCTGCCCGGTTGATCACGCAGGACGCCGACATCGGCATGGAACGGGCGCTCTGGACCGTCGCGACGATCTCGTCGAGCTTCTTCTGCACGTCCACCGGTGCTCGCCACTCTCTACAGCTGGATGGAGACGGACGGGACGACTGTAAGGCCAGTCGGACCCCGTCCGGGACCTGGTGACGGAGCGTCAGCGGCGGTGGCCGCGGGTCACTGGCCCGAACGGTTCTCGGCGAGCCGCTCGGTGAGCCGGCCGAGGACCGCCGGAGGCACCAGGTGGGAGACGTCGCCGCCCCAGGCCGCGACCTCCTTGACCAGGGAGGACGACAGGAAGCTGTAGGTGGGGTTGGTGGGCACGAACAGCGTCTCGACTCCCGAGAGCCCGTTGTTCATCTGGGCCATCTGCAGCTCGTAGTCGAAGTCGCTGACGGCCCGCAGTCCCTTGACGATGGCGGGGATGTCGCGCTGCTTGCAGAAGTCGACGAGGAGGCCGTGGAAGGACTCCACCTCGACGTTGCCGAAGTCGGCGGTGACCTCGCGGATCAGCTCGATCCGCTCGTCGACGGTGAAGAGGCCCTTCTTCGACTGGTTGATCATCACCGCGACGTGCACGACGTCGTACAGCTTGGAGGCGCGGGCGATGATGTCGAGGTGTCCATTGGTGATGGGGTCGAATGACCCCGGACAGACGGCGCGGCGCAACTTGGGTCCCTCGCTCTCCGGTCCGGTCATCGTGCGTCTTCGCACGTAGAGGCGGCGCGACCGTACCAAAACGTTCCCTCGCCGTAGCGACGGGCCCGCATCGGTTCGAAGCCGTCCGGCCAGCCGAATTCGCCGCCCCGGGTGCTGCGCTCCACGGTGACGAGGGCGTCCTCGGCGATCCAGCCCCCTGAGCGGAGTGTGAGGAGGATCTCGCGAAGATCGTCATCGGCGACGGCGTACGGAGGGTCGAGGAAGACCAGGTCGTAGGGCTCGGCCGGGGCCGGACCCGTCACGATCTGCTCCGCTTTGCCGGTGCGCAGCTCGGCGCCCGGCAGGGCGAGCGAGCGGATGTTCTCCCGGACGGTCCGCGCGGCCCGGGGGTCGGCCTCGACCAGCAGGGCGTGGGAGGCGCCACGGGACAGCGCCTCCAGGCCGACGGCGCCGGAGCCCGCGTACAGGTCGGCGACCCGCGCGCCTGCCACGCCGTGGAAGGACTCCCAGGTGGAGAAGAGTCCTTCCCTGGCCCGGTCGGAGGTGGGCCGGGTGCCGTTGCCCGGCGGCACGGCGAGTCGGCGTCCGCCGGCGGTGCCGGCGATCACGCGGGTCATGTGGGTCCTCGTCTCCAAAACCTATGGCGTACGCAATAGCTTATGGCGATCGCGCGTTCCGGGGGTCAGCCCTTGTCCAGGTACTCCTCGCGGTCCTTGTCGAGGAGCGCGTCGAGGGCGGTGCGCAGCTCGGGGTGGGCGGTGAGGTCGGGGTCGGCGAGGACGAGGGCGGTGGCCTCCTCGCGGGCGGCGGTGATGACCTCCTCGTCGTCGATGACGGTGAGCATCCGCAGGGAGGAGCGCACGCCGGACTGGGCCTGGCCGAGGACGTCGCCCTCGCGGCGCTGTTCGAGGTCGATACGGGAGAGCTCGAAGCCGTCGAGGGTGGAGGCGACGGCGCCGAGGCGCTGCCGGGCGGGGCTCGCCTCCGGCATCTCGGTGACCAGCAGGCACAGACCGGCGGCGGAGCCGCGGCCGACCCGCCCGCGGAGCTGGTGGAGCTGGGAGACGCCGAAGCGGTCGGCGTCCATGATCACCATGGCGGTGGCGTTGGGCACGTTGACGCCGACCTCGATGACGGTGGTGGCGACCAGGACGTCCACCTCGCCGGCGGCGAAGCGGCGCATGACGTCGTCCTTGTCGTCGGGGTGCATCCTGCCGTGCAGCACCTCGACCCGGAGTCCGGCGAGCGGCCCGGTGCGCAGCTGCTCGGCGACCTCCAGGACGGCGAGCGGCGGGCGCTTCTCGGCCTCGTCCTCGGGGCTCGTCTTCTTCTTGCCCTTCTGGTCCTCCTCGTCCCCGATGCGCGGACACACCACGTACGCCTGGTGGCCGCCCTCCACCTCCTCGCGGACCCGCTCCCAGGCGCGGGCGAGGAAGTGCGGCTTGTCCGCGGCGGGCACGACATGGCTGGCGATCGGCGACCGGCCGGCCGGCAGCTGGTCGAGGACGGAGGTCTCCAGGTCGCCGAAGACGGTCATGGCGACCGTGCGGGGAATGGGCGTGGCCGTCATGACCAGCAGGTGCGGCGGCTGCTTGCCCTTCCCGCGCAGCGCGTCGCGCTGCTCCACGCCGAAGCGGTGCTGCTCGTCGACGACGACCAGGCCCAGGTCGTGGAACTGGACCTTGTCCTCGATCAGGGCGTGGGTGCCGATGACGATCCCGGCCTCCCCGGTGACCAGGTCGAGCAGCGCCTGCCGCCGTCCGGCGGCGCCCATGGACCCGGTGAGCAGCACGACCTTGGTGGCGTGCTCGGCCCCGCCGAGCATCCCGCCCTCGGCGAGCTCGCCCATCATCTCGGTGACCGAGCGGTGGTGCTGCTGGGCGAGGACCTCGGTGGGCGCGAGCATCGCGGCCTGGCCCCCGGCGTCGACGACGGCGAGCATGGCGCGCAGCGCGACCATCGTCTTGCCCGATCCGACCTCTCCCTGGAGGAGCCGGTGCATGGGGTGGTCGGTGGCGAGGTCGTCGAAGATCTCCTTGGAGACCTTCTGCTGGCCGTCGGTGAGGGTGAAGGGGAGCTTGGCGTCGAAGGCGTCGAGCAGGCCGCCGGCCGTCGGGCGGCGGGGGACGGCGGGAAGCTGGGTGTCGGCGTGGCGGCGGCGGGCGAGGGCGACCTGGAGGACGAAGGCCTCGTCCCACTTGAGGCGGTCGCGGGCTTCGGCGATGTCGGCCTTGGTGCGCGGGCGGTGGATCCTGGTGAGGGCGTCGGGCAGGTCGGTGAGGCCGCGGCCCTCGCGCAGGGCGGGCGGCAGCGGGTCGACGAGGCCGGCCCAGCCGGTGGCGGCCATGGAGTCCAGGGCGATGGCCACGGACTGCTCGATGGTCCAGGACTCCAGCTGCTTGCAGGCCGGGTAGATGGGCAGCAGCTCGCTCGCGAAGGCCTTGACGGTCTCGGTGCTGCTGTCGGCGTCGAGGAGCTTGTACTCGGGGTGGGCCAGCTGGAGCTTGCGGTTGAAGAGGCCGACCTTGCCGGCGAACATGGCGCGCCGGCCCGGCAGCAGCTCCTTCTGGTGGAAGTGGACCGTGCGGCCGAAGAAGACCAGCTGCATCCGGCCGCTGCCGTCGGTGATGGTGACCTCGAGGCGCTGGCCCTTGCCGCGGCCGCCCCGGTTGAAGGTGTGCACCCGGGCGTCGGCGACCTGGGCGACGACGGTGACGTGCTCGTCGAGGGGGAGGTCGGCGAGGGCGGTCAGCTCGCCGCGCTCCGCGTACCTCCGGGGGTAGTGGTGGAGCAGGTCGCCGACCGTGTGCAGCTCCATGTGCTCGGCCATCACCTTGGCGGTGGCGGCCCCGAGCAGGTTCTTCAGCGGGTCAGCGAGCTGCACGGCGCCTCCCCCGGGCAGGCGCGGCCTCGGCCGTCGCCCCGGCGGTGGCGGCTCCGAGCGGCTTCTTCAGTGGTTCGTCGAGCGCAGGCACGCGATCCATTGCACACCACGGCACTGACAGGTGTCGTGCAGGCCGGGGATATCGGCTGGTCACGTCGGCTCTCCGGTGCCTAGGATGGCCGCTCTTCCGCTTCTGTTTCCCCCTCCGCGATTCTCCTGCCCCCCCTTCCGCGATCACCGGACGCCGGGATCGCCCGACCCGCGCCGTCGCCCGTCCCCCCACCGGCGCAGCGACGATGACTGCTGACCAGACACCGCACACGTTCCAGGTCGATCTGCGTGGCCTGGTGGACCTGCTCTCCCACCACCTCTACTCCAGCCCCCGGGTCTACCTGCGCGAGCTGCTCCAGAACGCCGTGGACGCGCTCACCGCCCGCCGCGCCCTGGACCCCGACGCGCCCGCCCGCGTCCGCATCCACGCGGACGGCACCACCCTGCGCATCACCGACACCGGCATCGGCCTGACCGCCACCGACGTCCACACCCTCCTCGCCACCATCGGCCGCAGCTCCAAACGCGACGGCGCCCACGGCCTGGAGACCGCCCGCGCCGAATTCCTCGGCCAGTTCGGCATCGGACTGCTCGCCTGCTTCGTCGTCGCCGAGGAGATCCGCGTCGTCTCCCGCTCCGCCCGCACCCCCACCGCGCCCCCCGTCGAGTGGCGCGCCCACGACGACGGCTCCTACACCGTCACCACCCTGGACCCCACGGCGCACCCCGAACCCGGCACCACCGTCCACCTCACCGCCCGCCCCGGCACCGCCGACTGGCTCACCCACGACCGCGCCCTCGCCCTCGCCCGCCACTACGGCTCCCTCCTCCCCCACGACATCCGCGTCGGCGAGGAGACCGTGACCGAACTGCCGGCGCCGTGGGAGCGGACGTATCCGAGTGCGGCGGCGCGGCGGGTGGCGCTGGCGGCGCACTGCCAGGGCCTGTTCGGTTTCGCGCCGCTGGACGCGATCGAGCTGGACCTGCCGCTCGCGGGCGTCCGGGGGGTGGCGTACGTGCTGCCCTCGGCGGTCAGTCCGGCGCAACGGGCGGGGCATCGGGTGCACCTGAAGGGCATGCTCCTGACGGAGAAGGCGGACGCGCTGCTGCCGGACTGGGCGTTCTTCGTGCGCTGCGTCCTGGACACCGACACCCTGCGTCCCACCGCCTCGCGCGAGTCCCTCTACGAGGACGACGCGCTGGCGGGCGTGCGGGACGCGCTCGGCGAGGCGATCCGGGACTGGCTCACGGGGCTCGCCGCCGGATCGCCGGAGCGGCTCGGGCAGTTCCTGGCCGTCCACCACCTGGGCGTGAAGTCGCTGGCGCGCCACGACGACGAGGTCCTGGCGGCGATGCTCCCCTGGCTGCCGTTCGAGACCACCGACGGACAGCTCTCCCTGGACGCCTTCGCCCGCCGCCACCCCGTCGTGCACTTCACCCGCACCGTCGAGGAGTTCCGCCAGGTCGCCGCCATCGCCGCCGCCCAGGGCATCGGCGTCGTCAACGGCGGCTACACCTACGACACGGAGCTGATCGAGCGCCTGCCCGAGGTGCGGCCGGGGACGGTGGTGGCCGAGCTGGACGCGGACACCGTCACGGCGCATCTGGACCCGGTCGACCCGGCGCTGGAGCTCGCCCTCACCGGTTTCCTCTCGGTCGCCCGGGAGACCCTGGACGCGCTCGGCTGTGACGTGTCGCTGCGGTCGTTCCACCCGCTGACCGTCCCTGCCCTGCACCTGGACGACCGTTCGGCCCGCCACGAACAGGCGCGGGCCGAGGCGGAGGAGCAGGCCGACGACCTGTGGGCGGGGATCCTCGGCTCGCTGCGCGGCAGCGCGCCCCGCGCCCGTCTCGTCCTCAACCACCAGAGCCCGCTGGTCCGCCGCATCGCCGGTCTCGACGACCGCCGGCTCGCCGCGACCGCCGTCGAAGCCCTCTACGGACAGGCCCTCCTCATGGCCCAACGCCCGCTGCGCCCCGCCGACAACGCCCTCCTCAACCGCACCTTCCTCGGCCTCCTCGAATGGAGCACCGGGCACGGCACCGACGGGGGGACCCCGGCATGACGCACCCTGACTTCCAGGCCCTGCGCGAGGCCATGCGCGACAACCTCGCCCAACCGGAGGGCCCGGCGCGGGGCGCCCGCGCGGAGCGGCTGCTCGCGGAGGCGGAGCGGATCGGCGAGCCGGCGGCGGTCATCGAGGCGCTCGGCCACCAGCTGCAGGTGTACAACTACAGCTCCGAGAAGGCGAAGATGTTCGTGCCCTTCGCGCGGCTGCTGCGGATGTGGGACGAGAACCCGGCCGACTTCGACGCCTACGAGGCGTATTCGCTGCACTGGGTCTTCAAGTGGGTCTCCAGCGGGATGCTCGACCAGCCGCACATCCCGCTCGCCTCGATCGAGAAGTGGCTCGGCGAGATGGAGCGGCGCTACCGGCTCGCCGGGCACTCCGAACGGGCCGTGCGACAGGCCGAGTTCCGGGTGGCCCGGCACATCGGCGACCGCGACCGGGCGGCCCGCGCCCATGCGGCGTGGCTCGCGGCGGAGCGCGACGAGATGGCCGACTGCCACGCCTGCGAGCTGCACGGGCAGGGACTGTGGCAGGCCGAACTCGGCGACGACGAGGCGGCTCTCGCGGCCTGGGCGCCGGTCCTGGACGGCGAGCACTCCTGCGCCCACGAGCCGCACGCGGTGCTCGCCTCCTCGCTGCTGCCGCTGCTGCGGCTCGGCCGGACGGAGCAGGCGCGGACGAACCATCTGCGCGGCTACCGGCTGGTGCGCCCGATGGAGAGCATGCGGAGCGCGGTGGCGCAGCACATCGAGTTCTGTGCGCTCACCGGGAACGAGGCGCGGGCCCTGGAGCTGCTCGCGGAGCGCCCTGCGTACTTCACCGACCACGGCGACCCGGACAGCGAGCTGGACTTCCTGGCCGTGACCGCGCTGCTGATGGACCGGCTCGTGGCGCTCGGGCTCGGCGGGCAGCGGGTTCCCGGGCCCGCGGAGGGTGCCGGCGCGGCCCCGGCGAAGGAGTGGACGGCGGCGGAGCTGGCCGGTCATGCCCGCACGCGGGCCGAGGAGCTGGCGCTGCGCTTCGACGCGCGCAACGGCACGGACCGGGTGAGCCGCCTGGTGCGGGCGCAGATGGCGGCGGAGCCGCTGCTCGGCCGGCTGCCGCTCGGTGTCCGCGCGGCCGGCCGGCCCGTACCCCCCGCTGCTCCGGCCCCGGCCCCGGTGACGGCGGCCGCCCCCGAGGATCTGCTGTCCGAGGCACGGCGGTTGACGGCGGAGCGGCGGCCGGAGGCCGACGCGGTGTGGGAGGCGCTCGGGCGGGCGGTGGCGGAGGGCCTGGTCGAGCTCGACGCGCTCGGCACGGCCGAGCTGACCGACCACCGCGCGATGTCCCTGGCCGGGTCCCCCGAGGAGGCCGCCGAGCTGTTCCGCAGGGCGGCGGAGGGGTACGAGTCGGCCGGTGCCCTCGGTGAGGCGTGGGCGTCCCGGGCCCGGTGCGCCTACGTGTCGGGCGAGCCCGAGGGGTGCGAGGAGCCGGTGGCCCGGCTGCGCGCGCTCCAGGGGGCCGGCGCGACGTCACGCCAGCTCACCGGGGCGCTGCTGCTGCGGGCCCGGCTCCTGGGCACGGCGGAGGCGGCCGAGGAGGTCCTGGCCTGCGCGGGGGCGGCGGACGACGCCGACCGGATCGCCGAGGCCGAGTGGCTGCTCGGCGATGCGGCGGCGCGGGAGGGGGACGCGGAGCGGGCGGCCGAGCGGTACGCGCGGTCGGCGGAGCTGTTCCACGAGGCCGGCCTGCCCTGGCGCGCGTCGGAGCCCGAGGGCCGGCTCGCGGGTGTCGCCCTGCACACCGGGGACCTGGCGACGGCGGAGCGGGCGGCACGGGCGGCCCTGGCGCACGGCGCCGAGCACGCGACCCCCGCCGGCCAGGCGCGGCTGCGGCTGCGGCTCGCGGAGGTCCTCGGCGCGACGGAGCGCTTCGACGAGGCGGCCGGGCAGGCCGTGGAGGCGGCGCACTGGGCGGACGAGGCGGGCGAGGGCCGCGGGCTCGGGGCGTACGCACGGCATCTGCTGGGCGGCTGGCTGCTGCGCGCGGGCCGGCGCGAGGAGGCGGCCGCGGTCCTGGAGGCGGTGCTGCCGGACCTCTCGGTCGAGGAGCACGGCGACGGGATGCTCGTCCAGACGCGGTGGTGGCTCGGCGACTGCCTGACGGCCCTGCGCGAGCCGCGGGCGGCGGCCGAGCAGTGGCTGCGGGCGGCGGAGCTGGCCGCCGGGTGGCCGGACCAGCGGGACCACGCGATGCTGGCGAACCTGGCGGCGGAGGCGCTGTGGCGGGCGGAGCTGGCGGCGGAGGCGACGGCCGCGTTCGAGCGGGCCGGTGAGCTGTGGCGGTCGCTGGGCGAGACCGGCGGGTATGTGCGCACCCTGCGCATGCGGGCCTGGATCGCGGGCCCCGACGGGCAGGGCAGGGCGCTGATGGCGAGCGCGGCGGAGGCCTGTGCCGACGACCTGCCGGAGCTGGCGGGCACCTACCGCCAGACCGCCGAGCTCCTCGCCCCGGCGGACCCCCGGGAGGCCCTTTCCTTCGCGGAGCGCGCCTCAGCGGTGTACGCGAAGGCCGGCGACACCTCCGCCCGCCTCTCGGCGGACCTCCTCACGGCCTGGCTCCACCTGGACCTGGACGCCCCCGCCCGGGCGGCGGCCCTGGCCCGGGAGGTCCTCGCCGCCGACTCCCCGGCCCACCACGAGGAGGCGGAGGCGATCCTGACCCAGAGCGGGGAAGTCCCCCCGCCTCCCTCCTCCCCGAAACCCTGACGGGTCGCGGGGGCGCGGGGCGGGGGCACGGGCCGGAGGCCGCTCCCGTCCCGTGCGGCGCCCCGCTACTCCACCCCGATCAGCAGCGCCGGGGCCCCCGCCCCCGCCTCGTACGTCGTCGTGTCCACCGCCAGGTACGTCGCCCGTACGTGCCGTTCCAGGGCGCGGGCGAGGTCCGGCGGGGTGTCGGCGGCGACGATCAGCGTGACGAGTTCGCCGCCGGCGGAGAGCATGCGGTCGAGGACCGTGCGGGCGGTCGTGGTGAGGTCCTGGCCGATGACGGCCACATCGCCCTCGATGAGGCCCAGGACGTCACCGGCCTGGCAGACGCCGGCGGACGTGAAGGACTGGCGTTCGGCGACCGCGAGTTCGGCGTAGCGGGTCGCGCCGGCCGCGGCGGTCATGGCGACGACGTCCTCGTCGAAGCGGCGGTCCGGCTCGTGGACGGCGAGGGCGGCGATGCCCTGGACGGCCGCGCGGGTCGGGATGAGCGCGACGCGGATGCCCTCCGCGCGCACCTGCTCGGCGGCCACCGCGGCGACCTGGCGCAGCTCGGCGTCGTTGGGCAGCAGGACGACCTCGCGCGCGTGGGCCCTTCGGATCGCCTCGGCGAGGTCCGTGCCGGTGGGGGGTTCGCCGGGGACGGCGAGCAGCGTGGTCGCCCCGGCCTCGGCGCACAGCCCGGCCAGTCCCTCGCCGGGCACGACGGCCACGACGGCCCGCTGGACCGGCTCGCGGGACGCCTGCTGCTCGAAGTGGGTGATGCGGATCCGGTACGGGCGTCCCGCCTCGACGCCCGCCTCGACGGCCGCTCCCGCGTCGTCGACGTGGACGTGCACGTTCCACAGCCCGTCGCCGCCGACGACGACGAGGGACTCCCCCAGCGCGTCCAGGCGGGCCCGCAGCCGCTCCACGGCCGCGTCCTCGGCCTCCAGGAGGTAGATCACCTCGTAGGCGGGGCCGCCCTCCTCCGCGAGGCAGTCCGCGTCCAGGTGCGGGCGCCCCGAGGGCGCCACGGGCCGCGCGGGCGCCTCGCCGGTCAGGGTCTCCACGAGCGCGCCGAGGACGGCCACCAGACCGCGCCCTCCGGCGTCCACGACGCCCGCGCGGCGCAGTACGTCCAGTTGCCCGGGGGTCCGCTCCAGGGCGCTCCTGGCGCCCTCGTAGGCCGCCGTGGCCACCGAAACGAGGTCCCCGCCCCCCGCGCAGGCCTCGGCGGCCGCGCAGGCGACGGTGAGGACGGTGCCCTCGACGGGGTGGGCGACGGCCAGCCGGGCCGCGTCGGCGGCGTCGGCCAGGGCGCGGGCGAGGTGATCTCCGTCATGCCCGTCGGCCAGCACGGCGGCCATGCCGCGCAGCAGCTGGGACAGGATGGTGCCGGAGTTGCCGCGGGCGCCGAGCAGCGCGCCGTGCGCCATGGCCCGTATGACCTCCGCCACGTCCGGCGGCCCCGCGGAGAAGGCCTCGTCCACGGACTTCGCGGCCGATTCCAGGGTCAGGTAGAGGTTGGTGCCGGTGTCGCCGTCCGCGACGGGATAGACGTTGATGGCGTCGATCTCCTCGCGCTCCCTGCCGAGTGCCTGCAGCGCCCCTGCGCACCAGGACCGGATCGCTTCGGCGTCGAGGGTCTGTGGGGCTCGCGGCAACGGGTGGTCCTCCTGTGCGCTGCGGTGGGTTCACCGCAGGGTAGACCCGTGATCACCCGGGGGCCGGGGCGGGGGCAGCGGAGACCGTGGTAGTTTCGTTCCACCGGAGCGGGCGTTGTATGCTGCTTCGGTTGCCCGGCACACGTCGGGCCATTCCCCGGCAAGCCACTTCAGATCCCTGATTCCGGTGCGCCGGTTTCACTGTAAATCTGAAGTCTTTGGAGTGACCCGTGGCTGCCAACTGCGACGTCTGCGGCAAGGGGCCGGGCTTCGGCAACAACATTTCGCACTCGCACCGCCGTACGTCTCGTCGCTGGAACCCGAACATCCAGCGTGTGCGTGCCGTGGTCGGTCGGACGCCGAAGCGGCTCAACGTCTGCACCTCGTGCATCAAGGCCGGCAAGGTCTCGCGCTAATTGGTGCTCCCCCCGCGTCAAGCGGGGATAGCCCCGCCGACGTTTCGTCGTAGCGCAGCCCCTGCGGTTGCCTTGAAAGGCCGGTTCACCTCGGTGAACCGGCCTTTTGCCTTGCCCTGAAGCGGATGAGGGACGGCGTGAGCGACGGCTGGACGGCGCCGGCCGGCTCAGTGCCGGTGGATCCAGCCGTGGTCGACCGGGCCGATGCCCGCGCCCAGCGAGAACCCGGCGGCGATCGCCCCGGTCACATACGCCTTGGCCTGCCGTACCGCCTCCGGCACGGTCAGGCCCTTCGCGAGCCCGGACGCGACCGCCGAGGCGAGCGTGCAGCCCGTGCCGTGGGTGTGCCGGTTGTCGTGCCGGGGCGCCCGCAGCCAGTGCTCGTCGGAACCGTCCGTGAGCAGGTCCACGGCGGCCTCGCCGGCGGGCAGGTGCCCGCCCTTGATCAGCGCCCAGCGCGGCCCGTACGCCAGGATCGCGTCGGCCGCCCGCCGCATCCCGTCCTCGTCCTCGACCACCAGGCCCGTGAGCTGCGCCACCTCGTCCAGGTTGGGCGTGGCCACGGTCGCCGTCGGCAGCAGCTTCGTCCGTACCGCGTCCAGCGCGGAGGCCGCGAGCAGCGCGTCCCCGTGCTTGGAGACGCCCACCGGGTCGACCACCACCGGGGCGTCCGTCCCCGCGAGCAGCTCCGCCACCGTCTCCACCAGCACGGCGGAGGCCAGCATCCCGGTCTTCACCGCCCGGACTCCGATGTCGTCCACCACGGCCCGGAACTGCGCCCGTACCGCCTCGGCGGGCAGCTCCCACGCCCCCCGGACGCCCAGCGAGTTCTGGGCGGTGACGGCGGTGATCACGCTCATGCCGTGGACGCCGAGCGCCAGCATCGTCTTCAGGTCGGCCTGGATGCCCGCCCCGCCGCCGGAGTCCGATCCGGCGACGGTCAGCACCGCGGGCGGACGCGGTGTCACTCGGTCTCTCCGAAGTGGTCCCAGCCGCCCTTGCTGTGCCAGGGCGCGCCGTCGACGGTGACCTGGGGCAGCGCGGAGGGGTTGAGGACCTCGCCGATCACCTTCCAGCGGGCGGGCAGCTTCACGTCCGGCGGGAAGGTGGCCACGATCGCGTGGTCCTCTCCCCCGGTGAGCACCCACTGGAGCGGGTCCACGCCGACGGCCTGGCCGATGTCGTTCATCTGGGTGGGGATGTCGATGAGGCCGGAACGCAGGTCGATGCGGACCTTGCTGGCCTCGGCGATGTGCCCGAGGTCGGCGATCAGGCCGTCGCTGACGTCGCACATGGCGGTGGCGCCGAGCCCGGCGGCCGCGGGGCCCGCGTGGTACGGGGGCTCGGGGCGCCGGTGGGCCTCGACGAAGGCGCGCGGGGAGCGGAAGCCGCGGGAGAGCACCGCGTAGCCGGCGGCGGACCAGCCGAGCCAGCCGGTGTAGGCGACGACGTCGCCGGGCTGGGCGCCGCCGCGGGTGACCGGGTCCTGGTTGCGCAGGTCGCCGAGGGCGGTGATGGCGACCGTGATGGTGTCGCCGCGGACCACGTCGCCGCCGACAACGGCGGCACCGGCGACCTGGCATTCGTCGCGCAGGCCGTCCATGAGCTCGGTGGGCCAGGTGACGGGGAGTTCGGCGGGGACGACCAGGCCGAGCAGGAGCGCGGTGGGGACGGCGCCCATGGCGGCGATGTCGGCGAGGTTCTGGGCCGCGGCCTTGCGGCCGACGTCGTAGGCCGTCGACCAGTCGCGGCGGAAGTGACGTCCTTCGAGCAGGACGTCCGTGCTGGCCACCACCCGCCGGTCGGGGGCGGAGACGACCGCGGCGTCGTCGCCGGGTCCGATCCGTACCGCCGGGGTGGCGGTGAGCCGGGAGGTGAGCTCCCTGATGAGCCCGAACTCGCCCAGCTCTCCGACTGTGCCCTTCACCGCGTCTCACCTCGTGTCGTCGTGCCGGCCGCCGCGCCGCTCCGCTGCTTCTCGCCGTGCGGGTCGCGGGCCGTCACCGTGCCGGATACCGTCAAGTAGACCGTCAACTTCTCATCTGTGTACGCCACACCGCGGGCACCTCCGGGCCAGGAGGTCTCCCCGCGGCCCGCGGCGACGCGGTACCGTGGCGTCTCTTTCTCCCACAAGATCCTCGTGGCCGCTCTGGAGGTTCCGTGGTACAGGCGTACATCCTTATTCAGACCGAGGTGGGCAAGGCGTCGACCGTCGCCGAGGTCATCGCGAAGATCCCGGGGGTGATCCAGGCCGAGGACGTGACCGGTCCGTATGACGTGATCGTCAGAGCCCAGGCCGACACCGTGGACGAGCTGGGCCGCCTGGTGGTGGCCAGGGTCCAGCAAGTGGAAGGCATCACGCGCACCCTCACCTGCCCGGTCGTGCATATCTAGCCCCCGTCTACCCTTGGCCGGTGATGTCTTCCCACCGGCCCTTCGGCCTGCCCGCTTCCGTCGCCGCCTCGGCCCTGCTGCTGGCCGTCGCGGGCTGTTCCTCGTCGGACGCGAAGGCGTCGGTCCCGGTTCCCAGCCCGCCGGCGGCCGAGGCCGCCGTCTGCCGCTCGCTCGCGAAGGAGCTGCCCGGCACCGTGGCGGGTCTGGAGCGCTCCGGCACCGAGCCGGACTCCGAGCTGACCGCCGCGTGGGGGGATGCGGCGATCGTACTGCGCTGCGGGGTGCCCCGGCCCGAAAAGATGAGCGATCCCCAGGCCCAGGGCGTCGAGGCCGACGGGGTGAACTGGCTCTTCGAGGCGCGCGAGGGCGACGGACCCCGCTTCACCACGACGTACCGCAAGGCGTACGTCGAGGTGACGCTGGACGAGCGGTACGCGCATGACGTCGGCCCGCTCGTGGATCTCGCCGCCCCCGTGAAGAAGGCCGTTCCGCCCAGCCTCTAGCCGCCGGGCCCTAGCGCAGGCCCGTGGAGCGGTTGAGCGCGGCCTGGATGAGCCGGTCGACGAGCTCCGGGTAGCTGACGCCGCTCTCCTGCCACATGCGCGGGTACATGGAGATGGGCGTGAAGCCGGGCATGGTGTTGATCTCGTTGATGACCCAGCCGCCGTCCTCGGTGAGGAAGAAGTCGGCGCGCACCAGGCCCTCGCAGGAGACGGCCTCGTAGGCGGCGACGGCCAGGCGCTGGACCTCGGCGGTGGCCTCGTCGCCGATGGGCGCGGGCACGATGCCGGAGGCCGAGTCGATGTACTTGGCCTCGAAGTCGTAGAAGTCGTGGTCGGTGACCGGCGGGATCTCGGCGGGCACGCTGGCGCGCGGGCCGTCCTCGAACTCCAGGACGCCGCACTCGATCTCGCGGCCGCGGATCAGCGACTCGACGATGATCTTCGGGTCGTGCCGGCGGGCCTCCTCGACGGCCTCGTCGAGGCCGGAGAGGTCGTCGACCTTGGTGATGCCCATGGAGGAGCCGCCACGGGCGGGCTTCACGAAGAGCGGCCAGCCGTGCTCGGCGGCGAACTCCACGATCTTCTTGCGGGCGGCGGCCGGGTTCTGCTCCCACTCGCGCGGGCGGATGACCTCGTAGGGGCCGACCGGCAGGCCGAAGGAGACGAAGACCCGCTTCATGTACTCCTTGTCCTGGCCGACGGCGGAGGCGAGGACGCCCGCGCCGACGTAGGGGACGCCGGAGAGTTCGAGGAGGCCCTGGAGGGTGCCGTCCTCGCCGTAGGGGCCGTGCAGCATCGGGAAGACGACGTCGACCTCGCCGAGGGCCTGCGGCACGGAGCCGGGCTCGTTGTAGACGACCTCGCGGCTGGCCGGGTCGACGGAGAGGACCACGCCGCCCGTCTCCGACTCGGCGAGGTCGGTCACGCTCGGCAGGGCGCGGTCGGCGATGGCCATCCGCTCCGGGGCGTCGGCGGTCAGCGCCCAGCGCCCGTCGGTGGTGATGCCGATGGGCAGCACGTCGTACTTGTCCCGGTCGATGGCGCTCAGGACGGCGCCTGCGGTGACGACGGAGATGGCGTGCTCGGAGCTGCGTCCGCCGAAGACGACGGCCACGCGCGGCTTGCGGGGGCTCTGGGTGTTCTCGCTCATATCGCGTTGAGGGTACCTTGCGGCGTCCGAACTCCTGAGCGCCCCGCTGCCGCCGCGCGCGTACGGCCCAAACGGGCGCCGCTAGCGGCGTTCCGCCTTGGCGCTGCGCGACATCAGCTCCTTGAGGGCCACGATGGGCGGCTTGCCGTCGTGGACGATGGAGACGACGGTCTCGGTGATGGGCATGTCGACGCCGTGCCGCCGGGCCAGATCGAGCACGGACTCGCAGGACTTGACGCCCTCGGCGGTCTGCTTGGTGGCGGCGATGGTCTCCTCCAGCGTCATCCCGCGGCCCAGGTTGGTGCCGAAGGTGTTGTTGCGGGAGAGCGGCGAGGAGCAGGTGGCGACCAGGTCGCCGAGGCCCGCGAGGCCGGAGAAGGTGAGCGGGTCGGCGCCCATGGCGAGGCCGAGGCGGGTGGTCTCGGCGAGCCCGCGGGTGATGAGCGTGGCCTTGGAGTTGTCGCCGAGGCCCATGCCGTTGGCGATGCCGACGGCGAGGCCGATGACGTTCTTGACCGCTCCGCCGAGCTCGCAGCCGACCACGTCGGTGTTGGTGTAAGGGCGGAAGTACGGGGTCATGCAGGCCGCCTGGAACCGCTGGGCGACCGTCTCGTCGACACAGGCGACGACGGCCGCGGCGGGCTGCCGGGCGGCGATCTCCTTGGCCAGGTTGGGCCCGGTGAGGACGGCCACGCGCTCGGCGGGGACGTCGGCGACCTCCTGGATGACCTCGCTCATCCGCTCGGCGGTACCGAGTTCGACGCCCTTCATCAGGGAGACGAGGACGGTGTCGGGGGCGAGCAGCGGCTTCCAGGCGGCGAGGTTCTCGCGCAGGGTCTGCGAGGGCACGACGAGGACGGTGAAGTCGGCGTCGCGGGCTGCCTCCGCGGGATCGGCGGTGGCCGTGATGCCCTTGGGGAGTTCGACCCCGGGCAGGTAGTCGGGGTTGGTGCCGGTGGCGTTGATGGTCTCGGCGAGTTCCGCGCGGCGGCCCCAGAGGCTCACCTCGCACCCCGCGTCGGCGAGCACCATCGCGAAGGCGGTGCCCCAGGATCCGTTGCCGAAGACGGCTGCCTTGGTCACTTCTTGCCTTCCCCCGCGGCCTTGCGCCGCTGTTCCTGCCGGGCCTTGCGGTGGTCGTACGGCTCGGCCGGCGCCTTCTCGCCCCGGACCTCCTCCAGGAGGCGGGTGATGGCGGCCATGATCTCCTCGGTGGCCTCGCGCAGCACGTCGGGCGTGGGGTCGAGGTCGTAGAACCGGGAGAGGTCGACCGGCGGACCGGCCTGCACGGCCAGGGTCTTGCGCGGCAGCAGCCGGAGCTTGTTCTCCTTGGCGTACGGCGGCATCGCGAGGTTGGCGCCCCACTGGGCGACCGGGATGACCGGGGCCTTGGTCAGCAGGGCGACGCGGGCGGCGCCGGTCTTGCCGGCCATGGGCCACATCTCGGGGTCGCGGGTGAGGGTGCCCTCGGGGTAGAAGGCGACGCACTCGCCGCGTTCGATGGCGTCGACGGCGGCCCGGAAGGCGTCCAGGGCGTTGGTGGTCTCGCGGTAGACCGGGATCTGCCCGGTGCCGGTCAGCATGGTGCCGACGAAGCCCTTGAAGAGGCCGGCCTTGGCGAGGAAGCGGGGCACCCGGCCGGTGTTGTACTGGTAGTGCGCGTACGACAGCGGATCCAGGTACGAGTTGTGGTTCACGGCGGTGATGAATCCGCCCTCGGCCGGAATGTGTTCCGTCCCGCGCCAGTCCCGCTTGAACAGAACCACCAGCGGGGGTTTGGCGATGACCGCCGCCAGGCGGTACCAGAAGCCGATTCTGCGGCGGGGCACTCGGACACCTTTCTCCGGGACTGGTTCGCGGGGGGTCAAGTCTCACTCCCCGCTCCTGGTCTGTCGAGGACACCGTACGCCCCGGGGCCCGGGGGGTCGCCGCGGGCCGGACAGAATGGTCCCCGATGAGGAGCTACGCCGAAGTAGAAGCGGCCGACGGCTGGTCCCTGGTGGTGCCCCTGAAGCCGCTGGAGCGGGCCAAGAGCAGACTGGCCGCGGCCGCGGGCGAGGACCTGCGGCCCCGACTGGCGCTCGCGTTCGCCCAGGACACGGTGGCGGCGGCGCTGGCCTGCCCGGCGGTACGGGATGTGGTGGTCGTCACGGACGATCCGGCGGCCTCCGCGGCACTCGCGGCCCTCGGCGCGCGGATCGTGCCCGACGTGCCCGGCGCCGGGCTCAACGCGGCGCTCGCGCACGGCGCCCGGGCGGTGCGGGCGCGGCGGCCCCGGGCGGGGGTGGCGGCGCTGAACGCGGACCTGCCCGCGCTGCGTCCCGCGGAGCTCGCGCTGGTGCTCGAAGCGGCCGGCCAATTTCCGCGGGCATTTCTCGCCGATGCCGCCGAAATAGGTACGACATTCCTCTCGGCGGGCCCCGGAACGGAATTGGAACCCGCTTTCGGGGGGC
The DNA here is from genome assembly GCF_044386705.1 of Streptomyces sp. NPDC020422. Lineage (NCBI taxonomy): Bacteria > Bacillati > Actinomycetota > Actinomycetes > Kitasatosporales > Streptomycetaceae > Streptomyces > Streptomyces sp. NPDC020422. The sequence goes on along the minus strand of NZ_JBIRVJ010000003.1, from coordinate 564,623 downwards.
CCTCGCGGCGGCGGCATTTGTCCTCGGGGGCGGTGGAAATCCGGCTGGCCGGGGTGGATTCCGTACGCCGGGACGTGGACACCGGGGAGGATCTGGCGGCGGCGCTCGCCCTCGGTGTCGGCCCGCGGACGGCGGCCCGCTGGGTGGGCGCGGCCGGATAGGCTGCCGCCCATGCAGGCGACCGCGTACACGTACGATCCCGAGACCCGCAGCGGCAGTGTGCTGCTCGACGACGGCACCCCGGTGGAGTTCGGGGCCGAGGCCTTCGAGGCGGGCGGGCTGCGGCTGCTGCGGCCCGGGCAGCGGGTGCGGATCGAGACGGCGGGCGAGGGCTCCGGCCGGCGGATCACGCTGGTGACGCTGCAGACGTTCTGACCGGGCGCCGGACCGCCCCGGACGCGCCGCGGGCCGGGCTCCCCCTGGGGGGAGCCCGGCCCGGCGTGTGAGCAGCCGCCGCCCTACTTCTTCGCGGCGGTCTTCTTCGCGGTGGTCTTGCGCGCCGTCGTCTTCTTGGCGGGCGCCTTCTTCGCGGTGGCCTTCTTCGCCGGCGCGGTCTTCTTGGCGACGGTCTTCTTGGCCGTGGCCGTGGTCTTCTTCGCCGGGGTCGCCTTCTTCGCGGCCGCGGTGGTCTTCTTCGCGGCGGTGGTGGCCTTCTTCGCCGCCGCCGTCGTGGTCTTCTTCGCGGCCGTGGTGGTCTTCTTCACGGCGGCCGTGGTCTTCTTCGCCGGGGTCGCCTTCTTCGCGGCGGCCTTCTTGGCGGTGGTGGCCTTCTTGGCGGCGGCCTTCTTCACGGTCGCCGAGGCGCCGCCGGTCAGGCTGCCCTTCGGGGCCTTCTTGACGGAGACCTCGCCTCCCTTGGGGAGCTTCTTCGAGCCGCTGACCAGGTCCTTGAAGCCCTGGCCCGCACGGAAGCGCGGCACCGAGGTCTTCTTGACCCGCACGCGCTCACCCGTCTGCGGGTTGCGGGCGTAGCGGGCCGGACGGTCGACCTTCTCGAACGAGCCGAAGCCGGTGACCGAGACCCGGTCCCCGCTGACCACGGCACGCACGATGGCGTCCAGCACGTGGTCGACGGCGTCGGCGGCCTGCTGCCGGCCGCCCATCTTGTCGGCAATCGCTTCTACGAGCTGCGCCTTGTTCACGTCTTCCCCTTCGGAGACATTGCCGGAACGAAAGTGTTCAAGCTATTTCGCACGTTAGGCATGTATATACCGCAAATCAAACACGAAACGGGCTAATCACCCTAGTGCCGCAACGCAGTAGCACGTTGCGGAGTTCCTGGTGTCAGTCGTCTTCAGGGAATCGGCCCTCGTCGAGGTCCTTCATCAACCGGTCCAGACGCGTTGCCGCGTCCGGGAGATCGTGCTTCGCCGCAGCCGTGATGACCAGCAGCTTCCGGGACAGCGCCATCCTTACGCCCTCCGGGACTTGCAGTGAGCGCACCCTTGTGTGCGCTTCCTTCAATCGGGCGGCGACTGCCTCGTAGAGCTCGAGTTGGCTGTCGCGTTCCATGCACCGATTGTGCCATCTAGGGCGAGTTGTCGCCCGACGGGGTCTCAACAAGCGACTGCGCCCCCCACCGGCCGGTGGGGGGCGCAGTCCTGGAAAAGCGCTGCTCAGACCGTAATTGTACGGGGCTTGAAGGCCGGCCTCGAGGCCTCGTAGGCGGCGATGTCCGCTTCGTTCTGAAGGGTGAGGCTGATGTCGTCCAGACCGTTCAGCAGACGCCAGCGGGCGTTCTCGTCGAGCTCGAAGTCGGCGTCGATCCCGGGCGCGAGGACCTTGCGGGCCTCCAGGTCGACGGTGACCTCGACGGTCGGGTCGGCCTCGGTCAGCTCCCACAGCGCGTCGACGGTCTCCTGCGGCAGGACGACGGTCAGCAGGCCGTTCTTCAGCGAGTTGCCGCGGAAGATGTCGGCGAAGCGGGAGGAGATCACGGTCTTGAAGCCGTAGTTCTGCAGCGCCCAGACGGCGTGCTCGCGGGAGGAGCCGGTGCCGAAGTCGGGGCCGGCGACCAGGACCGTGGCGCCCTGCCGCTCGGGGCGGTTGAGGACGAACTGCTCGTCCTTGCGCCAGGCCTCGAACAGGCCGTCCTCGAAGCCGTCGCGGGTGACCTTCTTGAGCCAGTGCGCCGGGATGATCTGGTCGGTGTCGACGTTGCTGCGGCGCAGCGGAACGGCGCGGCCGGTGTGGGTGGTGAAAGCTTCCATGGTTCCTCAGACCCCCGCGGTGGTGGCGACGTCGGACAGATCGGCCGGGGAGGCCAGGTGGCCCAGGACGGCGGTGGCGGCGGCGACCTGGGGCGAGACCAGGTGGGTGCGGCCGCCCTTGCCCTGCCGGCCCTCGAAGTTGCGGTTGGAGGTGGACGCGGAGCGCTCGCCGGGGGCCAGTTGGTCGGGGTTCATGCCCAGACACATCGAGCAGCCCGCGTGCCGCCATTCGGCGCCGGCCTCCTTGAAGACCTTGTCCAGGCCCTCTTCGACGGCCTGCAGGGCGACCCGGACCGAGCCGGGGACGACCAGCATGCGGACGCCGTCGGCGACCTTGCGGCCCTCCAGCAGCGAGGCCGCGTTGCGCAGGTCCTCGATGCGGCCGTTGGTGCAGGAGCCTACGAAGACGGTGTCGACCCTGATGTCGCGCAGCGGCTGCCCGGCGGTCAACCCCATGTACTCCAGGGCCTTTTCGGCGGCCAGGCGCTCCGAAGCGTCTTCGTACGAAGCGGGGTCGGGGACGTTCGCCGAAAGCGGCGCGCCCTGGCCCGGGTTGGTGCCCCAGGTGACGAACGGGGCCAGCTCGGCGGCGTCGATGACGACCTCGGCGTCGAAGGACGCGTCCTCGTCCGTCCTCAGCGTCTTCCAGTACGCGACGGCGGCGTCCCAGTCCTCGCCCTCGGGGGCGTGGGCGCGGCCCTTCAGATAGGCGAAGGTGGTCTCGTCGGGGGCGATCATGCCCGCGCGGGCACCGGCCTCGATCGACATGTTGCAGATGGTCATCCGGGCCTCCATCGAGAGCTTCTCGATGGCGGATCCGCGGTACTCCAGGACGTAGCCCTGGCCGCCGCCGGTGCCGATCTTCGCGATGATCGCCAGGATCAGGTCCTTGGCGGTGACGTCGGCGGGCAGCTCGCCGTCGACCGTGATGGCCATGGTCTTCGGGCGGGCCATGGGCAGCGTCTGGGTGGCCAGGACGTGCTCGACCTGGCTGGTGCCGATGCCGAAGGCCAGCGCGCCGAAGGCGCCGTGGGTGGAGGTGTGCGAGTCGCCGCAGACCACGGTGGTGCCCGGCTGGGTCAGGCCCAGCTGCGGTCCCACGACGTGGACGACACCCTGCTCGACGTCGCCCAGCGGGTGCAGCCGGACGCCGAACTCGGCGCAGTTCTTGCGCAGGGTCTCCAGCTGGGCGCGGGAGACCGGGTCGGCGATCGGCTTGTCGATGTCGAGGGTGGGGGTGTTGTGGTCCTCGGTGGCGATGGTGAGGTCGAGGCGACGCACCTGCCGGCCGTTCTGCCGGAGGCCGTCGAACGCCTGCGGGCTGGTCACCTCGTGCAGCAGGTGCAGATCGATGAAGAGGAGGTCGGGCTCGCCTTCGGCGCGCCGGACGACGTGGTCGTCCCAGACCTTCTCCGCGAGAGTCCTACCCATCGCTTTCCCTCCGGCCGGCGGCGTGCGCCGACACCACTAGAGATCGTTTCGCCAGCCGTCGTGCGGCCGCATCACCAGAGTGACGCGTTCCTCGGAAAATTGAACTTGCGTTTCACAGAGTGAGACGCGAATATCGTTGCATGGACAACTCTAGCGGCGTAGGCGTTCTCGACAAGGCAGCCCTTGTCCTGAGCGCCCTGGAGTCCGGTCCGGCCACCCTCGCAGGTCTGGTCGCGGCGACGGGACTCGCACGACCCACGGCACACCGACTGGCCGTGGCTTTGGAACACCACCGGATGGTGGCCCGCGACATGCAGGGCCGGTTCATCCTCGGCCCGCGGCTGGCCGAGCTCGCCGCCGCGGCCGGCGAGGACCGCCTGCTGGCGACGGCCGGACCGGTGCTGACGCATCTGCGCGACGTGACCGGCGAGAGCGCCCAGCTCTACCGCCGCCAGGGCGACATGCGCATCTGCGTGGCGGCCGCCGAGCGGCTGTCCGGACTTCGGGACACGGTCCCGGTCGGCTCGACGCTGACCATGAAGGCCGGCTCGTCCGCGCAGATCCTCATGGCCTGGGAGGAGCCCGAGCGGCTGCACCGCGGCCTGCAGGGCGCCCGCTTCACGGCGACGGCCCTGTCCGGCGTACGGCGCCGCGGCTGGGCCCAGTCGATCGGCGAGCGGGAGCCCGGCGTGGCGTCCGTCTCCGCGCCCGTACGCGGCCCCTCGAACCGCGTGGTGGCCGCCGTGTCGGTCTCGGGTCCGATCGAGCGCCTGACGCGCCACCCCGGCCGCATGCACGCCCAGGCGGTCATCGACGCGGCCGCCCGCCTCTCCGAGGCCCTGCGCCGCAACGGCTGATCTTTCCCGCGTCCCTCTCTTCACGTGTTCGTTTCCGGCCCACCGCTTCAACGCCGCAGCGGTGGGCCGGAGTTGTACGTCCGGACGGTGCACCCGGACACAGACGACGAAGAAGCCCTCCCCCGAAGGGAAGGGCTTCTTCGTTCTGTACCCCCGACCGGATTCGAACCGGCGCTACCGCCTTGAGAGGGCGGCGTGCTAGGCCGCTACACAACGGGGGCGTGGATCTTCAGGCTTTGAATGAACATCGCCGCAGATCACAGCTGGTCTACCAGGACTCGAACCTAGACTAACTGAACCAGAATCAGTCGTGCTGCCAATTACACCATAGACCAAAGTGGTTTAGACCAACTCGTACCCCCGACCGGATTCGAACCGGCGCTACCGCCTTGAGAGGGCGGCGTGCTAGGCCGCTACACAACGGGGGCCCTAGCGATCCTGCATCGAGTTCACCGGGAGCTACCCAAGTGATCCCGCGGGAAGGATCTGTACCCCCGACCGGATTCGAACCGGCGCTACCGCCTTGAGAGGGCGGCGTGCTAGGCCGCTACACAACGGGGGCTTTGTGGATGCCAATCCACGGTTTGCAGATGAGCTCTGCGAGCTGGCCTACCTGGACTCGAACCAAGACTAACTGAACCAGAATCAGTCGTGCTGCCAATTACACCATAGGCCACCGGGGCGCGATCTCTCCGAGGAGAGGATCTTGCTCGGCTTGCGCTTCCGGGGCTTTCCGGCCTTTCGGCCCGTTCCCCTCGGCGCAGGAAGAACATTACCCGAAGGTGGACGGTGCTCCAAAACGCGTATCCGCACGCAGCACGCGGGCCAGCTGATGGAGGTCGGTGATCCGGGTCAGCTCGGGTCTGCCGCCGGTGTCCGCGCGGTCCAGCCAGATGCCCACGAGGCCCGCCTCCGCCGCGCCGCGGGCGTCGATGTCCGGCTGGTCCCCGACGTACGCCACCTCGCCGGGCGCCAGGCCGAGGGCCGCGCAGGCGGCGTGGAAGGCCTCGGCGGCCGGCTTGGCGACCCCGAGCTCGGCGGCGCACAGCACGGCCTCGAAACGGTCGCGCACGCCCAGCAGGCGCAGCTTGCGCTCCTGGTTGTGGATGCTGGAGTTCGACAGGACCGCGTGCCGGTACTCCCCCGCGAGCAGGTCGAGCACGGGCACGGCGTCGGGGAACAGCTCCCAGGCGGCCTCGTAATGGGCCAGATAGCGCTCGAACCACTCGTCGGCCTCGGCGGCGCCGAGCGCGGGCCGCCCGAGGAAGTCCCGCACCCGCTCCCGGCGCTGCTCCAGGAAGTCCACCCCGTCGGCCTCGAACCGGCGCCAGTGCAGCAGGGTGAGCTCCTTCCAGCGCAGGAGGGCCTGGTCGACGGAGGCGTATCCGTCCACCAGGCCCTCGGCCGTCAGGTGCGCGCGCATGCCGTCGTGGTCGGCGCGGGCGTAGTCGAAGATCGTGTCGTCGATGTCCCAGAGCACCGCGCGGATGGTCATGGAACGACGGTACCGCCCACCGGGCGGTCAGCCGGCGGGATCGGCGTCCAGGGGTGCGACGAAGAAGTCGGTGACGAAGCACACGACCTCGCCGGCGGCGTCCCGCCCGATCCAGGTCGGGTAGGCGCCGTCGCCCCATCCGGAGGTGAAGCCGGTCAGGTTGTGGCCGGCCTCGCCCTCGGCGAGGAAGACGTCGGGGCCGTCGCCGACGGCCTCCATGGCCGCCCAGACCGGCCCCTCCTCGTCCTGTGTGCCCGGGAAGGCGGAGTCGGCGGAGGCGTCGTAGAAGCAGCCGGTGCCGGCGTCGACGCCGTACCCGAAGAACTCGTCCTCACCGAGTTCGGCGGGGTCCTGGCCGGGGCGCAGGGCGAGCTCCCAGGAGACGGCCGGCTCCTCGCGGACCAGGACCCGGGCGGCGGCGACGCGGGTGTGCGGGCGCGGCCCGGGCTCCTCCCCGGCCCGGACCAGGGTCGCGACGGCCGCCTGGACCGGATAGCGCCCGGGCGCCACCCCGACGGTGAAGGGCTCCGCGTCCCCGGTGCCGAGGTACACGAAGGGGTCGCAGGCGACGAGCCGGCCGGTGGGCAGCGCCAGCTCCCCGACCGCTACCGGGGCCAGGGTCCCGGTGGTGCCGTTCTCGTACGAGAAGGAGGTGCCCGGGGTGAACATCCGGGTGTAGTCGGGGGCGGTCATCGGCATGGCGGGGGGCCTCTCGGAAGGGGTGCGCGACGGCGCCGACCCTAACGAGGAGGTCCGACAACGCCTCGGGGGCGGCACCCGGAGAGGATCCGGGTACCGCCCCCGAGGGCGACCGCGAAGGCTCAGGCGGCGAGCTTCGCCAGGGCCGCGTCGATGCGGGCGAGGGTCTTGTCCTTGCCCAGGATCTCCAGCGACTCGAAGAGCGGCAGGCCGACCGTGCGGCCGGTGACGGCGACGCGGACCGGGGCCTGGGCCTTGCCGAGCTTGAGGCCGTGGGCCTCGCCGGCGGCGAGGACGGCGTTCTTGAGCGACTCGGGGTCGTTCCAGTCGGCGTCCACGAGCTTCTCGCGGGCGGTGGTCAGCAGGGCGGCGGGCTCGCCCTTCATCGCCTTGTCCCAGGACGGCTGGTCGAAGACCGGCTCCTTGAGGAAGAGGAAGTCGACGTTGGCCGTGATGTCCGACAGCACGGTCAGACGGGTCTGGGCGTGCGGCGCGATGGCCTCCCAGGCGGCGCGGTCGAAGTCCTCGGGCGCCCAGTTGGCGTGCGGGGCCTGCAGCCAGGGCTCGCAGGCCTCGGCGAAGGCCTTCACGTCGAGCATGCGGATGTGGTCCGCGTTGATCGACTCGGCCTTCTTCAGGTCGAAGCGGGCCGGGTTGGCGTTGACGTCGGCGATGTCGAACTTCTCGACCATCTCCGGGATGGTGAAGAGGTCCTGGTCCGCCGAGAACGACCAGCCGAGGAGCGAGAGGTAGTTCAGCAGGCCCTCGGGGAGGAAGCCGCGCTCCCGGTAGAGGTTGAGGGAGGCCTGCGGGTCGCGCTTGGAGAGCTTCTTGTTGCCCTCGCCCATGACGTACGGCAGGTGCCCGAAGGCGGGGATCTCCTTGGCGACGCCCAGCTCGATCAGCGCCTTGTAGAGCGCGATCTGGCGCGGGGTGGAGGAGAGCAGGTCCTCGCCGCGCAGGACGTGGGTGATCTCCATCAGGGCGTCGTCGACCGGGTTGACCAGGGTGTACAGCGGGGCGCCGTTGGCGCGCACGATGCCGTAGTCCGGGACGTTCTCCGGGGTGAAGGTGAGCTCGCCGCGGACGAGGTCGGTGAAGGTGATCGGCTCGTCGGGCATCCGGAAGCGGACGATCGCCTCGCGGCCCTCGGCCTTGTAGGCCTCGACCTGCTCGGCGGTCAGCTCGCGGCAGTGGCCGTCGTAGCCGGAGGGCTTGCCGGCGGCGCGGGCCGCCTCGCGGCGGTCGTCCAGCTCGGTCTGGGTGCAGTAGCAGTGGTACGCGTAGCCGCCGGCGAGGAGCTTGTCGGCGACGTCCTTGTAGATGTCCATCCGCTGCGACTGGCGGTAGGGGGCGTGCGGGCCGCCGACCTCGGGGCCCTCGTCCCAGTCGAGGCCGAGCCACTTCAGGGAGTCGAGCAGCTGGTTGTACGACTCCTCGGAGTCGCGCGCCGCGTCGGTGTCCTCGATGCGGAAGACCATGGTGCCCTGGTTGTGCCGGGCGAAGGCCCAGTTGAAGAGGGCGGTGCGGACCAGGCCCACGTGGGGGTTGCCGGTCGGGGAGGGACAGAAACGGACGCGGATCGCGTTAGCCACGCTTGATCACCTTGTTGGTGAGAGTGCCGATGCCTTCGATGGTGACGGCGACCTCGTCGCCGACGTTGAGGGGGCCGACCCCGGCGGGGGTGCCGGTGAGGATGACGTCGCCCGGGAGCAGCGTCATGGCCTCGGTGATGTGGACGACCAGGTCCTCGATGGAGCGGATCATGTCGCTCGTGCGGCCGAGCTGCCGCTGTTCGCCGTTGACGGTGGCCTGGATGGTCAGGTCGCCGGCGTCGGCGGGGGTCAGGCCGGTCTCCACCCACGGGCCCAGCGGGCAGGAGGTGTCGAAGCCCTTGGCGCGGGCCCACTGGGCCTCGCGCTTCTGGACGTCGCGGGCGGTGACGTCGTTGGCGCAGGTGTAGCCGAAGACGACGTCCTTGACGCGCTCGCGGGGAACCTCACGGCACATGCGGCCGATGACCACGGCCAGCTCGGCCTCGTGGTGCAGCTCCTGGGAGAAGGAGGGGTACTCGATGGCGTCGCCGGGGCCGATCACCGAGGTGGTGGGCTTGAAGAAGGTCACCGGGACCTCGGGGACCTCGTTGCCGAGCTCCTTGGCGTGCTCCGCGTAGTTGCGGCCGATGGCCACGACCTTGTTGGGGAGCACGGGCGGCAGCAGCCGCACCTTGCTGAGCGGGACCTTGGTGCCGCTCAGCTCGAAGTCGGTGTACGGGATGCCCTTGATGATGTCGAGGACCAGGCCGCCGGACTCGACGGTCCCTTCGCCCTCGACCGCGCCGAAGGCGACGTTGCCGTCGATGGAGAATCTGGCGATACGCACGAGTGCTGTCGCCCCTCACTTGCTACTGGCTGGAGTCTGACGCTCCAGGCTAGCGCTCCGGGCGGTACGGCTCCGGGGCGGTCATCAGCACGGTGCGGCGCGGGTTGGCCGTCTGGGCCGGCAGCTGGACGGCGTACTCGGGCTGGGCGCCGCGGCTCAGCTGGGCGGCGTCCTCGAGGTGGGCGAGGGTGGCGCGGCGGGGGTTGGCCGTGGTGCGGAGTACGGGCGTCGTCTTCATCGCGGTGTCGACCCTTGTCTGGAGTGGGCGGGGGTGGAGCACCCATTTTGTAAAGCGTCAGGCTAAACATGCAATTCCCTTCGATTGCATGGCGGATCCAACGAACTACGTGTGAGTTTGCTCACCACTTCAGGAGCAAAAGGGGCATTACGCACGGCCACGAGCGGTCACCGAAACGGACATTCCGCCATCGAATCCATCATTCCGCTCCTGATCATGGCGACTGGGACACGAAGGTCAGCTCACCCGTTCGAGGTGATACGCCCGATTCCTCCCTGATCATCTTCTACATGGGGTGACACGTCGTTCACGCGTGGTCATCCCCTTCGCGCCACGCCCCACAGCCCTTGTTGGAGATCCGGCACTGTGCTGGAATTCCCGCACCGCCGCGGGTTTTCAAGCCGGCGCGCAGGGGGCGCAACGCAGCGCCGGCCGAGTGGCGGGAAAGGGGGATCTGCGCCGGTCACCGACGACCACCACTGGGGCGCACCTGCGCCCCACGACGCCGACACCGTCCTCTCCGTTCACCCGGAAGGACGCCTGGTCCAGAGGTTGCGACGCTAGTGCAGGGACGTTTCAAGAGGGATGGCACGGGCTCTTCCCAGGCCCGGCAGGGCCGAGGGGAAGCTCCGGCGGAGCAGGAGCCGCGTGCCGGAGCCCAGCACGGCTCCTCGGCCCCGCACTCCCCTAACCCGGGACAGAGCGAGAGCGACGCCGCCGCGCGCGGCGGTGCCGACGCGTCCGCCGAGCAGAACGTGCTGCCCAAGAGCGGCGCGGAGAACGAGGTCGGGCCCCGAATAGCCCTGCGCAACTGGCGGATCTCCACCCGCCTGGTGGCGCTGCTGACCCTCCCCGTGGTCGCGGCCACCAGCCTCGGCGGCATCCGCATCAGCCAGTCCCTCGAGGACATGCAGCAGCTCGACCACATGCAGCTGCTCACCAAGCTGACCAAGGAGGCCACCGACTTCGCGCAGGCCCTGCAGGCCGAGCGCGACCTGTCGGCCGGTCCGCTGGCCAACGGCAAGCAGGTCAGCGACTACCAGATCTCCAACCCGCGCAAGGCGACCGACCGCGCGTACAAGGCGTTCCTCGACGCGACCAACGACATCCCGGCCACCGAGGACGACGAGTCGCTGCGCAGCATCCGGCAGAACGTCAGCCAGATCGCCTCGCAGGTCAGCCAGCTCGGTGCGATCCGCAGCTCCGCGTACGAGAAGAACATCGCCCACTCGGTGACGGTCGAGGCCTACAGCCGCCTCATCCGCTCGCTGCTCAGCCTGTCCCAGGACATGGCGCAGGCGACCAGCAACCCGGAGATGATCAAGCGGACCCGCGCGCTCGCCGCGTTCTCGTCCGCCAAGGAGTACGCCTCCATCCAGCAGGCGATCATCGCCGCCGCGCTGCCCGCGAGCGACAGCAAGTCCGGCAGCCTCCAGCTCGGCGACCGCCTCTACGGCGAAGCCGCCCTCACCAGTGAGGGCGTCGAGCTCAAGTCCTTCCAGTCGATCTACGAGTCGACCGGCGGCAACGCGGACGAGCTGACCGCCTCCCTGACCACCGGCAACCCCTCCATCGACGCCGCCGACAAGTACACCGAGCGGGTGCTGAAGTCGGACCGCGCGATGGGCGAGGGCGTCAAGCGCGGTCACCTGAACTTCACCGACGAGTACGGCACGAAGATCCAGGCCATGAACACCATCGAGGCCACGCTGCTGGGCGAGATGGAGAGCAAGGCCCGTGAGCTGCGCCAGGAGTCGCAGCGCGACGCCATCATCAACGGTGCGCTGATCCTCCTCGTCCTCGGCGTCTCGCTCGTCGGCGCCTTCGTCGTGGCGCGGTCCATGATCCGCTCGCTGCGCCGGCTCCAGGACACCGCGACCAAGGTCGCCCAGGAACGCCTGCCCGAGCTGGTCAAGCAGCTCTCCGAGTCGGACCCGCAGGACGTCGACACCTCCGTCGAGTCCGTCGGTGTGCACTCCCGGGACGAGATCGGCCAGGTGGCCGCGGCCTTCGACGACGTGCACCGCGAGGCGGTCCGCCTCGCCGCCGAGCAGGCCCTCCTCCGGGGCAACGTCAACGCGATGTTCACCAACCTCTCGCGTCGCTCCCAGGGCCTCATCCAGCGTCAGCTCTCGCTCATCTCCGAGCTGGAGTCCCGCGAGGCCGACCCGGACCAGCTGTCCTCGCTCTTCAAGCTCGACCACCTCGCGACGCGCATGCGCCGTAACGGTGAGAACCTCCTCGTCCTCGCGGGTGAGGAGCCCGGCCGCCGCTGGACCCGTCCGGTCCCGCTGGTCGACGTCCTGCGCGCCGCCGCGTCCGAGGTGGAGCAGTACGAGCGCATCGAGCTGGCCGCGGTCCCGGCGACCGAGGTCGCCGGCCGGGTCGTCAACGACCTCGTGCACCTGCTCGCCGAGCTCCTGGAGAACGCCACCTCGTTCTCCTCCCCGCAGACCAAGGTCCGGGTCACCGGTCACGCGCTGCCCGACGGCCGCGTGCTCGTCGAGATCCACGACACCGGCATCGGCCTCTCCCCCGAGGACCTCGCCGCGATCAACGAGCGGCTCGCCTCGCCGCCCACCGTGGACGTCTCGGTCTCCCGCCGCATGGGTCTGTTCGTGGTCGGCCGCCTGTCCCTGCGACACGGCATCCGCATCCAGCTGCGCCCGTCCGACTCCGGCGGCACCACCGCGCTCGTCATGCTCCCGGTCGACGTCGCCCACGGCGGCAAGAAGCCCGCGCCGAAGCCCGGCGCCGGCGGCCAGGGCGCCATGCCGCAGGGCCAGTCCGCCCCCGGCGGCCTGCTGGCCGGCGGCCCCGGTGCCGGCGGCCGCCCGGGCGGTGCCCCGGGTGCCCCCGGCGGCCGGCTCGGCGCCGGTGCCGGTCCCCGCACCGCGCTGCCCGGACGGGACGGCGTCCAGCGCCCGAACGGTCCGCAGGGCCAGGGCGGTCAGGGCGGTCCGCAGCAGGGCCAGAGCCTGTTCCAGGAGCGCAGCCCGCAGCCCGCGCAGGCCCAGGGCCCGCAGACGGCGCAGCTCCCCCAGGTTCCCCAGGAGCCGCAGCGCCCCGAGCCGCAGCAGCGTCCGGGCCTCGGCGCCGGTGCCCCCGGCGGCTTCGTGGGCGGCGCGCAGAGCGCGATCCCGTCCCGCACGGACGTCTGGGGCGGCCAGCCGAACGGTCAGGCCCCGCAGGCGCGGGCCCCGCAGGAGCCGCAGCAGGGCCAGAACGGCTTCCCGCGCGCCGAGCTGCCGGGCGGCAACCCGCAGCCGCAGGCCCCGCGCCCGCAGGCGACCAGCTGGGGCAACGAGCCGGCGCAGCAGCCGGTCCGCAGGCCGCAGCAGGACATGACGCCGCTCGACGCTCCGCGTGGTCACGAGGAGCCGGAGAGCACGGGCCGTCACGCGCAGCTCGGCGCCCCGCAGGGCCCCGGCTCCACCGGCCAGTTCCCGCGCCCCGACTTCGGTGCGCCGCAGCAGGCCCCGCAGCCGCAGGCTCCGCAGGGCTACCAGGGCGGTCTCCAGGACCCGGCGTCCACCGCGCAGTTCCCGCGCCCGGACTTCGGTGCCCCGCAGCAGGCGCCCCAGCAGCAGGCCCCGCAGGCCCAGCCCCAGCAGGCGTACGGCCACCAGCCGTTCGTCCCGCAGGCGCAGGCCCCGCAGCAGGCTCCCCAGCAGCCGGCCCCGCAGCGGCGCCCGGTGAACCCGCAGCAGCCGCAGCTCCAGCAGCCGCGTCAGCCGGAGGCCCTGCCGCCGGCGCCGACCAGCGGTGACGGGCGCACCCCGCTGTACGACACGCTGGAGACCAACTGGTTCCGCCAGGAGCAGGGCCAGGGCGCGGGTCAGCCGCAGGGTCCCGGGCAGGGCCAGCAGCCCGCCCAGGCCCACCGGCAGGCCCCGGCCGTCCCCCAGCAGCCCGTCGCGGCCGCTCCCCAGCAGCAGGCCCCGCAGCAGCCGGGCCAGCAGCAGGGTCAGCAGCGCAACGGCGCCTGGCGGACCTCCCCCAATGACGAGCTGGTGCGCCAGGCCGAGCGGGTGCGCAAGCCCGCGGCCGGCGGCGTCACCACCTCCGGGCTGCCGCGGCGCGTGCCGCGAGCCAACCTCGTGCCCGGGACCGCCCAGGAGCAGGCCCAGTCGGCCGGCCCCCAGGTCTCCCGTGCACCCGACGACGTCCGCGGCCGGCTCACGAATCTGCGCCGCGGTATCCAGCAGGGCCGCCAGGCGGGCAACTCCACCACGGGTTCCCACCACATCGGCCCGACCCACCAGCAGGAGCGTTAGTTGAGCGCGATGAGCCAGGCGGCGCAGAATCTGAACTGGTTGATCACCAACTTCGTGGACAACACCCCCGGGGTGTCCCACACGGTGGTGGTCTCCGCCGACGGTCTGCTCCTTGCCATGTCCGAAGGGTTCCCCCGGGACCGCGCCGACCAGCTGGCGGCGGTCGCGTCCGGACTGACCTCGCTGACCGCGGGGGCGTCCCGGATCTTCGAGGGTGGTCCCGTCGCCCAGACGGTGGTGGAGATGGAGCGCGGCTTCCTCTTCCTCATGTCCGTCTCCGACGGTTCCTCGCTGGCCGTGCTCGCGCACCCCGAGTGCGACATCGGCCTCGTGGGCTACGAGATGGCGCTCCTCGTGGACCGGGCCGGCACCGTCCTCACCCCGGACCTGCGTGCCGAGCTCCAGGGCAGCCTGCTCCACTGAGCGGGCCCCGAACGCCCACCCCGTAACAGACCGACCGTAGGGCGGCGCGCCCCTCCGCGCCGCCCCCGGACCGTTCACCGTCCGGCCGCCCCACCCGGCCCCCCACCGGCCCCATCAGACGGCAGAACCCTCTGCTGTCACGCCCGGAGGATTCATGACCCCGCCCCCCGCCTCTCACGATCCGTACGGCGCCTCGCTCGACGAGTCGTACGGAGCTGAAGGCGACCAGCCGCTGGTCCGCCCTTATGCGATGACCGGCGGCCGGACCCGGCCGCGCTACCAGCTCGCCATCGAGGCGCTGGTCAGCACCACGGCCGACCCGGCGCACCTGGCCACCCTGCTCCCCGAGCACCAGCGGATCTGCCACCTGTGCCGCGAGGTGAAGTCGGTGGCCGAGGTCTCGGCGCTCCTGTCGATGCCGCTCGGTGTGGCCCGCATCCTCGTCGCCGACCTGGCCGAGGCGGGCATGGTGGCGATCCACCAGCCCGGCAACGGAGAGGCCGGCGGCACGCCGGACGTGACGCTCCTGGAAAGGGTGCTCAGTGGACTTCGCAAGCTCTAGCGGCGGCACGGCCTCCCAGGGCCGCTCCACCACCAGCGCGAAGATCGTGGTGGCCGGCGGCTTCGGCGTGGGCAAGACCACGTTCGTCGGCGCGGTCTCCGAGATCAACCCGCTGCGCACCGAGGCCGTGATGACCTCCGCTTCCGCGGGCATCGACGACCTCACCCACACCGGGGGCAAGACCACCACCACGGTGGCGATGGACTTCGGCCGCATCACCCTGGACCAGGACCTGATCCTGTACCTCTTCGGTACGCCCGGCCAGGACCGCTTCTGGTTCATGTGGGACGACCTGGTCCGCGGCGCCATCGGCGCCGTCGTGCTGGTCGACACCCGGCGACTCGCCGACTGCTTCCCCGCGGTCGACTACTTCGAGAACTCCGGCCTCCCCTTCGTCATCGCCCTCAACGGCTTCGACGGACACCAGCCGTACAACCCGGAGGAGGTCCGCGAGGCCCTCCAGATCGGGCCCGACACCCCGATCATCACGACCGACGCCCGCCACCGCGCGGACGCCAAGAGCGCGCTCATCACCCTCGTCGAGCACGCCCTCATGGCGCGGCTGAAGTAGTACACCTCAAGTAGAAGTCGATATACGGAAGTTGCCGTAGAGGTTTTGGGTGCGGTCTGTGTCCTTCGACACGACCGCCCCGGGGTTCATAACATTTCGACAGAGAATTGGGGCGCCTCGGACACCCGACGCATCCGATCGGTGCCGCTGCGCTCACATGAGCCCCGCCATTTGGCGGGGCTCGCTCTTTATGCCCGTTTTATCTCCGCTCCGGAGCCCAAAAACCGGCTGCTTCGCACTGTTTGGAAGGGACCCCCTTCACGTGCTGCAATTCATGAACTCCCGAGTAGTACGGCCCTGAACGAAACACCGGCACAACGTAGGTGCCGACGCCGAGAGGTTGTTGGTCGAGTGAGGCGAAGCAAGGAAAGCTCCGCGGAGCAGCAGACGCGGGGCAACTTCACGCCGCCGTCGCGCGCGGCGATGTCGCCCCCGGACGAGCCCGTGACGCCCCCGGCCCCCGGCCGCAAGGGCAGCTCCAGCAAGCTCTCCCCGCGCAACTGGCGGGTGCCCACCCGGCTGAACGCGATCCTGCTCATACCCGTGCTCGTCGGTCTGGTCATGGGCGGCTTCCAGGTGAAGTCGTCCATCGACACCTGGCAGGAGGCGCAGGACGCCGAGAAGACCGCGCTCATCGTGCGCGCGGCCTCGGAGTACGGCCAGGCGCTGCTCAACGAGCGTGACCTCACCGCCACTCCCCTGCTCAAGGCCAAGAGCGCCGAGGACCGCCAGAGCGACGAGGTCGCCCAGGCGTACGCCGCCACCGACGCCGCCAAGGTCAAGTTCGACGAGGCCGTCAGGAACATGCCCAGCGGGCAGGGCCTGGAGCGGCGCCTGAAGCTGTTCCGGGACTCCGAGCCCAAGCTGGAGGCCCTGCGCAAGGTCGCCTACACCCGCTCGCTCGACCCGGTGAACACCCAGCTCGGCTACACGGGCATCCAGCACTACCTGATGGAGTTCTCCAACGAGCTCGGTCTGGGCACCGGCAACATCACCAGCTACGGCCGTACGGTCTACGCGATCCAGCTCGCGAAGGCCGCCGAGTCGCTGCAGCGGTCGATCGGCACCCAGCTCCTCGTCCGTCCCAGCAAGAAGGACGACGTCTTCGCGCAGCAGTCGGTTGCGTTCAACTCGTACAACTACCTGGAGCAGATCGCCCTCGGCGAGTTCCAGTCCGGTGGTACCGAGGCCGACGTCGAGCGGCTGAAGCAGGTCATGGCCGGCAAGGCCGCCGACGGCGCCAAGAAGATGGCGGCCGCCGGCGTCGAGCTGCCCAAGGGCAAGGACGACTCGGTCTACACCGGCGTCGCCCAGCTGATCGGCTCCGCCAAGGACGCCGACGCGCTCGCCGACCTCAAGAGCCAGGGCATCACGCCCGACACCTGGATGGCCGTCGCCACGGGCAAGTTCGACGGCTACACCGAGGTCGAGAAGGAGCTCGTCGACAAGGCCGTGACCGAGGCCGCCGACATCTCCGACGAGGCCCAGACGGACGCGTACGTCAACGGCGGCATCGTCGTGATCGCCCTGCTCGCCGCCTTCATCCTGGCCGGGATGATGGCGCGCCAGATGAGCCGCTCGATGCGCGAGCTGCGCACCGCCGCCTTCGGCATCGCCGAGCAGCGCCTGCCGATGCTGGTCGACCAGCTGTCCCGTACCGAGCCCGGCCGGGTCGACACCCGGGTGCAGCCCATCCCGATCGACTCCCAGGACGAGATCGGCGAGGTCGCCCGCGCCTTCGACCAGGTGCACCGCGAGGCCGTCCGGCTCGCCGCCGAGCAGGCCATGCTCCGGGGCAACGTCAACGCGATCTTCACCAACCTCTCGCGCCGCAACCAGTCGCTGATCGAGGGCCAGCTGACCCTCATCACCGACCTGGAGAACAACGAGGCCGACCCGGACCAGCTGGAGAACCTCTTCAAGCTGGACCACCTGGCCACCCGTATGCGCCGCAACGGCGAGAACCTCCTGGTCCTCGCCGGCGAGGAGCCCGGCCGCCGCTGGGACCAGCCGGTCCCGCTGGTCGACGTCATGCGCGCCGCCTCCTCCGAGGTGGAGCAGTACGAGCGCATCGAGCTGGCCGGTGTGCCGGACGCCGAGATCCACGGCCAGGCCGTGACCGACCTCGTGCACCTGCTCGCCGAGCTCCTGGAGAACGCCACCACGTTCTCCTCCCCGCAGACCAAGGTCCGCGTCACCGCCACCCGGCTGCCCGACGGCCGCGTGATGGTCGAGATCCACGACAAGGGCATCGGCCTCACCGCCGAGGACTTCGCGGACATCAACCACAAGCTGGCCAACCCGCCGACCGTGGACGCCGCCGTCTCGCAGCGCATGGGCCTCTTCGTGGTCGGCCGGCTCGCCGACCGCCACGGCATCCGCGTCCAGCTGCGCCCCTCGGGCGAGCAGGCCGGCACGACCTCGCTCGTCATGCTGCCGGACGCGATCACCCACGGCGGTGGCGGCGAGCAGCCGATCCAGGACGACTTCACCGTCTCGCAGATGATCCCCCAGCAGCAGCAGTCGGCCTTCGAGCCGGCGCCGCAGCTGCAGCCGATGCGGACCGCGGCCGAGCTCGGCTTCGACGACTCCCGCTACGAGCAGCCGGCCGACGAGCGCCAGCTCGACCCGGTCAACCGCTCGCTGATGCGCGACGAGCGCCGTGCGGCCCTGGAGGCCCAGGTGCAGGGCGGCGAGCAGACGCAGGGCTTCGCCGAGCAGGAGCGCGAGCAGGAGTACGCCGCCGAGTACCAGACCGCGGAGTACCAGGCCGCCGACTACCAGGCCGGCTACGCCGAGGGCTACCCGCAGGAGCAGGACGGCTACGGCTACACCCCGCAGGGTCACGAGGGCTACCAGGGCTACGAACAGCCCGTGGACGGCTACCGGGACCAGGCGTATGCGGAAGCCGCGTACGACGGTCAGGCCGTCGGCCACCCGACGTACGAGAACGGCTACGAACCCCAGGCCCACCAGGGTGACTGGCCTCAGCAGACGGCGTACCAGAACGGTTACGCGCAGGAGTTCGGGACCGAATCGGAATCTGGCCAGGCCGCTCCCGAACAGGCCCCCGAGCGCGTAGGCTTCGACCGTCCGGGTCCCACGCCGAGTCCCACCCCGGACGCCGGCCACGCGCTGACCGACGCCGGTCTGCCGCGCCGCGGCAGCGTCGCCCCTCAGGCGCCGCAGTCCCCGCAGGCACCGCAGCCCGCGCCGCCGGCCCAGCCCGCGCAGCCGGTCGGCGACCAAGCCCAAGGCACCGAGGAATGGCGCTCCGCCAATGACGAGCGCTGGTCCCGGGCCGAGAAGCTCCGCGACCCGAAGGCGGGCGGGGTCACCCCCTCCGGTCTTCCCCGACGGGTCCCCAAGGCCAATCTGGTCGAGGGATCGGCGGAGCACACCCCGCAGGGCGGCCCCCAGGTCTCCCGCGCACCGGAGGACGTGCGGGGCAGGTTGAGCAACCTGCGCCGTGGCGTCCAGCAGGGACGCAGCGCGGGGACGGACACGAACGGATCGGGCCTCGGCCCGGGTAGTACCTACAACCAGGAGCGTTAGTGTGAGCCCGATGAGCCAGGCGGCGCAGAATCTGAACTGGTTGATCACCAACTTCGTGGACAACACCCCCGGGGTGTCCCACACGGTGGTGGTCTCCGCCGACGGACTCCTGCTCGCGATGTCCGAGGGGTTCCCCCGGGACCGGGCCGACCAGCTGGCGGCCGTCGCCTCCGGACTGACCTCGCTGACCGCGGGCGCGTCCCGGATCTTCGAGGGCGGCGCGGTCAACCAGACCGTGGTGGAGATGGAGCGCGGCTTCCTCTTCATCATGTCGATCTCGGACGGTTCCTCGCTGGCCGTGCTGGCCCACCCCGAGGCCGACATCGGTCTGGTGGGCTACGAGATGGCACTGCTCGTCGATCGCGCGGGAAGCGTTCTGACTCCTGACCTCCGGGCGGAGCTTCAGGGAAGTCTTCTCAACTAACAGACAGACAGTGCGTTTCTCGTCACCGCACCGTAGGGTTCGGTGGCGCGGTTCCAAGGGACATGGAGCCGCGAGGCAGTCGGAGGAGGAGACGTGGGAACACCCCCGGGCAGTAGCCCCTACAACGGTTTCGACGCGCATCGGGCGCCCCTGGGCGACACCGCGCAGAACCGGTTCAACTTTCCCTCCACGCCGAGCAGACAGGGCGTACAGCAGCCCTATCAGCAGCAGCCTCAGTCCCAGCCCTCCGCCGCCGGCAGCCCGAGCGCGTCCAACGCGTCGGGCGGCCGGGCGGCCGGCCAGGGCGGCTCGGGCGGGCACAACCCGCTCGTGCGTCCGTATGCGATGACCGGCGGCCGGACCCGGCCGCGCTACCAGCTCGCCATCGAGGCGCTGGTCAGCACCACGGCCGATCCGGCCCGGCTGCAGGGGCAGTTGCCCGAGCACCAGCGGATCTGCCGGCTGTGCTTCGAGATCAAGTCGGTCGCGGAGATCTCGGCCCTTCTCTCCATCCCCCTCGGCGTTGCCCGGATTCTCGTCGCCGACCTGGCGGAGGCCGGACTTGTCGCCATCCACCAGCCCGGCGGCGACGAGGCCGCCGGCGGTCAGCCAGACGTGACACTGCTCGAAAGGGTGCTCAGTGGACTTCGCAAGCTCTAGCGGCGGCGCGGCCCGTTCAACCACCAGCGCGAAGATCGTGGTGGCGGGTGGCTTCGGCGTGGGCAAGACCACGTTCGTCGGCGCGGTCTCGGAGATCAACCCGCTGCGAACCGAGGCCGTGATGACGTCCGCGTCGGCGGGCATCGACGACCTCACCCACACCGGCGACAAGACGACGACGACTGTCGCCATGGACTTCGGCCGCATCACCCTGGACCAGGACCTGATCCTGTACCTCTTCGGTACGCCCGGCCAGGACCGCTTCTGGTTCATGTGGGACGACCTGGTCCGCGGCGCCATCGGCGCCGTCGTGCTGGTCGACACCCGGCGACTCGCCGACTGCTTCCCCGCGGTCGACTACTTCGAGAACTCCGGCCTCCCCTTCGTCATCGCCCTCAACGGCTTCGACGGACACCAGCCGTACAACCCGGAGGAGGTCCGCGAGGCCCTCCAGATCGGGCCCGACACCCCGATCATCACGACCGACGCCCGCCACCGCGCGGACGCCAAGAGCGCGCTCATCACCCTGGTCGAGCACGCGCTCATGGCGCGCCTGCGGTAACCGTCCCGACGGGCACGAGGTAAGCGAAGGCCCCGCACGCCGATCCGGTGTGCGGGGCCTTCGCGGTGCTGCCGTCAGAAGAGCAGGGTGGCGAGGGGCCGCGGTCCGCGGCTGCCGGAGGCGGAGAGGACGTACAGGCCGGTGACCTCCACGCGGCCGGTGGGACCGTCGATCCAGCGGAAGCCTGCCTCCTCCAGGGGCCGCCGTGCGGGATGCCGATCGTCGCCGCGGCCCGTGACGAAGCGGCCGAGACCGCTGACGAACACGACGTCGAGGCCCGGGCACGTGATCCTGTGGGCCACGCCGTCGTCCTGGTCGTCGTACTCGTCCTGCTCCCCGTACTCGTCGGGGTCGCCCACGGGGACCGCCGGGCCGGGGTCGAGACCGGCCGAGGCCAACGCCTCCGTCGCCCGGGCCAGCCGGGCGGCGGGGTCCGGGCGGCCCGGCGGCTCGGTCACCAGGGCTTCGAGGCGCCACCGGGGGTCGCTCCGCCGCTCGCAGGAGGGGGCGTACGCGTGGACGAGCGCCCGGCGCACCTCCTCGTCCAGTCCGGCGACCTCGGTCCGCGGGCTGCCGAGCCGCTCGTCGATCCGGCGCGTCCGGGCGCGGTCGCCGGTGAGGCGGTGCAGGGCGCAGGCGGCGTGGACGGCGGCCTCCAGGGGCGGCGTGCCGTCCAGGAAGGCCAGCAGGCGGTCCGGGTCCCCGGCGAGCGACTGGGCGAGGTGGGCGACGCCGCGGTCGGGGTCGGCCAGGTACGCGGTGACGTCCTGTCCGGCCCGGTGCCGCAGCCGGAGCGCGAAGCGGCGGTCCTCGGGCCGCTCCTCGCCGAGGGCGGCCAGGACCGCCTCGACCCCGTGGTGCTCCACCAGGCCGTCGAGTCCGGCCTCCCCGGCCTTTCGCCACCGCTCCAGGTACGAGTCCGCGAGGGTGGCGAGCGGGCGGGCGGCGGTCGGGTCACCGAGCCGGCCGCGCGCCGTCAGGACCGCCTCGGGCATGCCGTGGTCGCCGTCCTGCTCCGGGTCGTGCGCGCGCAGCCAGGGCAGCAGCTCGGAGCGGTCCGCGAGGGCCTCCAGCAGCGCGATGCGCACCTCGGCCGGCTCCCGCCGGTCGCGGATCCGGTCGGCGAGGCCGGGGATCCGGGCCGGCGGGACCCGGCCGGCGAGCGTCTGCGCGCAGATGTGGCGCCGCCACCAGGCGTTGCCCGTGTCGAGCACGTAGCGCGCGAGGGCGTCGGGGTCGTGGGCGCCCAGGGCGGCGCGGTCGGGCCGGCCCCGCTCCGGTATCAGCGCGTCGATCTTCCGCATCGGGCGATGCTATGCGCACCGGACGCCGAAGGGCCCCGGACGCCGAAGGGCCCCCGGTCTCCCTTGCGGGAGGCGGGGGGCCCTCGATCGGGTCGTCAGCGCCAGCTGTGCGGGGCGCGGAAGCCGTTCTCGCGCTCCAGGCGGCGCCAGCCGGCCGTGGAGCGGCCGTGGTGGGCGGTCTGCTCGGGCTGGGCGGCGGCGCGGGCCAGCAGGACCGCGGTGATCGCGGCCAGCTCCTCGGGCTCGGCGTGGCCCTTCTCGACGCGGAGAAGGTTGGCTGTGGCAGGCGTGGTCACTTCGGTGGGCTCCTCTTACTGAGGCGGGTTGCCGTGCTTGCGGGACGGCAGGTCGGCGTGCTTGGTGCGGAGCATCGCGAGGGACTTGGCGAGCACCTCGCGGGTCTCGGCGGGGTCGATGACGTCGTCGACCAGGCCGCGCTCCGCGGCGTAGTACGGGTGCATCAGCTCGGCCTTGTACTCCTTGACCATGCGGGCTCGCATGGCCTCGGGGTCCTCGGCCTCCGCGATCTGCTTGCGGAAGATGACGTTGGCGGCGCCCTCGGCGCCCATCACCGCGATTTCGTTGGTGGGCCAGGCGTAGGTCAGGTCGGCGCCGATGGACTGGGAGTCCATGACGATGTACGCGCCGCCGTACGCCTTGCGCAGGATCAGCGAGATCCGCGGGACGGTCGCGTTGCAGTACGCGTAGAGCAGCTTCGCGCCGTGGCGGATGATTCCACCGTGCTCCTGGTCGACGCCGGGCAGGAAGCCGGGGACGTCCAGAAGGGTGATGATCGGGATGTTGAAGGCGTCGCACATCTGGACGAAGCGCGCGGCCTTCTCGGAGGCCTCGATGTCGAGCACGCCGGCCAGCGACTGGGGCTGGTTGGCGACGATGCCGACGACCTGGCCGTCGAGCCGGGCGAGGGCGCAGATGATGTTGCGGGCCCAGCGCTCGTGGATCTCCAGGTAGTCGCCGTCGTCGACGAGCTCCTCGATGACCTTGTGCATGTCGTACGGGCGGTTGCCGTCGGCGGGCACCAGGTCGAGCAGCACGTCCGAGCGGCGGTCGGCCGGGTCCTCGGAGGCGACGGTCGGCGGGTTCTCGCGGTTGTTCTGCGGGAGCATCGACAGCAGGTAGCGCACCTCGGCGATGCAGGTCTCCTCGTCGTCGTACGCGAAGTGCGCGACGCCGGAGGTCTCGGCGTGCACGTCGGCGCCGCCGAGGCCGTTCTGGGTGATCTCCTCGCCGGTGACCGCCTTGACGACGTCCGGACCGGTGATGAACATCTGCGAGGTCTCGCGGACCATGAAGACGAAGTCGGTCAGGGCGGGGCTGTAGGCCGCGCCGCCGGCGCACGGGCCGAGCATCACCGAGATCTGCGGGATGACGCCGGAGGCCCTGGTGTTGCGCTGGAAGATGCCGCCGTAGCCGGCGAGGGCGGAGACGCCCTCCTGGATGCGGGCGCCGGCGCCGTCGTTCAGGGAGACCAGCGGGGCACCGGCCGCGATGGCCATGTCCATGATCTTGTGGATCTTGGTGGCGTGGGCCTCGCCGAGGGCGCCGCCGAAGATCCGGAAGTCGTGCGCGTAGACGAAGACCGTGCGGCCCTCGACCGTGCCCCAGCCGGTGATGACACCGTCGGTGTACGGCTTCTTCGCCTCCAGGCCGAAGCCGCTGGCGCGGTGCCGGCGGAGCTGCTCGACCTCCTGGAAGGAACCAGCGTCGAGCAGCAGGTCGATGCGCTCGCGAGCGGTCAGCTTGCCCTTGGCGTGCTGGGCCTCGGTCGCTCGGTCACTCGGGCCACGCCGAGCCTGCTCGCGCAGCTCGTGCAGCTCGGCCACACGGCCACGGGCGTCAGCGGGCTCGCTCGGGATCTGGTCCACAACGGTCATGTACCGACCCTACGAACTCACCCAAGGAAACCCCGCCGTCGACTCCGTACAGTCTCCCGTGTCGAATCCTGGTGGGGCTTGACAGAACATTCGCCCCACCAGGCCGAGTCAACAGCCAGACACCCCAGGTGATTGTAGGGTTTCTACACAAGGACTTCGCAACGGTGGGTCGCGCCCGCCGTACCGGGGGTGATCCGCAGCCGCAGCCCGCGCGGCCCCGCGGCGATCACCTCCACGGACGCGTCCCGGGAGAGCACCTCCCGCACCGGGCGGTCCCAGGCCAGCTCGAAGGGCGCTCCGCTCCGCACCGGCTCGCTCACCCGCAGCGCCACGGCGGGCCCGCCGCGTCGCAGCAGCAGGCTCGCGGGCGCGGAGACGGTGAGCCGCTCCACGGTACCGGCCGCCCAGAAATTGGCGGCGGTCAGTCCGAGGGACGGGACGGCGACGGCCTGCCGGCCGGCGTCGTTGGCGAGGACGCGCAGCCAGCCCGGGTCCGCGGCGCGGGCCGCGAGGGTGCGGGCCGAGGCCCCGGGCATCAGCAGGTAGGCGTACGAGGCGCCCACCGGATCCGTGCCGTGGTCCAGCCACAGGGTCTGGTAGCGGCGGGTGCGGCGCTCGGTGGAGCTGGTGGTGTTGATGTCGCTCCAGGCGCCGGTGCGGTCCTCGCGCAGCGTGCGCAGCTCCCGCGCACCCTGCGGGAAGACCCAGCCGCCGTGGCCTTCGAGGTGGGCCCAGCCGTCGCCGGTGGTGAAGGCCTGGGTGCCGCCCTCGCCCAGCAGGCGGTTGTCGACGACGGTCTCGACGGGCACGCCGTCGCGCGCGGTGATGCCCGCGCCCAGGCAGATGACGGTGTCGGCGGCGCAGAACCAGGACTTGCGGGCCTCCAGGGTGGAACCGAGACCCTTGAGGTGCTGGCCGACGACGGCGAACTCCCCGTCGGTGGCGCCGCCGACCCACTTCACGGCCGGCCGGGCCGCGCCCCACTCGCCGCCGGCCCGGTCGGCGAGGCGCTTGGTCGAGACGGTGGTGCCGGGCAGCCGGTAGGGGTCGACGGTGGGCCAGAACCAGTCGGTGTACTGGCCGCCCTGGTCCGGTGTCCACCACGAGAGCATGCCGGCGCCGGTGTGCCAGCCGCGGGGGTTCTCGCCGTTGCCGCACTCGTAGAAGGCGATGCGCTCGGAGGCCATGGCGATGTGGGCGGCCCAGCCCGGGCGGCGGTGCACCGCCCGGTCCATGGCGGTGAACAGGCGGTGCCCGGTGGGTTCGGGCGCCGCGGGGACGGGCCCGGCGGCGATGGCGCCGAGGCGGGCGAGGTCGGCGACGCCGAACTGGCGGGCGGCGAGCACCGGGGAGACGGTGTCCCGCTCGATCCAGCCCTTCACCCGGGCGTGCCAGCGGGTCCGCTCGGCGGGGCTCGCGCCGCCGGCCAGCAGGGCGATGGCGGCGATCAGGCCCTGGCCGTGGAAGTGGTCCGAGCGCATGATCCGCCGCTGGTCGCTCTTGAGGTAACCGCGGCTGACGGCCCGCCCGTTGACGCCGTCCATCACCAGTCCGTCGTAGATGAGGGGCGCGTAGGCGTGCTCGACGCTGTCGAGGATGATCTGCCGGTTGGGGTCGGTGACCTCCCAGGTGGAGCCGGCGAGCAGGCTGAAGAGGCGCCCGAGGCCGTCGAGCATGACCTGGCCGTAGGTGCCGGAGTAGGCGACCCACGTGTGCTGGACGAAGGAGCCGTCGGCGTAGAGGCCGTCGCCCTGGGTGACGTACGGGAAGACGGGCGACAGGGCGTCCCGGGCGAGGGCGATCTTGGCCGGGTTCGCGCCGAGGACCCCGCGCAGGGCGACCGACCGGCACAGGTCGACGCGGTTGGCGCCGGTGGAGGTGCCGGTGTACGCGCCGAGCGCGGAGTCCGGGACGAAGTGGTCGACGGCCGCGCAGGCGGCGGTGATCCGGTCGGCCCCCAGGAGCGGGTGGAGGGCGGCGACGATGTCCATGAGGAGGCGCGGGGAGCCTATCTGCCACTCCCACCAGTTGCCGTAGCGGACGGTGCCCGGGTGGTAGACGCGCTCGGAGAGGTGGTCGAGGCCGCGCAGGACGTCGGCGAGGAGGGCGGGGTCGCCGGTGAGGCCCGTGCCGTCCTGGAGGTAGGCCTGGGTCATCGTCCACAGCCGGCCGTAGCTCTGGGTGATGCCGGCGGGCGGGTCGAACGGGGCGTCGGGCCACACCGAGTTCACGGTGGGGGCCATCGTGGCGCGGAAGCCCCGGGCGAGGGCACCGGTCTCGGCGAGCCGGGAGGCGTAGGGCTCGGCCCCGGCGTCGTAGCCGGAGCCGAGCTGGAGGTCGACCCAGCGCCGCCGCAGCGTCTCGAACTCGTCCTCGGCGGCGTGCGCGTGGGGTGCGAGGGCGAGGGCGGCCGCGGCGGCGGAGGCCGCGGTCAGGAGGGTGCGGCGGGACAGCTGGCCTGCGAGGGGGACGGGCACGGGGGCCTCCGGGGGAAGAGGTGTGGACCGGTCCGGGCCGGTTCGAGCCCGGTGTAGCACCCGTCCTCCGACGCAATCAATGAGCACAACAAGCGCTTACTGCCTTGTCCTGTAAGCGCTCAGCCCCCGCAGTGGAAGCGGGCGTCCCCCCAGTCCGCGTGGTCGTTGCCGTTTCCGTCGCCGCCGTCCCCGACGACCAGGTCGACGTACGAGGCACCGCTGATGTCGGCGGTGAGGGACCAGGCGGCGTCGGCGGCCTTGAGGACCGGGGACTTCGCCTTCTCCGTGCCGTCGGCGAGGACGCCGAACTGCACGCTGCCGCGGGTGGTCTGGACGTCGTCCACGCCGACCTGGGCGGTGAAGGAGGTGCACCGGCCGCCCAGGTAGTAGCGGATGGTGGCCGGGGCGTGGCTGCCCAGGCCCTTGGCGTAGGCCGCTCCCCCGATCCGCAGCGGACCGCCGTCGCCGGCGCCGGTCCCGCCGTTGGAGAGGTCCTTCTCGACCGGCCCCCAGCCGCTGACGGCCGAGACCCAGTCGAGGTCGCTCGCCCAGCTGTCGGCGGTGGGCGGCGGGGGCAGGGTGCGGACGGTGGTGGCGGCGGTCAGCTTCCGGGGCTCCCCGCCGACGGCGTAGCCGACGCTCGCCGCCAGCTCGTACGGCCGGTGGGCGGCGTCCGCCGGCGGGGTGACCCGCCAGGTGGCGGTGGTGGTGGCGCCCGGCTCGACGGCGGCGAGGGCGACGGGCCCGGCCGGCTCGGCGGTCCAGCCCTCGGGCAGGTTCAGCGCGGCCTCGGCGCCCTCGACGGCGGTGGCCTCGTCGTTGCCGAAGGAGACGGTGACGGTGTGGGCGCGGCCCGGCTCCAGGGTTTCGGGCGCGGTGACCGCGAGGGTGCCGCAGGCGGCCCGCTCGGCGGCCGGGCCGAGGTCGGTGACGGTGAAGCGGTCGAGCACGAAGTCGGCGCCGTCGGGGGCGTCGGCGCGCTTGCGCAGACCGGTCCAGGTGTCGCCGCAGCCCGCGGTGACGGTCTCGGCGAAGTGCCCGGTGGACGTCTGCCGCCCGATGGCGGTGCGGCGGGTCTCCACGGGGACGCCCTGGCCGGTCCTGCGGTCGTAGCCGGTGACCCACTCGTAGGCGCCGGCGTGGCTGGACTGGTAGTCGAACGCGACGCGGTAGGCGTGCCCGTCCTTCATGGGCACGGTCCAGGGCGCGGTCCGGTAGACCAGGCCGCTGTTCTCGTCATGGGACTTGAGGGACTCGGCGCCGTCGAGCACGTCGTCGACGAGCTTCCCGTTCCATCCGGCCTGGGTGTACGGGGCGTGCAGCTGGGCGAGGTGGGTGCGCGGGTCGTTGGTGCCGCCCGCGTCGCCCTTGAGGAAGGGCCCCCAGCCCTGGTCGACGGCCTCGAAGTCCTCGTACACCAGGGCTCCGGGCTGGGTCGCCGGGTCGTCGGCGACGATCCGGACGTCGTCCACGCGGACGCCGGCGGCGCTGCCCGCCGCCGCCTCGATCCGCAGCTCGGCGCTCTCGGGGGCGGTGAAGGTGACCTTGGCGCGCTGGAAGCGGGTGCCGTTCCAGTCGGAGGCGGCGACCCGGTTCTCCAGGACGGAGCGCTCGACGGTGACGGCGGCGCCGCCGATGGAGAGCGTCGTCGGCCGGGTCCTGCCGGGCTCGACCTCGATCAGGGCGGAGGCGGTGTAGCGGGCGCCGGGCGTCAGGCCGGTGACCCGCTGGCGTACGGAGGCGCCGGCGGATCCGGTGAGCTTCGCGCTGTTGCGGCCCTGGGCGTCGGTGTCGCGGGCGACGGTGCCGGTCTTCGTCCAGGAGCGCAGTCCGGCGTCGTTGAAGCCGGGGTCCCTGACCGGGGTGCCCTGGCCCCAGCGGGGGGCGGGCTGCTCGGGCGCCCGGTCCGGGTAGAGGACGTAGGGCTGTCCGGCGACGGCGTCGAGGGTGACCCGGCCGCCCTGGGGCCGGACGGTGCCGGTCTTCACCCGCCCGTTGTCGGTGAGCTTGTAGACGGTGTACGAGCCGGTGCCGGCGACGGCCCAACTCGTCCTGCCGCCGGTCTTGTTGTAGTGGTAGAGCTTGCTGCCGCCGGCCCAGGGCAGCAGATAGGAGTCGCCGTCGAGGACCTTGCGGCCGTGCGCGTAGAAGGTCCGCCGGCCGTTCTCGACGGTGCCGCGGACGCCGCCGGTGAAGGTGATGTCGTCGCCGTTCCAGCGGGTGATCCGCTGCTGCTGGAGGTACTTGGCGGGCAGGTTGCGCTGCCAGATGTTGGCGGTGAAGGCGGTGTGGTCGGTCTCCCCGGTCCAGCCCTCGAAGTCGACGAGGGCGGTCTGGCCGAGGACCGGGTGGGCGTTCCAGACGTCCTTCTCGCCGTTGCGGATGAAGCGGATGATCTGCGAGTTGAGGCCCTTGTTGGCGGCGCCGCCGTAGTCGAGGTCGTTGGCCCAGTGGGACCACAGGGAGGCCCGCTCGAACTTCTCCGACCACTCGGTGGCGACGTTCCAGCCCTGGGCCTGCACGGCCTGCAGCGTCTTGTCGGCGATCCAGCCGTGGGTGTAGTAGACGTCGATGTAGAGCATCGACAGATTGGCGTCGGTCTCGTCCCTGAGCTGCTGGAAGCGGCGGGCGAGGTCGCCGCTGTTGACGTCGCGGCGCTGGTCGATGGAGTAGCTCTGGTTGAGCCAGTTCCAGCCCGGCCTGCTCTTGTCGACGAGCGTCTCGCTGAAGTTCCTCGCCTCGGGGTAGGCCTCGGTGGCGTTGACGTGGACGCCGAAGCCCGCGCCCCATTTCCTGCCCTCGCGCAGCAGGGTGTTGAGGTCGGCGAGGCCGCCGGCGCGCTTGTTGTAGTTGCCGCCGTAGTCCGGGTGGGCGGAGTCGTGGCCCTCGGAGCCGTATCCCTTGAGCAGCGCGAACTGGCCGAGGCCGTCGGTGGCCAGCGAGATCCGCTTGACGTCGTCGAGGGTGCGCAGGAAGGGGTGGGTGGCCTGGGAGGCGAAGTTGAAGGGGATGTGGGCGACCACCCGGTCCGGGGTCTGCTCGCTGCCCGGGGCCCTGATGCCGATGGTGCGGAAGGCGACGGCGCCGTCCTGCCAGTCGGTGCGGCCGTCGCCGTTGGCGTCGGGGGTGACGACGACCTTGGCCCAGGGCAGGTTGTCGCCGCTCTCCGGGCGGGGTGCGCCGGCGCCGCGGTAGGTCCACTGGCCGGACCAGACGCCGACGCGGGTCTCGGTGCCGGTCGCGGACTTACGGGCCTGGTGCCAGAAGCGGGCGCCGTCGCGGGCGGAGGCGCCGGTGGGCTTGTCGTAGGAGGAGTTCGACTCGACGGCCGCGGCGAGCTGCCCGGTGTTGACGATCGCGTAGCTGGCGCCGACGGCCGCCGGGTCGGCCGGGGTGGCGTCGGTGACCCGTCCGAAGACGTCCGCGGTCCGGGTGGAGTCGGGATCGAGCCGGGTGAACGCGGTCGCGGCGCCGGGGTCGGCCGAGCCGACGGAGACCAGGTCGTGGCCGGGGATGTCGATGGTGCCGACCCGGAATGCCTCGGTGTCGCGCACGGCGGTCACCCGGAAGGTGGTCGCCCGGCCGCCGACGCTCAGCCGGGCGTCGATCTCGACCCCGGGCAGGGCGGGGAAGCCGAGGGTGTACGCGGCGGAGTCCCCGGTCACGACGGGGGCGGCCGTGGTCTGGACGGTGTAGGCGGTGCCGTTGAGGACGACCTGGGTGACGGGGGCGGTGGAGCCGAGCAGCCGGGCGCCGGTGGCGCGGTCGGTGTACGAGAGGACACGGGGGAAGTCCTCGGCGACGGCGACGGAGAGCTGCGCGGAGCCGATGACGGCGGCGGTCGCCGGCTCGGGGGTGTCGGCGGCGGTCCCGGCGCGGGCCGGTCCCGCCAGGGCCAGTACGGCGGAGGTGGCGGCGGCCAGCGCACAGGCCGTGCGCAGCCGCCGCGCGGCGGAGGGAGGGTAGGGGTGCGACATGCGCACCAGTTGGCCCGGCGGGGCGGAGCACCGTCAACGAGATCGTGCGCGGACGGCCCCGCCAGTCCAACAACCCCCTCCGCTTAGTCCAAGTGCCTCAGCAGCCGCCGCAGTTGTAGAAGGTCACGTCCCAGTGGTTGCCCTCGTCGGCGTAGACGTTGCCGGCGCCGGACTTCCACTGCGGGGCGCCGTCGCCGCGCAGGCCGATGTAGGTGAAGGTGTTCTTGACGTAGTTGGTGACGCAGGTGCCCTTGGCGAAGTCCAGCTTGTAGCCGTTCCAGTGCGAGTACGTGCCGCTGGCGTGGCCGGTCTCGGTGCCGCCGGTGATGTTCAGGGCGCAGCCGCTGGCGCTCTTGAGGGTCTGGGCGCCCTGGGCGGTGGCGAGGTTGAGCTGCTCGAAGGACGTACAGGTGGAGTTGTAGCGGTCCGAGCAGTTGCCGGAGGAGGACCAGGTGATCCCCGAGTTCCGGAACATCGAGGTCGCGGTGGCGTGGCTGATCTTGGTGACCGTGACCGCGGCGTGGGCGTCGGCGGCGCCGGACAGGGCGCCGAAGCCGGGGGCGAAGAGGGCGCCGAGGACCAGGCCGAGCGCGGTGAGGACGGAGCGGAGCTTCACGGAGGGTGCCTCCTGCTGATGACCGTGACGGTAGGGGACGGCTGTGCAGGTGGTGCGGTGGAGCTGGTCGCGCAGGGAGATGGTGCCGCAGTTCTACGCGCGTCCGCCAGAGGGCGTCGGGACCGTCCGGGTGAACTCTTCCCGCCAGATGTTGAAAGTTGAACGGAATAGGTCTATCGTCGTTCTCGTTGAAGGTTCAACAACACGGGAACCGGCCCCCCACCCGCCGGGAAATCTGATCAAGGAGCACGTCATGGGCATCTTCAGCCGCAAGAACAACGAGGCCGCCACCTCCGCCGTCGCCACCCTCCCGGTGGACCCGGCCCTCGCCGCCCTGACCGGCGACTACACGATCGACCCGGCCCACAGCAGCATCGGCTTCACCGTCCGCCACGCCATGGTCACCAACGTCCGCGGCACCTTTGCGGAGCACGAGGGCGCGCTGAAGCTGGACGGCTCGAACCCGGCCGCCTCCTCCGCCTCCATCGACGTCAAGATCGCGTCCATCGACACCGGCATCGCCGACCGTGACGGGCACCTGCGCAGCGGCGACTTCTTCGACGCCGAGAAGTTCCCGACGATGAGCTTCCGCTCCACCGAGGCCGAGCAGCTGGGCGGCGACAAGTACCGGATCAAGGGCGACCTGACCATCAAGGACGTCACCAAGCCGCTCTCCATCGACCTGGAGTTCAACGGCACCGCGACCGACGTCTACGGCAACGAGCGTGTCGGCTTCGAGGGCAACGCCGAGATCCTGCGCTCCGAGTGGGGCCTGACCTGGAACGCGGCCCTGGAGACCGGTGGCGTCATGGTCAGCGACAAGGTCAAGCTGAACTTCGACATCTCCGCGATCAAGAACGCCGCCTGATCCCCGGGGCCCTGGCCCCACCGGCCCGTGTACGGCCGAAAACGAGCGCGCCCGCCTCTCCGCCCCGCAGCGGAAGGCGGGCGCTCGGCGTTCCGGGCCGCTGCCGTTGTCAGTGGTGCCCGTTAGCGTCACCGGCATGGAACTCCGCATCGACAGCGCCGCGTTGACCGAAGCCGTGGCCTGGGCCGCCCGGGTGCTGCCCGCCCGCTCCCCCGTGCCCGTCCTGGGCGGCCTGCTCCTGGAGGCCGCCGACGGCCGGCTGCGCGTCTCGGGCCTCGACTACGAGGCCTCCGCCCGGATCGAGGTCGACGCGGACACCCCACGGGACGGGCGCGCCCTGGTGCTCGGGCGCCGGCTGCTCGACATCTGCAAGGTGCTCCCGCACGGCCCGGTGGTCTGCGCGGTCGAGGGGGCCCGGCTCGCGGTGACCGGCGGCGACGCCCGGTTCGGGCTCTCGCTGCTCCCCCTCGACGACTACCCGGCCCCGCCCGCGCTGCCCGCCCTGCGCGGGGAGGTGGACGCGGACGCCTTCGCGGCGGCCGTCGGCCACGTGGCGGTGGCGGCCGGGCGGGACGACGCGCTGCCGGTGCTGACGGGGATACGGCTCGGCCTCGACGGCACGACGATGACGCTGGCCGCGACGGACCGCTACCGGTACGCGGTGCGCACCCTGGAGTGGCGGCCGCGGGGGGAGCCGCCGGTGGGCGCCGGGGCCGCCGACGTCGTGGTGCCGGCCCGGCGGCTCACCGAGATCGCCCGCTCGCTCGCGGGCGCGGGGCCGCTGCGGCTCGCCCTCGACCACGGCTCCATCGGCTTCGAGAGCGAGGGCATGCGGACCACCACCCGGCTGCTCGACGGGCGGCTCCCCCGGCACGACAAGCTCTTCGCGCTCGGGGAGCACGCGGTCGCGGTGACCGAGCGGGCCCCGCTGGTCGAGGCGGTGAAGCGGGTCGCCGTGGTGGCCGAGGGCGACAGCCCGGTCCAGCTGGCCTTCGACGGGACGGGCGTCCACCTCCAGGCGGGGTACGAGGACGACGTGGCCGCCCAGCGGCTGCCCGCCGCCCTCACCGGCGCCGCGTCGATGACGGTCGCCTTCAACCCGGGCTATCTGCTCGACGCCCTGGGCTCCTTCGACGCCCCCGAGCTGCGACTGCAGCTCCTCGGCCCGGGACAGCGGGCGCTGATCACGGACGCGGCCGGGTCCCACCGGCATCTGCTGATGTCGGTGAAGCCCCTGGTCTGACACGGCCCCGCGGCCAGGCGAGGGGCGGCAGCCGGACGGGGATCAGAAGCCGCCACCGCCGTCGAAGCCGCCACCGCCGTCGAATCCCCCGCCCCCGTCGAAGCCGCCGAAGTCGCTCGAACCGAAGTCGCCGGAGCTGAAGTCGGCGCCGGAGAAGTCGCCGCCCTGGAAGTCCGCGCCGCCGTACTCGGCGGCGTAGGCCGGGGTGGAGAGCATCGAGCCGAGCATGGTGCCGACCAGCAGGCCGGGCAGCATGCCGCCGCCGAAATAGCCGCCCGCCCAGGGGCCGTACGCGGGTCCCGCCTCCCAGTAGGGGCGGCGCCCGCCGTCGGTCTCGACGGTGCGGGCCTGCGGGTCGAGCCCGTCGTCGAGGCGGGCCGCGTCGGCGGCGCAGACCGGCACCTGGCGGGCGGAGCCACCGGCCGGGGTCCAGGTGCGGTCCCCGGTCGAGGGGCCGTGCCGCGGGTCGAAGAAGCAGGGCGGACGCCGCTCGGGCGGCTCCCGGCCCTCGCGGCGGGCGGCGAGCACGGCGAGCGAGTAGCGCCCGTCCTCCAGGGACTGGGTCACCCCGCGCACGTCGTGCGGGCGGGTGGCCGTCTCCATCAGCGACTTGGCCTTGTCGTAGGAGTCGAGGGCCCGCTCGTAGTCCCCGCGCATGGCGTCGTCGGCGCCGGCCTCGGCCGGGTGGAAGTCGAGCCGCTCCAGCTCCTCGCCGAAGGCGGTGATGTCCTCGTCGACGACGACCCGCAGCCGGTCGAGGGCCGCGCGCTCCTCGGCCTCACGGCGCAGCCGCCTGCGCCGGCTCACCGTGTAGAGGGCCGCGCCGCCGGCCAGCACGATCGCGCCCAGGACGACCAGACCGGCGACCGGTACGCCGGAGCCGGACGAGGTGCCGACCGCGCCCCAGGAGGCGGGCGCGGAGCCGCGCAGGGTGGGCAGGGCCTGGTCGACGAAGTTGTTCAGCTCGGTCTTGGCGTCGACGCCGGGCTGCCGTACGTCGGCGACGAGGTTGCGCACGGCGTCGCGGGACATCACCGAGGAGTCGGCGGCCGCGTTGAAGCCGTCGCCGAGCCGTACGGCGTAGAGCCCGGTCACCCCGGTCTCGGTGCGCAGGTTGCGGAGCAGGTTCTCCGGCGGGAACTGGGCGTTCGCCGGGAGCACCGCCACGAACAGCGGCTTGTCCGCGTCCTTGATCTTCCGCGCGAGGGCGTCCGCGTCGGCCTTCGACAGCTGCGCCGCCGCGCCCGGGTCCACGTACACCGGCCCCTGTTTCAGGGCGGCGGCCGCGTCGGAGACGCCCGTGGCCCTGGCACCCGCGGACGGGGCCAGGGCCAGGAGCAGCAGCAGTACCAGGCCGGCGAGGGCCGACCACACGGATATCGCCCTGGTCCTCATGGTTAGACGCTACCCGAACGGAACCGAACAGGACATCGAGGGAGCTTTCCCCCTGGCGGGACTATTCCGCCGGGTCGATGCCCGCCCGGAGCAGGCCGTAGGTGAAGGCGTCCTCCAGGGCGTGCCAGGAGGCGGCGATGACGTTCCCGCCGACGCCGACGGTGGACCACTCGGCGTTGCCGTCGCTGGTGGTGACCAGGACCCGGGTGGTGGACTCGGTGCCGTGGCGGCCCTCCAGGATGCGGACCTTGTAGTCGACCAGCTCGAACTTGGCCAGCGGCGGGTAGATCCGCTCGAGCGCCACCCGGATCGCCCGGTCGAGGGCGTTGACCGGGCCGTTGCCCTCGGCGGTGGCGACCATGCGCTCGCCCTTGGCCCACAGCTTCACGGTGGCCTCGTTGGCGTGGGTGCCGTCCGGGCGGTCCTCGACGATGGCCCGCCAGGACTCGGTACGGAAGTAGCGACGCGGCCGGCCCTCGACCTCCTCGCGGAGCAGCAGCTCGAAGGAGGCGTCGGCGGCCTCGTACGTGTAGCCCTTGAGCTCGCGTTCCTTGACCCGCTCGACCACGCGGGCGACCAGCGCCCGGTCGCCGCCCAGGTCGACGCCGAGCTCCTTGCCCTTGAGCTCGATGGAGGCGCGGCCGGCCATGTCGGAGACGAGCATCCGCATGGTGTTGCCGACCAGCTCGGGGTCGATGTGCTGGTAGAGGTCCGGGTCCACCTTGATGGCGGAGGCGTGCAGGCCCGCCTTGTGCGCGAAGGCGGAGACGCCCACGTACGGCTGGTGGGTCGAGGGGGTGAGGTTCACGACCTCGGCGATGGCGTGCGAGATCCGGGTCATCTCCGCGAGGGCGCCGTCGGGCAGCACCTTCTTGCCGTACTTGAGCTCCAGGGCCGCGACGACGGGGAAGAGGTTGGCGTTGCCGACCCGCTCGCCGTAGCCGTTGGCGGTGCACTGGACGTGGGTGGCGCCCGCGTCGACGGCGGCGAGGGTGTTGGCGACGGCGCAGCCGGTGTCGTCCTGGGCGTGGATGCCGAGCCGGGCGCCGGTGTCGGCGAGGACGGTGGCGACGACGGCCTGGACCTGGGCGGGGAGCATGCCGCCGTTGGTGTCGCAGAGGATGACGACGTCGGCGCCGGCCTCGTACGCGGTGCGGACGACGTCCTTGGCGTAGCCGGGGTTGGCCTTGTAGCCGTCGAAGAAGTGCTCGCAGTCGACGAAGACCCGGCGGCCCTGGGCGCGCAGGTGGGAGACGGTGTCGCGGACCATCTCCAGGTTCTCGTCGAGGGTGGTGCGCAGCGCGAGCTCGACGTGCCGGTCGTGCGACTTGGCGACGAGGGTGATCACCGGGGCGCCGGAGTCGAGCAGCGCCTTGACCTGCGGGTCCTCGGCCGCGCTGGCACCGGCCCTGCGGGTCGCGCCGAAGGCGACGAGCTGGGCGTTCCTGAACGCGATCTCCTGCTGGGCGCGGGCGAAGAACTCGGTGTCACGCGGGTTGGCGCCGGGCCAGCCGCCCTCGATGAAGCCGACGCCGAAGTCGTCGAGGTGCCGCGCGATCGTCAGCTTGTCCGCGACGGTGAGGTTGATTCCTTCGCGCTGGGCGCCGTCGCGCAGCGTGGTGTCGAAGACATGGAAGCTGTCGTCGAGGCGCGGGCTCTCGCCGTTCTCCGTGGTCATGACTGTGATGGCTCCTGTCGGATGTGGCTCCGGAAGGTCTGGATCCACTTGCCCCCATTCTCACGCGCGGTCCGTTTTCGGCGGTGGTGGGGCCGGAAAACGAAAAAACCCCTCGCGGGTGCGAGAGGTCTGCGCGCGGGTCTGGGGCACGGTGTCCGCCTGCGTGGGGGTCGTTCCACGCTCAGCGGCCACTGCGGACCGGCGCGCTGCTGCCCATAATCATGGTGGTAGCAAGCACGCCCGCAGTCTGCCACAGCCGGCTGGGTGACAGGGGCGTGATCTCAGCATGCGGGCGGTCGTTCCGTGGGACGGATCTCCCGCGTGAGCACTCGACCTCCCGCGGGGCCTCCGTCGGGCCCGCCCACCGGACCGCCGAGCGGGCCGCTCCACCCGCCGCCCCCGCCGGATCCGGAGCCGGGCGACGGCCGCGGCCGGGGCAGC
This sequence comes from Streptomyces sp. NPDC020422, assembly GCF_044386705.1. Classification (NCBI taxonomy): domain Bacteria; kingdom Bacillati; phylum Actinomycetota; class Actinomycetes; order Kitasatosporales; family Streptomycetaceae; genus Streptomyces; species Streptomyces sp. NPDC020422. The sequence continues at coordinate 528,383 of NZ_JBIRVJ010000003.1, read as the reverse complement.
GGGAGCGGCGCCGCGCCTCCCCCACCGGGATCGTCCGAAGCGCCGGTGCCTCCCCTCCCCCCGCCGGGCGGACGGCGCCGCCTCCTGCTGCTCGTCGCGGGCGGGGTGCTCGCGGCGGCGAGCCTGACCGTCGCCCTGGTGGCCCTCCTGAAGGGCGGCGACGAGAAGGGCCCCTCGGACACCGCGAGGCCGACCGGCACGAGCACCGCGAGCAGCGAGCCGTCGAGTGCGCCGGCCGACTCCACCGCCGCCCGCGCCCGGGCGCACACCCTGGCCCTGCGGGTGGTCCTGGCACCCGAGGACTGGGCGCCCGACCACAAGCGGAGCGACCCGTACCAGCAGGATCCGGCGAGCGAGTACGAGGTGTCGCAGGACTGCAAGGGCTTCGTCCAGGCCAACCGCTCGGGCACCCTTGCCGCGGTCTCCCGCTCCGTGACGTACCCCGAGGCGAACCTCACCCTCACCGGGACCAGCGATGTGAGGGTCTTCGCCGACGTGAGGACCGCCGAGGTCTACATGGCGGACGCCCAGGAGACCACCCGCCGCTGCCCGGTGCAGCAGTCCGGGAAGTCCCGCTGGTCGGGGGTGCGCCAGGCGGGCGAGCCCGCGGTGACCGGCTTCGACGAGGTGATGGCCGAGGAGGGCACCCAGTCCGCGGACGCCGACGGCAAGGCGACCGACTACCCGTATGTCGTGTACACCGGCCGCTCGGGCGACACCGTCCTGAGCGTGTTCGCCCTCGAATCGCGCGCCCGGGCGAAACTCCTGGCCCCGCGCGCCACGGCCGCCCTCCAGAAGCTCCAGCAGCGCCTGGTGACCGCCCGGGGCGGGGCGACGCCCCAGGCGGGACCTCCGGACACGGCCTAGGCGGGGGCGGAGGCCCTCTCCTCCCCCTCGGCCCGCTGCGGCGGAACGCCGCCGCCCACCCGGCCCAGGTCGATGTCGCGGGTCTCGCGCATCGTGAGGTAGACGACCAGCGAGACGGCCGCGCAGCCCGCCACGTACCAGGAGAAGCCCGACTCGATGCCCGCGTCCTTGAACCAGAGCGCCACGTACTCGGCCGTGCCGCCGAAGAGGGCGTTGGCGATCGCGTACGGCAGGGCGACACCGAGGGCGCGGATGCCGGTCGGGAAGAGCTCGGCCTTCACACACGCGTTGATCGAGGTGTAGCCGGTGACGACGACGAGCGCGAGGAGGGAGAGGCCGAGGGCCGGCCAGAAGGAGCCCGCGTGCTTGAGCATCGTCATGATCGGCACGGTCAGGAGGGTGGAGCCGACCGCGAAGGTGATCAGCAGCGGGCGGCGGCCGACGCGGTCGGAGAGCCGGCCGGCGAGCGGCTGGAGGCAGGCGAAGACGATCAGCGCGCAGAAGGAGACCAGGGTGGCGGTCTGCTTGGGAAGCCCGGCGGAGTTGGACAGGTACTTGGTCAGATAGGTGGTGTACGTGTAGTACGCCACGGTCCCGCCCATGGTGAGCGCGATGACGAGGAAGGCCTCCCGCTTGTGCGCCCACAGCGCCTTGACGGTGCCCTTCTCGCCCTGCGCGACCCCGTCGTCGGCGGTCTCCTCGTAGACGTCCGTCTCCAGCATGGTGCGGCGCAGATAGAAGACGACGGCCGCGCCGAGGGCGCCCACGACGAACGGGATGCGCCAGCCCCAGCTGTGCAGGGCCTCGGCGGACATGGTCCGCTGGAGGACGATCTGGAGCCCCAGGCCCACGATCTGACCGGCCGTCATCGAGACGTACTGGAAGCTGGAGGCGAAGCCGCGGTGCTGCGGGGCGGAGGCCTCGGTGAGATAGGTGGCGCTGGCGGCGTACTCGCCGCCGACGGACAGGCCCTGCAGCAGCCGGGCGACGAGGAGCACGGCGGCGCCGCCGTAGCCGGCCACGGCGTAGGTCGGCGCGACGGCGATCAGGACCGCCGAGGCGGACATCAGCGTCACGGTGAGGGTCAGCGCGGCCTTGCGGCCCTTGCGGTCGCCGACCCGGCCGAGCAGCCAGCCGCCGACGGGGCGCATGAAGAAGCCGACGGCGAAGATGCCGGCCGTGTTCATGAGCTTGGCGGTGTCGTTGCCCTCGGGGAAGAACGCCCCCGCGAAGTAGGTCGCGAAGCTCGCGTACACGAACCAGTCGAACCACTCGACCATGTTGCCGGCCGACCCTACCCAGATCTTCTTCCAGTGCTCTCGTCCCATGGGCAGGAACCGTGCCGGAGGAAACCCGCGGCCAACAAGGCCGTATCGCGCAACGATCGGGAGTACTTGCGTTCCTTAAGATCGCGAAATCAGGGTTTCGTCGATGAACTCCCTGACGTGACCGAGCACTTGTTCCCGCCCGGTTCCCGGGATGCCGACCGCCACATGCACGCTGAAGCCGTCGAGGAGCGCCCGCATCCGGTGCGCGAAGCGGTCCGGGTCGACGGCCTTGAACTCCCCGCGCGACACCCCTTCGGCCAGGATCGCCACCAGGTCCCGGTGCCAGGCCCCCTCGATGGCGGCCTGCCGGGCGCGGGCGTCGGCGTCGGCGTTCTGCGAGCGGTTCCAGACCTCGAGCCAGAGCGTCCAGTGCGGGTCGCGCGGCCCGTCGGGCACGTACACGTCCACGTATCCGTCGAGCCGCTCCCGCGCGCTCCCCGGCCCGGACAGCAGGGCGCTGCGCTCGGCGCCGAGCCGTCCCTCGCTCCACTCCAGGGTGCGCAGCAGCAGCTCGTCCTTGGTGCGGAAGTAGTAGAGCAGGTGCCCGCTGCTCATCCCGACCTGCCGCCCGAGACCGGCCATGGTCAGCCCGTCGAGCCCGCGCTCGGCGATGGTGTCCATCGCGGCGGCCAGCACGTCCTCGCGGGGCGGGGCGGCCTGGTTGCGGCGGCGGGGGTGGGGTGTCGGGTCGCTGCTCTGACTCACTCGTACGTTCTACATGATGCGACGGATCCGGCCCTCCGGCCCACCCCCGCGGGGTGACCGGCGGGGGCGGGAACGGGGGGACGGAGAGAACGGGGAGGGCGGGGTCCGGGCCCCGGTGGCTACACCGCCGGCTGCTGCTGGGTGATGCAGTGGATGCCGCCGCCGCTCGCGAAGACCGTGCGGGCGTCGACGAGGACGACCTCACGCTCCGGGAAGAGACGACGGAAGATCTCGGCCGCGACCTCGTCGTGGGGGTCGTCGAAGGCGCAGAGGACCACGCCGTCGTTGCACAGGTAGTGGTTGATGTACGAGTAGTCGACCCAGTCGCCGTCCTCGTCCTTGAGGACGGTCGGGGCCGGGACCTCGATGACCTCCAGGGGGCGGCCCTGGGCGTCGGTCTGGCCGCGCAGGAGGTTGACGTAGAGGCGGGAGCGCTCGTAGTCGGGGTGGCGCGGGTCCTGCTGGCTGTGGACCAGGACGGTGCCGGGGCGGGCGAAGGCGGCGACGATGTCGACGTGGCCCTGGGTGCCGTACATGCCGTAGTCGGCGGCCAGGCCGTGCGGGAGCCAGATCGCCTTGGTGGTGCCGAGCTTGGCGTGGATCTCCGCCTCGACCTCCTGGCGGTTCCACTCGGGGTTGCGGCCCGCGCCCAGCTGGACGGTGTCGGTGAGGAGGACCGTGCCCTCGCCGTCGACGTGGATCGCGCCGCCCTCGTTGACCAGGGGGGAGGACAGTACGGGGACGCCGGCCGCGTCGGCGACATGGCGGGCGATCTTGGAGTCGTGCTCCCAGCGGGCCCAGTCCTGGGCGCCCCAGCCGTTGAACACCCAGTCGACCGCGGCCAGGGCGGTGCCGTCGGTCACGAAGGTCGGGCCGATGTCGCGCATCCAGGCGTCGTCCAGCTCACGCTCGACGAGCTCGATGTCCTCCCCGAGGAGGGCGCGGGCCGACTCGGCGTCGCCGGGACCGACCACCATGGTCACCGGCTCGAAGCGGCGCACGGCGCGGGCCACCGCGGCCCAGGCGGCCCGGCCCTCGGCCAGTTCCCGGTCGTCGGTGAAGGTCGCGTTGGGGCTGGGCCAGGCCATCCAGGTGCGCTCGTGGCGGGTCCACTCGGCGGGCATGCGGTACGTCATGGGCTGCGGTCCTAGCGGGTCAGAGGAAGTAGAGGCGGTTGAGGGAGACGGACTCGGCCGGCTCGGAGCGGATCGGCGAGCCGTCGAGCGAGACGAGGCCGCTGTGGCCGTCGACCTGGACGTCGCCGATCCGGGAGTTGAGCAGCAGGTCCGCGGGGCCGATGCCCCGGGTGCCGCGCACCGGGACGCGGCGGCGCCGGGTCGGCATGCGGTCGGCGCCGAGGTCGACGGCGGCCTGGGCGACGAACGCCACCGAGATGTCGGCGGCCGTCGCGCCGTGGGCGCCGAACAGGGGGCCGAGGACGAGTGGTTCGCAGGTGTCGGTGGCGGCGTTCGGGTCGCCCGTGACGCCCCAGGCGGGGAAGCCGTTCTTGAGCACCATCTGCGGCTTCGCGCCGAAGAACTCGGGCCGCCACAGCACGATGTCGGCCATCTTCCCGACCTCGATCGAGCCGATCTCGTGGGCGAGGCCGTGGGCGATGGCCGGGTTGATGGTCAGCTTGGCCATGTAGCGGAGCACACGGGCGTTGTCGTCGTGGGCGCCGTCGCCGTCGAGGGGGCCGAGCTCGGCCTTCATCTTCCCGGCCATGGCGAAGGTCCGCCGGACGGTCTCGCCGGCGCGGCCCATGCCCTGGGCGTCGGAGGAGGTGATGCCGATCGCGCCGAGGTCGTGCAGGACGTCCTCCGCGCCCATCGTCCCGGCCCTGATCCGGTCCCGCGCCATCGCCGCGTCGCCGGGCAGGTCCGTCTTCAGGTCGTGGACGGAGACGATCATCCCGTAGTGCTCGGCGACCGCGTCGCGGCCGAAGGGGAGCGTGGGGTTGGTCGAGGAGCCGATGACGTTCGGCACGCCCGCCATCTTCAGGACGTTGGGGACGTGGCCGCCGCCGCAGCCCTCGATGTGGAAGGCGTGGATCGTCCGGCCTTCCAGGACCTTGAGGGTGTCCTCGACCGAGAGGCACTCGTTGAGGCCGTCGCTGTGCAGGGCGACCTGCACGTCGTGTTCCTCGGCCACCCGCAGCGCGGTGTCCAGGGCCCGGGTGTGGGCGCCCATGTCCTCGTGGACCTTGAAGCCGGACGCCCCGCCCTCGGCGAGCGCCTCGACCAGCGGCGCCGGGTCCGAGGAGGAGCCGCGCGCCAGGAAGCCGATGTTCACCGGCCACGCGTCGAAGGCGTTGAAGGCGTGCCTGAGTGCCCAGGGCGAGTTGACGCCGACGCCCCAGACGGGGCCGAACTCCTGGCCGATGATCGTGGTGACGCCGCTCGCGAGCGAGGCCTCCATGATCCGTGGGGAGAGCAGGTGGACGTGGGTGTCGACGGCACCGGCGGTGGCGATGAGCCCCTCGCCGGAGACGATCGAGGTGCCGGTGCCGACGACGACGTCGACGCCGTCGAGGGTGTCCGGGTTGCCGGCCCTCCCGATGGCGTGGATCCGGCCCTCGCGGATGCCGATCGACACCTTGCGGATGCCCTGCACGGCGTCGATCACCAGCACGTTACTGATCACGACGTCGCAGGTCTCGCGGACCGCGGCGGCCTTGAGGTGCAGACCGTCCCGCGCGGTCTTGCCGAAGCCGGCCAGGAACTCGTCACCCGGCTTCTGCGCGTCGGACTCGACCCGCACCACCAGGCCGGAGTCGCCCAGGACGACCCGGTCGCCGGCGCGGGGGCCGTGCACGGAGGCGTACTCGTAGGGGTCCATCACTCACCCTCCTTCGGGGCGTCGGCGCCGAGGTAGCCGCAGGCCGCGGCCCTGCGCAGGGCCTCTTCCCGGGCCCCGGGCGCGTCGAGCGGGCCGTCGACCAGGCCCGCGAAGCCGATGGCCACGCGGGCGCCGCCGATCGGGACCAGGCCGATCTCGGCCTCGCCGCCGGGGTCGAAGCGGAACGAGGCGCCCGCCGGGATGGCGAGCCGCATCCCGTAGGCGGCGGCCCGGTCGAAGTCGAGGCGCGGGTTGGCCTCGAAGAAGTGGAAGTGGGAGGTGACGCTGACCGGGACGGCGGCCGTGTTGCGCACGGTCAGCCGGACGTCCGGCTCGGTCTCCTCCCGCACGGGCCCCGGCCGCAGCGCGCCCGGCGCGTCCGCGCCCAGGGAACCCCCGCCGATGGGGTCGGAGACCACCGCGAGCCGGGAGCCGTCGTCGAAGACGGCCTCGACGTGGACCTCGGTCACGACGTCCGCGACGCCCGGCAGGACGTCCTCGGGGCCGAGGACGGAGCGGGCCGCCTCGATCGCCTCGGCGAGTCGCTTGCCGTCGCGGGCCGCCTCGCAGACCGTGTCCGCGATGAGCGCGGTCGCCTCGGGGACATTGAGCCGCAGTCCCCGTGCCCGGCGGGCGCGGGCGAGCTCGGCGGCGCCGAAGAGCAGCAGCCGGTCGCGTTCCGTGGGGGTCAGTCGCACGTGCCAAACACCTCCTGTTTGAGCGACACTCTAAATGCTGAGACCGCATGTTCCAAGCATTGACGTCGGCTGTTCAAGTAGGTCACATTGAGCGTCGCTCTAAATTAACCCCCCACGCCCCCCCTGCCCCGCCCCCTCCCCCCAGGAGACCCCATGGCGATAGAACAGCGCGGAGTCGACACCATCCCCGAAGCGGAACGCACCAGCGGCCCCCGCGACCTCGTGTCGATCCTCCTCGGCTCCAACCTCTGCCTCGGCGTGATCGTCTTCGGCTGGCTGCCGGTCTCCTTCGGTCTCGGCCTGTGGGCCGCGGTGACCTCCGTCGTCGCCGGCACCCTCGTCGGCGTGGCCGTCACCGCCCCGCTCGCGCTCGTCTCGCTGCGCACCGCCACCAACCTGTCCACCTCCTCCGGCGCCTTCTTCGGCGTACGGGGCCGGCTGGTCGGCTCGGTGGTCGGCCTGCTGCTCTCGCTCGGCTACACCGCGCTGACCCTGTGGATCGGCGGCGACGTGATGGTGGGCACCCTGGAGCGGCTCGTCGGCCTGCCCACCGGCGGCGTGGCGCACACCCTCGTCTACGCCCTGCTGGCCGCCCTCACCGTGATCGGCGCGGTCTACGGCTACCGGCTGCTGCTGAAGCTGAGCCAGGCCCTCGCGATCGGCATGACCGTGCTGCTCGCGCTCGGACTCGTCGCGTACGCCGGTGACTTCACCTCGGCCGCGGTGCCGGACACCCCGTATCTGCTCGGCTCGTTCTGGCCGACCTGGCTGCTGTCCGCCGTCGCGGCCGGGCTCAGCGGACCGGTCGCCTTCATCACCCTGCTCGGCGACTACACCCGCTACATCTCCCCCGCGAAGCACAGCCCGAAGAAGGTCTGGCGCGCCACCTGTCTGGGCCTCCTGATCGGCCTGCTGGTCCCTCAGCTGTTCGGCACGTACACGGCGCTGGCGGCCCGCGGCGGCCTGGACTACGCAGGACCGCTCGTCGCGGCCTCGCCCGTCTGGTACCTGGTCCCGCTGCTGCTCGCGGCGACGGCCGGCTCGGTCGGCAACGCGGGGCTCATGCTCTACTCCATGGGCCTCGACCTCGACGCGATCCTGCCGAAGGCCACCCGCGCCCGGGCCACGCTCGTGGTGGCGGCGGTCTCCACGGCCTTCGTCTTCCTCGGCCACTTCGCCTCGGACGCGCAGACCGCGATGACCTCCTTCGTGCTGCTGCTCACCGCGATCGGCACGCCCTGGGCGGTGATCACCCTGATCGGGCACGTGCGCTGCCGGGGCGCTTACGACGCGGAGGCGCTCCAGGTCTACAACCGGCGCTCGCGCGGCGGCGTCTACTGGTACGCGGCCGGCTGGCACCCGCGGGCCACCGTCTCCTGGGCGATCGGCGCGGCGGTCGGCCTGGCCGCGGTGTCGACGCCGCTCTACGAGGGGCCGCTGCTCGCCCTGACCGGCGGGATCGACTGCAGCTTCGTCTTCTCGGGGATCGTCGGCGGCGCGCTGTACGCCGTGCTGACGCCGTCGGCGCCCAAGGACCCGGCGCGGGCCCAGGAAACGCGGACGCCCGGGACGGAGACCGTCCCGGGCGTCCTGGTGGACTCGGAGTCCTGAGGCTCTTCCGGCCGCCTACTTGGCGCCCAGCTCGTGCATCCAGCCGTGGACGTCCTCGGACTTGCCGGTCTGGATGGCGAGCAGCGCCTCGCGCAGCTTCATCGTGACCTCGCCGGGCTCGCCGCCCGACTGCTGCCACTCGCCCCGGGCGGACTTGACCGTGCCGACCGGGGTGATGACGGCGGCGGTGCCGCAGGCGAAGACCTCGGTGAGGCTGCCGTTCGCGGTGTCCTCCTGCCACTGGTCGATGGAGATCCGGCCCTCCTCCGCCTCGTAGCCGAGGTCGCGGGCGACCTGGAGCAGCGAGTCACGGGTGATGCCCGCGAGCAGCGAACCGGTGAGGGTGGGGGTGACGATCCTGTTGCCGTAGACGAAGTACAGGTTCATGCCGCCCAGTTCCTCGACCCACTTGTGCTCGACGGCGTCGAGGTAGCAGACCTGGTCGCAGCCCTTGGCGGCCGCCTCGGCCTGCGCGAGCAGGGAGGCCGCGTAGTTGCCGCCGGTCTTGGCGTCGCCCACGCCGCCGGGGACGGCGCGGACCCGGTCCTCGGAGGCCCAGATGGAGACGGGCTTGACACCACCGGCGAAGTACGGGCCGGCCGGGGACGCGATGACGACGAAGAGGTACTCGTTGGCCGGGCGGACGCCCAGGCCGACCTCGGTCGCGATCATGAACGGGCGCAGGTAGAGCGAGTCCTCGCCGCCGTGCGCCGGGACCCACGCCTCGTCCTGCCGGACCAGCACGTCACAGGCCTCGACGAAGGTCTCGACCGGCAGCTCCGGCATGCCGAGCCGGTGCGCGGAGCGCTGGAAGCGGCGGGCGTTGGCGTCGGGGCGGAAGCTGGCGACCGAACCGTCGGGGCGGCGGTAGGCCTTCAGGCCCTCGAAGATCTCCTGGGCGTAGTGCAGGACGTTGGTGGCCGGGTCGAGCGACAGCGGGCCGTACGGCACGAGCTGGCCGTCGTGCCAGCCGCGGCCCTCGGTCCAGCGGATGGTGACCATGTGGTCGGTGAAGTGGCGGCCGAATCCCGGGTTGGCCAGGATCGCCTGACGCTCCGCGTCGGACAGCGGGCTGGAGGAGGGCTTGAGCTCGATGGTGGGCGTCGTCATGAGTGCTTGTCCTTCACCGGTTGTGTGTGTCGGACCGCGCTCACGCCGCTCCGCAGTCACGCAGTACTGCTTGGACGTCCGAGCTTTCCCGCATGCCGCGGCCCCACGTTCGATTATCGCTCGTGGGGGCCGCTGCACGAAAACGCGGGTGAGGCGGTCCAGGGTTCGATGGTGGCACCCTGCGACCGCATAGGTACAGCCGCCGGGTGCTTGTCGCGACCCGGCGGCTGGGGTGGATCTTCAGCGGCGGGTCAGCTCGCTACTCGTACCGCGAGCGCGTCGCCGATCTCGGCCGTCGTGCGGGGCGCGTCGCCGCGCTCGGTGAGGTCGGCGGCGACCGCCTCCTCGATGCGGGCGGCCTCGGCCTGGTAGCCGAGGTGGCGCAGGAGCAGCGCGACGGAGAGGACGGTGGCCGTCGGGTCGGCCTTGCCCTGGCCCGCGATGTCCGGCGCGGAGCCGTGGACCGGCTCGAACATGGACGGGAACTCGCCGCTCGGGTTGATGTTGCCGGAGGCGGCGACGCCGATTCCGCCCGAGACGGCGGCGGCGAGGTCGGTGATGATGTCGCCGAAGAGGTTGTCGGTGACGATGACGTCGAAGCGGGCCGGGTCGGTGACGAGGAAGATCGTCGCGGCGTCGACGTGCAGGTAGTCGGTGGTGACCTCGGGGAACTCGGTCGCGACCTTGTTGAAGATGTCCGTCCACAGGTGGCCCGCGAAGGTCAGCACGTTGTTCTTGTGGACCAGCGTGAGCTTCTTGCGCGGGCGGGCCTGGGCGCGGGCGAAGGCGTCCCGGACCACGCGCTCGACACCGAAGGCCGTGTTGACGGAGACCTCGGTGGCGACCTCGTGCGGGGTGCCCTTGCGGATGGTGCCGCCGTTGCCCGTGTACGGGCCCTCGGTGCCCTCGCGGACGACGACGAAGTCGATCTCCGGCTGGCCGGCGAGCGGGGTCGCGACGCCGGGGAGCAGCTTCGAGGGACGCAGGTTGACGTGGTGGTCGAAGGCGAAGCGCAGCTTCAGCAGGAAGCCCCGCTCCAGGACGCCGGACGGGACCGACGGGTCGCCGATCGCGCCGAGCAGGATCGCGTCGTGCTGCTTGAGGGAGTCGAGGTCGGCGTCGGTGAGGGTCTCACCGGTGGCGTGGTAGCGCTGGGCGCCGAAGTCGTACTCCTTCGTCTCCAGCTTCACATCCTGGGGAAGGACGGCCGCGAGGACCTTGAGGCCCTCGGCCACGACCTCCTGGCCGATGCCGTCGCCGGGGATGACTGCGAGATCGATGCTGTGAGACATGTCGGCACCCTACTCTTCGTCCCATCGTCTGACACGTTCCGTCCACCATGTGGACCAAGGCGCGGTCCGGCGGACGGAACGGCGGACGCGTCAGTGACCGGTGGAACCGCCGTTGTCGCGACGGTCGAGGGAGCGCTGGAGGGCGGCGGCGGCGTTCTTGCGGGCCTCGTCGCTGGGACGGGCGGCGGAGTGGCGGACGCGGCGGGCGGTCTGAGCGGCCATGAGGGATCGACTCCTTGAGATCGTCGTGATGCCGCTCCGACGTGCGGGTACGGAGGGCGTGGTGATCGAAGGCGCCGGAAGGGGCGGGGAACGTCGCCGCAGGGGTGGCCTGCTCGGGGCGTGACGCTCTCGACCGCCCTGCGCTCGATGGAGCGGGACGTTCGGCTCCTACAAAGCTAGGACAGTCCTCTCCAGCTGTCTCCACAATTACTCGGACTTCCTACTATCTGAGACGGCCCGACACTCGACGTCCTACCTAGATTGCATTCCTACCTAGGTAGTGATGGAATGCCGCCATGGCCGCAGACCGCAGATCCAGCTGGCTCAAGGGAGTCCTCGACCTGCTCGTCCTCTCCTGCCTGACCGACGGCGAGAGTTACGGGTACGAGATCGCCAAGGCGCTCGCCGAGGCGGGCCTCGGCGAGATCAAGGGCGGGACGCTCTATCCCGTGCTCAACCGCCTGGAGGAGGCGGGCCTCGTGGAGGCCGAGTTCCGGGCCGCCGAGCGCGGTCCGGGGCGCCGCTACTACCGGCTCACGCAGCCCGGGCGGGTCCATCTGGCGACCGAGGGCGAGGCCTGGACGCGGTTCCACCGGGCCGTAGGAACCAAGCTGCACACAGGGGGAACGACACCATGACCGAGCAGTCCGCCGGCTCCCACGCCGACGCCTACTTCACCGAACTCTCCGCGGCACTGCGCACCGCGGCCGTCCCCGAGGGCCAGATCGCGCGGACCGTCGACGAACTGCGCGGCCATCTGGCGGAGTCGGGCGCGACGCCGGAGGAGGAGTTCGGCCCGGCCGCGCGCTTCGCCGCCTCGCTCGGCGGGCTCGCCCCGGCACCCGGGGAGCCGGACGGGGCGGCCGAGCACTGGACCTGGACCGCGGACCTCTTCAACGACCGGCGGATGCTGGCCGTCCACGGCGACCAGGGCTGGGAGGTGGAGTCCCTGGACTCCCTCGGCCGCTTCGTCTGCCGCCGGGCGCCCGGGGTGGCGCTCGCCTGGGAGTACCGGCGCGAGGTGATCAGCGGCCGGCGCCGGGCGAAGGTGCTCGACGAGCTCGACCCCGAGGGCTGGGAGCTGTGCGGCGAGTGGCTGGTCTACGGCTACTTCAAGCGCCCGAAGGCCGCGACCGCGGGCCCCGCCGGGGCGCTGCGCGCGGTCCCGGCCACGCCCCGCAAGTGGCTGTTCCTCAGCCGCCGCGGCAAGGTGCTGCTCGTCGCCTGGCTGGCGGTGTCGGCCGGGGCGTATCTGTCGCTGGGCCTGCCGGGCTTCGCGGCGCTCATCGCCCTGGGCGGGGCGCTGTCGGCGGTGTACACGGCCCGCCTGGAGACGGCGAAGGGCACGGAGACGGCGGCCGAGCCCCCGACCGACCGCTGACCCCACCCCACTCGCTCCCCACCCGCCCCGACCCCCAACCCCTCACCCCTCCATTTCTAACCCCTCAATGCGCATTGACAGGTTAGCCAGAGCGCGCTTAGCTCTTGGCTTAACCAGTCATATGCGATTGAGGGGTTAGATAGATGTCCGTGCTGCCCGTCCACCACCGCACCGTCACCGTCCGCGGCCACCGGATCTTCTACCGGGAGGCGGGCCCCGCCGACGCCCCGGTCCTCCTCCTGCTGCACGGCTTCCCCACCAGCTCGCACATGTTCCGCGACCTGATCCCGCGCCTCGCCGACTCCTACCGCCTGATCGCCCCCGACCACCTGGGCTTCGGCCACAGCGCGGCCCCCGACGCCACCGACTTCTCCTACACCTTCGCCGGACTGAGCGCCCTGACCGCCGAGTTCACCGAGGCCCTCGGACTCGACCGTTTCGCCCTCTACATCCAGGACTACGGCGCCCCCATCGGCCTGCGCCTCGCCCTCGCCCACCCCGAGCGGATCACCGCGATCATCAGCCAGAACGGCAACGCCTACGAGGAGGGCCTGGGCGCCGAGGCCTGGGCGCCGGTCCTCGCCCTGATCGCCGAGCGCACCCCCGAGACCGAGGCCCCGGTCCGCGCGATCCGCTCCCTCGACGGCATCCGCTGGCAGTACGAGACGGGCGTCCCCGCCGCGTACCGCGAGCTCCTCAGCCCGGACGCCTGGCACCACGACGCGGCCCTCATGGCCCGCGAGGGCCAGGACGCCGTCCAGCTCGGCCTGATCGCCGACTACGGCGCCAACTTCGCCCTCTACCCCGCCTTCCAGGAGTACTTCCGCACCTCCGGCGTCCCCCTCCTCGCCGTCTGGGGCGAGGGCGACGAGATCTTCGTCCCGGCCGGCGCCGAGGCCTTCCGCCGCGACCTCCCGGACGCGGAGATCCACCTCCTGCCCACCGGCCACTTCGCCCTGGAGACCCACGCACCCGAGATCGCGTCGCTCGTCGACGACTTCCTGAATCGGCACGCGGGCGCATGAGAACCGCCCCCGTCCTCGGTTGGGGGACCGAGGAGGGGGGCGGTGATCAGGGGCCTCTGCGAGGCGGGCGGCGTCAGCCCATGTGCGGGTAGCCGTACTCGGTCGGCGGGACCAGCGTCTCCTTGATGGCGCGGGTCAGCGTCCAGCGCATCAGGTTCTGCGGGGCACCGGCCTTGTCGTTGGTGCCGGAGGCGCGGCCGCCGCCGAAGGGCTGCTGGCCGACGACGGCGCCGGTCGACTTGTCGTTGATGTAGAAGTTGCCCGCGGCGAAGCGGAGCTTCTCCATCGTGTACGCGGCGGCGGCGCGGTCGTTCGCGATGACCGAGCCGGTGAGGGCGTAGTCGGAGACGGACTCCATCTGGGTCAGCATCTCGTCGTACTTCGCGTCGTCGTACACGTACACCGCGAGGATCGGGCCGAAGTACTCGGTCGTGAAGACCTCGTTCTCCGGGTCGGTGCACTCGATGACGGTCGGGCGGACGAAGTAGCCCTCCGAGTCGTCGTAGGTGCCGCCGGCGACGATCGTGCAGGAGGCGTCGGCCTTCGCGCGGTCGATCGCGGCCTTGTTCTTGGCGAAGGAGCGGTCGTCGATGACGGCGCCGATGAAGTTCGACAGGTCGGTGACGTCACCCATCTTGATGCCGTCGACCTCGGCCGCGAACTCCTCCTTGAAGCCGTCGTTCCAGATGGAGGCCGGGATGTACGCACGCGAGGACGCGGAGCACTTCTGGCCCTGGAACTCGAAGGAGCCGCGGGTCAGCGCGGTCTTCAGGACGGCGCGGTCGGCGCTCGGGTGCGCGACGACGAAGTCCTTGCCGCCGGTCTCGCCGACGATCCGCGGGTACGAGCGGTACTTCTCGATGTTGTTGCCGACCGTCTTCCACAGGTGCTGGAAGGTCTTGGTCGAGCCGGTGAAGTGGATGCCGGCCAGGTCGGGGTGGTTCAGGGCCACCTCGGAGACGGCGATGCCGTCGCCGGTCACCAGGTTGATGACGCCCTTCGGCAGACCGGCCTCCTCCAGGAGCTCCATGAGGAGCACGGCGGAGTGGGTCTGGGTCGGGGACGGCTTCCAGACGACCACGTTGCCCATGAGGGCGGGGGCGGTCGGCAGGTTGCCCGCGATGGCCGTGAAGTTGAACGGCGTGATCGCGTAGACGAAGCCCTCGAGCGGACGGTGGTCCAGTCGGTTCCACACGCCCGGGGAGTTCGCCGGCGGCTGCTCGGCCAGGATCTGGCGGGCGTACGCCACGTTGAAGCGCCAGAAGTCGACGAGCTCGCACGGGGTGTCGATCTCGGCCTGCTGGGCGGTCTTCGACTGGCCGAGCATCGTGGAGGCGGCCAGCGTCTCGCGCCACGGGCCGGCGAGCAGCTCGGCGGCGCGCAGGATGATCGCGGCGCGGTCGTCGAAGGACATCGCGCGCCAGGCCGGGGCGGCGGCCAGGGCCGCGTCGATCGCGTCCTGGGCGTCCTGCTGGGTGGCGCCGGCGAAGGTGCCGATGACGGACTTGTGGTTGTGCGGCTGCACGACGTCGACGCGCTCGCCGCCGCCCATGCGCTTCACGCCGCCGATGGTCATCGGCAGCTCGCGCGGGTTGTCGGCGAGCTCCTTGAGCTTGGCCTCGAGACGGGCGCGCTCGGGCGAGCCGGGGGCGTAGCTGTGCACCGGCTCGTTGACCGGAGCGGGGACCTGGGTGACAGCGTCCATGGGTCGCGTGACTCCTTCTTGAGGGGTGGGGCTCAGCCCTTGGTGAGGATGGAGCGGACGAAGAAGAGGAGGTTCGCCGGCTTCTCCGCGAGGCGGCGCATGAAGTAGCCGTACCAGTCGGTGCCGTAGGCGGTGTAGACGCGCATCCGGTGGCCCTCGGCGGCGAGCCGGTTCTGCTCCTCGGTGCGGATGCCGTAGAGCATCTGGAACTCGTACTCGTCCAGCTTGCGCCCGGCGCGGCGGGCGAGCTCCTGGCCGACGGCGATCAGGCGCGGGTCGTGGGACCCGATCATCGGGTAGCCCTCGCCCTCCATCAGGATCTTCATGATCCGGACGTACGCCTTGTCGATCTCCGGCTTGTCCTGGATGGCGACCTCGGCGGGTTCCTTGTAGGCGCCCTTCACGATCCGCACGCGCGAGCCGTTGGCGGCGAGGCGGCGGGCGTCCTCCTCGGTGCGGAAGAGGTAGGCCTGGATGACGCAGCCCGTCTGCGGGAAGTCCTTCCGCAGCTCCTCGTGGATGGCGAACATCGAGTCGAGGGTGGTGTGGTCCTCGGCGTCCAGGGTGACCGTGGTGCCGATCTCGGCGGCGGCCGCGACGACCGGGCGCACGTTCGCGAGGGCCAGCTCGTGGCCGTTCTCCAGCGACTGCCCGAACATCGACAGCTTGACGGACATCTCGGCGCGGGCGCCGAGGCCCAGCTCCTTGAGGCGGCCGATCAGCTCCAGATAGGCGTCACGGGCGGCATACGACTGCTCGACGGTGGTGATGTCCTCACCGACCACGTCGAGGGTGACCTCAAGACCGCGGGCGGCCAGGTCCTGCACGATCGGGACGACGTCCTGGACGGTCTCACCGGCGATGAAGCGTGCCACGACCTGCTTGGTCCCGGGGGCGGCCGACACGAAACGGCGCATCTTGTCGCTGCGCGACGCGGCGAGGATCACGGGACCCAGCACGGGGCACCTCCAGAGGGCAGGGTGACGAAAGGTGCCGTACCCGCATTTTCGTAAGGAACGGGTAACAGCACGAAGAACCACCGTGAAACCTAAGCACCGCAACGATCGTCCGCCATCTACAGCTGTCACGCATCCGTGGCCGCGCTCTCAGACATCTGTCTGAAGTCTCCCGGCGGCGGTGCGAGAATGGCGCCGTGAAGGGCGATTACCAGGAGCTGGTGGACGAGATCTCGGTGCTGCTCGGCGCCCCCGCGACCCTGGAGAACCGGGATTTCGGGCTGATCGCCTTCGGCGCGCACGACAGTGACGACGACGAGGCGATGGACCCGGTCCGCACCCGGTCGATCCTGACCAGGAAGTCCACCCCCGCCGTGCGGGCCTGGTTCGAGGGCTTCGGCATCACCCGGGCGACCGGCCCGGTCCGCATCCCGGCCGCCCCCGACGCGGGCGTCTTCCGGGACCGGATCTGTCTGCCGGTACGCCATCGGGGCGTGGTCCTCGGCTATGTCTGGCTCCTCGACGCCGAGCCGGGCCCCTCCCACGCGCAGCTCACCGCCGCCATGGAGGTCGCCGCCCGGATCGGCGACCTACTCGCCGACGAGGAGCGGGCCGGCGCCGACCTCTCCCGGGAGCTGCGGGCCGCCCTGTCGGCGGAACGCGGCTGGCAGTACGACATGGCGCTCGCCGCGCTGCGCACGGCCCTCGGCCCGGACGCGGACGGACTGCACGCCCTGGTCTGCCTCGCCCCCTGGTCCGAGGAGGACTCCCCCTCCCCGCGCACCGTTCCCGGCGCCGCGGCCCTGTGCACGGTGCCGTGGTGGCCGACGGCCCCCCAGACCGGCGCCACGGGCACCGCCCCGCGCGCGCTCGCCGCCCTGGTACGGCTCCGCTCGGCCGACAACCTCTCCCCCGCGCACGCCGCCGCCGGCCGGCTGCGCGACGCGGCGGGCCCGGCGGCCGTCGCCGGGGTCGGCACCCCCCGCCGGGGCCTCGCGGACCTGGACGCCTCCTGGCACGAGGCCGGCTCGGCCGCCCGCGCCGCGACCGCACAGCCCCACCTCGGCCCGCTCGCGGAGTGGTCCGCCATCGGCCCGTACCGGCTCCTGACCGCCCTGCCCGCCGCCGAGCCCGACCCGGCGGTCCGCGCCCTGCTCGCCCCGGCCCACGCCGAACTGGCGCGCACCGCCGAGGTGTTCCTCGACCACGCGGGCCAGGCGGGCCGCACGGCGACCGCCCTCGGCATCCACCGCCAGACCCTCTACTACCGCCTCTCCCGCGTCGAACAGCTCACCGGCCTGGACCTGGACGCGGGCGAGGACCGGCTGCTGCTGCACATGGCGCTGAAGGCGGCGAAGCTGTAGCGGCGGGCGACCGGCGCCACCGCTCGGTCAGCGCCACTGCCCGGTCAGCGCCACTCCAGGAAGAGGGTCTTCGCGTTCGCCGCCCCGGACTCCAGCCGCACGGACGGCGCCCCCGGTGCCGTACCGGCCACCCGGAAGCCGCGGAAACCCTCGTAGGGATCGCCCGGCGGGTGCTCGACGACGAGGAAGCGGCCGCCGTCGGGAGAGACGACCAGACCCTCGTCGCCCCCGGCGCCGGAGGCCGGCAGAACGGGACCGGGGTCGGCGTCCCGCACGGCGCCCACGGTCCGGAATCCGCCCGTGCGGGTGCGGCACAGCACGCCGTCCGGCCCGACCCAGCCGACCGCGTGCAGGCAGCCCGCCAGCCGCCGGGCGCCCCCGGCGGCAGCCCCGGTCAGCACCCCGGAGGCCCCCGGGACGTCGAGGACGACCGCGCCGAGCCCGTCCGTCCACGCCGTCATCCGGCCGCCGTCCGGGGACACGTGCACCATCTCCGCCTGGACGCCGCGGGCCGGCCGGCCCACGACGACGAGCGGCAGGTCGGCGTCGGCGGCCGGCCCCTCGTCCCTGAGGGCGGCGGTGCCGGAGACCGCGCGGCTGCCGATCCGGTGGCGCCCGTCGGCGGTCTCGTACGTGAACCAGACGCGGCTCCCGTCGGGCGCGAAGACGGCGTTCTGCTCCCGGACGCCGGGCCCGGGGTGCCCGTCCCGCGCGGTGAGGTCGGTGAGCCCCTTCTCGTCGACGAAGCCGACGTGCGTGCCGTTGCCGCCGGGGGTGCGCAGGACCACGGCCATCCGGGTGAAGTCCCGGTCGAACACGGCCCGCACCCGGGGGACGACGCGCTCCAGGGCGTCGGAGGGATAGACGGCCTCGTCCGGGTTCTCCCGGCACAGGTCGAACAGCGGCGTCGGCACCGCCTCCCGCCCCGGCTCCTGCCAGAAGGCGACGGGCGCGGGCACGTCGAAGGTCCGCGAGGCTCCCGGCTTCCCGGTGTCCGGGTCCCACGCCTGGACCTGGACGGCGACGAACCTGCCGCCCTTCAGGCACTCCGCCGACACCACCCGGTCGCGCCCCCAGGGGCCGGCCGCGGGACGGGGGGTCGGCGTGGCGGACTCCGGAGGAGGCCCGCTGGGGCGGGTGCACCCCGCCAGGGCGAGCAGAGCGACGGCGGCCCCCAGGGCCACCCTGACGCGTGGCGGCGTCATCCGCGCGTCTCCCGCCATTCGCGGCACGTGTCCTCCTCGGGCCGGACGTGGCACGGCACCCACTGCTGCCCGTCGGGCTTGGAGGCGTCCATGTACCAGAGCTGCTCGGGCCGGGACGGCGCCGCCTCGGCGGAGAACGGCTTCGTGCCGTCCTTGAGCGTCAGCGAGCCGAAGTGCTGGTACGCGTCACGGTACTTGGCCTTGATCTCCCAGGTGCAGGACCTCCCCTGGGTGACCGCCTCGACGCGGAGCCCGCCGGGCGACGCCCCGTCGCCCAGGGCGATTCTCCGCGGGCCGAAGTACGGCTGCCCCTGGTGGCTGCCCTCGTCGGTGATGATCGGAACGGCGCCCGGCCTGGCGAGGTCGAACAGCACCCCTTCGTAGTCGGCGCCGCCCTGGGGCGGGAAGACCACGACGGTCCGGGCCGTCGGCGCGTGGCAGGAGAGGTTCACGACCTCCATCCAGGTGATCGTCAGCGGGGCCTTGCGCTTGCTGAACAGGTCCATGTGCAGGACGGTCGCGTCCCGCCCGAAGTACGCCTGGGCGAGATCCGAACGCCCTTCGAAGGCGGCCGGGTACCGCAGGGTGCGCCCGCCGAGCGAGGTCAGGAAGTCGCGGGCGTCCTCGGGGTGGACGGTGGCGGCGAGCCTGCGCTGTTCCGCCGGTGTCAGGGGGCGGTCGAGGACGATCTTCCAGGCGGCGGGAGGGGTGCCGTCGTAGTCGACGCCGGCGGTGAACGGCGTCTCCTCCATGTCCAGGGCGTCCTCGGTCTCCTGGCCGGATCTCGTCACGACCGGCTCGGTCGCCAGCTGCCAGACCAGAACGCCCACCGCCCCGGCCACGGCGAGACCGACGCCGACGGCCACGCGCAGCGCGATCGCCTTCCACCGCCCGGCCGACGAGAGGTGCAGCGTGTTGGGCACGAAGGACTCGGCGACCAGGGCCCCGACGGACGGCGCGGCCGACGACGCCGGCGAGGCGGGCGCGGCCGGGGACTCGGCCGTGGCGGCGGACTCCCCCGTCGGCGGCACGGGCGAGGCGGACTCCCCGGGCTCCGGCGCGGGCGAGGCGGCGGACTCCCCCGCCGGCGGCGCGGCCGTGGCGGCGGACTCCCCCATCGGCGGCACAGGCGAGGCGGCGGACTCCCCGGGCTCCGGCGCGGGCGAGGCGGCGGACTCCCCCGTCGGCGGCAAGGGCGTCACCTGGTCCGGCGGGTCCGGCGCGGGCGCGGGACCGGGCGTCGGGGCCGGGTCCTGCGGTGTCTCCTGCGGCGGTCTCGCCGGCATGGCGAACCCCTCTCTGTGCGGCGTGTCCGGGTGAGGAGCGAGAACACCCCACCCTAGACAACCGCCTTGCCGCCGGGCGAGGTTGACCTCAGCCAGCGTCGCCCATGAGGACCTTCAGCCCCTCGGTGAGGTCGTCCGCGCTCGGGGCCGTCTCCGGGTCGACCACCCACTGGATCATCACCCCGGTCGCGAGGGCCTGGAGGAGCAGCCCGGCGACGCGGGCCTTCTCGGGGTCCGCCTCGGGATCGAGGCCGAGCATGCCCTCGGCCATGCCGAGCCGGCCTTCCCGCTGCGGCTCCTTGATGGCCTCGCGGAGCTTCTCGTCGTCGTCGAGCCGGGTGACGACCTCGGTCTGCAGCTTCCAGACCGGACGACTGCCCTCGGCCGCGCCGATCAGGCGCTCCCAGACGGCGCGGAAGCGCTCGTACGGCTCGGCGGGCAGCTTCCCGGTGCCGTCGGCGTCCGCCCCGCCGACCCGCTCGCCCCACTCCTCGGTGAGGGCGAGGAAGGCCTGCTGGAGCAGGGCGTCCTTGGAGCCGTAGTGGTAGCCGATGGAGGCGAGGTTGGTGCCCGAGGCCGCCACGACGTCACGCGCCGTGGTCCGGGCGTAGCCCTTCTCCAGGAGGCAGCGCTTGGCGCCTGCGAGCAGGTCTTCCTTGTGTCCCATGACAGCACTGTACCCGGCCGCTAGACGCCTGTGTAAGACGGACGTCTATCAGCCGGGTACGGGGTGCGCGTACGCGCCTGCGTCAGACCAGGTTGACCGAGCGGGCCGAGGTCGCGCCGATCTCCTCGGAGATCTCGGCGATCACGTTCGCCGGCACCGTGTCGTCGACGGTGAGCACGACCAGCGCCTCGCCGCCCTCCTCGGTGCGGGAGACCTGCATGCCCGCGATGTTCAGACCGGCCTCGCCGAGGATCCGGCCGACCGTGCCGACGATGCCCGGGCGGTCCTCGTAGCGCAGCACCACCATGTGGTCGGCGAGCGCCAGGTCCACGTCGTAGTCGCCGACCGCGACGATCTTCTGCAGGTGCTTCGGGCCCGCCAGCGTGCCGGAGACCGCGACCTCCTGGCCGTCCGAGAGCGTGCCGCGCACGGTGACCACGTTGCGGTGGTCGGGCGACTCGGAGCTCGTGGTGAGCCGGACCTCGACACCGCGCTCCTGCGCGAACAGCGGGGCGTTCACGTACGACACGGTCTCGTCGACCACGTCCTCGAACACGCCCTTGAGCGCGGAGAGTTCGAGCACCTTCACGTCGTGCTGGGTGATCTCGCCGTACACCTCGACGTCGAGCCGCACCGCGACCTCGCCGGCCAGCGCCGTGAAGATCCGGCCGAGCTTCTCGGCGAGCGGCAGACCGGGCTTCACGTCCTCGGCGATGACACCGCCCTGGACGTTGACCGCGTCCGGGACCAGCTCGCCCGCGAGCGCCAGGCGCACCGAACGCGCCACCGCGATACCGGCCTTCTCCTGGGCCTCGTCGGTGGAGGCGCCCAGGTGCGGGGTGCAGACGACCTCGTCGAGCTCGAAGAGCGGGGAGTCCGTGCAGGGCTCCTTCGCGTACACGTCGAGGCCCGCGCCGGCGACCCGGCCCTCCTTCAGCGCCGAGTAGAGCGCCGCCTCGTCCACGATCCCGCCGCGCGCGGCGTTGACGATCCGGACCGAGGGCTTGACCTTGTGCAGCGCCTCGTCACCGATGAGACCGAGGGTCTCGGGCGTCTTGGGCAGGTGGACGGTGATGAAGTCGGCGACCTCCAGGAGCTCGTCCAGGGCCAGCAGCTTCACCCCCATCTGGGCGGCGCGGGCCGGCTGCACATAGGGGTCGTACGCGACGATCTTCATGCCGAACGCGGACATGCGCTGGGCGACCAGGACACCGATGCGGCCGAGGCCGACGACGCCGAGGGTCTTCTCGCTCAGCTCGACGCCCGTGTACTTCGAGCGCTTCCACTCGCCGTTCTTCAGGGCGGTGTTGGCCTGCGGGATGTTGCGCGCGGTGGCGACCAGGAGGCCGCAGGCGAGCTCGGCGGCGGTGACGATGTTGGAGGTCGGGGCGTTCACGACCATCACGCCGGCCTTGGTGGCGGCGGAGACGTCCACGTTGTCCAGGCCCACGCCGGCGCGGGCGACGACCCGGAGCTTCTTGGCGGCGGCGATGGCCTCCGCGTCGACCTTGGTCGCGGAACGGATCAGGATGGCGTCGACATCGGCGATCGCGGGGATCAGCTCGGCGCGGTCCGCGCCGTTGCAGTGCCGGATCTCGAAGTCCGGGCCCAGTGCGTCGACGGTGGCGGGCGACAGCTCTTCAGCGATGAGTACGACAGGTTTCGAGCTCACGTGAGTCCTCACAGATCCAGTGCGGACGGCCGTCCCGACGGCCGCAGGCGTGGAGGGGGCTTGCCGCGTGAAAGCGCACGACGCTGTGGGCCTGACGCGTATGTTGTTGAGCAGTGTAGTGGTGCGTCGGCGCAGCTCATACGCCTCGTTGGAAGGATCACCCGTCCGTGGTTGGACGGGGTGTCCAACGATGCGGCACGGGGCCGGACACCCTGTCCGGCCCCGTGCCGAGGGGCTTACGCCTCCTCGTCGTTCACCCAGCTCATGAGCTTGCGCAGCTCCTTGCCGGTGGTCTCCAGGAGGTGCTTCTCGTCCTGGGTCTTGTACTCGTTGTACTTCTTCAGACCGCCGTGGTACTCGTCCATCCAGTTCTTGGCGAAGGTGCCGTCCTGGATGTCGGTGAGGACCTTCTTCATCTCGGCCTTGGTGTCGGCGGTGATGATCCGCGGGCCGGTGATGTAGTCGCCCCACTCGGCGGTCTCGGAGACGGACCAGCGCATCTTCTCCAGGCCGCCCTCGTACATGAGGTCGACGATCAGCTTCAGCTCGTGGAGGCACTCGAAGTAGGCGATCTCCGGCTGGTAGCCGGCCTCGACCAGGGTCTCGAAGCCCGCCTTGACGAGCGCGGAGGCGCCACCGCAGAGGACGGCCTGCTCGCCGAAGAGGTCGGTCTCGGTCTCCTCGGTGAAGGTCGTCTTGATGACGCCGGCGCGGGTGCCGCCGATGGCCTTGGCGTAGGAGAGCGCCAGCGCGAAGGCGTTGCCCGTCGCGTCCTGCTCGACCGCGGCGATCGCGGGGACGCCGCGGCCCTCCTCGTACTGACGGCGGACCAGGTGGCCCGGGCCCTTGGGGGCGACCAGGGCGACGTCGACGTTGGCCGGGGGCTTGATGAACCCGAAGCGGACGTTGAAGCCGTGGGCGAAGAACAGCGCGTCGCCGTCCTTGAGGTTGTCCTTGATGGACTCCTCGTAGACCTTGGCCTGGATCGGGTCCGGGATCAGGATCATGATGACGTCGGCCTCGGCCGCGGCCTCGGCCGGGGTGACCACGCGCAGGCCTTGCTCCTCGGCCTTGGCCTTGGACTTGGAGCCCTCGTGCAGACCGACACGCACGTCGACACCCGAGTCACGGAGCGACAGCGCGTGGGCGTGGCCCTGGCTGCCGTACCCGATCACGGCGACCTTGCGGCCCTGGATGATGGACAGGTCGGCGTCGGCGTCGTAGAACAGCTCGGCCACTGGGTATCTCCTTGAGGTGCTGGTGTTGCGTCCCACCGTACGGCGGGGTGCGACGGATAAGTTTTCGGGTCTCGCCAGGCGGACCGCCGGATGGACCGGCGGTCAGCGCCCGTTGACGGTCGGGAGTGTCACGCGCTGCGGTCGAGGGCCCGCAGGGACCGGTCCGTGATGGACCGGGCGCCACGCCCTATGGCGATGGTGCCGGACTGCACCAGCTCCTTGATGCCGAACTGCTCCAGCATCTTGAGCATCGCTTCGAGCTTGTCACTCGAACCGGTGGCCTCGATGGTGACCGCCTCGGGCGAGACGTCCACGGTCTTCGCGCGGAACAGCTGGACGATCTCGACGATCTGGGAGCGGGTCTCGTTGTCGGCGCGGACCTTCACCAGGACGAGCTCGCGCTGGATCGCGGCGCTGGGCTCGAGTTCGACAATCTTCAGGACGTTGACCAGCTTGTTGAGCTGCTTGGTCACCTGCTCCAGCGGCAGGTCCTCGACACTGACCACGATGGTGATGCGGGAGATGTCGGGGTGTTCGGTGACACCGACGGCGAGCGAGTCGATGTTGAAGCCGCGGCGGGAGAACAGGGCGGCGATCCGGGCCAGGATGCCGGGCGTGTTCTCGACCAGGACGGAGAGCGTGTGCTTGGTGGACATGGTGTGGGTCTCCTGTAGCTCTTCGTCTCAGTCGTCTTCGCCGTCGCCGAAGTCGGGGCGGACGCCCCGGGCGGCCATGACCTCGTCGTTGGAGGTGCCGGCGGCGACCATCGGCCAGACCTGGGCGTCCTCGTGGACGATGAAGTCGATCACGACCGGGCGGTCGTTGATGGCGTTGGCCTGCTCGATGACCCTGTCCAGGTCGGCAGGGTCCTCGCAGCGCAGTGCGACACAGCCCATGGCCTCGGAGAGCTTGACGAAGTCCGGGATGCGGGTGCCCCGCGCCTCCGGGTTGACGTCGTCCGGGCCGGAGTGCAGCACGGTGTTGGAGTAGCGCTGGTTGTAGAACAGCGTCTGCCACTGGCGGACCATGCCGAGGGCGCCGTTGTTGATGATGGCGACCTTGATCGGGATGTTGTTCAGCGCGCAGGTGACCAGTTCCTGGTTGGTCATCTGGAAGCAGCCGTCGCCGTCGATCGCCCAGACCGTGCGCTCCGGCCGGCCGGCCTTGGCGCCCATCGCGGCGGGGACCGCGTAGCCCATCGTCCCGGCGCCGCCGGAGTTGAGCCAGGTCGCCGGCTTCTCGTAGTTGATGAAGTGGGCGGCCCACATCTGGTGCTGGCCGACGCCGGCCGCGTAGATGGTGTCGGCGGGGGCGAGCTCGCCGATCCGCTGGATGACCTGCTGCGGCGAGAGGCTGCCGTCCTCCGGCAGGTCGTAGCCGAGCGGGTAGGTCTCGCGCCAGCGGTTGAGGTCGCTCCACCAGGCGGTGTAGTCGCCCTTGTGGCCCTCGCTGTGCTCGGCCTGGACTGCCTGGACCAGGTCGGCGATGACCTCGCGGGCGTCGCCGACGATCGGGACGTCGGCGGTGCGGTTCTTGCCGATCTCGGCCGGGTCGATGTCGGCGTGGACGATCTTGGCGTACGGGGCGAAGCTGTCCAGCTTGCCGGTGACGCGGTCGTCGAAGCGGGCTCCGAGGGCGACGATCAGGTCGGCCTTCTGCAGCGCGGTGACGGCGGTGACCGCACCGTGCATGCCCGGCATTCCCACGTGCAGCGGGTGGCTGTCGGGGAACGCGCCCAGGGCCATCAGGGTGGTGGTGACCGGGGCGCCGGTGAGCTCGGCGAGGACCTTCAGCTCGGCGGTGGCGCCGGCCTTCAGGACGCCGCCGCCGACGTACAGGACCGGACGCTTGGCGCCGGTGATCAGCTTGGCGGCCTCGCGGATCTGCTTGGCGTGCGGCTTGGTGACCGGGCGGTAGCCCGGCAGGTCCGTGGCGGGCGGCCAGCTGAAGGTGGTCTTCGCCTGGAGGGCGTCCTTCGAGATGTCGACCAGGACCGGGCCGGGACGGCCGGTGGACGCGATGTGGAAGGCCTCGGCGATCGTCCGCGGGATGTCCTCGGCCTTGGTCACCAGGAAGTTGTGCTTGGTGATCGGCATCGTGATGCCGCAGATGTCCGCCTCCTGGAAGGCGTCCGTGCCGATCGCCTTGGAGGACACCTGGCCGGTGATCGCGACCAGCGGGACGGAGTCCATGTGCGCGTCGGCGATCGGCGTGACCAGGTTGGTGGCACCGGGACCCGAGGTCGCCATGCAGACGCCCACCTTGCCGGTGGCCTGCGCGTAGCCGGTCGCGGCGTGGCCGGCGCCCTGCTCGTGGCGGACCAGGACGTGGCGCACTCGCTTCGAGTCCATCATCGGGTCGTACGCCGGCAGGATCGCTCCGCCCGGAATGCCGAAGATCGTGTCGGCGCCCACTTCCTCGAGAGAGCGGATGAGGGACTGCGCACCCGTGACGTGCTCGACGGTGGTGGCGGGCTGCGCGCCGCTACGGGGCCGCGGCTGCGGATGGTGCCCGGTGGCCTGCTCGGTCATCAGCATTCTCTTCTCGAAGCAGAGGGTTTTTGCGAGGGTTTGGTACGACTTCGGGGGGATCCGGTGCAACAAAAAACCCCTCGTGCCGGGAGGCAAGCGAGGGGAGCGCGTCGGGAGCGTTTTAGGCGGCCTTCTCTTGGCCTGCCTCAGCCGACGCGCTTTCCAAGTACGAGAATTCGGGTGCGCATGGCACTGACCCTCCCCCCGACGCGCATTCACTGTCAAGTGGGTGGGACGGGCGTCTCACTATTTGAGCGGAACGGGGGACGGTTTCCGACGCTCACCGAGACGGCTCCGGGCAGCGGGTACTCGTCCCGCACCAGGGCCCGGCGCAGCCGGTACTCGTCGAGCGGGCCGGAGAAGGCCATGCCCTGACCATGGGTGCAGCCCATGGAGCGCAGGGCGAGCACCTGCTCGGGCACGTCCACCCCGTCGGCCACGGACTGCATGCCGAGATCGCCGGCGATCCGCAGCAGACCGCTGGTGATCTTGCGCAGTCTGGCCGATTCCACCACTCCCTCGACCAGGCCCCGGTCCAGCTTCAGTATGTCGACGGGCAGCCGGCGCAGCGCGGTGATGGCGGCGTGTCCGCTGCCGAATCCGTCCAGGGCGATCTTCACCCCGAGGCGGCGCAGCGCGGCGAGCCGCTGCTCCAGCTCCTCGAAGGAGACCCGGGGGTCCCGGGGGTCGCTTTCGGCCAGCTCGATGATCAGGGAGCCGGAGGGCAGGCCGTGCCGGGTCAGCAGGGACTCGACGGAGCCGAGCGGCAGGGAGCGGTCGAGCAGCAGGCGCGCGGAGAGCCGGATGGTGACCGGGGTGCGGTGGCCGATGCCGGCCCGCTCGGCGGCCTGCTCGACGGCCTCCTCCAGGAGCCAGCGCCCGAGCTCGGCGATCCGCTCGCTGTCGTCGGAGACCCGCAGGAACTCGGCCGGCGTGAACAGGATGCCCTGGGCGGAACGCCAGCGGGCCTGGGCGGCTACGGCGGCGATCCGGCCGGTGCTCAGGTCCACCACGGGCTGGTGCAGCAGGGCGAACTCGCCGTCGTGCAGGGCGGTGCGCAGTCGGGCGGCGAGCTCGGTGCGGCGGACGACCTCGGCCTGCATCTGCGGGGCGTAGAGCTCGACGCGGTCCTTGCCGCCGGCCTTGGCCCGGTACATGGCGAGGTCGGCGTTGCGCAGCAGGTCCCCGGCGCTGATGCCGGGCTCGGCGAAGGCGACGCCGATGGAGGCGGCGACCCGGACCTCGTTGGCGCCGTCGACGCGGTACGGCTGGGAGAGCGTCACGCGCAGCCGGTCGGCGATCTCGTGCACCTGGCACTCGCGGGCGGCCCGGTCCCGGTTGCCGTCGCCGAGGATGAGCGCGGCGAACTCGTCCCCGCCGAGCCGGGCGGCGGTGTCCCCGGCCCGTACGGAGTCCTGGAGGCGGCGGGCGGCCTGGATGAGCAGCTCGTCGCCCGCCTGGTGCCCGAGGCGGTCGTTGACGCCCTTGAAGCCGTCGAGGTCGATGAAGAGCACGGCGGTGCCGGGGTCGGAGGAACGGCGGCCGCTGAGGGCGTTCCTGACCCGCTCGGTGAACAGGGCCCGGTTGGGCAGGTCGGTGAGCGGGTCGTGCTCGGCGTTGTGCCGGAGCTGGGCCTGGAGCCGGACGCGCTCGGTGACGTCCCGGCTGTTGAAGATCAGGCCGCCCTGGTGCCGGTTGACCGTGGACTCCACGTTGAGCCAGTCGCCCCGGCCGGAGCGGAAGCGGCACTCGATCCGGGTGGTGGGCTCCTCGGAGGGCGACGCGGCGAGGAAGCGGCGCACCTCGTGGACGACGCCGCCCAGGTCCTCGGGGTGGATGAGGGAGGCCAGCTCGGAGCCGATCAGGTCCTCCGCCTCGCGGCCGTAGACCCCGGAGGCGGCCGGGCTGACGTAGCGGAGTATGCCGGTGGGCGCGGCGATCATGATGACGTCGCTCGAACCCTGCACGAGGGACCGGAAGTGGTTCTCCTTCTGGGCCAGTTCGTGGGTGAGGGCGATGTTGTCGAGCAGCATGATGCCCTGCCGCAGGACCAGGGCGAGCACGACCGTGCAGCCAGTGAAGACGACCACGCGATCCACTCTGCGTCCCTCGACGACGTTGTACAGGATGCCGAGGGTGCAGACCGCGGCGGCGAGATACGGGGTGAGGGCGGCGAGCGACCCGGCGAGGGGGCGGCTGTGCGGATGCCTGGCCCGTGTGGCGGCCGCCGGGTCGGCGGTGCGGCGCGCTCCCCAGGGCGCGTAGGCGAGCAGCAGGGAGCCGGCGAACCAGCCCGCGTCGAGCAGCTGGCCGGAGCTGTAGTGCTCGCGCAGCAGCGGCGAGGTGAACAGGGCGTCGCACAGCACGGTGAGCGCCAGGGCCGCGATGGCGGTGTTGACCGCCGAGCGGTTGGCGTGGGAGCGGCGGAAGTGGAGCGCCAGGACCATGCTGACGAGGACGATGTCGAGCAGCGGATACGCCAGGGAGAGCGCGGCACGGGCCACGCTCTCGCCCTCGGCCGTCTCGACGCGCGCGGTGTGCGCGAGGGCGAGGCTCCAGGACAGGGTGAGCAGGGAGCCGCCGATGAGCCAGGCGTCGAGTGCGAGGCAGATCCAGCCGGCCCGGGTCACGGGTTTCTTGGCGAGGACGAGCAGACCGACGATGGCGGGCGGGGCGAAGAGCAGGAAGCAGAGGTCGGCCAGCGAGGGGGTGGGCACCTCGCGGTCGAGCACGACCTCGTACCACCCCCAGACGCCGTTGCCGACGGAGGCCATGAAGGAGGAGAAGGCGAAGAGCAGCCAGGCGGGGCGGAAGCTGCCGAGGTGGCGCCGGGCGTAGAGGAAGCAGGAGACGGCGGCGGCGAGCGCGGCGGCGCTCAGCCCGAAGTCGCCCATGACGAGCGCGAGTTCCTCGGAGCCCCAGCCGAGGGCGGCGCCGGTCGCGTACCCCCCGGAGATCAGGCCGAGCCCGATCTGGGCGAGCACTCCCCCGGCCCCGGGTCCCGGGCGCCCCGGACCGGGGGCGGGCAGGCCGGGGCCGGGCCGCACCCCGGCCGTGTCCCGCACGGGGCGGGGCCGGACGAGCGCCCCGGGGGTGCTCACCGGATCCTCCGGGCTCTCGCCCGGGTGCGCGTGGGCGTGGGGGCCGGCGAGGGCGTCGGCCGCGCCGTCCGGACGCGGCACGGCGTGCCCGCAGGAACCCCCGGCGCTCGCGTCGGGGTGCGGGGCGGCACCGTCGCCGTCGCCGTCCACTGCCGGGCGCTTCGGGGCCGCGGGAGCCGCGGGCCCTTCGGCGTCCGCCGACGCGGGCCGGCCGCTCCGTGGCGCGACCGGTGCGTCACCCCCGCGGGGCACGGGGACGGCGTGGGCGCCGGCGCCGGCCGTGGCGTGGGTGGGGGTGTCCGCGCCGACCCCGGCCGGGGTCGGCCGATCGGAGACCGGCTGGTCCGGCGGGGCGGGGGTGATACGCGGGAGGGTCGTCGGCGGACCCGCCGCGTCGGATCGGCGGTCGTTCGGACGTACTTCATCCGTCGCCCCCCTCGGAATCTGATGACCCGTCACTTTGCTCCCCAGCGTCTGCCCGTACTCGACGCAGTCCCCCGCTCCGGGACGATACACCAGGATCGTCACTCAGGGACAGGGTCGCAGTACTCTCCGTGACGGGCAGGGGGCTCGCGACCGGCGCGCACCGGGGGCGCGCGCGTCAGGTGGTCAGAACGACGTTGGCCAGCTCCTCCCCGGCCGCGAAGCGGGTGAGCTGCGCGGCGAGCAGCCGCTTCGCGCGCGGCATGAACGCCGAGGTGGAGCCGCCGACATGGGGACTGACCAGAACACCGGGAGCGTGCCACAGGGGGTGACCGGCCGGCAGCGGCTCCGGGTCGGTGACGTCGAGGGCGGCGGTGATCCGGCCGCTCTCCGTCTCCTTCAGGAGCGCGGCCGTGTCCACCACCGGCCCGCGGGCCACGTTGACCAGCAGGGCGCCGTCCTTCATCCGGGCGAGGAAGCCGGCGTCGGCGAGGTGCCGGGTCTGGGGAGTGAGGGGCGTGGAGAGCACGACCACGTCGGCCTCGGGCAGCAGCGCGGGCAGTTCGGTCAGCGGGTGTACGGGACCGCGCTCGGTGGCACGCGCCGAGCGCGCGACGCGCACGACCCGCGCGCACTCGAAGGGGGCGAGCCGGTCCTCGATGGCGGCGCCGATCGACCCGTACCCGACGATCAGCACGGACTTGTCGGCGAGCGCCGGGTAGAAGCCGGCCCGCCACTCCTCCGCGTCCTGGCCGCGGACGAAGCCGGGGATGCCGCGCAGCGAGGCGAGGATCAGGGCGAGGGTCAGCTCGGCGGTGCTGGCCTCGTGCACGCCCCTGGCGTTGCACAGCCGGACGCCGGGGCGCAGCGCGCCGAGGCCGGGGGTCACATGGTCGATGCCGGCGGAGAGCGTCTGTACGGCGCGCACCGAGGTCATCCCGGCGAGCGGGCGCACCGCGATCTCCTCGCCCTTCATGTAGGGCACGACGTAGAAGGCGCAGCGCGCGGGATCGGCGGGGAACTCCGGCCCGCCGTCCCAGAAGCGGTAGTTCAGCCCCGACTCGCCCGGCTCGGGAAGTCCCGCGATCTCGTCCGCGGGAATCGGAAGCCACACGTCAGCGGCGGTGTCATCGAACGTCATGACCGGGAGGCTATGCGATGGATCCCGCGCGCGATTGGTTAGTTTGGGGGGCGGCACAGGGAGGGGTACCGGCAGGTGGAGCGCAGGACGATCGGGGCGACGGCGCTCGATGTGGGTGCGGTGGGCCTCGGATGCATGCCGATGAGCTGGGCGTACAGCAGTTCGCAGCAGCGGGGCGACCGCTCCTTGCGGACGGTGCACGCGGCGCTGGACGCCGGGACGAGCCTGCTCGACACCGCCGACATGTACGGGCCGTTCACCAACGAGCTGCTGCTGGGGCGGGTGTTGAAGGAGCGCCGGGCGGACGTCTTCGTGTCGACGAAGGTCGGGCTGCTCGCCGGCGACCAGCACATCGTGGCCAACGGGCGCCCCGGGTACGTGCGCAGGGCCTGCGACGCCTCGCTGCGGCGGCTCCAGACGGACGTGATCGACCTCTACCAGCTGCACCGGGCCGATCCGGAGGTCCCGGTGGAGGAGACCTGGGGCGCGATGGCCGAGCTGGTCCGGGCGGGCAAGGTGCGGGCGCTCGGGCTGTGCGCGGTGGGCGCCCGGGCGACCCGGCGCGGCCGGGCGGGCGGTGGCTACGAGGGAACGATCCGGCAGCTGGAGCGGGTCCAGCAGGTCTTCCCCGTGGCGACGGTCGAGGCCGAGCTGTCGGTGTGGTCGCCGGAGGCGCTGGAGCGGCTGCTGCCCTGGTGCGAGGCGCGGGGGGTGGGCTTCCTCGCCGCGATGCCGCTGGGCAGCGGCTATCTGACCGGGACGCTCACGCCGGGCGGCGGATTCGAGGAGGACGACCCACGGGCCAGGCATCCGCGGTTCACGGCCGAGATGATGGCGGCCAACCAGCCGCTGATCGCGGGGCTGCGGCGGGTGGCGGCCCGGCACGGCGACGGGGTCACCCCCGCGCAGGTGGCGCTGGCGTGGGTGCTGGCGCGCGGGCGGCACGTGGTGCCGATCCCGGGCGCGAAGCGGGAGCGCTGGGCCGTGGAGAACGCGCGCGCGGCCGAGCTCGCGCTCACCGCGGCGGACCTGGCGGAGATCGCCGCGCTGCCGGCGCCGCGGGGGTCGTGGGACTGACATACCCGGCGCGGGAGCGGGAACCAGAGGAGCCTCGGAGGAGTATCAAGGGGGAGACCGCCGCTGGGGCCGCCGGAAGGGATCGGGACCATGGGCCGAGGCCGAGACCGGGTCGTCGTGGGAGGCGTGGCGGGCGCCGCCGCCGTGCTGCTGCTGGCCGGCGGGTGCGGGTCGCCGCCGGACGGGGACCCGGGGCGCCCGTCGTCGCCGCCCGCCGCGTCGGCCTCTCCGGCGCCGTCCGCACCGGCCGGGGCGCCGCGCGTCGCGGGTGTGCTCACCCAGGGCCTGCGGTCGCCCTGGGGGCTCGCCGAGCTGCCCGGCGGGGACCTGCTGGTCTCCTCGCGCGACGAGCGGACCGTCACCCGGATCGACGCGCGGACCGGGCGGAAGACCCCGCTGGGCGAGGTGCCCGGGGTGGTGCCGGGCGGTGAGGGCGGCCTCCTCGGGATCGCCGTGCGGGACGGCCGGCTGTACGCGTATCTGACCTCGGCGACGGACAACAGGATCGTCCGCATGCCGTACGGGGGCGGCCCCGGCGACCGGCTCGGCCCGCCCGAGCCGGTGCTGACCGGCATCCCCAAGGGGGTGATCCACAACGGCGGCCGGATCGCCTTCGGCCCGGACGGGATGCTGTACGCGGGGACGGGCGAGACGGGCAGGACGGGACTCGCCCAGGACCGGGGCTCGCTCGGCGGGAAGATCCTGCGCATGACCCCGGAGGGCAGGCCGGCGCCGGGGAACCCCTTCCCGGGCTCCGTGGTCTACTCGTACGGGCACCGGAACGTGCAGGGCCTCGCCTGGGACCCGGCCGGACGCCTCTGGGCCTCCGAGTTCGGGCAGGACACCTGGGACGAGCTCAACCTGATCCGCCCCGGCGGCGACTACGGCTGGCCGGTGGTGGAGGGGCGCGCGGGCCGGGCCGGGTTCACGGACCCGGTGGCCCAGTGGCGCACCGGCGAGGCCTCGCCCAGCGGGATCGCGTTCGCACGGGGCGCGATCTGGATGGCCGGGCTCAGGGGCGAGCGCCTGTGGCGCATCCCGCTCTCCGGAGCGGAACGTTCCGGGGACCCGGAGGCGTTCCTGAGAGGTGAGTACGGGCGGCTGCGCACGGTCCTGGCGACCGGGGGCGGCGCCCGGCTCTGGCTGGTGACCAGTGAGACCGACACCCGGGGGACGCCCGGGCCCGGTGACGACATGATCCTCCGGCTGGAGGTCGGCTAGGAAGGCGAGGCGGATGTTCAACCTGATGGAAGAGCTGTTCGCACCGGGTCGCAAGCACACCGACGACGAGCGGCAGCGGCTCGCCCTGACCAGGGAGGACCTGGGCGACGGCGACCCGCACAAGGGCCCGATAGACCTGGCCTCGGGCAAGGTCGTGATCCGCATACCCGGCGCCGCCGAGGAGCCCTCCTCCGCGGCGGACGACCGGGACGGGACCGGGACGGCCTAGGGCTGCGGCTCCAGGAGCCGCAGGCGGTGGGCCAGTGCGGCGGCCTCGCCGCGGCCGGTGACGTTCAGCTTGGCGAGGATGTTGGAGACGTGGACGCTCGCCGTCTTCGGTGAGATGAAGAGCTCCTCGGCGATCTGGCGGTTGGTGCGCCCCTCCGCGACCAGGCGCAGCACGTCCTGCTCGCGCGGGGTGAGGCCGAAGACCTCGGAGGCCTCGGCGGGGTCGTTTCCGATCTCCGGTCCCGCCGGGTCCGGTTCCCCCGCGGGGGCGAGCAGGGTGAGGCGGGCGCGGGCCGCCAGCAGCTCGACGTCCTCGCGCAGCGGGTGGGCCCCCAGGCGGACGGCGGTGGCGTGGGCCTCGCGCAGCAGGGCGGCGGCCTCCTCGCGGTGGCCGCCCTCGGCGAGCAGGGCGTCGGCGAGCCGGTGCCGGGCCCTGGCCAGCTCGTGGGGGCGGTCGAGCGGGGCGAAGGCGGCGACGACCTCCGCCCGGCGTTCGGCGGTGTCCCGGCCCTCGGCGCGGGCCAGCTCGGCGGAGACCTGGAGCGAGTGGGCCTGCCACAGGGGCGCCGGGATGGCCAGCGAGCGTACGCAGCGGCGGATCGCGTCGAGGGCGGCGGCGCGGCCCTCGGCGGCGGCCGGCAGGCCCCGGGCGTCGGCCTCCGCGGTGGCCGCGACGAGGACGAGCGGCCAGCCGTAGCGGTGGGTGCCGGCCGGGAAGCCGGAGGCGGCCAGGGCGGCGAGCTCCGCGCGTACGTCGGCGAGGCGGCCCTCGGCGGCGGCGATGGCGGTCCTCACGTGCGTCATCGGCAGCGTGTACTGCGGGATCGGGTCGCGGCTGCCGTAGCGGGCGGCGGCCTCGGCGAGGCGGGTGGCGGCCAGGGCCGGTTCGCCGCGCCACAGGGCGAGATGGGCGAGCTGGAGCAGCGCGGTGCCGCCCGGCTTGGTGCCGGCGGCGCCGGTGCGCAGCAGCACTTCGCACTCCTCCTGGCCCCGCTCCCACTCGCCGAGCGACAGCAGCGACTCGGCGAGGTTGGCGCGGATCCAGCCGGCGCTGTCGACCAGGCCGTGGGAGCGGGCCATGGCGATCCCGGTGGTCGCGACCTCCACGGACTCGCGGGAGCGGCCGAGGCCCTCCAGGGCGGAGGAGATGTTCACCGCGGCCCGGGCGGCCTCGTGGAACTGGCCGAGGGCCAGGGTCCGTTCGCCGACCTCGCGCATCTCGGCGAGCCCGCTCTCGGTGTCCCCGGCGGAGACCATGATGGTGCCGAGGGTGAGCCGGGCGGAGAGTTCGGTCGCCTCGGCCCTGACCAGGCGGGCGTACTCGACGGCCCGCTCGGCGGCGGCGAGCGCGTCGGCGCCGGGGTTGCGGAGCATGCCCCAGCCGGCGGCGAAGGCGAGCACCACGGCGTGGACGGCGGACGGCGGCAGGCCGCGGACGAGGTCCTGGGCGCGGGCGATCTCCTCCCAGCCGTCGCCGCGGGCCAGGTTGGACTGGAGCCGGGCCCGCTCGACCCAGAACCAGGCGGCGCGCAGCGGGTCGTTCTCCTCGGCGCCGTCGAGCAGCCGGTGGGCCATCTTGCCGATCTTCAGGGCGCGTTCGCGTTCGCCGCAGAGCCGGGCGGCGACGGCGGCCTCGGCGAGCAGGTCGAGGTAGCTGAGCGGGGTGTCGGGGTCGCAGCCGCAGGCGGGATAGGCCTCGGCGTAGTCCAGCGGGCGCAGACCGCGGCGGACCTCGGCGGGGGCGTCGTCCCAGAGCTCCATGGCGCGTTCGAGCAGGCGCAGTTGCTCGGCGTAGGCGTAGCGCTTGCGGGTCTCGACGGAGGCGCGCAGCACGGCCGGCAGGGCGCGGGCGGCGTCGTGGGCGTGGTACCAGTACGTGGCGAGCCGGTTGGCGCGGGCGTCGGCGCGGACGAGGCCGGGGTCGTTCTCCAGGGCCTCGGCGTAGCGGCGGTTGAGGCGGGAGCGCTCGCCGGGCAGCAGGTCGTCGCTGACGGCCTCGCGGACGAGGGAGTGGCGGAAGCGGTAGCCGTCGCCGTCGGGGGCGGCGAGCAGGATGTTGGCGCCGACGGCGGCGCGCAGGGCCTCGATGAGCTCGTCGTCGGAGAGCCGGGCGACGGCGGCGAGCAGGTCGTACTCGACGGTGGAGCCGCCCTCGGCGACGATGCGGACGACCCGCTGGGCGTCCTCGGACAGCGCCTCGACGCGGACGAGCAGCAGGTCGCGGAGGGATTCGCTGAGGGAGCCGAGGGCGGTGCCGCACTCGTGGGAGGCGATGAGCTCCTCGACGAAGAAGGCGTTGCCGTCGGAGCGCCCGAAGACCTCGTCGAGGAGGAGCGGGTCGGGTTCGGCGGCGAGGATGCCGGTGAGCTGGCGGTGCACCTCGACGCGGGTGAAGCGGGCGAGCTCGATGCGCTGGACGGAGCGCAGCCGGTCCAGTTCGGCGAGGAGCGGGCGCAGCGGGTGGCGGCGGTGGATGTCGTCGGCGCGGTAGGTGGCGACGACCACGATGCGGCCGCGGTGCAGGGTGCGGAAGAGATAGGCGAGCAGGTGCCGGGTGGAGGCGTCGGCCCAGTGCAGGTCCTCCAGGACCAGGACGACGGTGCGCTCGGCGGCGATGCGCTCCAGGAGCCGTACGGTCAGCTCGAAGAGACGGGCGGTGGCGTCCTCGGCGGCCGGCTCGTGGCGGCCGAGGTCGCCGAACTCGGGCAGCAGCCGGGCGAGTTCGCCCTCGTGCCCGTCGGCGGCCGCGGCCAGCTCCTCGGGGAGGCGCCGGTGCAGTGCGCGCAGGGCGGTGGAGAAGGGCGCGAAGGGCAGTCCGTCGGCGCCGATCTCGACGCAGCCGCCGAGGGCGACGACCGCGCCCTGACGCTCGGCGCGCTCGGTGAACTCCTCGATGAGGCGGGTCTTCCCGACGCCCGCCTCGCCGCCGACGAGCAGGGCCTGGGGCTCTCCCGCGGTCGCGCGGGAGAGCGCCTCGGTGAGGGCGGTGAGTTCGCCGGCCCGGCCGACGAAGACGGGGCTGACTGACCTGGTCTCCACGGCGCCGAGCATCGCACAGGCGTCCGTCGTCTCGCTCATACGGGGGTCACGCGGCCCGTGCGAAGCGGTTCCGGTCGCCGCCCACCCGCCCCTCGGGTTCCTGCTTCCCGGCCCGGCGGCGGCCCTTGGCGGCATCCGCGGCCTCGTGCGCCAGACGCTCGGCGGCGGCCTCGCGGAGGAGTTCGGCGTGGTGGATGCGGTGGAGTTCGTACTCGAACATCGTGTTCTCCCTGGGGATTTCCGGTCATCGCTCCTTGCGATGCCTCTACTTTCCTCGGCCAGGGGGTGCGGCCACATGGGGAGAGTGCCGGATGTTCGGCGCCCGGGGGTCCTTAGGCGACGCCCCGGGGTCCTTAGGGAGCCCGGGGCGGTGCCTCAGACGGCCCGGTCGGCCTTGGCGGCGCGCCATTCGGGGGCCAGGACGGACCAGACCTCCATGTCGGCGCGCTTGCCCCGGTAGGGGTAGCTCTCGCGCAGGACGCCGTCCCGGCTCATGCCGAGGCGGCGGGCGACGGCGATGCTGGGGGCGTTGGCGGAGGAGACGTGCCACTCGACGCGGTGGATGCCGCGCTGTTCGATCGCCCAGTCGATGATGACCCGGCAGGCGCGGGTGACCAGGCCCCGGCCGCTGTATCCGGGCTCGACCCAGCAGCCCGCCTCGGCCATCTCGGCCTCGGTGTCGAAGATCCGGAACATGACGCCGCCGACGAGCGTCCCGTCGACCCGGATGCCGTAGAGCCGGCCGGCGTCGCGGGCGGTCTTGTCGGCGTACGAGGTGAGGAAGCGGCGGGCGGCTTCGAGGTCGCCGACGGCGTCGGCCAGGCCGACGTGGGCGCCGATGAACTCCCGGCCGCGTTCCATGTGGGCGAGGAACTCCTCGGCCTGCCAGGGCTCCAGCGGGGTCAGCTCGGCGCCGTCGTCACCCAGCGATATCGCGAACATCGTCGTTCTCCTCGGCCTGCGGAACCGTCACTCGTTGCGAGGGGATCTTCGCATGGCCGGGGGCGGCGTCGCGGGCGTCGGCGGCGGCCCGGCACTCCGGGGGCTCGATGCTGATCCGCGGCAGCCGCCGGTCGAGCCAGCGCGGCAGCCACCAGTTGGCGCTGCCGAGCATGTGCATGAGGGCGGGGACCAGGAGGGTGCGCAGGACGAAGGCGTCGAGGGCGACGGCGGCGGCGAGCGCGATGCCGAACATCGCGATGACCCGGTCGCCGGAGAGGACGAAGGCGAGGAAGACGGAGATCATGATGACCGCCGCGGAGTTGATCACGCGGCTGGTCTCGGCGAGGCCGACCCGGACCGCCCGCCGGTTGTCGCCGGTCTCCAGCCACTCCTCGTACATCCGGCTGACCAGGAAGACCTGGTAGTCCATGGAGAGCCCGAAGAGCACCGAGACCATGATCACGGGCAGGAAGGGCTCGATCGGCCCGGCGCTGCCGAGGCCGAGGAGCTCGCTGCCCCAGCCCCACTGGAAGATCGCGACGACGACGCCGAAGGCGGAGGCGACGGCGGCGACGTTCATCGCGGCGGCCTTGAGCGGGATGCCGATCGAGCGGAAGGCGAGCAGCAGCAGGACGCAGCCGAGGGCGATGACGACGCCGACGAAGAGGGGCAGCTTGCCGACGATGATCGCGGCGAAGTCGTCGTAGGAGGCGGTGACGCCGCCGACGTGGACCTGGAGCGAGGTGCCGTCGGACGCGGCCGGCAGGACGTCGTCGCGGAGCCGGTCGACGAGCTCGCTGGTGGCCTTCGACTGGGGCGAGGAGTCGGGGACGACGGTGAGGACGGCGGTGTCGCCGGTGCCGTTGTACGTGACCGGGGAGACCGACTCGACGCCGCGGGTGTGCGCGAGCGTGGCGGGCAGCTCGTTCAGGGCGACCTTGTCGTCGGCGCCGTCGAGCGAGGCGACGAGGGTGAGCGGCCCGTTGACCCCGGGCCCGAAGCCGTCGGCGAGCAGGTCGTAGGCCTGCCGGGTGGTGGCGGTGGCCGGGTTGTTGCCCTGGTCGGAGGTGCCGAGGTGGAGGGAGAGGGTCGGCAGGGCGAGCACCGCCATGACGACGGCGGCGACCACTCCGAGCAGCTTGGGGTGGCGCTCGACGAAGGCGGACCAGCGGGCGGCGAAGCCGGTGGGCAGCTCGGGCTGGGGGCCGTGCTCGGCGAGCCGGCGGCGCTCCTTGCGGCTGAGGGCGCGCATGCCGATGAGGGAGAGCAGCGCGGGCAGCAGGGTCACGGAGGCCGCGACCGTGAGCACGACGGTGAGGGAGGCGGCGATGGCGACGCCGTTGAGGAAGCCGAGTCGCAGGATCAGCATGCCGAGCAGCGCGATGCAGACGGTGGCGCCCGCGAAGACCACGGCCCGGCCGGTGGTGGCGACGGCGATCTGCGCGGCTTCGGGCACGGACAGGCCTCGTTTGAGGCCCTTGCGGTGCCGGGTGACGATGAACAGCGCGTAGTCGATGCCGACGCCGAGTCCGATGAGCATGCCGAGCATGGGGGCGAAGTCGGCGACCGTCATGAGGTGGCCGAGGAGCACGATGCCGGAGTAGGCGGTGCCGACGCTGACCAGGGCGGTCGCGATGGGGAGCACGGAGGCGGCGAGCGAGCCGAAGGCGAGGAAGAGGACGACGGCGGCGACGACCACGCCGACGACCTCGGCGATGTGTCCGCCGGGGGCCTCGGTGAGGGCGACGGCGCTGCCGCCGAGGGCGACCTGCACGTCGTCGGTCGCGGCGGCCTTCGCGGTGTCGACGAGGGCCTGGGCCTGGCTCTGGGGGATGTCGTCGGCCTGCGCGTCGAAGGCGACCGTCGCGTAGGCGGTGTGCCCGTCCTCGCTGATCATGCCCTGGGCGGAGCCGTACGGGGAGGTGACGGAGGCCACGCCGGGGAGGTCCGCGACCTTGTCGAGCATGCCGGTCATCCGCTGTTCGACGGCGTCGGCGCGGACGCTGCCCCGGTCGGTGTGCCAGACGATGGTGTCGCTGTCGCCGCCGGCGCCGTGGAAGCCCCGCTCGAGCAGCGCGGTGGCGCGGCCGGACTCGGTGCCGGGGACCTCGTAGTCGTTGGAGTACGCGCTTCCGGCGACCGCCGCTCCGGTGACGACCCCGCCGAGGGCGAGGAGCCAGAGCAGAACGGCGACGAGGCGGTGCTTGATGCACCACCGTGCGATGGCTGCCAAAGGACGTGCTCCCTGCGTGGATCGGTCTCGCGCCCCACTGTTACAGCCAAACGTGATCGTTTGCCCGTTTCGTGGCGATCCTCACAGAGTGTCCGAGGAGATGCGGGACGGAGTGTCCGGGGGCAGTGGGACGGAGTGTCCGGGGGCAGTGGGCCGGAGTGTCCGGGGGCAGTGGGCCGGAGTGTCCGGGGGCAGTGGGCCGGAGTGTCCGGGAGACCGGGCCGGAGGTCCCACTCCTTTCGATTCCTCGGGCAACCATTCGAAGGGGTCGCGGGTCGTACGGGGGCAATCGACTTTTGGGGAGCACATGACCGCACCACACATATCCGAGCGACCGGTGGCCGTCGACGAGCACACCCGGGGCAGAGCCTCCGGGACGTCGGACGGACCCCGCCGGCCGCGTCCGGAGCGGGCGGGGAAGGCCGGGCCGCCGCGTCTCGCGGTGGTCGACGGGCTGCGTCTGGTCGCCGCGCTGACGGTCGCCGCGTTCCACTTCCTGGGCACCCCGAAGCTCGGCACCTGGGGCGAGTCGCCGAAGGTCTTCGCGTACCTCGTGCACCGGGCCGCCATGTACGGCTGGCTCGGCGTCGAGATGTTCTTCCTGATCAGCGGCTTCGTGATCTGCATGAGCGCCTGGGGCCGCACCCCCGGCGAGTTCGCCGTCTCCCGGATCTCCCGGCTCTTCCCGGCGTACTGGTTCGTGATGCTGCTGATCGTCGTACGGGTCGCGCTGATCCCCCTGCAGTCGGAGGACCCGCGGGTCATGCTGCACCCCCGGGAGCTCGTCGCGAACCTGACGATGTTCCCCCTGCCGCTCAAGGCCGACCTGCTCAACGGCGTCGCCTGGACGCTGGACGTGGAGGCACGCTTCTATCTGCTCATGGTCCTCGTGCTGAGGTTCGGCGCGACCTACGAGCGGATGCTGGGCTTCTGCACCGTCTGGCTGGTGGCCGCCTTCGTCACCCACTCCCAGAAGATCGCCCTGCTCGACCAGTTCGTGCTGAGCACCTACGCGGGCCTGTTCGTGGCCGGCATCGTGCTCTACCTCATGTGCCGCTTCGGGCAGAACCTCATGCTGTGGACGATGATGGGCCTCGCCTGGGCCTACCAGCTCAGCGTGCTCCAGATCCGGGTGGACTGGCACCTCGCCACGTCCGGCACCCGGAACACCGTCTCCTGGACCCTGAGCGCCCTGCTCCTCACCGCGTTCCTCGGGGTGCTGATGCTGGCCACCCTCGGCCCGCTGCGCCATGTGCGCCACCGCTGGCTGGTCACCGCCGGCGCGCTCACCTACCCGTTCTACCTGCTCCACGTGAGCATCGGCATCCCGTTCGCCAAGGGGCTCACCCACCACGTCCCGGCGCTCGGCCACTGGGGCACCCTGGCGATCACCACGGCCTCGGTGCTGCTGCTCTCGTACGCGATCCACCGCTGGGTGGAGCGCCCGATGGGACGGCTCATGCGGCGCGGGCTCCGCCGCGGGCTGAGGCCCGCGGAGAAGCCCGCGTTCGTTCACTGAGGCACGGGGCCGGCCGGGGTCAGGAGCGCTGCCACAGCTGGTTCGGCTTGGCGTTGCCGTACCAGAGCGCGACCTGGCTGCCGGCGGCCGTGGCCTCGCCGGAGACGTCCAGGTTGAGACCGTTCTGCTGGTTGGTGACCGTGCCGTCGGCGTTGAAGGTCCACTTCTGGTTCGCGCCGCCGTTGCAGTACCAGATGATCAGCGCACGGGTGCCGTGGTCGGCGTCCAGGCACATGTTCCCGTAGACGCGCAGCTCCTTCTCGGGGGTGTACGCCCACTGCTGGTTGGCCGAGCCCGCGGTGCACCACCAGATGATCAGCGAGCTGCCGGCCTGCTGGGAGGCGCCGGGCACGTCCAGGCAGTGGCCGGAGCCCACGCCGCGCAGCACGCCGTTCGAGACGGCCGGCCTGCCCTGGCCGAACCAGGCCCAGGCGAGCCGGTCGGCGGCGGACTGGTTGGTGGTGCGCAGGGTCAGGTCCGTGCCGGTGCCCTGGAGCTCGGTGAGGCTGTACCAGTCACCGGTGCGCAGCCCCGGCCAGTAGACCGAGCCCATGCCGAGCTCGCGCAGCGTGTCCGTGTCGCCCTGGAGGTAGGCGATCTCGTGGGAGCCGTTGGTCGGGCCGTTGTAGTCGAGGCCGGAGTGCAGGTCGGCGCCGAACTCGGTGAGGACCGTGCGGGACGCGCAGGTGCCGACCTTGGTGCGCAGGTCGGACGCCCACTGGGCGCGGTCCTTCCAGTCGCTGTGCCAGAAGCCGTAGTGGTGCAGCGAGAGGTGGGTGCCGGACAGCCGGGAGTCGGCGCACACCGGGCGCACGTCATCGCTGTAGCCGGAGCCGCCCACGAAGACCCGCTCACGGGCGATGTACTGCCCGTGGTCGGCGAGCCAGCGGGCGGCGACGTCGGTCCACTGGGCCGCGGTGTAGCCGAACGGCTCGTTCATCGGCTCGAAGTAGACCTGGCGGTTGTCGCCGTACTTGGCGAGGATCGTCGACCACATGGCGTCGTAGGCCGTCTGGTCGTCGATCCGGCCGTCCTTGGTCTCGGGGGCCTCCCAGTAGCCCA
This sequence comes from Streptomyces sp. NPDC020422, assembly GCF_044386705.1. Lineage (NCBI taxonomy): Bacteria > Bacillati > Actinomycetota > Actinomycetes > Kitasatosporales > Streptomycetaceae > Streptomyces > Streptomyces sp. NPDC020422. The sequence goes on along the minus strand of NZ_JBIRVJ010000003.1, from coordinate 486,696 downwards.
GCAGGACCTTGGCGCCCTTGTGCACGGCCGCGTCGATGGCGCCCGTGTACGACTGCCAGTAGGGGCCGTTGACGGTGGCCGGGTTCACGGGCATCCGGACGGTGTTGACGCCGAACTTGCTCTGGAACTGGCCGACGATCGCGGCGGACTTGGCGTACGTGGTCGGGAAGTCGTCGGTCTTCGACAGACCGGACAGGACCAGCTCGTCGCTCGCGTAGTTGTCCCTGGGGTCGGCCCAGTTGACGCCCTGGAACCGACCGCTGTCCGTGGCGGCGGCCGCCCCGGCGGCCAGTGGCCCGGCCTGGAGGCCTATGAGCGAGAGACAGGCCGTGGCCACGAGTGCCAGGGCTCTGCGAGAGGCGTACATGCGTTCCCCCGTCGACGTGAAGATCATCTGCTGAACCGCGTGATGATATCGGCGGACCCTCCGCACACGACAGGGCGCCTCGCCCGGAGCCGTGGCTCCGGGCGAGGCGCCCTGGTGTCCGTACGGAAAGGCGGGGTCAGCCCTCGCTGACGCCCAGCCTCTCCAGGATGAGGTCCTTCACCCGAGCCGCGTCGGCCTGGCCACGGGTGGCCTTCATGACCGCGCCGACCAGGGCGCCGACCGCCGCGACCTTGCCGCCGCGGATCTTGTCGGCGATGGCCGCGTTGCCCGCGATGGCCTCGTCGACCGCCGCACCGAGCGCGCTGTCGTCCGAGACGACCTTCAGGCCGCGCTTCTCGACGACCTCGTCCGGGGTGCCCTCGCCGGCGAGGACGCCCTCGATGACCTGGCGGGCCAGCTTGTCGTTCAGGTCGCCGGAGGCGACCAGGGCCGACACGCGGGCGACGTCCGCCGGGGTGATCGGGAGCTCGTCGAGCGCGACGCCCCGCTCGTTGGCGTTACGGGCCAGCTCGCCCATCCACCACTTGCGGGCCGACGCCGCGTCGGCGCCCGCCTCGATCGTGGCGACGATCGGGTCGACCGCGCCCGCGTTGAGGATGGACTGCATGTCCAGCTCGGACACGCCCCACTCCTCGCGCAGCCGGTTGCGGCGCACCCGCGGCAGCTCGGGCAGGGCCGCCCGCAGCTCCTCGACCCAGGCACGGGCCGGGGCGACCGGGACCAGGTCCGGCTCGGGGAAGTAGCGGTAGTCCTCGGCGTTGTCCTTGATGCGGCCGGAGGTGGTGGAGCCGTCGTCCTCGTGGAAGTGACGGGTCTCCTGCAGGATCGAGCCGCCGGACTCCAGGACCGCCGCGTGGCGCTGGATCTCGAAGCGCGCCGCACGCTCCACGGAGCGCAGCGAGTTGACGTTCTTCGTCTCCGAACGCGTACCGAAGGTGCTGGAACCCTTCGGCATCAGCGACAGGTTGACGTCGCAGCGCATCTGGCCCTTGTCCATGCGCGCCTCGGAGACGCCCAGGGCCTTGATCAGCTCGCGCAGCTCGGCCACGTAGGCCTTGGCGACCTCGGGAGCGCGCTCGCCCGCACCGACGATCGGCTTGGTGACGATCTCGATGAGCGGGATGCCGGCCCGGTTGTAGTCGAGCAGCGAGTGCGAGGCGCCGTGGATGCGGCCGGTCGCGCCACCGATGTGGGTGGACTTGCCGGTGTCCTCCTCCATGTGGGCGCGCTCGATCTCCACGCGGAAGATCTCGCCGTCCTCCAGCTGGACGTCCAGGTAGCCGTCGAAGGCGATGGGCTCGTCGTACTGGGAGGTCTGGAAGTTCTTCGGCATGTCCGGATAGAAGTAGTTCTTCCGGGCGAAGCGGCACCACTCGGCGATCTCGCAGTTCAGCGCGAGGCCGATCTTGATGGCGGACTCGACGCCGACCGCGTTGACGACCGGCAGCGCGCCGGGCAGGCCGAGGCAGGTCGGGCAGGTCTGCGTGTTGGCGTCCTGGCCGAGCTCGGTCGAGCAACCGCAGAACATCTTGGTCTTGGTGCCCAGCTCGACATGGACCTCGAGGCCCATGACGGGGTCGTACTCGGCGAGCGCCGCTTCGTACGACAGCAGTTCAGTGACAGTCACGGTGGAACTTCCCTCTCAGCCCAGCAGGACGTCGTCGTCGCCGAGGCGCTTCAGCTCGCGGTACAGGATCGCGAGGCCGGTGACGATGGCGGCGGCGGACACGACGGCGTCGACCAGCTGGAGCGTGTCGTGCTCCGAGCGGGCCCTCTTGACCTGCTTCAGCACGCTGATGGCGCCGAACGCCGTGGTGCCCATCGACAGGTACGTACCGGTCTTGGACTTCTTGAAGCCCTTGGCCTTCTGCAGTGCACTGGTACTCACAGCGACGGAGCCTCCTCGAGCAGCGGGTGTCCCCACTTTTCCACGAAGGCGGCCTCGACGGCGGCACCGACCTTGTAGAGCCGGTCGTCCTTCAGGGCGGGGGCGATGATCTGCAGGCCGACCGGCAGACCGTCCTCCGGCGCGAGGCCGCAGGGCAGCGACATGGCGGCGTTGCCGGCCAGGTTGGTCGGGATGGTGCACAGGTCCGCGAGGTACATCGCCATCGGGTCGTCGGCGCGCTCGCCGATCGCGAAGGCGGTGGTCGGGGTCGTCGGGGAGACGATCACGTCGACCTGCTCGAAGGCCGCCTCGAACTCGCGGGTGATGAGCGTACGGACCTTCTGGGCCGAGCCGAACCAGGCGTCGTAGTAGCCGGAGCTCAGCGCGTACGTACCGAGGATGATGCGGCGCTTGACCTCGGGCCCGAAGCCGGCCTCGCGGGTGAGCGCGGTGACCTCCTCGGCGGAGCGGGTGCCGTCGTCGCCGGCCCGCAGGCCGTAGCGCAGACCGTCGAAGCGGGCGAGGTTGGAGGAGCACTCCGACGGCGCGATCAGGTAGTACGCGGAGAGCGCGAGGTCGAAGGTGGGGCAGTCGAGCTCCACGACCTCGGCGCCCAGCGACTTCAGCAGCTCGACGGACTCGTCGAAGCGCTGCAGGACGCCGGCCTGGTAGCCCTCGCCGCGGAACTGCTTGACGATGCCGACGCGCATCCCGGCGACGGAGCCGTTGCGGGCCGCCTCGACGACCGGCGGGACCGGGGCGTCGATGGAGGTCGAGTCGAGCGGGTCGTGGCCGGCGATGGCCTCGTGCAGCAGGGCCGCGTCGAGGACCGTACGGGCACAGGGGCCGCCCTGGTCGAGCGAGGAGGAGAAGGCCACCATGCCGTAGCGGGAGACCGCGCCGTAGGTCGGCTTGACGCCGACGGTGCCGGTGACGGCGGCGGGCTGGCGGATGGAGCCGCCGGTGTCCGTGCCGATGGCGAGCGGGGCCTGGTACGCGGCGAGGGCGGCCGAGGAGCCACCGCCGGAGCCGCCGGGGATCCGGGTGAGGTCCCAGGGGTTGCCGGTCGGACCGTACGCGCTGTTCTCCGTGGAGGAGCCCATGGCGAACTCGTCCATGTTGGTCTTGCCCAGGATGACCACGTCGGCGGCCTTCAGCCGCTTGACCAGGGTCGCGTCGTAGGGCGGGATCCAGCCCTCGAGCATCTTGGAGCCGACCGTCGTGGGGATGCCCACGGTGGTGAAGATGTCCTTCAGGGCGAGCGGGACACCGGCCAGCGGACCCAGCTTCTCGCCGCGGGCGCGCTTCTCGTCCACGGCGCGGGCCTGGGCCAGGGCGCCCTCGCGGTCGACGTGCAGGAAGGCGTGGACCTTCTCGTCGACGGCCTCGATCCGGGCCAGGTGGGCCTCGGTCACCTGGACGGCGGTGAGCTCGCCGGAGGCGATCTTCGCCGCGATCTCCGCGGCGGTGAGCTTGATGATGATGCTGTTGTCCGTCATGACTTCTTAGTCCTCCCCCAGGATCTGCGGCACCTTGAAACGCTGCTGCTCCTGGGCCGGGGCGCCGGAGAGCGCCTGCTCGGGGGTGAGCGACGGACGGACCTCGTCCGCGCGCATGACGTTGGTCAGCGGCAGCGGGTGGGAGGTCGGCGGAACGTCTTGGTCGGCGACCTCGGAAACGCGGGCGACCGCGCCGATGATGTCGTCGAGCTGGCCGGCGAAGTGGTCGAGCTCTTCGTCGGCGAGTTCCAGACGCGCCAGCCGAGCGAGGTGGGCGACCTCCTCGCGCGTGATGCCAGGCATGCGGATCCTCAGGGGTGAGCTTGATGGTGTTGGCCCAATCCTATGGGGCCCGCACCGCTGCCCGTGAAACGGTTTGCCCGTACCGGGCGCCCGGACCGGCCCGCGGGCCCTCCCGGGAGGCGCCGGAGCCCGCCGGGCCCGCTCACCCGGTCGGGTCCCCCGGACTCCCCGCGGACCTCCCCCGGACCTCCTGCGGAGTCCCCGGGACTCCCCCGGACCTCCTCCGGGGCGTCACTGCACGACGTGGCCCGAGGGGTGGTCGACGTCGACGACGTCCACGACGCCCGCGGCCGCCGCGGCGGCCGCGCTCGCGGCGATCTCCGAGGGGCGGCGCCAGCCGTGCTCGCCGCGGGCGCGCAGCCAGGCGGTGGTCTCGCCGGGCGGCATGGCGGCGGCCACCAGCCAGCCCTGCACGGCGTCGCAGCCCAGGTCGCGCAGCCGCTCCCAGGTCTCGTCGTCCTCGACGCCCTCGGCGACGACCAGCAGGCCGAGCGAGTGGGCGAGGTCGACGGTGCAGCGGACGATCTCGGCGTCCTCGTTGTCGACGGCGAGCCGGGCGACGAAGGAGCGGTCGATCTTCAGTTCGCTCACCGGGAGGCGGCGCAGATGGACGAGGGAGGAGTAGCCGGTGCCGAAGTCGTCGAGGGACATCTTGACGCCGTGGCCGGTGAGTCCGGCCATGGTGTCGGCCGCCCGCTGCGGGTCCTCCAGGAGCACGTGCTCCGTTATCTCCAGCTGGAGCGCGCCGGCCGGGACGCCGTGCCGGGCGAGCCGGGCGGCGACGGCACCCGCGAAGCCGGGGGTGTGCACGTCGCGCGGGGAGACGTTGACCGCGACCGGCACGTTGAGGCCCTGGGCGCGCCAGCGGGCCACCTGGGCGAGGGCGGTCTCCAGGACGTACTCGGTGAGGTGGGGCATCAGGCCGGAGGACTCGGCGATGGCGATGAACTCGTCCGGCGGGACCTTTCCGCGCTCGGGGTGGACCCAGCGGACCAGCGCCTCCAGACCCGCGACCTGGCCGTCGAAGCGGACCTTGGGCTGGTAGTGGAGCTCGACCTCGCCGGCGTCGAGCGCGCGGCGCAGGTCGCCGAGGAGGCCGAGGCGGTCGGGGGTGTTGGAGTCGCGCTTGGACTCGTACACCTCGACGCCGGTGCGGTCCCGCTTGGCCTGGTACATCGCCACGTCGGCCCGGCGCAGCAGGCCCTCGGCGTCGAGGGCGTGCTCGGGGAAGACGGCGACGCCGGCACTGGCCTCCAGGACGAGGGTGAGCCCGTCGAGGTCGAGCGGGGAGGAGAGCTCGGCGACGAGGTGGCGGGCGACGCGCTGGGCGCTGGTGGTGGAGTCGGCGGTGGGCAGCAGGACGGCGAACTCGTCGCCGCCGAGCCGGGCCGCCTCGGCCCCGCGGGGCAGGGCGAGCCGGAGGCGTTCGGCGATCTGGAGGAGCAGCCGGTCGCCGGCGAGGTGCCCGAGGGTGTCGTTGACCGAACGGAAGCGGTCGAGGTCGATCAGGACGAGGGCGGAGCGGGCTCCCTCGCCCTCGGCCTCCTCCAGCGCGGTCCAGGTGCGCTCCAGGAGCCACTGCCGGTTGGGCAGTCCGGTGAGCGGGTCGCGCAGCTGCTCCTCGGCTCGGGCGCGGGCGATCCACAGGGTGGAGTCGAGGGCGATGAGCGGGACGGCGAAGAGCGGCAGCAGCGGGGGCTGGGAGACGGCGACGACGCAGATGAGGGGGGCGATGCCGAGCAGGGCGACGGCGACGAGACCCTGGCGCAGCAGGGCGGTGCGGGCCGCGGTGGGCAGTGCGCCGCCCTGGGGGGCGAGCGCATACCACAGGAGGAGCCGGGTCACCACGAGGTAGGCGACGGCGGCGAGCACCACTTCCGGTATGTCGGCGATCCCCCAGTCGAGGGGTTTCCAGGGGTGCTCGACGGTGGGCACGTCCCCGAAGGTGGCCAGCACGAGGGCGGCGGCGCAGGCGCCGATGACGTCCACGGCGCCGTGCAGCAGTCCGTGCCGCCAGCGGTGCCGGCGGGCGGCGGCGACGAGGACGACGACGGAGAGGGAGACCAGACAGGCGGGCACCCAGCCGTAGAGGAGCAGCACGGCGAGGGTGAGCGCGGCGCCCGAGCCGGTGCCGCCCCACCAGCGGTCGCGGCCGAGCGCGACCAGGTGGCCGACGATGAGCCCGGTGAGGACGGCCAGGGACCAGCCGGCGGGGCCGCCGGGGAAGAGTCCCTCGCCGGTGCTCAGCGTCCGGTAAAGACCGGCGGTGAGCACGACGGCGGCGATGCCCACCAGCGCTCCGGACAGCCCGGAGGTGATGCCCACGAACGCCGCACGGCCCTGGGGCCGTGCGACCGGGGCGGCACTGTCGGTCGGTTTCATTCCCGTCCCTCTCACAGCCGGCGGTGCCGTCGCAACGCGGGGGCCGTCGTCATGCCACTGGGCCGTCGTGCCGCCGCGCGTCGTACCGCGTGTCCTGCTCCTGCGCCCGACTGGGCCCTCACACAGCCGTGTGCGGCGGACGCACGGTCACCACACTAGGCCGCGGAGGGCTTCTACGGGCAGCGCTCTCCATCTCTTGCCCGAATGCGACCCGGCCACCCGTAACGATCTGGTATGCGCCGAACGGGTGAGCTTCCGCGGCCCGTCGGGGGTCTACTCGACGACCGGGAGGGCGACCTCGCGAGCGGCTTCGGGACCCTGTTCGAGCAGGACCGTGAAGCCTTCCTCGTTCAGAACCGGAACCTTCAGCTGCATCGCCTTGTCGTACTTCGAGCCCGGGTTGTCACCGACAACGACAAAGTCGGTCTTCTTCGAAACGGAACCTGTCACCTTCGCTCCACCGGCTTGCAGCGACTCTTTTGCGCCATCCCTGGTGAAGTTCTGCAGGGTGCCCGTCACGACCACCGTCAGACCGTCCAGCGGACGCGGGCCGGTCTCCTCGCCGGCGCCCTCGTCCTCGAAGCTCACCCCGGCCGCCCGCCACTTGCGCACGATCTCCTGGTGCCACTCCTCGGCGAACCACTGCTTCACCGCGGCCGCGATGATCCCGCCGACGCCGTCGACCGCCGCCAGCTCCTCCTCCGTCGCCTGCTCGATCCGCTCCAGGGAGCGGAACTCACGGGCCAGCGCCTCGGCCGCGACCGGGCCGACATGGCGGATCGACAGGCCGTTGATGAAGCGCGCCAGCGGACGCGTCTTGGCCGCGGCGATGTTCTCGAGCATCGCCAGCGCGTTCTTCTTCGGCTCGCCCTTCTGGTTGGCGAAGACCGTGACGATCTTCTCCTCGCCGGTCTTCGGGTCCCGCTTGGGCAGCCCGCTGTCCGGGTCGAGGACATACGCCTTGATCGGCAGCAGCTGCTCGATCGTCAGGTCGAACAGGTCGCCCTCGTCCACCAGCGGCGGCTCGGCCGGCTCCAGCGGACGGGTGAGCGCCGCCGCCGCGACCGCCCCGAAGTTCTCGATGTCCAGGCACTGGCGGCCGGCCAGGAAGAACAGGCGCTCCCGAAGCTGCGCGGGACAGGTCCGCGCGTTGGGGCAGCGCAGATCGATGTCCCCCTCCTTCATCGGCTTCAGCGGGGTGCCGCACTCCGGGCACTCGGCGGGCATCACGAACTCGCGCTCGCTGCCGTCCCGCAGGTCCGCCACCGGGCCCAGGATCTCCGGGATGACGTCGCCGGCCTTGCGCAGCACGACCGTGTCGCCGATCAGCACGCCCTTGGCCTTGACCACCTCCTGGTTGTGCAGGGTGGCGAACTCGACCTCGGAGCCGGCCACCGTCACCGGCTCCACCTGGGCGTACGGCGTGACGCGACCGGTGCGGCCGACACCGACCTTGATGTCGACCAGCTTGGTGTTGACCTCCTCCGGCGCGTACTTCCAGGCGATCGCCCAGCGCGGGGCGCGCGCCGTGGAGCCGAGCCGGCCCTGGAGCGGGATCTCGTCCAGCTTGACGACGACCCCGTCGATCTCGTGCTCCACCGAGTGCCGGTTCTCACCGAAGTACGCGATGAACTCCCGCACCTCGTCGAGCGAGTCGACCACCCGGTTGTGCCGGGCGGTGGGCAGGCCCCACTCGCGCAGCAGCTCGTAGGCGTGCGACAGGCAGTCGATGTCGAAGCCCTCGCGGGCGCCGATGCCGTGCACCACCATGTGCAGCGGCCGGGTCGCCGTCACCTTGGGGTCCTTCTGGCGCAGCGAACCCGCCGCCGCGTTGCGCGGATTGGCGAAGGGCTTGTCGCCGGCCTCCACCAGGCGCGCGTTCAGCCCCTCGAAGGCCTCCATCGGGAAGTAGACCTCGCCGCGGATCTCCACGAAGTCCGGGATGCGCTCGCCGCGCAGCCGGTCCGGGATGTCGGCGATGGTCCGCACGTTCGGCGTGATGTCCTCGCCGGTGCGGCCGTCGCCGCGGGTCGCCGCGCGGGTCAGCCGGCCGTGCTCGTACGTCAGGTTCACGGCCAGGCCGTCGACCTTCAGCTCGCACAGGTAGTGGTAGTCGGAGGTGCCGACGTCCCGGGCGACGCGCTCGGCCCAGGCGGCCAGCTCCTCCTCGTCGAACGCGTTGTCCAGCGAGAGCATCCTCTCGCGGTGCTCCACGGAGGCGAAGTCGGTCTCGTACGACCCCGCGACCTTCTGCGTCGGCGAGTCCGGCGTCCGCAGCTCCGGATACTCCTCCTCCAGGGCCTCGAGGGCCCGCAGGAGCCGGTCGAACTCCGCGTCGCTGACGACCGGCTGGTCCTTCACGTAGTACCGGAAGCGGTGCTCCTCGACCTGCTCCGCCAGCTCGGCGTGCTTCTCCCGCGCCTCGGCGGGGGCCCCCTGCTCGACTGCCACCGTTCCTCGTCCTCCCGATGCCTGAAACCCGGTCGCCCCGGTCACTCTGGGTTGTCCGCGAGCGATCTCGCCGCCCGGGCGCAGTGGGCGAGCGCCTTGCGGGCGTACTCCGGAGAGGCGCCCGCGAGACCGCAGGTGGGGGTGACCACCACGGACTTTGCGAGAGTCCCCGGATTCAGCCCCAGCCTGCGCCACAACGTCCTGACACCCATGACGCTACCGCCCGGGTCTGACAATGCCCCCGAGGCCGGGTCCGTGGACGGCACCACACCGGCGAAGAGCTTCGTGCCGGCCTCCACGGCCTCCCCGATCGGCTCCTCGTCACGCTCGGTGAGAAGCGAGAAGTCGAACGAGACACCCGCGACGCCGGCCCGCCGCAGCAGCCCGAACGGCACCCCGGGAGCGCAGGAGTGGACGATCACCGGCCCGTCGTGGACCGCGATCACGTCCCGCAGCGCGCTCTCCACGACCTGCCGGTCGACGGCCCGGTGGGTGCGGTAGCCGCTGGCGGTGCGGACCTGCCCGAGCAGCACCGCGGTGAGCGACGGCTCGTCGAACTGGAGCACGACCCGGGCGCCGGGCACCCGCCTGCGCACCTCGGCGAGATGTCCGCGCAGCCCCTCGGCGAGCGAGCCGGCGAGGTCCCGGCAGGCCCCCGCGTCGGACAGCGCGGCCTCCCCGCCCCGCAGCTCCAGCGCGGCGGCGAGCGTCCACGGCCCCACCGCCTGCACCTTGAGCGGCCCCTCGTACCCCTGGGTGAACTCCTCCAGGGCGTCGAGGTCCTCCCCCAGCCAGGACCTGGCCCGCCGGGTGTCCCGGCCCGGCCGGTCGCTGATCCGCCAACCGCTGGGCTCCACGTGCGCGTACAGCTCGACGAGCATCCCCGCGGTCCGCCCGATCATGTCCGCGCCGGGCCCGCGGGCGGGCAGCTCCGCGAGGAACGGGAAGTCCTCGAAGGAGCCGGTGACGGTCTTGGCGGCCTCACGCGCGTCGCCGCCGGGCATGGAGCCGACACCGGTCGCGGGGGCCCAGGGGAACGCGTTCTTCTCACTCTTGTCGCTGATCTCGCTCACCGGGGAAGCGTACGTGCCATGTGCTCCAGGGTCGCGCGGGTGGCGGCGGTGACGGGGTGGCCGGGACCGAGGACGCGGGTGCGGGCGTCGAGGACGGCCGTCAGTTCCGGCACGGCGGCCGCGGGGTCGAGACAGGTGGCGAGGTTGAACCGGGCCGCCAGGGTCTGCGGGTGGTCGGCGTCGAGGACCCGCACGCGCGCCGCGAGAACGGCTTCGAGCTCCGGGCGCGCGGCCTCGGGGTCGCCGAGGTCGCGCCGTATGCAGGCCCGGTTCTCGCGGGTGACGAGCACCCGGGGGTCGTCCGGGCCGTACAGCCCGAGCTCCGCGGTGTGCACGGCGTCCAGCTCGGCCAGCGCCTCCTCGTACCGCCCGAGCATCGACAGGGTGACGGCGAGGTTGTGCCGGGTGGCCAGGGTCATCGCGTGCGCCTCCCCGAAGAGCCCGACGCGCAGGGCCAGCACCTCCGCGTTCTCGACGGCGGCCCGTTCGTAGTCCTGGGCCATCTGCAGGGCGTTGGCGTACTCGTTCCGGACCATGAGGGTCAGCGCGTCGTCCGCGCCCTCGGCCCGTACGCACTCCCGCGTGAGCGCCTCCAGCAGCGGCAGTGCCTCCTCGACCCGGCCCTCGACCAGCAGACCGCGCGCATGCCCCATCCGGGCCATCCTGGCCAGCGGGTGGTGCTCCGTCAGGGCGGCGACGGCACGGTCCCGTACGGCACGGCCCGCCGCGGCCGCCTCGCGCACCAGGCCCAGCACGTCCAGCACGTGGACCGCGGACACGGCCGCCTTCCACGCGCGCTCCGGGACGTCGCGGCCGAGGTCGTCGAGCAGGTGCGGGACGAGCAGCGGCCACAGCGGGTCCCGGTCCTCCGGGTCGCCCAGCTCCCCCACGAGCCGCGCCGACAGCCGCTCGCGTTCCCCCCGGTACGCGTCCCGGACCAGCGGATGCAGCGACACCACCGGCTCCCCGTCCGTGCCGAGGGCCGCCAGCCCCAGCCGGTCCAGCGCCTGGAGGCAGCTCCACAGCTCGCCGGGCGGGATGTCGACCCGCCCGGCCGCGAAGACCCGCAGCGGTACGGGCGCGTCGGCGAACCCGGCGAGCAGCCGGAGCAGCGTCTCGGCGTGCCCGTGCCCCCGGTCCCGCAGCAGCCGCAGGGACATCGCCCAGATCCGGGCGAGGGTGCCGTCGCCGTCCACCGTCACGTCCCCGGCGCCGAGGGCGGCGAGATAGGCGGCGTACGTGGCGGGCTCACCGGGCGCCCGGAGGAAGGCGGGGCGTTCGACGACGGAGGCGAGGTAGCGCCCGGCGCTGTCCAGGGCGAGCGGGAGCCCGCCGAGCCGTACGGCGAGCAGCTCGGCGTCCGCCGACGGCCCGGCCCCGGTGGTCGCCCGGTCGACGAGGACGCGACCGCCCTGGTCCCCCGGCAGGACCCCGAGCGGGTGCAGGACGGGCCCGGCACCCCAGGCACCGAGGTCCCCGTCGCGCGTGGTGACGAGCACGAGCCCCCCGCTCCCGGGCGCCGTGCGCACCCAGCCCGTACCGGCGGCGAGGGAGCCGGGCCCGTCCAGGAGGCCGAGGTCGTCGGCGTTGTCGAGAACGAGCAGCCACCGCCCGGGGAGCCGGGCGAGCCGCTCCCACAGCAGGTCGGCGGTCTGCCCCGAGGCCAGCTCCTCCTCCCCGAGGCCCAGCCGGCGGGCGACGGCCCGCATCCCGCCGGCGAGCCGGCCGCCGTCCTGGGCGGCGACCCACCACACCGGCGCGCCCTGGGCCGCGAAGGAGCCGGCGACCTCCAGGGCGAGACTGGTCTTGCCGACGCCCCCGAGCCCGTACAGCACATGGGTGCCGGAGGCGCCGAGGAGCAGGGCGAGCAGCGCGTCGCGCCCGCGCAGGGGCGCCCCGCGCCGGCCGAACGGCGGGGCGACGGTCACCTCGTCGGCCGGCGGCGGGGCCTGCCGGACGACGAGGTGCTCGATGTGTCCGGCCTGCACGACGGTGCCGTGGGTGCCGCCCGTGATGACGTTGCCGCCCGCCCCCGTGGTCATCGCCGCGTCAGGACCCCGGCCGCACCGACAGGTCGTTGACCTCGGCGTCGCGCGGCAGGTCGATCGCCATGACGATGGTCGTGGCCACCGACTCCGGGTCGATCCACTTCTCCGGGTCGTACGCCTTGCCCTCCTGCTGGTGCACCTTCGCCTGCATGGGGCTGGCCGTCCGCCCCGGGTACACCGAGGTGACCCGCACCCCGTTGCCGTGCTCCTCGTGCCGCAGCGAGTCGGCGAGCGCCTTCAGACCGTGCTTGGAGGCCGCGTAGGCGCTCCACTCGGCGTGCGCGTTGAGCCCGGCACCCGAGTTCACGAAGACGACGTGCCCCTTGGTGACCCGCAGTTGGGGCAGGAAGTGCCGGGTCAGTTCGGCGGGGGCGACCAGGTTGACGTTGAGCTGGTGGTGCCAGGTCTTCGGGGTGAGGTCACCGACCGGCCCGAGGTCGACGACGCCCGCGACGTGCAGCAGGCTGTCGACCCGGTCGGGCAGGCTCTGGTGCGAGAACGCCCACGACAGCCGGTCAGGGTCCGCCAGGTCCCCGACGAGCGTCCGCGCCCCCGGAAACTCCCCCGCCAGCTCCTTCGCCCGCCCGGCGTCCCGCGCGAGCAGCACAAGCTCGTCCCCGCGCGCGTGCAGCCGCCGCGCGACGGCGGCCCCGATGCCGGAGCCCGCTCCGGTGATCACATGAGTAGCCATGGGGACCATGCTCGCATCTGTGGTCAGGGGGTGGGGGTGGGAGTGGTGGCGGACCAGAAGTCGGAGTGGACGTGGGGGGTGGGGATCTTTCCGTAGGGGTAGGCGGGGCCGTTGGGCCGGGAGGCCGGATCGGCGACCTCGGAGTGCGCGACGCACGGGGTGGTGAGATCGAAGAACGCCTGGCCCTTGTAGCCGATCGTGAGGTCGAACTCGAAACCGTCCGCGCTCCTGGCGAAGACCGAGGGCATCTCGCGGTCCCGGTTGACGCCGGTGATCTCGTAACCGCTCTTCTTCCAGAAGCGCTCGACCACGCCGAGGAAGTTCCCCCGGCGCTGTTCGGAGATGACGGTCGTCACGACACGACGCCGCGTCACCGTGCAGCTTCCGCTGGTCCACGTGTCGTGGGCCCACTGGACCCCGGGCACGACGGCACCCAGCGTGTCGTCCAGGATCGCGTCCGCCCGCTCCGCCGCCTCCTGCATGTTCATGTCCGACCTCGCTCCTCGCTGCCCTGCACACCCCGCGAGCACCGCGCCCGCCAGGATGACGGGGACGGCGATCCGTGCCGTCCGCCCCAGTCGCCTCATCGGTGTTCCTCCGTGGTGATCCGCTCGGATCGCCCGGCGACGATCCTGGCGATGTTGTTGGCCGACTCCGGGTCGAGTTCGGGCGTGAAGTACTGGGAGTGGGCGTCGGTGAGCCCCAGTTCCAGAAGCATCCGGGGCCCGTCGTCGACCTTGAACCGGCGGGCCCCGAACGCCTCGCTCGCCGGGTCCTTGCCGAACCACACGTCGTCGTCGCCCCGGTCGAGGAGGTCGCGGCCGAGCAGGATCCCCGTCGGCCCTCCGAACAGGCTGCCGACCAGTGCCTCGTCCTTCGACGGGAGATGGGTGACCAGGTCGTGGTCCGCGGCGCCGACGAACACGTGCTCCTTGGCCACACCGAGGTCCTGCGCCCTGTCCACACCCACACCGGGGCTCCCGAGCAGGATGACATCGTCCGCACCCGGGATCCCGCCCGCCTGCCTGGCCGCCGTGCCCACGGTGAGCGAACCGTAGGAGTGGCCGATGGCGGTCAGGTGCGGGTCCTGGTTCTGGTTCGTGGCCCCCAGACCTGCCATGAACTCGTTGTACGCAGGCGCGCCCCGTTCCGCGTCACCCTTCAGCCCGACCGTGGCGAATCCCGGCGCGTCGTAGCCGAGCCAGACGATCGCGGAACTGGACGGGTCGAAGCGGCGAGCGCCTCTGGCCGTGTCCTGCGCCCGCTTCATCGTGTCCGTCACGAACTCGCCGTCGAGCTTGGTGCCCAGGCCCGGTACGTACGCCGAGACGTTCTTCGACGTGTCCGGGTTGCCGTACGCGACGATCGCGCGCCCGTTGCCCTCGTCGCCGATGCCGAGCAGGAACATCGGCGGGTCGCTCGGCTTGTTCAGCGTGTCCTGGATCATGCGGAGGGCGTCGAGCTTGGTCTGTGCGTCATCGCCGCCCCGGCGCCGCAGTTCGTCCATCAGGATGGGCAGGTAGGTGCGGTTGGCCTCGTCGCGGGCGACGGCGGGGATGCCGTCCAGGCCGCCGACCAGGTCGGGAGCGATCTCCAGGTACTCGCGGCGCTGTTCGTCGGTCAGGCCGTCCCACCACCGCTTGCGCTCGGCGGGGCTCTTGCCGTCGGGGACGTCCTCTCCGAGGTACCTGCCGGCCTGGCCGCGGACGTCCGCGGTGTCCCGGGTGACGTCCCTCAGGGTGGCCTCGGTGACGTCGAGGCCCTTCTCCGCCTTCAGGCCGTCGAGGGTCCTCGCGTACCGGGCGTCGATCTCCCGCGCGGACCGGACGGCCCGGGCGATGCGGTCGGCCACGTCCTGCGCCTTCGCCGCGTTCGGGTTGAGCGGGGTGAAGCCGTCGTAGCCCGGGTAGAGCGGCGACCGCCCGCCGGCGCCGAGGCCGGGCGGTTCCAGCCGGAGGCGGGAACTGCCGCGGGCGCTGCTGCCGGGGGCCCGCTTCGTCGCGCCGGTCAGGTCCTCGACGTCGACGGCCGGGTAGCTCACGGAACCGTCCTCGTGGACGGTGAAGTTCAGCGCGGCGGCGTCCGCGAGGGCCTGCTTCAGCCGGTTATGCGGCTCGGCCAGGTCGGCGGCGAGGCCGTTGAGGGCGGTGCGGACGAGCCCGCTCTCGGTGTGGACGTACCGGAAGTTGCGGCCGAGCCGCCGCAGCCGGCCCAGTGCGGCCTCGGCGGACTCGCTCTTCTGGGTCTCCCGCAGCCTCGCGGACATGGCGCGCTCGACCCGCACCCCGTCGGAGTCCGAGCGGCCGGACACCTGGTGCCAGGCGTCACCCGCCTCCTGGAACTCGGACAGCTTGAGGTCCCTGAGCTGCTGCCAGGTGAGGGAGGCTCCGGTCATCGCCGCGCCTCCTGCGGCTTCCCGCCGGCCGCGGCGAAGGCGTTCCTGATCGCGGTCTCGGTCTCCCCCATCTCCTTGGCGACGGAGAGCAGCGGGCCCCGCAGCGCCTCGCACTCGTCGCGGATCGCGGCCAGGCGCTCCTCCCAGGACGTCCGCACGGCGGCGAGCGCGGCGACGGAGGCCAGACCCGCACCGCCCGCCGTCAGCCCCTCGTGGCCCGGCCCGAGCGCGGCGCGGCTCGTCTCCGCACTGGTGCGGAGCTCTCCGGCGGTGGTGGAGGCGCCGGTCCACGGTCCGCCGCTGTGCCGGAGGTCTCCGTCGCCGGCAGCGGGTCCGGGTGCCGTGGAGGCGAGGGTCATCCGGGCGTCGGGGTCGTCATGCCCGAAGAGTTCCTGCCAGCGCTCCGAGTGAGCCATGTCCCCCGCCTTCCTTCAGGCGCCGTCGGCCCGGCGCGTCCCGAGGCTAACCGGCGGCGTGCGGGTCCACACGGCCGCGCCGCACATCGGTCCCGAAAAGGGTGCCGATGCCATAACAGCCCCGCCGCCAGGGCACAAGAGCGCTCCGGCTCAGCTGCCGTGCCTCCCGTGGCCGTTCGGGAACTCAGGCCGACCGGGACTCCAGATACGCCAGCGCCGCCGCCCCGTCCTCCGCGAAGAAGGCCAGTTCGGTCAGGGGGATCGGGAGGAAGCCCTCCTCCTCCATGCGGCGGAACTGGGTCTTGAGGCCGTCGTAGAAGCCGGCGGTGTTGAGGAGGACGACCGGCTTGGTGTGCTTGCCGTGCTTCTTCAGTTCCAGGATCTCGGTGGCCTCGTCGAGGGTGCCCGTGCCGCCGACCATGACGACGATCGCGTCGGACTTGGCGAGGAGCAGCGCCTTGCGCTCGGCGAGGTCCTTGGTGATGACCATCTCGTCGGCGACCGGGCGGGCCTTGTGGGCGAGGAAGTCGACCGAGACGCCGACCAGGCGGCCGCCCGCCTCCTCGACGCCGTCCGCGACGACCTTCATCAGGCCCGTGTCGGAGCCGCCCCAGACCAGGGTGTGGCCCGCCTTGCCCAGGAGGGTGGCGAAGTCGCGGGCGGGGGTCGTGTAGCGGTCGTCGAGGTCGGCGGCGGAGAGGAAGACGCAGATGTTCATGGGTTTCACGGTAGGCGGTGGGTCGGACGGCGGGGAGGCGGGGACTGGCGGCGGGAGGGCGGGGCGGGGGCTTTCCGGGGAAGTTCGCTTCGGGAGCGATGAGTTCTGTGGGGCCGCCCGGTCTGTCTTCTCATGGACTCGGTGAACATCACGGCGCAGGACGGGACGCGGATCGCGTGCGAGCGGTACGGGGAGGGGCCGCCGGTGATTCTGGTGGGGGCGGCGGCGGGCGAGCGGGCGCTGGCCGGGCTGCTGGCGCGGCGGTTCTCGGTCGTGCTCTACCGGCGGCGCGGCGGCGCGGGCGCGGTGGAGCGGGAGATCGGCGACCTCGCGCTGCTCCTGGAGGCCGTCGGCGGGGGCGCGGCCGTGCACGGGACGGCGGACGGCGCGGGTCTGGCGCTCGCCGCCGCGGCCGCGGGGGTGCCGGTGGGTGCGGTGTCGGTGTACGAGCCGCCGTACGCCGACGGGCTCGGCCGCGTGCACGCGCGGGTCCTCGTCGTCGACGGCGGCTCCAGCCCCGCCGGGACGCGCCGGGCGGCCCGTACGGTCGCCGCGGCCGTCCCGCGCGGGCGGCACCGCACCCTGACGGGGCAGACGCACGAGGTGGCGCCCCATGTGCTGGCACCGGTCCTGGAGCAGTTCCTCGACGAGGAAGTGGCCGGTGGGTGAGGGCGGGGGCGGGGGGTCAGGCGGGCTGGGTCGCCTTGCGGCGCACCGTCGTCGCGATCGTCGCCGAGCCGACCACCCGGGTGTCGTCGTAGAGGACGATCGCCTGGCCGGGGGCGACGCCGCGGACCGGCTCGTCGAAGGTGACCCGCAGCTCGCCGTCGGTGAGCTCCGCGCTCACGGGCGTCTCGCCGCCGTGGGCGCGGAGCTGGGCCGTGTAGCGGCCGGGGCCCTCGGGGGCGGTGCCGCACCAGCGGGGCTTGATCGCGGTGAGGGCGGTGACGTCGAGGGCCTCGGCGGGGCCGACGGTGACCGTGTTGTTCACCGGCGAGATGTCGAGGACGTAGCGCGGCTTGCCGTCCGGCGCCGGGTGCCCGATGCGCAGGCCCTTGCGCTGGCCGATGGTGAAGCCGTACGCGCCCTCGTGGCTGCCGATCTTGGTGCCGGACTCGTCGACGATGTCGCCCTCCGCCTTGCCCAGGCGGGTCGCGAGGAAGCCCTGGGTGTCGCCGTCGGCGATGAAGCAGATGTCGTGGCTGTCGGGCTTCTTGGCGACGGCGAGACCGCGTCGCTCCGCCTCCGCGCGGATCTCGTCCTTGGTGGTCAGGGTGTCGCCGAGCGGGAACATCGCGTGGGCGAGCTGCTTCTCGTCGAGGACGCCCAGGACGTACGACTGGTCCTTGGCCATGTCGGAGGCCCGGTGCAGCTCGCGGGTGCCGTCCTCGTTCACCAGGACGGTCGCGTAGTGGCCGGTGCAGACGGCGTCGAAGCCGAGGGCGAGCGCCTTGTCGAGCAGCGCCGCGAACTTGATCTTCTCGTTGCAGCGCAGGCAGGGGTTGGGCGTGCGGCCCGCCTCGTACTCGGCGACGAAGTCGTCCACGACGTCCTCGCGGAACCGCTCGGCGAGGTCCCACACGTAGAACGGGATCCCGATCACGTCCGCCGCGCGCCGGGCGTCCCGCGAGTCCTCGATCGTGCAACAGCCCCGCGCGCCGGTACGGAAGGACTGCGGGTTCGCGGACAGGGCGAGGTGCACTCCGGTGACGTCGTGGCCGGCCTCGGCGGCGCGGGCGGCGGCGACGGCGGAGTCGACCCCGCCGGACATGGCGGCGAGGACACGGAGGGGGCGCTGCGGCGGGGTCTGAGTCATAGCCCTACCAGGGTACGGGGCCGGGGAACCGTGGTCGCCTGAGTTGACGTTCTCGCTGGTATGGGGAACACGGGGAACAGGGGCGGCGGGAAGAAGGCCACGGCCGGGCCGGGGCGGCGGGCCTTCCTGGTCGGCGGTGGGGTCGCCGTGGTCGGCACCGCCGTGCTGGCCCGGGACGAGCTGGCGCGTCTGTGGTGGCGGCTGCCGGGGACGGAGCGGAAGCGGACCGAGGGCGAGCTGGACCACAAGGGCGCGGAGTGGACCGCGGCGTCCCGGGCGAACTGGCGGCGGGCGGACCGGCCGGACGACTACGTCGTCGACCGGGTCGTGATCCATGTGGTGCAGGGCAGCTACGCCTCCGCGCTGAAGGTCTTCAAGGACCCCGGGCACGAGGCCGCCGCGCACTACGTGGTGCGCAAGGACGGGCACGTCGCGCAGATGGTCCGGGAGCTCGACGTCGCCTTCCACGCGGGCGACCGCGATATGAACGAGCGCAGCGTCGGCATCGAGCACGAGGGCTTCGTGGACCGGCCGCAGGACTTCACGGCGGCGATGTACGCGGCCTCGGCGCGGCTGACGGCCGACATCTGCGCACGGTACGGGATACCCGTGGACCGGGAGCACATCATCGGGCACGTCGAGGTGCCGGGGACCGACCACACCGATCCGGGCCCGCACTGGGACTGGGAGCGGTACCTGGGGCTGGTACGCGAGGAGCGCGCCCGGCTGGGGGGCGGGAGGGTCAGCTGAGGCCGGCGGTCCGCGCGCGCTCCACCGCCGGGCCGATCGCCTCGGCCACCGCCGTCACGTCCTCCTTCGTGGAGGTGTGGCCGAGGGTGAAGCGCAGGGTGCCGCGGGCCAGGTCCGGGTCGGTGCCGGTGGCCAGCAGGACGTGGCTGGGCTGGGCGATGCCCGCGGTGCAGGCGGAGCCGGTGGAGCACTCGATGCCGGCGGCGTCGAGGAGCAGCAGGAGGGAGTCGCCCTCGCAGCCGGGGAAGGTGAAGTGGGCGTTGGCGGGGAGCCGGTCGACCGGGTCGCCGCCCAGGATCGCGTCGGGGATCGCCGTACGGACGGCGGAGACGAGCTCGTCGCGCAGGGCGCCGACGGTGCCGGCGAACTCCTCGCGGCCCTCGGCGGCGAGGCGGCCGGCTACGGCGAAGGCGGCGATGGCGGGCACGTCGAGGGTGCCGGAGCGGACGTGCCGCTCCTGGCCTCCGCCGTGGAGGACGGGGACGGGGGTGTACTCGCGGCCCAGGAGGAGGGCGCCGATGCCGTAGGGGCCGCCGATCTTGTGGCCGGAGACGGTCATGGCGGCGAGGCCGGAGTCGGCGAAGTCGACCGGAACCTGACCGAAGGCCTGGACGGCGTCGGCGTGCAGGGGCACGTCGAACTCGGCCGCGACGGCCGAGAGTTCGCGGACCGGCATGATCGTGCCGATCTCGTTGTTCGCCCACATCACGGTGGCGAGGGCGACGGAGCCGGGGTCGCGGGCGATGGCCTCGCGCAGGGCCTCGGGGTGGACCCGGCCGTAGCGGTCGACCGGCAGGTACTCGACGGTGGCGCCCTCGTGGGTGGCGAGCCAGTCGACGGCGTCGAGCACGGCGTGGTGCTCGACGGGGCTGGCCAGCACCCTGGTGCGGCGCGGGTCGGCGGCGCGCCGGGCCCAGTAGAGGCCCTTGACGGCGAGGTTGTCGGCCTCGGTGCCGCCGGAGGTGAAGACGACCTCGCTGGGGCGGGCCCCGAGCGCGCTCGCGAGGGTCTCCCGGGCCTCCTCGACGGTCCGCCGGGCGCGCCGGCCGGCGGCGTGCAGCGAGGAGGCGTTGCCCGTGACGGCGAGCTGGGCGGTCATCGCCTCGATCGCCTCGGGGAGCATGGGCGTGGTCGCCGCGTGGTCGAGGTAAGCCATGGTGGGTCGATTCTACGAGGCCGGGGCGGCGGCTCCGCAGTGTGGCCCGAATACGCCGTGGCGCTTCGGGCCACCTGCCCGTGGCCGGGGCCCGTCAGCTCCGCGGGGCGCGGGCCAGCTGGCGGGACTGCGCCACCAGGCGGTCGGCGGAGTCCCAGACCTCGGCGTCCTCCTCCAGGAAGCCGCCCGCGAGGTTGCGGGTGGTGATGGAGACGCGCAGCGGGCCGGGGGCCGGGCGGCAGCGGATGTGGGTGGTGAGCTCGACGGTCGGGGTCCAGCCCTTGAGGCCCAGCTCGAAGGAGGTCGGCGGGAGCGCGTCGACCGTGAGGAGCAGGGAGAACGGGTCGGGCTCGTGGCCGTCGGCCAGGCCGAACCAGGCGCGCATCTCGCCCTTGCCCGAGGGTGCGCCGACCGCCCAGCCGACGCAGGCCGGGTCGAGCCGCAGGTCGAGGCGTTCGGTGATCGCCGACGAGCCGGGGATCTGCGGGGTCGGGCCGTCCGAGGCGCTGAAGCACCGCTCGATCGGGGCGATCTCCGGCGGGGTCGCGGTGGTGCGGACCTCGTCGGGGAGGGCGTCCAGGTCGCCGTACGAGGCGAGCACGCGGATCCGCTCGACCTCGGTGCCGTCCTCGGCGTACTGGAAGAGGGAGGCCTGGCCGGTGGAGAGGGTGCGGCCGGTGCGGACCGTCTCCGTGCGGATGACCGCCGGGCCCGGCACGGAGGGCGTGAGGTAGTGCGCCGAGATGGTGAACGGGTCCGGGTGCGGCAGGTGGTCGCCGAGCGCGCGGCCGAGGAGGGCGAGGAGGTAGCCGCCGTTGACCGCGTGGATGATCGTCCAGCCCGCGGAGAGCTCGGCGTCGTAGACACCGGGGGCGCGGAGGGTGACGGCGGTGTCGCGGTCGAACTCGCTCGCCGTCTCGATGCTGCTCGTACTCATGGCGGCGACCGTACAGGATTTAGCTACTGAGCGGTAGCTTTTTCGGGTTCCTCGCGGGCCGAGGATCGCCGGTTCCAGGCGCGGGGCGCCCGCCAGTGGTAGCGCATCGCGAGCAGCCGCAGCGTGAAGGCGGTGAGGACGGCGGCGCCGCTGGTGTAGGCGTTGAGCACGTCGAAGCGGATGCAGAGCACGACCATCGTGGCGCCCACGATCGCCGGCACGGCGTACAGGTCGCGGTCCCAGCGCAGCAGGGAGGGGACCTCGTTCGCCAGCACGTCGCGCAGCACACCGCCGCCGACGGCCGTCGCCAGACCGAGCGCCGCGGAGGAGGTCAGGCCGAGACCGTAGTCGTACGCCTTGGTGGTGCCGGTGACGCAGAAGAGGCCCAGGCCCGCCGCGTCGAAGACGTTGACCGCGGTCTGGGTGCGCTCCACCTCCGGGTGGAGGAAGAAGACCAGGACGGTCGCGACCAGCGGCATCAGGAAGTAGCCGAGGTCCGTGAAGGCGGCCGGCGGCACCGCGCCGATGATCAGGTCGCGGACGATACCGCCGCCGAGCGCCGTGGCCTCGGCGAGTACGGCGATGCCGAAGACGTCGAAGTTCTTGCGTACGGCGAGGAGCGCGCCGGAGATCGCGAAGACGAAGATGCCGACGAGGTCCAGTGCGTGTTGGACGGAGGGGTTGAACAGATCGTGGAGCACCGGGCAATTGTGCCGGTTGTTCCCGTGGGGGCCGTGCCAGGCGTGGGCGGGACGGGGGGGACTTCCCCCACCCCGCCCCTCCCCTCCCCGAAACCCTGACGGGACCCGGGGGCTCCGCCCCGAGCCCCCGACGCCCGGCAGCCGCGCGCCGCCCGGCGCCCGCCCGCGACGCCGCGAGGCCCCCACCGCCGGGTGGCGGTGGGGGCCTCGCGAGCGGTGCTTACGGCTCCGGGGTCTCGTCCGACTCGGTCTTCGGCTCGGGCGCCTTCGCCTGTGCCGGGACCTCCGCCTCCGCCTCGGGGGCCGCGTCGGTCTCCGCCTCCGGCTTCTTCGTGATCGTGACCTCGACCGACTCGCGTGCGCCGGGGACCGTCAGGCCGTCCGCGTTCTCCGGGTGGTGGCAGGCCACCCGCTGGCCGGGGCGCAGCTCCAGGAGCGGCGGCTCCTGGGTCTTGCACACCTCCGTCGCCTTCCAGCAGCGGGTGTGGAAGCGGCAGCCCGGCGGCGGCGCGATCGGCGACGGGACGTCACCGGTCAGCAGGATGCGGTCGTTCTTCGCGCCACGCCGGCGCGGGTCCGGGATCGGCACCGCGGACATCAGCGCCCGGGTGTACGGGTGCATCGGGGACTCGTAGAGCGACTTGCGGTCCGCGAGCTCCACGACCTTGCCCAGGTACATGACCGCGATGCGGTCCGACACGTGCCGGATGACCGACAGGTCGTGGGCGATGATCACGTACGTGAGGCCGAGCTCCTCCTGCAGGTCGTCGAGGAGGTTGACCACCTGCGCCTGGATGGAGACGTCCAGGGCGGAGACGGGCTCGTCCGCGACCACCAGCTTCGGCTTGAGCGCGAGCGCGCGGGCGATGCCGATGCGCTGGCGCTGGCCGCCGGAGAACTCGTGCGGGTAGCGGTTGTAGTGCTCGGGGTTGAGGCCGACCAGGCCGAGGAGGCGCTGGACCTCCTTCTTCACGCCGCCCTCGGGCTCCACGCCCTGCAGCCGGAACGGCGCCGAGACGATCGCACCGACCGTGTGGCGCGGGTTCAGCGAGCCGTACGGGTCCTGGAAGATCATCTGGATGTCGCGGCGCAGCGGACGCATCTTCGCGACCCCGAGGTGCGAGATGTCCGTGCCCTCGAACTCGATCTTCCCGCCGGTCGGCTCCAGCAGGCGGGTGATCAGCCGGCCCATCGTCGACTTGCCGCAGCCGGACTCGCCGACCACGCCGAGGGTCTCACCGGGGTAGACCTCGAAGTCGATCCCGTCGACCGCCTTGACGGCGCCGGTCTGGCGCTGCAGCAGGCCCTTCTTGATGGGGAAGTGCTTCTGCAGGCCGCTGACCTTGAGCAGGGGTTCCATGTCGCTCACAGCCTTGGTCTCGCTCACAGCTTCGGCGCAATCTCTTCGGTCCAGATCCGGGTCCGCTCCTCCTGCGACATGTGGCAGGCCGAGAAGTGGCGGGAACCGGTCTCCGTCAGCTCGGGGCGTACGGTCCGGGTGATGCCGTCCTTGGGGACGTCCGCGTACGGGCAGCGCGGGTTGAAGGCGCAGCCGCTGGGGACGTTGATGAGGCTGGGCGGGTTGCCCTTGACCGGGATGAGCCGGTCGGTCTGCTCCCGGTCGATGCGCGGCATGGAGCCGAGCAGACCCCAGGTGTAGGGGTGCTTGGGCTCGTAGAAGACGTCCTCGGCCGAGCCGCGCTCCACACACCGTCCGCCGTACATCACGAGGATGTCGTCGGCGATCTCGGCGACCACGCCGAGGTCGTGGGTGATGATGATGACCGCGGAGCCGAACTCCTTCTGCAGGTCCCGCATCAGGTCGAGGATCTGCGCCTGGACGGTCACGTCGAGCGCGGTGGTCGGCTCGTCCGCGATGAGCAGCTCCGGGTTGTTGACCAGCGCCATCGCGATCATCGCGCGCTGGCGCATGCCGCCGGAGAACTCGTGCGGGTAGTTGTCGAAGCGCTTGGCCGGCTCGGGGATGCCCACGCGGTCGAGGAGTTCGACGGCCCGCTTGCGGGCGGTCTTCTTGTCGACGTCGTTGTGGACCCGGTAGGCCTCCACGATCTGGTGGCCGACCGTGTAGTACGGGTGCATCGCGGACAGCGGGTCCTGGAAGATCATCGCCATCTCGCGGCCGCGCATCCGCCGCACGGTGTCCGCGTCGGCGGTGAGCAGCTCCCGGCCGTTGAGCCAGATCTCGCCGGAGATCCGGGCCCGCTGGCGGCCGTACTGGCCGACGGTGTGCAGGCCCATGATGCCGAGCGAGGTGACCGACTTGCCGGAGCCGGACTCGCCGACGATGCCGAGGGTCTTGCCCTTCTCCAGCTGGAAGGTGAGGCCGTCGACCGACTTCACCAGACCGTCGTCGGTCGGGAAGTGGATCTTCAGGTCGCGGACGTCGAGGAAGGCGTCGGAGGGCGCGTTCCCGGTGGCGACCGGCTCGCCGACGGCGGCGCCGGTCTTCACGAGCTTGTCGGTCATGCCAGCCTCACTCGGGGGTCGATCACTGCGTAGAGAAGGTCCACCACGAGGTTCGCGAGGACGACACAGGCGGCGGTGATGAGGGTGACGGCGAGGATGATCGGCAGATCGCGCTCGCTGACTCCCTTGATGGCCAGGCCGCCGAGGCCGTGCAGGTTGAACGCGGTCTCGGTGAGGATCGCGCCACCGACGAGGGCGCCGAGGTCCATGCCGAAGATGGTGAGGATGGGCGTCATGGTGGAGCGCATGGCGTGCTTGCCGAGCACCACCGGCTCCGGCAGGCCCTTCGCCCGCGCGGTGCGGATGTAGTCCTCGCCCAGGACCTCCAGCATGGTGGCGCGGGTGAGGCGCGCGTACATCGCCGCGTACAGGAAGGCGAGGGTCACCCAGGGCAGCAGCAGGCCGCCGAACCAGCCGCCGAAGGACTCGCTGATCGGCACGTAGGAGGCGTCGAGCCAGCCCAGCTGGGTGCGGAAGACGAGCATCGCCAGCATGGCGGTGAAGAAGATGGGGAGCGAGACGCCCGCGAGCGCGGTGATCATCGCGGCGCGGTCGATGATCGTGCCCCGCTTGAGCGCGGAGACGACACCGGTGGAGACGCCGAGGACCAGCCACAGCACGGCGGCGCCGAGCACCATGGAGAGGGTCACCGGGAAGGCGTCGACCAGCATCGACCAGACGTCCTGCTCGGTACGGAAGGAGTAGCCGAAGCAGGGCATCGCGCAGTGGATGGTCTCGCCGCCGCCCGTGTAGTCACGGCCGACGAAGATTCCGGACACGAAGTGCCAGAACTGCACCAGGATCGGCTCGTCCAGGCCCAGCTTCTGCCGGATGCCCTCGATGGAAGCCGGATCCGCCTGCTTGCCGACGAACATGGCGGCAGGATCGCTGCCGGTCATCTTGGGGATGAGGAAGAAGATGCTGAGCGTCACCAGCGTGACGACGAACAGCATCATGACGACTGCGAAAAGCCGTCGGACTATGTATGCAAGCATGCGGTCGGCCGGTCGGCGGGCGGGGAACCCGATCGGGTTCCCCGCCCGCCGCCCACGGCCATCACCTGCCCTTCGGACCTAGCGGCGGGTGCGCCGTTGGAGCGAGTTGATGGAGACTCGGCTTACTTCACGACGCCGAGCGACGCGTAGTCGTAGCGGCCGTTGTAGGCGTCGGCCGTGTAGACGTTGGTCAGGCGCGAGCTACGCCAGATGATGTTCTTCTCGTGGGTGAAGGGCAGGTAGACCGCGGCCTCGGAGACCTTGGTGTTGATCTGCTTGTAGAGCTCGCCGGCCTTGGTCGGGTCGGTCTCCTTCAGCGCCTGGTCGAACAGGCCGTTGATGGCCGGGTCGTTCAGCTCGGAGAAGTTGTTGTTGCCGGACTGCAGGATGAAGCGGCCGTCGACGAGCGGCTGCAGGAAGCCCTGGCCGGTCGGGAAGTCGGCGCCCCAGCCCATGATGATGATGCCGTAGCCCTTCTCCTTGACCACCTTCGGCGAACCGATGATGCCCGAGGTCTGGGCGCCGTCGAACTGGTCGATCTGGGCGTCGATGCCGACGGCCTTCAGCGACTGCTGGAGGGACTCGGCGGTCGCGATCTCGATCTTCTTGTTGTTGCGGACCGCGATCGTGGTCTTGAAGCCGTTCGGCTTGCCGCACTTCTTCAGCGCCTCCTTCGCCTTGGCGAGGTCCGGGGCGCCACCGAGCTTGCCGTACGGGTCGTACTTCGGGTCGGCACCCTTGATCGCCGGCGGCAGCATGTTGGCGGCGATGTCGCCACCGGCCTGCGGGCCGCCACGGGCGGTCTGGAGGGACTTGGAGTCGGCCGCGTAGATGATCGCCTTGCGGCACTCGACGTTGGAGATGACCGTCTGCGGGAAGACCGCGTAGCGGATGAAGCCGGTCTGCGGGTTGTCCGCGTTCTCCTTGTGCTGCTGGAGCACCTTCTGGCGGGCGGAGGCGCCGACACCCGTCGCGTTGATGTCGAGGTCGTACTCGCCCTCGATCAGACGGTTGTCCATGTCGTCGGCGTTCGTGGTGAACGTGACGCTGATGGTGTCCGGGAGGGCCTTGCGGATGTTGTCCGTCTTGGCGTCCCAGTTCTCGTTGCGCACGAGCTTCATGGACTTGTTCGGCGTGTACGACTGCCACTTGTACGGGCCGGAGGAGAACACGTTCAGGCCGTACTTGGCCTTGGTGTCCTTGTCCTGGCGGACCGGGGAGGCGGCGGGCATCGCCAGCATCTGCAGGAAGTCGCCGTTGGCGACGGGCAGCTTGAAGACGATGGTCTTGTCGTCCGGGGTCTCGATCGCCTTGAGGCCGAGCTTGTCCGCGGAGGTGTCCTTGTACGGACCGGCGTAGGTCTTCTTGGGGTCGAGGACCTGCTGGAGGTAGATCGGGCCGCCGGAGATGACGTCCTGGGCCCAGATGCGCTCGATGCCGTACTTGATGTCCTTGGAGGTGATCGGCTTGCCGTCCTCCCACTTCACGCCGTCCTTCAGCGTGAACGTGTAGGTGAGGCCGTCGGCCGAGACCTTGCCCGCGTCGGTGGCGAGGTCCGGGACCAGCTCGGTGGAGGCGGAGCCCGGCGCGGCCTTGAAGGAGACCAGCTGGCGCGTGTAGTAGCGCTGGAAGTCCCACACGAAGCCGTAGTAGCCGCGCTGCGGGTCCCAGTTGTCGGCCTCCTGCGAGCCGATGAACTTCAGCTCGCCGCCCTTCTTGTCGGAGGGGCTGGCGACGTTGTTCACGGCGGCGTTGAAGCCGGCCGCGCCCGCCTTGCCGCCCTTGCCGCCACCGCTGCCGCCGTTGCCGCCGCCGCACGCGGTGGTCGCGACCATCGTGGCCGCGGCGAGCAGCGCGCCCGCGGCGATTCTGCGCCTCTGGGAGCTGTTCAGAGTCATGGTCGAGCAACCTCCGAAGTAGTGGCGGCCGTTGTCACGGTGGTCCGCCGTTGGGGGATGTGCCTCCTGTCGACAGCGGCAGGGGCTGGTCTTGCGGTGAACGGCGTACGGTCAGCGGGAGCTCTTCGGGTCGAGCGCGTCGCGCACGCCGTCGCCGAAGAGGTTGAACGCCAGAACGGTGATGAAGATCGCGAGGCCCGGGATCACCATGAAGAGCGGGTCCGCCTCGTAGGTGGTGATGGCCGTCGACAGCATCTGCCCCCAGGAAGCGGTGGGCGGCTTCACACCCGCGCCGAGGAAGCTGAGCGCCGCTTCGGTGAGGATGTTGGTGGGGATCATGAGGGTCGTGTAGACCATGATCGGGGCGATCAGGTTGGGCAGCAGCTCCCGGCGCAGGATGTACAGGCGGCCGGCGCCCAGGCTCTGGGCCGCTTCCACGTACTCGCGGTTGCGCAGCGAGAGGGTCTGGCCGCGGACGATGCGGCCCACGTAGGGCCAGCCGAAGAAGCCGATCACGACGACCAGGGCGACGATGCGGACGCCCGAACCGTCGAGGCCGAGGAGCTCGTTCGGCAGCACCGAGACCAGGGCGATGGTGAACAGGAGCTGCGGGAAGGCCAGCATCACGTCCATGACCCGGCTGAGCGCCGCGTCGATCCAGCCGCCGAAGTAGCCGGCGATGACACCGAGGACGGTGCCGAGCAGGACCGCGAAGAGCGCCGCGAGGAAGGCGACGAGCAGCGAGATCCGGGCGCCGTAGACGATCCGGCTGAAGACGTCGCGGCCGTTGACCGGCTCGACGCCGAAGAGGAAGTCGGAGCTCACGCCGCCCCAGGAGCCGATCGGGGTGCCGAAGAGCGGGTCGATCTTGTCCTCGTGGAACTCGTCCGGCGGGTGGCCGAGAAGGCCGACGATCACCGGGGCGAAGATCGCGACCAGGATCAGGAAGACGACGACGAACGCGCCCGCGAGGGCGAGTTTGTCGCGCTTCAGCCTGGTCCAGGCGATCTTCCAGGGGGATCGGCCCTCGATCGCCTTGGCCGGCGCATCGGGCACGACGTCGACGGCCGCGGCCTCGGCCGCATTCGTCTCGTGCAGTGGTGCCGTCATCGTGGTGAGGACCCCTCTCGGCCGCCGGGTCGCCGGCCCTTGCCCGCCGCGGGTAGCGGCTCGGTGGAACAACTGCTGGGCACCGGCTCCGGGGAGCCGAACGCCTGGTGTTCCGGGGAGTCTTCAATGTGCCCGCGATCACCCGCCAGACCCCACGGGGAATGTTTGCTCAAACGTGATGCGGTGCGTTGTCTTCCGTTATCCGGACGTCCTGATCGCGTGAGCGGACCAACTCGGCCGCTATTCGACCAGATCGGACATCCGGCCCAACTCCTGCCGCGCAGGGGTGAATTGGGGGGACGGACGGGACGGGACCGGACGTATCAGTACGTGCGGGGCGCTGCCGGGGGGTAGCCGTAGCCGGGCGCGCCCGGAGCCGCCGGGGCGGCGTGCGCGTCGCGGTCGTAGAAGGGGCGGGCGTGGGCGCCCAGCCACATCGCGACCGGGTCGTACGCGTCGGACATGGCGACGGTGGAGACGGGCAGCCCCTCCGGGACGGCGGCGACCGTCTGGCGCATCATCGCCCGGACCGCCTCGACGGAGGCCGGCGAGGAGTCGTAGAGGTCGAGACCGATGGCGAGGTACGGGGAGCCGAGCGCGGGCTGCACCCAGGCGCGGCGCAGCGAGCGCACGGCGGGGGTGCGGTGGGCGTTCTGCGTGAGCAGCGCGTAGAACTGCGGGATCTCCACCGCGGGCTCGGAGAGCCGCAGGGGTCCGGCGGGCATCCGGTCCAGACCGGTGGCGATCCGGCGCAGATCGGCCCAGGGGATGCCCACGCCGCCGCCGGGGGCGTGCGGATTGAGCCAGATGCCCCAGCGGTCGGGGTAGAGGGCGCGGGCGATCTCCAGCCCGGAGGTGAGCTCGTGGGCGCGGTTCCAGCCGGAGGCGGCGAGCTCCTGGGCGGAGGTGACGCAGGGGGCGTACCCGAAGCCGTCGACCTCCATGTTCCCGTACTGGGCGTCGGGCGAGCCGGGCGAGCCCTGCCAGAGCAGCATCCAGACGTCGGAGCCGGCGAGGGCGTGCAGCAACTGCTCGTAGGCGTCGTGGCGCCCGGGTGCCACCTGGCGCAGCATGTGCTCGACCTGACCGGTCGCAGCGGTGCCTGACGCGCTCACCTTCGGTTCCCGCCCCTCGTTGTCCGTATCGCGGTGTGGCCTGCCGTCCCGTGGTGTGGCCCGGCGTGAATCAGTTCAGCTTAAACAGGGGGGCGCTCACACGGCGGCGCGCTGGAAGAAGGGGCGCACCTTCGCCAGCATCCAGTCGCCCACCGGGTCCTGGGCCACGTCGAGCAGGATCAGGTTGACCGGCCAGGCGACCTCGACGCGTCCGAGGGCGCGTCCGAGGGCGTCGAGCGGCCCGTTGCGGTCGGCGTCCGGGGTGAGCAGCTGGACTCCGATGAAGAGGGCCGGTTCGGTGCCCTCGACGCTGGCGAGGACGCGGCGGGCGGTGGCGACGGTTCCGAGGGCCTCGAACTCGGCGGAGGCGGCGGCCAGGAAGTCGACCGGGTCGTCCTGCCAGTCGGGCTCGAAGAGGCGGACGCGGCCGCCGCTCGCGGGCCCGTCGAGCGGGGTGCGGCCGACCCGGCAGAGCTCGGCGACGGCGGGCGGGGGCAGCGGGACGCCGACGGTGCCGCCGGGGTTCACGGCGATGCCGAGCTGCGGGGGCAGTCCGCGGGCGAAGTCGCGGGCGGGGGCCACGGTGAAGGACATGTGGGTGCCGACGCAGGCGAGGAACTGCTGCTCGGAGCTGAAGACGGGCACGTAGGCGTAGCCGTCGATCTCCATGGTGGGCAGGTCGAGGTCGGTGCTGTCGGGGCCGCCGCCGTTGGGCAGCGGCACCCAGACGGCGCTGCGTCCCAGCACCTCGACGAGGCGGCCGCCGGCGGAGGGGTTGCCGAGGGAGGCGGCCAGTACTTCCTCGAGCTCGTTGCCCGGCCACGTCACGTCCACGGTTCTCTCACGTCCCCTCTCGGCATCCGGTGCGTCCGGCACACGTACGCGCGTCCAGCACACGGTGCGGTTCAGCACCTTAACGGCGCCTCGGCGCCGCCGTGACCGAAAAGGGACCGGAAAGGGCGCGGAGTGCTTCAGGACACGTCGCGGAACCCGATCTTCCGCAGGGCGTCGGCGGCGTCCCGGTCGAGCAGGGTCACCGAGGCGCAGCCCGGGGGCAGCCTGCCCTCCTCCGCGGTGCGCAGGAGCCGGCCGACGGCCCGCCGGTGGCGGGCGAAGGCGTAGCCGGAGACGCCTCGGCCGCGGGCGAGCTGGCCGGCTCGGGCGGTCTCGGGTTCGACGTCGAGCAGGATCAGGTGCAGGGCGGTGCCGCGGCGCCTGGCCTCGCGGGCGAGCCAGCCGCGGACCCAGGACTGGGTGCCGCAGTCGTGGACGACGACACCGGCCCCGGAGCGCAGGGCGCGGCGGAGTCCGGCGTAGTGGGCGATGCGGGCGAGCGGGCGGTAGACCGCGTACGGCAGGAAGCGGGGCAGCCGGGCCTCCCAGCGCTCGCGGGTGTGCTGCGAGTCGATGGCGCGGCCCTCGGCGGTGCGGGCCATCAGTGTCGACTTGCCGCTGCCGGGCAGTCCGGAGACGACCACGACGTCCCCGGTGGCGTAGGCCAGGGTGCGGGGGCCGCGTCCGCCGCGGTCGCGCAGGTCGCGCAGGAGCCGGCCCCGGCGGCGGGTGCGGGCGCGGGCCCGGTCGCCGGTGCGCTGCACGGGTATGCCCGCGCTCGTGGCGTAGGCGCCGCTGTGCCGGCTCGGCTGCGTGGGCGGCCTCGTCATCGCATCACTCCCCCAGATCGGGTCCGCGGGGACCCTTGCCCAGGAAGTGTAAAGAAACGGTAATGAGACGCAAGCGATTTGCCGCGCCGAACCGCCGTGCAATGATGTGCGCGCAGGCGCTCGCACGAGCGTCCACAACCGCATACCGGCCGCTCGAATCCGCGCGGGAGAGTTCCGGTCACGCACCGCAGTCACAGGGTGCGCCCGGGCGCCGAAGGAGCAAGTTCCTCCCTTGAATCTCTCAGGCCCCGTACCGCGTGGATGAGGCAGATCTGAAAAGCGGGCCGCGCCGTCGCGGCCCCACCCAAGGTGCAAGCCGGGGATGCCCTCGGTGAACCTCTCAGGTTCCATGACAGATGGGGAGGACCGTCCTCCGTCATGCATGTCGTGCCCTGCACGCCCTGGGACCCGGGAGCCACCCGATGAGCACTGCCCCCCGCCTGACCGCCCTCGATGCGCTGCATCGTTCGCTGGGCGCGACCATGACCGACTTCGCCGGCTGGGACATGCCGCTGCGCTACACCAGCGAGCGCGACGAGCACGTCGCCGTCCGCACCAAGGCGGGGCTCTTCGACCTCTCCCACATGGGCGAGATCACCGTCACCGGCCCGCAGGCCGTCGACCTTCTGGACTACGCCCTCGTCGGCAACATCTCCACGGTGGGCAACGGCCGCGCCCGCTACACGATGATCTGCCAGGAGGACGGCGGCATCCTCGACGACCTGATCGTCTACCGCCTGGGCGAGACCGAGTACATGGTCGTCGCCAACGCCTCCAACGCCCAGGTCGTCCTCGACGCCCTCACCGAGCGCGCGGCGGGCTTCGACGCCGAGGTCCGCGACGACCGCGACGCCTACGCGCTGATCGCCGTCCAGGGCCCGGAGTCCCCCGGCATCCTGAAGTCCCTCACCGACGCCGACCTGGACGGCCTGAAGTACTACGCCGGTCTGCCCGGCACCGTCGCCGGCGTGCCCGCGCTGATCGCCCGCACCGGCTACACCGGCGAGGACGGCTTCGAGCTGTTCCTGAAGCCCGAGCACGCCGAGGGCGTCTGGAAGGCGCTGACCGAGGCGGGCGAGGGCGTCGGCCTGATCCCCTGCGGCCTGTCCTGCCGCGACACGCTCCGCCTGGAGGCGGGCATGCCGCTGTACGGCCACGAGCTGACCACCGCGCTGACGCCGTTCGACGCGGGCCTGGGCAGGGTCGTGAAGTTCGAGAAGACCACCAACGAGGGGCGCTTCGTGGGCCGCGAGGCGCTGGAGAAGGCCGCCGAGCGCGCCGAGTCCGCCCCGCCGCGCAAGCTGGTCGGCCTGATCGCCGAGGGCCGCCGGGTCCCGCGCGCCGGCTTCTCCGTCGTCGCGAACGGCGAGATCATCGGCGAGGTCACCTCCGGTGCCCCGTCCCCGACCCTCGGCAAGCCGATCGCCATCGCCTACGTGGACGCGGAATTCGCCGCGCCCGGCACCGAGGGCGTGGGCGTCGACATCCGCGGCACGCACGAGCCGTACGAGGTCGTGGCGCTGCCGTTCTACAAGCGTCAGAAGTGACATGAGGGACCCGAGTGGCGCTCGGGGGCCCGAGAAGTGACGTTTCCCTCATGCCCCCGTCTCACTTGGTGTCTCATCCCGCAAGACTCACGTACATCCGCACTCCCCGCATCCAGGAGAATCAGGTCATGAGCAACCCCCAGCAGCTGCGCTACAGCAAGGAGCACGAGTGGCTGTCGGCCGTCGAGGACGGCGTCGCCACGGTCGGCATCACGGAGCACGCGGCCAACGCGCTCGGTGACATCGTCTACGTGCAGCTTCCCGAGGTCGGCGACACGGTGACCGCGGGCGAGTCCTGCGGCGAGCTGGAGTCCACCAAGTCCGTCAGCGACCTGTACGCCCCGGTGACCGGTGAGGTCGTCGCGGCCAACCAGGACGTCGTCGACGACCCGTCGCTCGTGAACTCCGCTCCGTTCGAGGGCGGCTGGCTGTTCAAGGTGCGCCTCGCGGGCGAGCCGGACGACCTGCTCACCGCCGACGAGTACACCGCCTTCACCGCCGGCTAAACCGAGACCCCCAGGGATCGATTCATGTCGCTTCTGAACACCCCTCTCCACGAGCTGGACCCGGACGTCGCCGCCGCCGTCGACGCCGAGCTCCGCCGCCAGCAGTCCACCCTCGAGATGATCGCCTCGGAGAACTTCGCTCCGGTCGCGGTCATGGAGGCCCAGGGCTCGGTCCTCACCAACAAGTACGCCGAGGGCTACCCGGGCCGCCGCTACTACGGCGGCTGCGAGCACGTCGACGTGGCCGAGCAGATCGCCATCGACCGGATCAAGGACCTGTTCGGCGCCGAGTACGCCAACGTGCAGCCCCACTCCGGCGCCTCCGCCAACCAGGCCGCGCTCTTCGCGATCGCCCAGCCGGGCGACACGATCCTCGGCCTCGACCTGGCGCACGGCGGTCACCTGACCCACGGCATGCGCCTGAACTTCTCCGGCAAGCAGTTCAACGTGGTCGCGTACCACGTCGACGAGGCCGGTCTGGTCGACATGGCCGAGGTCGAGCGCCTCGCCAAGGAGCACCGCCCCAAGGTGATCATCGCGGGCTGGTCCGCCTACCCGCGCCAGCTGGACTTCGCCGAGTTCCGCCGGATCGCCGACGAGGTCGAGGCCTACCTGTGGGTCGACATGGCCCACTTCGCGGGCCTGGTCGCCGCGGGTCTGCACCCGAACCCGGTCGAGTACGCGGACGTGGTCACCTCGACCACGCACAAGACGCTCGGCGGCCCGCGCGGCGGCATCATCCTGGCGAAGAAGGAGTTCGCCAAGAAGCTGAACTCCTCGGTCTTCCCCGGCTTCCAGGGCGGTCCGCTGGAGCACGTGATCGCCGCCAAGGCCGTCTCCTTCAAGGTCGCGGCCTCGGAGGAGTTCAAGGAGCGCCAGCAGCGCACCCTCGAGGGCGCCCGGATCATCGCCGAGCGCCTGGTCCAGGACGACGTCACGGAGCACGGCGTCTCGGTGCTGTCCGGCGGCACCGACGTGCACCTGCTCCTGGTCGACCTGCGCGACTCGGAGCTCGACGGCCAGCAGGCCGAGGACCGCCTCCACGAGGTGGGCATCACGGTCAACCGGAACGCCGTTCCGAACGACCCGCGCCCGCCGATGGTCACCTCCGGTCTGCGGATCGGCACCCCGGCCCTCGCCACCCGCGGCTTCCAGGCCGAGGACTTCGCCGAGGTCGCCGACATCATCGCCGAGACGCTGAAGCCCGGCTTCGACGCCGAGGCGCTGAAGGCCCGGGTGACGGCGCTCGCCGACAAGCACCCGCTGTACCCCGGCCTGAAGTAGTTTCGTACCCTTTTGTTACCGGGTTCGTTCGAACCCGTTCGTACGAAACTTCCGGGGCACCCGCACACTGGACGGTGAGTGGGTGCCCCGGCCCCTTGCTCCCCGCTCCACGTTTCTGCACCACCCCGGCAGACAACGGCGTCTAGCCCCCACAAGGAGTTCCCCCGTGGCCATCTCGGTCTTCGACCTGTTCTCGATCGGCATCGGCCCGTCGAGCTCCCACACGGTGGGCCCCATGCGCGCGGCCCGGATGTTCGCCCGCCGGCTCAAGAACGAGGGCCTGCTCGCCCACACGGCGGCGATACGAGCGGAGCTCTACGGCTCGCTGGGCGCCACCGGCCACGGCCACGGCACCCCGAAGGCCGTCCTGCTCGGCCTGGAGGGCAACTCCCCGCGCACCGTCGACGTCGAGAAGGCCGACGACGAGTTCGAGCGGATCAAGGCGAGCGGCCGGATCAACCTGCTCGGCATGCACGAGATCCCGTTCTCCTTCGACGACGACCTGGTCCTGCACCGCCGCAAGGCGCTGCCGTACCACGCCAACGGCATGACGGTCTTCGCGTACGACGCCGAGGGCTCGCTGGTCCTGGAGAAGACCTACTACTCGGTCGGCGGCGGCTTCGTCGTCGACGAGGACGCCGTCGCCGGCGAGAACCCGATCGTCCCGGACGACACCGTCCTGAAGTACCCCTTCCGCACCGGTGACGAGCTGCTCCGCCTCACCCGGGAGACCGGTCTGTCGATCTCCTCGCTGATGCTGGAGAACGAGAAGGCCTGGCGCACCGAGGAGGAGATCCGCGCGGGTCTCCTGGAGATCTGGCGGGTCATGCAGGCCTGCGTCTCGCGCGGCATGTCCCGCGAGGGCATCCTGCCCGGCGGGCTGAAGGTCCGCCGGCGCGCCGCCACCTCGGCCCGCAAGCTGCGCTCCGAGGGCGACCCGGCCGCGCACGCGATGGAGTGGATCACCCTCTACGCGATGGCCGTGAACGAGGAGAACGCCGCGGGCGGCCGGGTGGTCACCGCCCCGACGAACGGCGCGGCCGGCATCATCCCCGCCGTCCTGCACTACTACATGAACTTCGGCACCGGCTCCTGCACCCCGGAGGAGAAGGAGGACGGCGTGGTCCGCTTCCTCCTCGCGGCCGGTGCGATCGGCATGCTCTTCAAGGAGAACGCCTCGATCTCCGGCGCCGAGGTCGGCTGCCAGGGCGAGGTCGGCTCGGCCTGCTCGATGGCGGCCGGCGCCCTCGCCGAGGTCCTCGGCGGCTCCCCCGAGCAGGTGGAGAACGCGGCCGAGATCGGCATGGAGCACAACCTCGGCCTCACCTGCGACCCGGTCGGCGGCCTGGTCCAGATCCCGTGCATCGAGCGCAACGGCATGGCGGCGGTCAAGGCCGTCACCGCGGCGAAGATGTCGATGCGCGGCGACGGCAGCCACCTGGTCTCCCTCGACAAGGTCATCAAGACCATGAAGGAGACCGGAGCGGACATGAGCGTGAAGTACAAGGAGACCGCGCGCGGCGGTCTCGCGGTGAACATCATCGAGTGCTGACGCCGGGGACGGTCGGGGCCTCGTGGGGCCTCGGCTCGTCCCGCAGCAGCGGCACGGGGCCGCGCAGCGCGAAACCGCCGGGGAGGTCGACCGGGCGGCCCTTGCGCTCGGCGAGCACGGCCCCCTGCACGGCCAGGCTCGCGTCCACCGCGCAGTTCCCCGCGTTCACCCCCGTCATGCAGGCGTCGCGGACCACGCAGACGAACCCGGCCACCCAGAAGACCAGGTTCAGCTCCACCTGGAGCGTGCCGAGCTTCGCCCCGTCCACGTAGACGTCGACGAACGGCCGGTGCGTCGAGGTGACCCGGTGGGTCGCCAGCGCGACGACCTCCTCGCTGCCCGGCAGGTCCCGGGTGCGGCGGGCGGCCTCCCTCAGGGCCCCGTGCGAGCGCCAGCCGCCGGCGACGAGATCGAGCAGGTCCAGGCCCAGGAAGTCGTCGACGACGGTGGCCAGCTCGTGCTCGACGGCCCGGTCGGCTGCGGGGGTCCGGCCCCGCACCGGGGCGAGCAGCGGGCCCGCCGTGCCGTGGGCACGCAGCGGGCCGTCCAGGTCCTCCCCCGGCCCGAGCAGGATCGACCGGACGGTCTCGGGGGCGGCGGTCGTGGTGGTCATCTCTCCTCCTCGGGGCCTTCGACGGTCTGCCGGCCGGGGTCGGGGTGCGGGTCGAGCCGGGTCGTGTGGGTGGGCGGCTCACCGAGCCCGCGCTCCTCGGTCAGGGCCGCGGTGCCGGTGACGGGGCGGAGGGTCGCCTTGACGTGGCCGCGGACCCAGCGGGGGCCGCGGTGCAGCCGCCCGAAGTAGGCACCGGCGGCGACGGCGAGCGCCAGGGCCCCGCCGAGCGAGGCGGGCCCGGCGATCCACCCGACGGGGGTGGAGGACCCACCGCCGCTGTGCGTCGTGCCGCCGTCGGTGGTGGTGCCGCCGGTACCGCCGCCGGTGCCGCCGCCGTCGGTCGTGCCGCCGTCCTGGGTGGTCCCGCCGTCGGTCGTGCCGCCGTCCTGCGTCGTCCCGCCGTCGGTCGTGCCGCCGTCCTGCGTCGTCCCGCCGTCCTGCGTCGTCCCTCCGTCCTGCGTGGTCCCGCCGCTGTTGTCCGTAGGACTCTCGGTCACGGAGAACGGGGCGTCGGCGTACTGCGCGGGATCCGCCGTGCAGGCCGCCCGTACGGTGTGGTCGCCGGGCTGGGCGTCCGCCGGGATCGTGATCCCGGTGCCGAAGCCGCCGTCCGTGACCGTCGCGGGGGTGAGCACCGCGCCGTCGTCCCAGCTGAGCTCGACGTCCGGGCAGGTGAAGCCGGTGCCGTCGGCCTGGGCGGAGGTCCCCTTCTCCCCCTGGGACGGGTCGAGGGTGAGCCGGGGATCCGCGGTCTGCGCCTCCGTCACCGTGAAGGGGGCGCTCGCCTTGATGTCCGGGAACTGGACGCAGGCGGCCGTGATCGAGTAGGTGCCCGGTGTCGCCGTCTTCGGGACGGTCAGCTCCTGACTGAAGGTGCCCGTCTCCGCACCGACGTCGACGGGGTAGTCCAGCAGGTTCCCCTTCTCCCCTTCCACGTACAGCCGGACGTCCTGGGCGTAGCACGTGCCGAAGCCCGAGCCCGAGATGGTGTACTGCGTCCCGGGCGGTCCTTCGGACTTGTCCAGCGTGACGTCCGGGTTCTCGCAACAGGGGCCGGTCTTTTCGCCGGGGCTCTGCTGCTCGGGACTCTTCTGCTCGGGGCTCTTCTGCTCGGCGGCGGGAGCGGTCACCGTGAAGGTCGCCGTGGCGTAGTCGGGGTCCGGAGAGCAGTCGGCGACGATCTCGACCGGGCCGGCGGCGGTGCCCTGCGGGATCGTGACGGTGCCGCCCAGGGTGTGGGACGCCTGGTTCACGTACACCGTGGTGGTGGTCCCGCCCTCCACGCCGAGCTTCGCCGCGTCGCAGTGCTCGAAGCCGGTGCCGCCCACCTGGACGTGCGTCCCGGCCGGTCCGGAGTCGGGGCCCAGGGAGAGCGCCTCCACCTTCAACCGGGCAGCGGCCCCCGCCGCCGGCGGCGTGAAGCCGACCGGCCCCACGCTGATCGCTGCGCTCAGAAGCACCGCCGTCAGCAGTCGACGCACCAGTCGCAGGGCAGTGGACATGAGGATGAGGGGGGTGGGTGGATCACTCCCCATGTTCCTCCCCGACACGCAGCTCCGCATGTCGTGTACACAGGGTCACGAAATCAGCCAGTGGGGGTCCGGGACCACCGTGAGCAGCGCCGAGACCAGCACCACGAGACCGAGCACCGCCAGCTCGATCCGGGCCGGGGGCCGGGCGTCACCACCGCCGAGCATGCGGCGACGGGCGGTGAGCGCGAGCAGGGCGGTCAGGCCGAAGAGGGCGAGCTTGACCAGCAGGACACGCCCGTACGCGGTGGTGAGGACGGCGTCGAGCGGGAGGCGGCGCAGGGTGGAGCAGGTGCCGGTGACGGCGAGTGCCGCGAAGACCCAGGCGGCCATCCTGGCGTAGCGCATCAGCACGTCCCGGCCGCCGCCGCGCAGCCGCATGGTGCGCAGCACGTACAGCAGGGTGCCGAACCACAGCGAGGCGCCGGTCAGGTGCACCACCGTGAGCCCGAAGCCGATGGCCGGGCTGTACGCCTCGGGGTGGGCGCGCAGGGCCTCCGCGCCGATCCCGACGGCGAGCGGGGCGAGGGCGAGGGAGGGGCGCCGGGAGGCGGCGCACAGGGCCGCCAACGCGAAGGCGTTGGCGGTGACGAGCAGGAGCCGGCCCTCGCGCAGCCCGTAGACGGTGGTCAGCTTCAGGCCGCTGATGACGGCGAGGAGGACGAGGAGGCCCGCGGAGGAGGCGCAGCCGAGCATGGCGGCGGGCAGGGACCAGCGGCGGGGCAGCGGCCCCTCGCCGGCGCAGCGGACGCCGGCGAGCTCGCCGAGCTGGACGGCGAGGGCGACGAGGAAGAGCAGGCGCAGCAGGGTGATCGTGCCCGCGGCGGGGATCTCCAGTTCGCCGGTGCCCGTCTGGGCGAGTCCGGCGCCGAGGAGCGCGACGGCGAGGACGGCGACCGCGGCGAGCACGGCCGCGGTGAGCCGGGTCGGGGTGCCGAGGGGTCCGGGGAGCGTCACCGGACGATCGTCACCGGGGGCCGGACGGGCGGCAACTCGCGTACGTACGCTTGGTCGTACGGTGCCGCCCGTCGGGGCCCGGACGGCTCAGGCCTTGTTGAGGTGGCCCCAGAACTCGTCCCAGGAGAGCACGCCGTCGCCGTTGTCGTCGCGCTGCTTGATGAGCGCCTCGGCGACGGTCTCCGTCACGTTGAAGTCGCCCATCTCGGCCATGACGTGCTTGTACTCGGCGGCCGTGATGAAGCCGTCCTTGTCCACGTCGAACTTGTCGAACGCCGTGCGCGCCTCGTTGATGTCGGCCACTGCTTCCGCCCCTTCATGGTGCTTCGATGTCGGGGGCCAGATTATCGGGCCCCGCGGTGCCCGATGATGGGGGTATGAGCACCGAAGTGGCACGGATCCTGGCAGCGGCGGCGCACGGCGGTTTCCCGCCGCCGGACGGGTCGACGACGATCCTTCCCCAGCCGAACGGGCGGGACGCGGGGGTGCTGTCGTTCACGGCCCACTCGGTGGTCTTCCTGGACGAGGACCCGGAGTGGATACGGGCGGAGCTGGCGGCCGCGTCGACGGATCCGCTGGTGGCGAGCATGACCCCGCGGTTCCATGCGGCGCTGATGGCGCGCACGGGCCGGCAGGTGAGCACGGTCGACCTGATGGCGGTCGCGGACGCCCTGCCGGGTGAGCCGGAGATCGAGCTGCGGGAGATCCGGGACCAGGGGCATCCGCGGGTGGCGCGGGCGCTGAAGTACCGGGACGAGGTCCGGGTGTGGGCGGCGGACGGCGGGGTGCTGATCCTCGGGCGGGGTGTCGCGGGCCGGATGGAAGTCGCCGTCGAGGTGGACGAGGGCGCCCGGCACCGGGGCCTGGGACGGGCGCTCGCGACGGCGGCCCGGCAGCTGACCCCGGACGCCGTGGTGTGGGCCCAGAACACCCCGGGCAACGCGCGCAGCGTCCGCACCTTCCAGGCGGCGGGTTACCGCCCGGTGGGCGCGGAGGCGCTGCTCGTCGCGGTCTAGGCCGTGTCCGGACACGGCCCAGGGGTCTTCCGCCCTACCGGAAGATGCCGGTGTGGCCGAGCGAGTACCGGCCCGGCTGGGGGTAGACCGCCAGGCCGTGCGGGCCGCCGCCGACGGGGATGCGGGCGAGCTGCTTTCCGGTGCTCGTGTCGAGGGCGTAGACCTCCGAGTCGTAGCGGCCGGAGAGCCACAGCACCTTGCCGTCGGCGGAGACACCGCCCATGTCGGGCGATCCGCCGTCGGGCAGCCACCACTTCTTGGTCAGCTTGTTCCGGGTGAAGTCGAAGACGGAGACGGACCCCTCGCCGCGGTTGGAGACGTACATCTCCTTGGAGTCGCGGGAGACGTAGAGGCCGTGGCAGCCCTTGCCGGTGGGGAGCAGGGTGGGGGTGGTGAACTTCTCCCCGTCGAGCACCCACATGCCGTGGGCCATCATGTCGGCGATGTAGAAGGTCTTGCCGTCCGGGGAGATCTTCACGTCCTGCGGCATGGCGCCCTGGAAGGGCAGCTTCTGCTGGCCGATGACCTCCATCTTCTCGGTGTCGACCTTGAGGAGTTCGCCGGAGAACTCGCAGGAGACGACGAAGTAGCGCCCGTCGGCGGAGAAGTCGGCGTGGTTGACGCCGTAGCAGGAGACGGGGACGGTCTTCCTGCGTTCCATGGTGTGCGGGTCGCGGAAGACGAGTTCGCGGTCGAGCGAGGCCATGACGACGGCGTACTTGCCGTTGGGGGTGAAGTAGAGGTTGTACGGGTCGTGCACCTCGACGGGCTTGCCGGCGACGCCGGTGGCCGGGTCGATGGGGGTGAGCGTGTGGCCGCGGTTGTTGTTGACCCAGAGGGTCTTCATGTCCCAGGAGGGGACGACGTGCTGCGGCTGGTTGCCGACCGGGATGGTCTCGATGACCTTGTACGTGGCGGGGTCGATGACCGAGACCGTGTTGGAGGTGGTGTTGGGGACGTACACCCGGGAGGGGAAGCCCCGGACGACCGGGGAGAGCCGGCCCGGCCGGTCGGCCGCGTAGACGTCGTCCGGCTTCAGCAGCGGCGGCATGCCGGGCAGCCCGGCGGGGGCGGCGGCCGGTTTCGGTACGGCGGGCAGCGCGGCGGCCTTCTTGGTGCCGCCGCCGTTCTCGGCGGGGTGCGGGCTGCCGCAGCCGGCGAGGGCGAGGAGCAGGGCGGCGGCGAGCAGGTTCCGGGTGCGGCGGGTCGGGCGGGGGGCGTGGGTCGGCATCAGGTCAGCAGCTCCGTGGTGGTCACCGCGCGCAGGCCGCGGCGGTCGAGGTCGGCGAGGAGGAGGGGGAGCGCGGCGACGGTGTCGGCGTAGCCGAAGTGGAGGCTGACCACCGACCCGTCGCGGATCGCGCCGGTGACGTTGGCGACGACGGCCGCGGGCCCCGGCGAGGTGAAGTCGAGGGAGTCGACGTCGTACGAGAGGACGTGCGGGTAGCCGACCCGCCGGGCGGCCTGGCGGACCGTTTCGCCGGCGTGCTGGGTGCGGGAGGGCCGGAACCAGGTGCCGATGGAGCCGGTGAGCCGGCGCAGCCGGGTGGCGCAGGCCTGGATCTCCTCGACGGCTTGGGCCTCGGTCATGGCGTCGACGTCGAGGTGGCGCTGGGTGTGGTTGCCGAGCTCGTGGCCGCCGTCGAGGACGCGGCGGGCCATCTCGGGGTGCTGGTCGAGCCAGTCGCCGACGGCGAGGACGGTGACGCGGGCGCCGGCCCGCTCGGCGTGGCCGAGCACGGCGCGGGCGAGGGCGGGGTCGCCCTGTCCGTGGAAGGTGAGGGCGACCCTTGGGCGGTCCCGGGGGCCGTGGGCGATCTCGTCGGGCATGCCCGGGTAGCGCCGGGGCGAGGGGGCGGCGGGCGCGGGCGCGGGGCCCTTGGGGGGCGGCGCCGGGCGCGGCTCCGTACCGCACGCGGTGGCGAGGGCGCCCGCGAGGGCGGTGGCCGCGCCGGCCCGGAGGGCACCGCGGCGGTCGGTCGGCATCACGGGACCATTAAAAGGCTGGTATGCCCGATTGGTGTGGATTGGGCCAATTCAGGACGTTTGCGGGTCAAGATCAACGGTCCACCATGCGGACAAGGCGAGGAAACACCCGATGAACGCCATACCTATTCACCATTTACAAGGGTGGTGCTCCATGTCACCAACGATTCATCGGTAAACTGTTCGCGTTTGTCCGGATATGCACCGGTAGGGACTTTTGGCGGAGAGGCCGCCCGTCTGCCATAGTCGGAGACACGACCCCCATTGACCCGGGCCAGGTCGACATAGCGGCCGTGGATACACCCCCCCCAATCCACGGCGCACCACACGAAAGCCCCCACGCGCCTCACCACGGCGGACGGGGGCTTTCGTGCGTCCGGGCGCACGCCCCCTAGCGGTCGGAGACCCGCATCTCGAACCAGGTGGTCTTGCCGCGCGGGGCGAGGTCGACGCCCCAGCGGTCGGAGAGCTTGTCGACGAGGAAGAGGCCCCGGCCGCTGGTGTCGAGCTCGTGCACCGGCATCAGACAGGGCAGCCCGCGCGAGGGGTCGCGCACCTCGATCCTGATCCAGCCGCGACGGCGGAGCATGCGCAGGGCGAAGACCCGGGCCCCGGTGTGCCGGACGGCGTTGCCGACCAGCTCGGAGACGAGCAGCACCGCGTGCTCGGCGATCAGCGGAGTGAGCGCCCACTGGCGCAGCACGACCCACTGGGTGAGCCGGCGGGCGACCGCGGCGGACTCGGGACGGGACGGCAGCCGGACATCCTCCTCGGCCGGGTTCCCGTACAACTGCAGTGCTTCCGCGGCCTGTTCGTCCTCTGCGGCCGGTACCCACCGGGCGGCGGTCGCACCGCCGCGCTGCCGCGGTTGATCCATACCTTCCAGGCCCGCCATGCCCCCATCATGGCCGCACGGAGCGGAACGCGGGGCCGTTCCGGGGGATTCGACCCCCCGGAATCGACAATTCCGGGGGATTCGCTCGGCATATGCCAGAGTCAGGCGAACTTGGCCTTACCCGGACCCTCCTCGACGAAGCTGCGCATCCCGCGCTCCCGGTCCTCCGTCGCGAACAGACCGGCGAACCAGTTGCGTTCGATGGCGAGACCGGTGTCGATGTCGGCCTCCAGGCCCTGGTCGATCGACTCCTTGGCCGCACGCAGGGCGATGGCCGGGCCCTGCGCCAGCTTCGCGGCCCAGGCGTGCGCCTGCTCGTAGACCTCGGCGGCCGGCACGACCCGGTCGACGAGACCCAGCTGAAGCGCCTCGTCCGCCTTCACCATCCGGCCGGTGAAGATGAGGTCCTTGGCCTTCGAGGGGCCGATCAGACGGGAGAGCCGCTGGGTGCCGCCGGCGCCGGGGATGAGGCCGAGCAGGATCTCGGGCTGGCCCAGCTTGGCGTTGTCGGCGGCGATCCGGTAGTCGGCGCAGAGCGCCAGCTCGCAGCCCCCGCCCAGGGCGTAGCCCGTGACGGCCGCGACGACGGGCTTGGGGATCCGGGCGATCGCGGTGAAGGAGTCCTGCAGCGCGCGGGACCGCTTGACCATGGCCGCGTGGTCCATGAGCTGCATCTCCTTGATGTCCGCGCCGGCCGCGAACACCTTCTCGCCGCCGTAGAGGATCACGGCCCGCACGTCGTCGCGGTCGGTGGCCTCCTCCGCCAGCTCGCGCAGCCGGTCCTGGGTGGCGATGTCCAGGGCGTTCATCGGGGGGCGGTCGAGGCGGATCGTGCCGACGCCTTCGGCGACTTCGAGGTTCACAGTCATGGTCCGAGGTTAGCCGCCGTTAACGGCGAGGGACCCGGTGCGGTTGGTCACAGCACCGGGTCCCTCGCGCGGATCCTCGGGACCCGTCAGGCCTTCCACTCCGACCAGGACATGTTCCAGCCGTTGAGGCCGTTGTCCGGGCGGATCTGCTTGTCGCGCGAGTTCTTCACGATGACGACGTCACCGATGATCGAGCGGTCGTAGAACCAGGCGGCGGGCGTCGAGCTGTCCCCGGCGCCGCGGGAGTCCTCCAGACCGACGCAGCCGTGGCTGACGTTGGCCGAGCCGAAGGTGGAGGACGAGGCCCAGTAGTTGCCGTGCACGAAGGTGCCCGAGGTGGACAGGCGCATCGCGTGCGGCACGTCCTTGATGTCGTACTCGCCGCCGAAGCCCACGGTGGCGCCGTTCATGCGGGTCACCTTGTACTTCTCGCTGATGACCATCTGACCGTTGTACGTGGTCGTGGACGGCGCGCCGGCGGTGATCGGCAGGGTCTTGATGATCTTGCCGTCGCGCTCGACCTTCATCGTCTTGGCGCTCGCGTCGACCGTGGAGACCTGGCGGCGGCCGATGGTGAAGGTGATGGTCTTCTTCTGCTTGCCGTAGACGCCCGGGCGGCCCTCGACGCCGTCCAGGTTGAGCTTGACGGTCACCTTGGTGCCCGCGGCCCAGTACTCCTCGGGGCGGAAGTCGAGGCGGTCGTTGCCGAACCAGTGGCCCTCGATCTCGACCGCCGGCTCCGCCGTCACCTTGATGGCGCGCTCGACGGCCTCCGGGTTGGTGATCCCCCGGGTGAAGTTGATGGAGACCGGCATGCCCACGCCGACGGTCGAACCGTCCTCCGGCGTGTAGTGGCCGATGAAGGTGTTCTTGGGGACCAGCGTGCTGAAGGTGGTGTCCTTGGCCGACTCGCGGCCCTCGGCGTCCTTGGCGACCGCGTGCACCTTGTACTGGGTGCCCGCGGACAGGTGTCCGAGCGGCTCCCAGCTCGTGCCGTCCGCCGCGATCTTCCCCTCGACCGGGGTGCCCTTGGTGTCGGCGACCGTGACGGTGGTCAGCTTGCCCTGATCGGCCGTCACCTTGAGGGCCCCGCTGGTGGCGACCGAGTCGGCGCCGTCCTTGGGGGCGATCGT
This sequence comes from Streptomyces sp. NPDC020422, assembly GCF_044386705.1. NCBI lineage: Bacteria > Bacillati > Actinomycetota > Actinomycetes > Kitasatosporales > Streptomycetaceae > Streptomyces > Streptomyces sp. NPDC020422. The sequence continues at coordinate 441,928 of NZ_JBIRVJ010000003.1, read as the reverse complement.
CACGACCGCCGTGGAGGCCGCGATCTCCTGCTTGCCGCCGTTGCCCGCCGGGTCCTGGCCACCCTTGCCGCCGCCGGTGGCACCGCCGCCGCCGCACGCGGTCAGCGCGAGGAGCAGCGTCCCCGTCGCCAGCGCCCCGAGGCGGGCGCCTCGGCGCCGTCGTCCGGCGGTCCCTCCGGATATCGGCTGCCCGTTCACTATGGTCTTCTCCCCTCGGACGACCCGGCACAGCTCGGGCCCCACCCCCGTGCGCATCCTCCCGCGCACACGGCGTTAGATAATCACACCCGAAGACACGAAAGTTCCACGCGAATGTCACCGTTCAGTCCCAGTTCACGCGGGGTGCGGGGGACGTTCCGGGCCGACCGGGATCAGTCCAGCGCGGAACCGGCCCTCCACGCGCCCCAGTCCAGGTTCCAGCCGCCCAGACCGTTGTCGGCGGCCACCTGCTTGTCGCGCGAGTTGACGACCTCGACCACGTCGCCGATGAGGGTCCGGTCGAAGAACCAGCCGGCCGGGGTGTCCGCGCCGCCGCCCTTCACGTCCCGCAGGCCGACGCAGCCGTGGCTGACGTTCGCCGAACCGAAGGTCGAGGCCGAGGCCCAGTAGTTGCCGTGCAGGAAGGTCCCCGAGTCGGTCAGCCGGATCGCGTGCGGCACGTCCTTGATGTCGTACTCGCCGCCGAACCCGACCGTCCGGCCGTCCATCCGCGTCACCTCGTACAGCTCGGTGACCACCATCTTCCCGTTGTACGTGGTGGTCTTCGGCGCCCCCGCCGTGATCGGCAGCGTGGTGAGCAGGTCGCCGTCCCTGCGGATCTCCATGGTGTGCTTCTCGGCGTCGACCAGGGAGACCTGGGAGCGGCCCACCGTGAAGCCGACCTTCTTGCGCTGGATCCCGTACACCCCGGGCGAGCCCTCGACGTCGCGCAGGTCGAGCTCGACGGTGACCTCGGTGCCCGGCTGCCAGTACGCGGCGGGGCGGAAGTCCAGCCGCTCCTTGCCGAACCAGTGGCCGACGACCTCCACCGGCGGGTCCGAGGTGACCCGGATGGCCCGCTCGACCGCCGCGCGGTTCTCGATCTCCCGGTTGAAGGAGAAGGAGACGATCATGCCGGTGCCGACCGTGGAGCGGTTCTCCGGCTTGAAGTAGCCGATGAAACGGTGCTCGGGCACCACGGTCGTGAAGGTGGTGTGGCGCGCCGAGCGGCGCCCGTGGGCGTCGAGCGCGACCGCGTCCACGCTGTACTTCGCGGCCAGCGCGAGCCGGGTGTCCGGGCGCGGCCGCCAGCGCAGCCCGTCCGGGGAGATCTCCCCCGCCACCCGGCTCCGCTGGGCGTCCTCCACCTGGACGACCGTCACCCGTTCGAGCCGGCCGCTGTCCACCTTCACCTCCAGGGGCCCGTCCGCCGGCACGCCGCGGCTGCCGTCCTCGGGGCTGACCCGGATCACGTCACCCGGTGCCCGTGCCTTGCCCGGCAGCGCCACGTCCACGCCGCCGGCGCCTGCTCCGGTGCAGCCCGCGAGGCCCGCCAACAGTCCCGCCACCGCGAGCGCGTACCCCGCCCGCTTCGTCAGATGTCTCACGACCGGCCCAACGACGGCCACCCTCCAGGGGAAACGTGCGTGCGGGGCATGTTGGGAGCACGGCCGTGCGGGCAGAACAGGTGGGAGGACCACGTGCGGGGACGGGTGGCCGGGACGCCGCCTTCCCCCCGGGCGGGGAGAGCCGCGGGAGGCCGGGACGGTGTCGAGTGCAGCCGAGCAGCAGGCGGTACGTGAGCATGCCCGCGCCCCGAAGGGGCCGCAGCGGGTGGTGTGGCCGGGGGCGCCGACGCCCCTGGGCGCCCGCTGCCGGGTCGGCCCCGACGGGGTCGCGGGCACCAACTTCGCGCTGTGGGCGGGCGGTGCGGAGGCCGTCGAGCTGTGCCTGTTCGACGCCGACGGCACCGAGAGCCGGCTCGAACTGACCGAGCTGACCCACGAGATCTGGCACGGCTTCGTGCCCGGCGTCGGCCCCGGACAGCGGTACGGCTACCGGGTGCACGGGCGCTGGGACCCGTGGACCGGGGCCCGCTGGAACCCGGCGAAGCTGCTCCTCGACCCGTACGCACGGGCCGTCGACGGCGAGTTCGCGCTGCCGCCCGAGGTGTACGGGCACGTGCGGGACTGGCCCCAGCAGCATGTCGCCGACACCGTCCGCGACGAGCGGGACTCCGCCCCGCACGTCCCCAAGGGGGTCGTCGTGCAGGACGACGACGACTGGTCGGACGACCGCAGGCCCAAGACGCCCTGGCCGGACTCGGTCATCTACGAGGTGCACGTCAAGGGCTTCACCGCGCGCCACCCGGGCATCCCCGAGCAGCTGCGCGGCACCTACGCGGGCCTCGCGCACCCGGCGGCGATCGAGCACCTCGTCCGCCTCGGGGTGACCGCGGTGGAGCTGCTGCCGGTGCACCAGTTCGCGCACGAGGACCATCTGCTGCGGCGGGGCCTGACCAACTACTGGGGCTACAACTCGATCGGCTACTTCGCCCCGCACGCCGGTTACTCGTCGAGCGGCACGGCGGGGCAGCAGGTCGGCGAGTTCAAGCGGATGGTGCGGGCGCTGCACGCCGCCGGGATCGAGGTCATCCTCGACGTCGTCTACAACCACACCGCCGAGGCCGGCGAGCTCGGCCCCACGCTGTCCCTGAAGGGCATCGACAACCGCGGCTACTACCGGCTCCAGTCGGACGCCCGGCGCTACGCCGACTACACCGGCTGCGGCAACACCCTGCACGTGGTGCAGCCGCAGGTGCTGCGGCTCATCACCGACAGCCTGCGCTACTGGGTGACGGAGATGGGCGTGGACGGCTTCCGCTTCGACCTGGCGGCGGCGCTCGCCCGCTCGATGCACGACGTCGACATGCTCTCGCCCTTCCTCGCGGTCATCGCCCAGGACCCGGTGCTGCGCCGGGTCAAGCTGATCGCGGAGCCCTGGGACGTGGGCAACGGCGGCTACCAGGTGGGCTCCTTCCCGCCGCTGTGGACGGAGTGGAACGACCGCTACCGGGACGCCGTGCGGGACTTCTGGCGCGGCGCCCTGCCCGACGTACGGGACCTCGGCTACCGGCTCTCCGGCTCCAGCGACCTGTACGCCTGGGGCGGGCGCCGGCCGTACGCCTCCGTCAACTTCGTCACCGCGCACGACGGCTTCACCCTGCGCGACCTCGTCACCTACGAGCGCAAGCACAACGAGGCCAACGGCGAGGGCAACCGGGACGGCACGCACGACAACCGCTCCTGGAACTGCGGTGCGGAGGGCGAGACCGACGACCCGGCCGTCAACACCCTGCGCCGCCGCCAGCTGCGCAACCTGATGACCACGCTGCTGCTCTCGACCGGGGTGCCGATGCTCGTCGCCGGCGACGAGATGGGCCGCACCCAGGGCGGCAACAACAACGCCTACTGCCAGGACAACGAGATCGGCTGGCTGGACTGGACCCTCCCCGAGGACCCCGGCCGCGCCCAGCTGCTGGCCCTGACCCGGCGCCTGCTCGCCCTGCGCCACCGCCACCCGGTGCTGCGCCGCCGTGCCTTCTTCTCCGGTCGCCCCCAGGGCGCCGACGGGCTGCGGGACCTGGCGTGGTTCACCGCGGACGGCACCGAGATGACCGAGCCCGACTGGTACGCGCCGGCCGCCACGCTCGGCCTCTATCTGTCGGGCCGTGACATACCGGGCCGTGACGCGCGCGGCGAGCAGGTCACCGACGACAGCTTCCTCGCGATCCTGCACGCCGGCCCCCGCCCGGTGGAGTACCGGCTGCCGGGCCCGCCGTGGGCGGAGTCGTACGAACGCGTCGTGGACACCGCCCTGGAGGACCAGTCCCGCGCCCCGGGGACGGCGCACCGGGGCGGGGGGACGATCACGGTCGCGGGGCGGTCGGTGGTGCTGTTGCGGGTGGGGGGCTGAGGGTCAGCGGCCGGAGATGTCGACGTAGCAGGTGTAGTCGCCTTCGACCGTGACGTCGGGGCCGGTGTACGCGTAGCTGACGGCGGCCCCGCCGTAGCTGTAGTGGGTGGCGGCCGGGTGGGCGTCCGCGATCCAGGCGCGGGGCACCGACCGGTAGGCGGCCACGCACTTGTCCTCGGCGATGCCCGGGGCGACACCGTCCGGGTCGCCCTGGATGGTCTTCTTCACCTTGACCTGTCCGAAGACCCGCAGGTCGGCGCCGGGGCCGCAGGCGACCACCCGGACCAGGTCGATCGAGGCGAGCCCGGTGTCCCGGGAGACGCAGGCGCCCGGCCTCACCTTGTGCACGGGCGTCAGCACCTTCTCGGCGTCCTGTGTCCTCTCGCCCGCGGGCAGCGGCGGTACGGGCGTCCTGCCGTGGCCGGAGAGCACGTACTCGGCGCGCAGCGAGGTCACGCCCTTCAGGCGGTGCCCGTCGTGCAGCAGCTTGAGCGCGGGGGCGTAGTCGGCGGTGGCGCGGACGAGCCGCCCCTCGGCGTCGAGGACGACGGTCAGCGGGATCGGCCCGGGGGCCTGCCGTGCGCTGTCCTGGCCGACCTCGATCCGCTTGGGCAGCGCCCCGGTGGCGTAGGTGAGCGGGATGGCGAGCCGGTAGGTGCGGGTGCCGTCGGCGCCCTTCACGGGGGGCTTCGTCGCGTCGGCGACGGAGACGACCTCGGCGAGGGTCCTGCCGTACGGCGCGACCTCGCCGGCCCGTTGGAGGGCGTCGTCCATGAGGTCGACGACGTCGCTCGAGGCGCTGGACGAGTAGCGCAGCCAGCTGCCGCCCGCGGTCCGGTAGGAGACCCGGTTGCCCGAGACGGCGTACTGCTGCGGCTCGCGCGGGCCGCCGGGCTGACCGCCGAGGTCCGCGGCCGCGTCCTCGGGGAAGCGGCGCGGGATGTCGAGGACCCGTTCGGCTCGCGCGGTGTCCTTCGCGTAGTCCTGCACACCGGTCACGCGTTCCACGGCGGTGCCCTTGGCGGAGCCGTAGCGCAGGGTCCAGGTGAAGGCGGCGGAGCCGGCCGCCCGCGTCGCCTCGCTCGCGGCGGAGAGCTGGTCGTCGAGCCGCACCGAGAAGACGGGGGTGGCCGAGGGCGGTGCGGGCTTCGCTTCCGGCCTGCCGTCCTGGCCGCCGGACTGGCAGGCGGCCAGCGTCGTCAGCAGCAGCGGAAGCACCAGTGCGGCGGCGCGCCGTCTACCGGAGTCGTTCATGGTCCCCACCCTCGTCTTTCCGACCCGTGGTCGCTGGGCCGGGATCCTATGGGGTGGGTGCGGCGAGTCCGCGGCCGCCCCCGCACCGGCCACCACGGCGCGACGGCGGTGGCCGGCGGGGGGAAGGGACACGTGGCGGCCCGCCGTCCCCCGTGGGCCGTCCCGTGCCCGTCCAGTCTGCGCGCCGGCGCGTGCGGCGTGTTGGCGCCGAGCGCACGGCTCGTTGACGCTGGGCGCACCGCCGCGGCCGGAAAACCATGTGAGCCCGTCAGGAGCGAACCGTAGGCTCGGGCCTGATGCCCACTGAACATGTACCCACCAAGGAATCCCCGGCCTCCGCGCGGCGCTCGGCGGTGCGCACCCTGCTGCGCCTGTGGCCGTACGTACGGCCGGTGCGGGCGCGGCTGTTCCTCGCCGCGGCCGTCGCGATCGTCGCCTCCTGTCTGTCTCTCGTCATCCCGCTGGTCCTCAAGTGGCTGGTGGACGGGCCCGTCGCGGCCGGCGACTCGACCGGGGTGTGGTTCGGCGCGCTGTACCTGCTGCTGCTCGGGATCACCGAGGCGGGGCTCTTCGGTCTGCGGCGCTGGCTGGTGGCGCGCCCGTTGGCCGGGGTCGAGGCGGGGATGCGGGCCGGTCTCTACGCCCGGCTGCAGCGGCTGCCGCTCGCCTTCCACGACCGCTGGGCATCGGGCCAGCTGCTGTCCCGCGCCACCACGGACCTGATGATCGTCCGGCTCTTCCTCGCCTTCCCGCTGACCTTCCTGCTGGTCAACGGCGTGACGATCCTGGCGGGCTACGCGGTGCTGTTCGCCCAGGACTGGACGCTGGGCCTGGTGCTGCTCGGCCCGGTCGCGCCGATGGTCATCCTCTGCTCGCTCTTCGAGCGGCGCTACGCGGTGGTGACCAGGCGGGCGCAGGACCAGGTGGGCGATCTGACGACGGTGGTCGAGGAGAGCGTGCTCGGCATCCGGATCGTGAAGGGTTTCGGCCGGCACCGCAGCCAGGCGGAGGCCTTCCGCACCCTCGCGCGGCGGCTGCGCGGCACGGAGCTGGGCAAGGCCCGGCTGCTCGCCTGGATCTGGGCGGTGAACACCCTGCTGCCGGAGCTGGCCGTGGGCGCGGCGCTGGTGTTCGGCACGGTGCAGGTCGCCGACGGGGACCTGTCCGCGGGCACGCTGGTGGCGTTCCTTTCGACGGCGCTCGCGCTGCGCTGGCCGGTGGAGTCGATCGGCTTCCTGCTGGCGATGAGCCAGGAGGCGGTGACGGCGACGGAACGGTACTTCGAGGTCATGGACGCCCCCGAGGAGACGCGGACGGTTCCCGGCCGGGCCGTCGGCGCGGCCCCGGTGCCCGACGGGGTGCGGTTCGAGAACGTCTCCTTCCGCTACCCGGACGCGCCCGCGGACGCCCCGCCGGTCCTGGACGGCGTCGACCTGCACATCCGCCCGGGCGAGACGCTGGCCCTGGTCGGCGGCACCGGCTCGGGCAAGACCACGCTCACCGCCCTCGTACCGCGCCTGCACGAGGCGAGCGGCGGGCGGATCCTGCTGGACGGCGAGGACATCACCGCGATGCCGCGGGAGCGGCTGCGCTCCCTGGTCTCCATGGCCTTCGAGGAGCCGACCCTGTTCTCGGCGAGCATCGGCGAGAACGTCCTCATGGGCCTGGCGGACGCCGACGAGGGCACGGCCGGTCCCGAGCTGGCCCGTGCGCTCGCCGTGGCCCAGGCGGAGGGCTTCGTGGGGCGCCTCTCCGAGGGCGCCGCGACCCAGGTCGGCGAGCAGGGCCTGAGCCTGTCGGGCGGCCAGCGGCAGCGCCTGGCCCTGGCCCGCGCGGTCGTCGGCCGGCCCCGCTTCCTGGTCCTCGACGACCCGCTGTCGGCGCTCGACGTGCACACCGAGGCGAAGGTCGAGGCGGCGCTGCGGGAGGTGCTGCGCGACACGACCGCCCTCGTGGTGGCGCACCGCCCGTCGACGGTGCTGCTGGCCGACCGGGTGGCGCTGCTGTCCGGGGGCCGGATCGCGGCCGTCGGCACCCACCACGAACTGCTGCGAGCGAACGCCGAGTACGCCTGGCTGATGTCCGGCGAGAGCGACGAGGACCGGGGGCCCCGATGACGGACACGACCAAGGAGACGGCGGCCGCCCAGGCTCCGGACGCCACCCCCGTGGGGGGCCAGGACCCGGTGGCCGCCGCCGACCCCTTCGACCAGGACGACCTGCCCACCGCCCGCGGCGCCACCGGCCGGCTGCTGCGCGACCTGCTGCGCGCGCACCGCCTCCGGGTGACGCTGGCGGCGCTGGTGCTGCTCGTCCAGCAGGCGGCGCTCCAGGCGGGCCCGCTGCTCGTGGCGTACGCGATCGACCGGGGCGTGCCGGCCTTCCGGGCCGGGGACCACGGCCCGGTCCTCGCGGTGGCCGTCGGCTATCTGGTGTGCGCGGCGGCCGGGGCGCTGCTGCAGTACGCGTTCGTCCGGGTGGCCGCCCGGGTCAACCAGGACGTGCTGCTCGACCTGCGCGGGCGGATCTTCCGGCACGCGCAGGCGCTCAGCGTCGACTTCCACGAGCGCTACACCTCGGGCCGGCTGATCTCCCGCTCCACGACGGATGTCGAGTCGCTGCGCGAGCTGCTGGCCGAGGGGCTCCAGGAGCTGATCGGGGTGGTGCTGTCCTTCGTGTCGATCTCGGTCGTGCTGCTCTGGCTCGACCTGGGCATCGGCGCGGTCGCGGTGGCCTCGTTCGGCCCGCTGTATCTGCTGGTGGTGAGCTACCGGCGCCGCTCGGCGGAGGTGTTCGCGGTCCGCTCCACGGCCATCGCCGGGGTGATCGTGAAGTTCGCGGAGACGATGAACGGGATCCGGCCGGTGCGGGTCTTCCGCCGGGAGCGGGTCAACGACGCCGAGTTCGCGGCCCTCAACGCGCGGCACGAGCGCAGCAACGGCGACGCGTTCCTGGAGATGGCCCGCTATGTGGTGGGCTCCCGTCTGGTGGCGAACACCGCGGTGGCCGGCATGTGCCTGTGGGGCGCGTACCGGGTGGCGGGCGGCACCCTGGAGCTGGGGGTGCTGGCGGCGGCGGTGCTGTACGTGCGGCGGCTCTACGACCCGATCGACCGGCTGGGCATGTTCCTCAACTCCTACGAGGCGGCGGCGGCCTCGCTGGCGAAGATCGCGGGGCTGCTGGCGCAGGAGCCGGGGGTCCCGGAGGCGGCCGCGCCCCGGGAGCTTCCGGCGCGGACCGGCGGGGCGGGGCGCGAGGTGGTCTTCGAGGGCGTCCGGTTCGCCTACCGGACGGGCGGCGAGGTGCTGCCGCGCTTCGACCTGACGATCCCGGCGGGCCAGACGGTCGCCGTCGTGGGTGCGACGGGCGCGGGCAAGTCGACCCTCGCGAAGCTGCTCGCCCGCTTCTACGACCCGACGGAGGGCCGGGTGCTGCTCGACGGCACCGATCTGCGCGACCTCGCCACGTCCGAACTGCGGCGGGGCGTGGTGATGGTGACGCAGGAGGCGTTCCTGTTCTCGGGGACGGTCGCGGAGAACATCGCGATCGGGCGCCCGGAAGCGAGCCGCGAGGAGATCGAGCAGGCGGCGAAGGCGATCGGCGCGCACGAGTTCATCGCGGCCCTCCCGGACGGCTACGACACCGACGTACGCAAGCGGGGCGGCCGGATCTCCGCGGGCCAGCGGCAACTCGTGGCCTTCGCGCGCGCGTTGCTCGCGGATCCGGCGGTGCTGATCCTGGACGAGGCGACCAGCTCGCTGGACGTGCCGGGCGAGCGGGCGGTGCAGCGGGCGATGGACACGGTGCTCGCGGGCCGTACGGCGGTGGTCATCGCACACCGCCTTTCCACGGTCGAGGTCGCCGACCGGGTCCTGGTGATGGAGGCGGGCCGGGTGGTGGAGGACGGCTCGCCGGCCGCCCTGGTCGGCGGCGAGGGGCATTACGCGGGTCTGCACCGGGCCTGGAGGGACAGCCTGGTGGGCTGACGCACCCGCCCGTTTTCGGCCGTCCGTGCGCCTCTTCGCCGCGAACGCCGCAGACCCCCGCGCCGCGAGGCCGTACGGGGCGGCCCCGGCAGGACCGGCGCGGGCGGAACGTATCCGAAGTGACGTCCGTCGGCGGGCCCGGGGGCCGTGATCCGGTCGAGATCGAGGACCGGGCACGAGCCCCCGCCGGCGCCCGCTCGGCGGGGGCGCGGCGTCTCAAGGCGTGGATGGCAAAGGGCGCTGCGGCGTCGGACGGGACGGCGGACGGCCAGCCGGAAGTGCCCAGGGCAGGAAACCGCCGGGGGTCCGGCGAAGGCACCGTTCGCAGTATTGAAACGTTCGGTTAACGAACAGCGACGTACGGGCAACGGACGATTTCCGGCCAAGTTATTGACGCGCTCCTGACAGGAGGTGGCCACAACTGCCACTCTCTCCCCCGGCTCTTCGCACCGACGTTCAACGCATCACCCGAACGTGTTCCCCAGCACGTGCTCCACAGCTCTGTTTGCTCTGCCCGGGCGGCGTCACCCAGCGCTCCCGGTACCCCCCTCGCAAAAGGAGTCTGCGTGAGATCCACGCCCAGCCGTCGCGCCACCGCGACCGGCGCCCTGATCGCTGCCGCCGCCATGATCGCCGTCGGCGTCCAGACCGGTTCCGCCACCGCCGACCAGCTCGGCGCGGCGCCCAAGGCCCAGGCCGCCGGGAAGGCCAACCCGGGCAAGCTGCCCGCCGACCTCTCCCCGGCCCAGCGTGCCGCGCTGATCCGCGCCGCCCAGGCGGACTCCGCCGCGACGGCCAAGCAGCTCGGCCTCGGCGCCCAGGAGAAGCTCGTCGTCCGCGACGTCGTCCAGGACCGCGACGGCACGACCCACACGCGCTACGAGCGCACCTTCGCGGGCCTCCCGGTCCTCGGCGGCGACCTGATCGTCGAGGAGACCAAGGCGGGCGCCACCGCCTCCGTCTCCAAGGCCACCCGCGCCGACATCAGCAAGGTCGACACGGCCGCCAGCCTCGCCCCGGCCACGGCCGAGAAGCAGGCGCTGGGCCGCGCGACCGCCCAGGGCGCCAAGAAGGCCACGACCGACCGCGCCCCGCGCAAGGTCGTCTGGGCCGCCAAGGGCACCCCCGTGCTCGCCTACGAGACCGTCGTCGGCGGCACCCAGCACGACGGCACCCCGAGCGAGCTGCACGTCGTCACGGACGCCAAGACCGGCGCCAAGCTGTACGAGTGGCAGGCCATCGAGACCGGCGTCGGCAACACGCAGTACAGCGGCCAGGTCACCCTCGGCACCGCCCCGTCGTACACCCTGACGGACACCGGCCGCGGCAACCACAAGACGTACAACCTCAACGGCGGTACGTCCGGCACCGGCACGCTGTTCAGCAACACCACCGACGTGTGGGGCAACGGGACCACGTCCAACAAGGAGACCGCGGGTGCCGACGCGCACTACGGCGCCGCGCTCACCTGGGACTACTACAAGAACGTGCAGGGCCGCACCGGCATCCGCGGTGACGGCGTCGGCGCGTACTCCCGGGTCCACTACGGCAACGCGTACGTCAACGCGTTCTGGTCGGACTCCTGCTTCTGCATGACCTACGGCGACGGCTCCGGCAACACCAAGCCGCTCACGTCCATCGACGTGGCCGCCCACGAGATGACGCACGGCGTCACCTCCAACACCGCCGGCCTGGTCTACAGCGGTGAGTCCGGCGGCCTCAACGAGGCCACCTCGGACATCATGGCGGCGGCCGTCGAGTTCTACGCCAACAACGCGTCCGACCCGGGCGACTACCTGGTCGGCGAGAAGATCGACATCCGCGGCAACGGCACCCCGCTGCGCTACATGGACAAGCCGAGCAAGGACGGCTCGTCCAAGGACGCGTGGTACTCGGGCATCGGCTCCATCGACGTCCACTACTCCTCGGGCCCGGCGAACCACTTCTTCTACCTGCTCTCCGAGGGCAGCGGCGCCAAGACCGTCAACGGCGTGAACTACGACTCGCCGACCTCCGACGGCCTGCCCGTCACCGGCATCGGCCGCGACAAGGCCGCGGCGATCTGGTTCAAGGCGCTCGCCACCAAGTTCAGCTCGAACACCGACTACGCCGGTGCCCGCACCGGCACCGTCGCGGCCGCCACCGACCTCTACGGCGCCAACAGCGCCGAGGTCACGGCCGTCCAGAACGCCTGGGCCGCCATCAACGTCGGCTCCCGTCCCGGTGGCCCCGGCGGCGGCACGGTCTTCACCAACGACACCGACGTGTCCATCCCGGACAACGGCGCCGCGGTGACCTCGTCGCTGACCGTCTCCGGCGTCACCGGCAACGCCCCGAGCAACCTCTCCGTCGGTGTGAACATCGTCCACACCTACATCGGTGACCTCGTGGTCGACCTCATCGCCCCCGACGGCTCGGTCTACAACCTGCACAACCGGACCGGCGGCAGCGCGGACAACATCAACCAGACCTACACCGTGAACGCCTCCTCCGAGGTCGCCAACGGCGTCTGGAAGCTCCGCGTCCAGGACAAGGCCTCGATCGACACCGGCTACATCAACAGCTTCAAGCTGACCTTCCCCTAACCGGGAGAGCGGCCCCGAGCCGAACTGAGCCGAACCGGCGGACGCCCGGAGGGAACGTTCCCTCCGGGCGTCCGCGCGTCTGCGTAGGGTGGCGGGATGATCAGGGTGCTGCTGGCCGACGACGAGGCGATGATCAGGGCCGGGGTGCGGGCGATCCTCGCCGCCGACCCGGGCGTCGAGGTGGTCGCCGAGGCCGGCGACGGCCACGAGGCCGTGGAGCTCGCCCGGGTGCACCGGCCCGACGTCGTGCTGCTCGACATCCGGATGCCCCGGCTCGACGGGCTCGGCGCGGCCGAGGAGCTGCGGCGGGCCGTGCCCGGTGCGGCCGTCGTCATGCTCACCACCTTCTCCGAGGACGCGTACATCGCGCGGGCGCTCGGCAGCGGGGTGAGCGGCTTCCTGCTGAAGTCCGGGGACCCGCGGGAACTGCTCGCCGGGGTGCGGGCGGTGGCCGAGGGCGCCGCCTTCCTCTCCCCCGCCGTCGCCCGCCGGGTCATCGACACGCTGGGCGGCGAGCGGTTCTCCCGGGCGGCCGCGGCCCGCGCCCGGCTCGCCCCGCTGACCGGGCGCGAGCGGGAGGTGGTCGCCCTCGTCGGGGCGGGCCTGTCGAACCAGGAGATCGCCGCCCGGCTGCACGTCGTCGAGGGCACGGTGAAGGCCCACGTCAGCGCCGTCCTCGGGCGGATCGGGCTGCGCAACCGGGTGCAGCTGGCGATCCTCGCGTACGAGGCGGGGCTGGTGCCCGATGCGTGAGCGGCTCCGCGAGCGGGTCTTCGACCTCGCGCTGTGGCTGCTCCTGAGCGTCCCCGTGCTTCTGTTCTCGGGCCCCGACGACGGCGGTTCCTGGCCCCGGGCGGCGGTGGGCACGGCGCTGCTCGCGGTGTGCGTGGCGCTCGGGCGGCGGTGGCCCACGGCCCCGCCGGCCCTCGCCGTCGCCGTCTCCCTGGCGACGAGTCCCGAGCTGTTCACCCCGGCGTACGTGCTCGCCCTGGTCGCCTTCGGCTATCTCGCCGGGCGCCGGCAGGAGGCGACGCGTCCCGCGCTGTGGCTGTTCGGGGCGGTGCCGCTGGTGGGCCTCGTGCTGGTCCGGCTGACCGGCCGGCCGCTGACGGCCTGGTTCGCGCTGGTGCTCTCGCTGGCCCTCGCGGTGGTGGCGCCCTGGCTGATCGGGCGTTATGTGCGCCAGTACGACCGGCTGGTGCGCAGCGGCTGGGAGCTGGCCGACCGGATGGAGCGCGAGCAGGCGGCCGTCGCCGACCGGGAGCGGCTGCGGGAGCGGTCCCGGATCGCCGGCGACATGCACGACTCGCTCGGCCACGACCTGGCCCTCATCGCGCTGCGGGCGGGCGCCCTCGAGGTGGACCCGGCGCTCGGCCCCGCCCAGCAGGAGGCGGCGGGCGAGCTGCGCCGGGCGGCGGCCGGTGCGACGGAACGGCTGCGGGACATCATCGGGGTGCTGCGCGAGGGCGAGGACGAGGCGGCGGGGGCGCCGGTCACCCCGCCGGGCGAGACGGTCGCGGAGCTGGTCGCGCGGGCGCGGGCCTCCGGGATGGCGGTCGAGCTCGTGGACCGGGCGGGAGCGGTGCCGCTCGCGGAGATGACCGCGCGGGCCCTGCACCGGGTGGTGCAGGAGGGGCTCACCAACGCCGCCAAGCACGCGCCGGGGGCGCCGGTCGCGGTCGTCGTCGAGGGGGCCGCCGCCGGGGACGGGGCGGCCGGGGTGCGGGTCCGGGTCGCCAGCGGCCCCGCGGGGCCCGGACGTTCCGGGCTCGCGTCCGGCGGGACCGGACTGGTCGGTCTGGAGGAGCGGGTGCGCCTCGCGGGCGGCACGCTGGGCCGGCGGGCCACCGAGGAGGGCGGCTTCGAGCTGTCCGCCGCACTGCCGCTGCGCACGCCCGCGCCGCGGCCCGCGGCACCCCGGTCGGCGCGGGAGCTGGACCGGGCCCGCCGCGAGGTGCGGCGCGGGCTCGCCCGGGCGATCTGGATCCCGCTCGCCCTGCTGGGCGCGCTCGGCGTGCTGATGACGGGCGTCGCGCTCTACACCCAGCACCAGTCGTATCTGGAGCCGGAGGACTACGCCCGGCTCCGGCTCGGGCAGTCCCGCTCGGAGCTCGCCGAGCGGCTGCCCGACCGGCCCCTGGACGGGCGCCCGCAGCGGGCTCCGGCGGAGCCGCCCGGGATGGACGAGTGCCTGTACTACCGGACGACGTTGCTCGCCGCGATCCCGGTGTACCGGCTCTGCTTCGTCGACGGGCGGCTCGTGGACCGGGCGGAGCTGCCGTGAGCCGCCCGGCCAGGACCCGGGCTAGCGCAGGATGACTCCCCCGTTCTCGGCGGCGCCGGTCTCCGACGGCAGGGTCACCAGGCCCGGTTCGGCCGGGTGGGCGAGCAGGCGGTGGCTGGGCAGGACGCGGACCGTGCAGCCGAAGGGGCCCGTGCGGTCCAGGGAGAGGGCGCCGGCGTAGGGGACCCGGCCTTCCAGGTCCGGGCCCGCGGCGGGCTTGAGGACGGTGGTGCGGGGGTCGAGGAGCCGGTCGTCGGGGTCCACCCGGCCGGTGACGACCTGGACCTCGACGTCGTCGGGGGTCAGTTCGCCGAGGGCGACGCGGACGCGGAGCGCGGGGGTGGCGCCGAGTTCGGCGTCCTCCAGGTCGTCGCCGACCTCGACGTGGTCGACGGAGACCTTCGGCCAGGCGCCGCGCACCCGGGCCTTCCAGGCGGCGAGGTCGCGGGCCTCGGCGGGGCCGAGCGCCCGGTGGGCGGCGGCCGCGGGGGCGTAGAGCCGGGTCACGTACTCCCGCACCATCCGGTCGGCGAGCACCTTGGGGCCGAGGTCGGTCAGGGTGCGCCGGACCATCGCGGTCCAGCCGGCCGGCACCCCGTCGGGGCCCCGGTCGTAGAAGCGGGGGGCGACGCGGCGCTCGATGAGCTCGTAGAGCGCGGCGGCCTCCAGGTCGTCGCGGCGGTCCTCGTCGAGGGCGGCGGCCCCGTCGGCGGTGGGGATGGCCCAGCCGAAGTCGGGCTCGAACCACTCGTCCCACCAGCCGTCCAGGACGGAGAGGTTGAGGCAGCCGTTGAGGGCGGCCTTCATCCCGCTGGTGCCGCAGGCCTCCAGGGGGCGCAGCGGGTTGTTGAGCCAGACGTCGCAGCCGGGGTAGAGCCCGCGGGCCATGGCCATGCCGTAGTCGGGCAGGAAGACGATCCGGTGGCGCACCCGCGGGTCGTCGGCGAAGCGGACGAGTTCCTGGACGAGCTTCTTGCCGCCGTCGTCGGCGGGGTGGGCCTTGCCCGCGACCACGAGCTGGACGGGCCGCTCGGGGTGGAGGAGCAGGGCGCGCAGCCGGTCCTTGTCGCGCAGCATCAGGGTGAGGCGCTTGTACGAGGGGACGCGGCGGGCGAAGCCGATGGTGAGGACGTCGGGGTCGAGGACGGTGTCGGTCCAGCCGAGTTCGGCGGCTGCCGCGCCGCGCTGCCGCCAGGAGGCGCGCAGTCGCTGCCGTACGTCGGTGACGAGCCGTTCGCGCAGGGTGCGGCGGAGCTCCCACAGGGTGCGGTCGTCGGTGTCGGGGCCGAGCCGGGCCACCTCGGGGGCGGTCCAGGTGGGGGCGTGGACGCCGTTGGTGATGGAGGTGAGGGGGATCTCGTCGCCGTCGAAGCCGGGCCACAGTCCGGCGAACATGGCGCGGCTGACGGCGCCGTGCAGGGTGGAGACGCCGTTGGCGCGCTGGGCGAGCCGCAGGCCCATGGCGGCCATGTTGAAGACGCCGGGTTCGCCGCCGAGCGGGGTCTCGTCGCCGAGGGCGAGGATCCGGCCCACGTCGAGGCCGGGGAGTTCGCCGTCCTCGCCGAGGTGGCGGGCGATCAGGGCCCGGTCGAAGCGGTCGATGCCGGCCGGGACGGGGGTGTGGGTGGTGAACACGGTGCCGGCCCGTACGGTCTCCAGGGCGGCGTCGAAGTCGAGTCCGTCTCCGGCGAGTTCGCGGATGCGTTCGAGGCCGAGGAGTCCGGCGTGGCCCTCGTTGGTGTGGAAGACCTCGGGCGCGGGGGTGCCGGTGAGCCGGCACCAGGTGCGGACGGCGCGGACGCCGCCGATGCCGAGCAGCATCTCCTGCAGCAGCCGGTGTTCGCTGCCCCCGCCGTAGAGCCGGTCGGTGACCTCGCGTTCGCCGGGGGCGTTCTCCTCGACGTCGGAGTCGAGCATGAGCAGCGGGACGCGGCCGACCTGGGCGATCCACAGGTGGGCGTGCAGGCTGCGGCCGCCGGGCAGGGCGAGGGTGACCCGGGCGGGGGTGCCGTCGGGTTCGCGGAGCAGGGTGACGGGGAGCTCGCCCGGGTCGAGGACGGGGTAGTGCTCCTGCTGCCAGCCGTCGCGGGAGAGGGACTGGCGGAAGTAGCCGTGGCGGTAGAGCAGTCCGACGCCGATGAGCGGGACGCCGAGGTCGCTGGCGGCCTTGAGGTGGTCGCCGGCGAGGATGCCGAGGCCGCCGGAGTACTGGGGCAGGGCGTCGGTGACGCCGAACTCGGGCGAGAAGTACGCGATCGAGGCGGGCGGCTCGCCGGGCTGCCGCTGGTACCAGCGGGGCTCGTGGAGGTAGCGGTCGAGGTCCTCGGCGGCGGCCCGCAGCCGGCCTTGGAAGTCCTCGTCGGCGGCGAGCGCGGCGAGCCGGCCCGCGTCGATGCCGCCGAGCACACGGACGGGGTCGCCGTCGGCGTGCCCGTCGGGATCGAGGGAGGCGAAGAGTTCCCGGGTGGGTTCGTGCCAGGACCAGCGCAGGTTGCGCGCCAGGTCGGCGAGGGGTCGAAGGGTGTCGGGGAGGACGGGGCGCACGGTGAATCGACGGATTGCCTTCACGTGTTCCACCTTCGCAGGAGGTGACGGAGCGGAGCGGAAGCACCACGCTGTGCGTCCGTGGTTCCGTCGCGGAAGGCTAGGCGAAGGCGACGGATCCCGCCACGGCGCGCGGGGGAGGCGCGCGGCCCGCGGGGGTGCTCCGGGGCTCCCGTAGCGGACGCCCCGTCAGCCGGCCCTGCCCGATATCGGAACTCCGGTGTCCGCGGCCACGGACCGGGCCCGTCGGGAACCGGCCCCGTCCGACAAGGCCGGGGCCGGTTTCTTGTCCGGGACGCGTTCTTGTCGGCCCGGCTACGCCCTAGTAGTTAACAAAGCGCCGGATTGCCCACCCGAAAACCGTGGGAAGGCTCCCTCCCGTACCCCGCTGTACTCCCTCCAGACCCGCCATCCGAGTGAACGCGCACAGGAGCGGTCATGCCCGCAACCCGCCGGCCGTCGACGGAGCTACAAAGAGCGCACCACCACCCGCACCCCCGTAAACCGTCAGGTGATGCTGTGAATCCGCTCATGGGACGCATTCCCGTACTGGACGTCCGCCCTTTGGTCGACTGCGGCCGCCGCCCCGCGAAGGCGGTGGTGGGCGAGACCTTCGAGGTCACGGCCACCGTCTTCCGGGAGGGCCATGACGCAGTCGCCGCCAATGTGGTGCTGCGCGGCCCGTCCGGCCGCCCGGGGCCCTGGACCCCGATGCGCGAACTGGCCCCCGGTACCGACCGGTGGGGCGCCGAGGTCACCCCGGACGCCGAGGGCTCCTGGACCTACACGGTCGAGGCCTGGAGCGATCCGCTGACCAGTTGGCGGCATACCGCGAAGATCAAGATCCCGGCGGGGATCGACTCGGAGCTGGTCCTCGCGGAGGGCGCCGAGCTGCACGAGCGGGCGGCCAAGGGAGTGCCCAAGAAGGGTGGCGGGCGCGAGGCGGTGCTCGCCGTGGCGGACACCCTGCGCGACGACTCCCGGCCGGCCGCGGTCCGGCTCGCGGCGGCCTTCGCGCCCCGGGTGCTCCAGGCCCTGGAGCGCCATCCGCTGCGCGAACTGCTGACCAAGTCCCCCGCGTTGCCCCTGCGGGTGGAGCGGGAGCGGGCCCTGTTCGGTTCCTGGTACGAGTTCTTCCCGCGCTCCGAGGGCGTGCGCGAGGTCGGCGGGCGGACCGTGCCCGGCACCTTCCGGACGGCCGCCGAGCGGCTGCCGGCGATCGCCGCGATGGGCTTCGACGTGGTCTACCTGCCGCCGATCCACCCGATCGGCGTCACCCACCGCAAGGGCCCGAACAACTCGCTGTCGGCGAGCCCCGAGGACGTCGGGGTGCCGTGGGCGATCGGCTCGCCGGAGGGCGGCCACGACGCGGTGCACCCGGACCTCGGCACGATCGAGGACTTCGACGCCTTCGTCGCCCGGGCCCGCGAACTGCGCCTGGAGATCGCCCTGGACTTCGCGCTGCAGTGCTCGCCCGACCACCCGTGGGTGGAGAAGCACCCGGAGTGGTTCCGGCGCCGCCCGGACGGCTCGATCGCGTACGCGGAGAACCCGCCGAAGAAGTACCAGGACATCTACCCGATCGACTTCGACGGGGCCGGCGACGGCATGGACGGGATCGTCGCCGAGACCGTCCGGGTGCTGCGGCACTGGATGGACCACGGGGTGCGCACCTTCCGGGTCGACAACCCGCACACCAAGCCGGTGGTGTTCTGGGAGCGGGTGCTGCGCGAGATCAACCGCGCCGACCCCGACGTGATCTTCCTGGCGGAGGCCTTCACCCGCCCGGCGCTGATGCACGCCCTGGGCGCGATCGGCTTCCAGCAGTCGTACACGTACTTCACCTGGCGCAACACCAAGGAGGAGCTCACGGAGTACCTGACCGAACTCTCCGGGGACGCGGCCGCCTACATGCGGCCCAACCTCTTCGTGAACACCCCGGACATCCTGCACGCCTACCTCCAGACCGGCGGCCGGCCGGCCTTCGAGGTGCGGGCGGTGCTCGCCGCCACCCTCTCGCCCACCTGGGGCATGTACGCCGGGTACGAGCTGTGCGAGGGCACCCCGCTGCGGGACGGCAGCGAGGAGTACCTGGACTCCGAGAAGTACCAACTACGGCCGCGCGACTGGGAGTCGGCGGAGCGCTCGGGTGCCTCGATCAGCCCGCTGATCACCACCCTGAACCGGATCCGACGCCGGCACCCCGCCCTGCGCCGGCTGCGGAACCTGACCTTCCACACGACCGACAACGACGCCGTGATCGCGTACTCCAAGCGCTCCGGTTCGAACACCGTTCTGGTGGTCGCCAACCTCGACCCCCACCACACCCAGGAGGCCACGGTCTCGTTGGACATGCCGGCACTCGGCCTGGACTGGCACGAGACCGTTCCGGTGCGCGACGAGCTCACCGGTGAGACCTATCACTGGGGCAGGAACAACTACGTGCGCCTAGAGCCGGGCGTCACGCCCGCGCACGTGCTCGTCCTGCGACCGTCCCCGCAGACCGGAGGGTCACCCACATCATGACTGTCAACGAACCCGTCCCCGACACCTTCGAGGACACCCCCGCCAAGGACCGCGATCCCGACTGGTTCAAGCGGGCGGTCTTCTACGAGGTCCTCGTCCGCTCCTTCCAGGACAGCAACGGAGACGGAGTAGGCGACCTGAAGGGCATCACGTCCCGCCTGGACTACCTCCAGTGGCTGGGCGTGGACTGCCTCTGGCTGCCGCCGTTCTTCAAGTCCCCGCTCCGGGACGGCGGCTACGACGTCGCCGACTACACCTCCGTGCTGCCCGAGTTCGGCGACCTCGCCGACTTCGTGGAGTTCGTCGACGCGGCCCACGCCCGCGGGATGCGCGTGATCATCGACTTCGTCATGAACCACACCAGCGACCAGCACCCGTGGTTCCAGGAGTCGCGCAGCGACCCCGACGGGCCCTACGGGGACTACTACGTCTGGGCCGACGACGACAAGCAGTTCTCGGACGCCCGGATCATCTTCGTCGACACGGAGACCTCCAACTGGACCTTCGACCCGGTCCGCAAGCAGTACTACTGGCACCGCTTCTTCTCCCACCAGCCGGACCTCAACTACGAGAACCCGGCGGTCCAGGAGGAGATCCTGTCCAGCCTGCGCTTCTGGCTCGACCTGGGCATCGACGGCTTCCGGCTCGACGCGGTGCCGTACCTGTACCAGCAGGAGGGCACCAACTGCGAGAACCTGCCCGCCACCCACGCCTTCCTCAAGCGGGTCCGCAAGGAGATCGACGAGCACTACCCCGACACGGTGCTGCTCGCCGAGGCCAACCAGTGGCCGGAGGACGTCGTCGACTACTTCGGCGACTTCCGCTCGGGCGGCGACGAGTGCCACATGGCCTTCCACTTCCCGGTGATGCCGCGGATCTTCATGGCGGTGCGGCGCGAGTCCCGCTACCCGGTCTCCGAGATCCTGGCGAAGACCCCGGAGATCCCGTCCGGCTGCCAGTGGGGCATCTTCCTGCGCAACCACGACGAGCTCACCCTCGAGATGGTCACCGACGAAGAGCGCGACTACATGTACGCCGAGTACGCCAAGGACCCGCGGATGCGGGCCAACATCGGCATCCGGCGCCGGCTCGCCCCGCTCCTCGACAACGACCGCAAGCAGATGGAGCTGTTCACCGCGCTGCTCTTCTCGCTGCCGGGCTCACCGGTGCTCTACTACGGCGACGAGATCGGCATGGGCGACAACATCTGGCTGGGCGACCGGGACGGGGTGCGCACCCCGATGCAGTGGACGCCCGACCGGAACGCGGGCTTCTCCTCCTGCGACCCGGGGCGGCTGTACCTGCCGGCCATCATGGACCCGGTCCACGGCTACCAGGTGACGAACGTCGAGGCGGGGATGGCCTCGCCGTCCTCGCTGCTCCACTGGACGAAGCGGATGATCGAGATCCGTAAGCAGAACCGTGCCTTCGGGCTCGGCTCGTACACCGAACTGCCGTCCTCGAACTCGGCCGTTCTCGCCTTCCTCCGCGAGTCCGCCCCCGAGGAGGGACTCGACGCCGACCTGGTCCTGTGCGTGAACAACTTCTCGCGGCACGCCCAGCCGACCGAGCTGGACCTGCGCCGGTTCTCCGGGATGCGGCCGGTGGAACTGATCGGCGGGGTGCGTTTCCCGGCGATCGGGGAGCTGCCGTATCTGCTGACGCTCGCGGGGCACGGCTTCTACTGGTTCCGCCTCAAGCGATCCTGAAGTACCGTCAATTCAGTTTTCCCTCCCATGTGAGGCGGTTTCCCCCGCTTCACATGGGGAAGGTCCATCCGGGCCCACTTGCCGGACCCATACGGATCTTCCCCCTCCGACACGTCCCGCACAGCCGGACAGCCGAAGCCGCCATCCGGGACACTCTGCGCATTTGAACGCATACGAACGCCCCTTGCGCACCCCGGGGAAAGGACGCGATGCCATGCCGGAGACCGCATCCACAACCCGGGCCCCGGACGCCCTCCTCCCGTCGCTCACGCCCCTGCTCCACAGCTGGCTGCCCCGGCAGCGCTGGTTCGCCGGCAAGGGCCGCCGGGTCACCGGTTTCACCCTGGACGCGGCCACCGAGCTGCTGCCACTGGACGGCCCCGGACCCGGACTCCTCCATCTGCTCGTACGGGTCGAACAGCCGGCACGGCCGGCCGGAACACCCGCCGACTGCTACCAGTTGCTCCTCGGCGTGCGGCCCCAGCTGCCGCCGCGGCTCGCCCCCGCCCTGATCGGGCGGATCCGGCAGGGCCCGCTCGCCGGCCGGGCGGTCTACGAGGGGCTGCGCGACCCGCGGCTCGCGGGACTGCTCTACGAACGCCTGCGATCGCCGGGCCGGATCGGCCCGCTGAGCTTCCACACCACGGCCGAGCTGCCGCCCGCCCTGGCACCCCGCGTCCTGGACGCCGAGCAGTCCAACTCGTCCCTGGTCTTCGGAGATTCGTTCATCCTGAAGATCTTCCGGCGGGTCAGCCCGGGGGCCAACCCGGATCTGGAGCTGCCGCTGGCGCTGGCCGGCGCCGGCTGCGCCCGGGTCCCGGCCCCGGTCGCCTGGTTCGAGACGGGCGCCGCGACGCTCGGGGTCCTGCAGCCCTACCTCCGCGACTCGCGCGACGGGTGGCGGCTCGCGCTCGACGCACTGGCCGACGGCCGGGAGTTCACCCGCGAGGCCGCCGCGCTCGGCCGGGCCACCGCGGAGGTGCACCTCGCCCTCGCGACCGCCCTGCCCACCGAGCGGCTGCACCGCGCGCAGACCCGGCACCTGGCCGCGGCGATGGACGCGCGGCTGCACGCCGCCGCGCAGGCCGTCCCCGCCCTCCTCCCCCATGTCCCCGGTCTGCGCGCCGTCTTCGCCGCGGCGGAGGACGCGCTCGGCTCGGGGCGGCTCCAGCGGATCCACGGCGACCTCCACCTGGGGCAGACCCTGCGGGACGCCGACGGGGGATGGGCGGTGATCGACTTCGAGGGCGAGCCGGCCAAGTCGCTGGACGAACGGCGCCGCCCCCAGCCGCCGGTCCGCGACATCGCCGGCATGCTCCGCTCCTTCGACTACGCGGCCCGCACCCACCGTCCGTGGAACGCCGAGTGGGCGGCCCGCTGCCGCGCGGCCTACTGCACCGGTTACGCGGAGGCCTCCGGTACGGACCCCCGGGACGATCCCGCGCTGCTGCGGGCGTACGAGACCGACAAGGCCGTCTACGAGGTGGTCTACGAGGCCCGTCACCGCCCGGACTGGCTGCCGGTCCCGATGGCCGCGATCGAGCGACTCGCGGGGGGCTCGTGAGCGCCCCGTTCGGCGCAACGGCCGAAGGCCCGGGCCTGCGGCGAAGGGCACGGGCCCCGTTCGGCCGAGTGTCCCGGAGCCGTACCTGGCCGTTGCGTACTCGTACCCCCGTTCCCCTCGCCCTCCAGGAGGCACCCCGGTGACCGCCCGACCCGCAGGCAAGACGGCAGGCAGCTCCACAGTGCGCAAGGCGCCGCCGCTCGATCCCGGCGACCGGGCCCGGCTGCTCGCCGGTGAGCACCACGACCCGCACGGGGTCCTCGGCGCCCACCCGGTCAAGGGCGGGGTCGTGGTGCGGGTGCTCCGCCCGTGGGCGAAGGAGGTGACGCTGGTCCTGCCGAAGGGGCGGCGGCTCGTCCTCCACGACGAGGGCGACGGCCTGTTCACCGGCCTCGTCCCGCTGCTGCGGAAGGTGCCGGCGTACGAGCTCCGGGTCCGCTACGACGGCGACGAGCTCGCCGTGGACGACCCGTACCGCTTCCTGCCCGCCCTCGGCGAGCTCGACCTGCACCTCATCGGCGAGGGCCGGCACGAGGAGCTGTGGACGGCGCTGGGCGCGCGGGTCATGACCCACCAGGGCACGCCCGGCACCCGCTTCACGGTGTGGGCGCCGAACGCCCGCGGGGTGCGGGTCACCGGCGACTGGACGTACTGGGACGGCAGTGCCCTGCCGATGCGCTCGCTCGGCTCCTCCGGCGTGTGGGAGCTGTTCGTGCCGGGCGTCGGCGAGGGCGCACTCTACAAGTTCGACATCGCCCGCCCGGACGGTTCGCACACGGTCCGGGCCGACCCGATGGCCCGCCGCACCGAGTGCCCGCCGAACACCGCGTCGGTGGTGACCGCCGACCACCACGTGTGGGGCGACGAGGAGTGGATGGCCCGGCGCGGCGCCCGGCCGCACCACGAGGCGCCGCTGTCCGTGTACGAGGTGCACCTGCCGTCCTGGCGGCCCGGGCTCTCGTACCGGCAGCTGGCCGAGCAGCTGCCGGCGTACGTCCGCGATCTCGGGTTCACCCACGTCGAGTTCATGGCCGTCGCCGAGCACCCCTTCCACGGTTCGTGGGGCTACCAGGTCACGGGCTTCTACGCGCCGACCGCCCGCCTCGGCACCCCCGACGACTTCCGGTACCTGGTGGACGCCCTGCACCAGGCGGGCATCGGGGTCCTGATGGACTGGGTGCCGGCGCACTTCCCGCGCGACGACTGGGCGCTCGCCGAGTTCGACGGGCGGCCGCTGTACGAGCACGAGGACCCGCGGCGCTCGGCCCATCCGGACTGGGGGACGCTGGAGTTCGACTACGGGCGCAAGGAGGTGCGCAACTTCCTGGTCGCCAACGCCGTGTACTGGTGCGAGCGCTTCCACGTCGACGGGCTGCGGGTCGACGCGGTCGCCTCGATGCTCTACCTGGACTACTCGCGGGAGCACGGCGAGTGGGTGCCGAACGAGTTCGGCGGCCGGGAGAACCTGGACGCGGTGGCGTTCCTCCAGGAGATGAACGCCACCGTGTACAAGCGCTGCCCGGGGGTCGTCACCTTCGCCGAGGAGTCCACGGCCTGGGACGGGGTGACCCGGCCGACGGACCAGGTGGGTGCGGGCGGCTTCGGCGGGCTCGGCTTCGGCATGAAGTGGAACATGGGCTGGATGCACGACTCGCTCGGCTACATGGGCAAGGAGCCGGTGCACCGCAAGTACCACCACCACGAGATGACCTTCTCGATGGTGTACGCGTACAGCGAGAACTACATCCTGCCGATCTCCCACGACGAGGTCGTGCACGGCAAGCGCGCGCTGGTGTCGAAGATGCCCGGCGACTGGTGGCAGCAGCGCGCCGACCACCGGGCCTACCTGGGCTTCATGTGGGCCCACCCGGGCAAGCAGCTGCTCTTCATGGGGCAGGAGTTCGCCCAGGGCGCGGAGTGGTCGGTGGACCACGGTCCCGACTGGTGGCTGCTCGACCCCTCGTACGGGGCGGAGGCCGACCACCGGGGGGTGCGGGACCTGGTGCGCGACCTGAACACGGTGTACGTGGCGACGCCGGCGCTGTGGGAGCGGGACACCTCGCCGGAGGGCTTCCAGTGGGTCGTGGGCGACGCGGCGGAGGACAACGTCTTCGCCTTCCTCCGCTTCGACGCCGTCGGCTCCCCGCTGCTCGCCGTGTGCAACTTCTCCCCGGTGGTGCGGCACGACTACCGGCTGGGCGTGCCGGACACCTTCGCGGCCTGGGCGGAGGTGCTCAACACGGACGCGGCGCGCTACGGCGGCGGGAACGTGGTGGGCACCGACCCGGTGAAGACCGAGTCGGTGCCGTGGCACGGGCGCTCGGCGAGCCTGCGGATGACGCTCCCGCCGCTGGCGACGGTCTGGCTCAGGCCCGCCTGATCACGCCCATCCGCTGGGTGGCCCGGGTGAGCGCCACGTACAGGTCGTTGATCCCGTGCGTGGCGCCGTCCCGGATGCCGTCGGGGTCGACGACGAGGACGGTGTCGAACTCCAGGCCCTTGGCCTGCCGGGGGTCGAGGAGGACGACCGGCCGGGTGAGGTCGGGCTTCGGCCCGTACGCGGCCCCGGGCAGGGCGGCGATCAGTTCCGGGTGGTGGCCGGCGGGGGCGATCACCGCGAGGCGGCCCTCGGTGCGCAGCTCGGCGGCGACCGCGTCCGCGGTCTCCTTGACCGGGTCCTCCACGGTCCGGTCCCAGGGCTCGACGCCGGTGGAGCGGACCGAGCGGGGCGGCTCGAAGGCCGGGTCGGCGGCGCGCCGGACCTCGGCGGCGACGGCCATGATCTCGGCCGGGGTGCGGTAGTTGACGCCGAGGCGGACGAGCTCCCAGCGGTCCTCCACGTACGGCGCGAGGATCCGCTCCCAGGAGCCGACGCCGGCCGGGTCGCCGGTCTGCGCGGGGTCGCCGACGAGGGTCATGGACCGGGTGGGGCTGCGGCGCATGAGCAGCCGCCACATCATCGCGGAGAGCTCCTGCGCCTCGTCGACGATGATGTGCCCGAAGGCCCAGGTGCGGTCGGCGGCGGCGCGCTCGGCGGCGCTGCGGTGGTCGGCCTCCTCGTGGCGTTCGGCGAAGCGCTCGGCGTCGATGATGTCGTGCGCGGACAGCACCTCGGAGGCGTCCTTGTCGAGCTCCTCCTTGTCCTCGAACTCGTAGGTGCGCGAGGCGAAGGAGACGTCGAGGACGCCCTGGGCGTACTGGATCTGCTTCTGCCGCTCGGCCTCCTCGGCGGCCCGGGCCGCCGAGTCGTCCTCGCCGAGCAGCTCGGCCGCCTCGTCGAGGAGGGGCACGTCGGCGGGGGTCCAGGGGCCGGCGTCGCGGCGGATCGCCCGGAGGTCGGCCTCGTCGTCGAGGTGGGTGGGCTCGGCGAGGTAGTCGGCGAGGAACTCCTGCGGGGTGAGGGCCGGCCAGAGGGTGTCGAGGGCGGTGTGCACCTCGGGGTTGGCGGCGACGCCCTTGGCGAGCAGGGCGCGGTCGTCGGGGCCGAGGAAGTTGGGGCCGCCGTAGGGGTCGGCGCCGATGCGGTCGGCGAGCTGCTCGGCGAGCGCGTCGAGGATGTGGAAGACGAAGTAGGGGCGGGCGAGGTTGTGCGGCAGGAGGGTCTCGCGGGCCTTGTGGCGCGCCTCCAGGGCCATGTCCCAGTCGATGACCAGGTCGCCGTCCTCGTGCGGGACGACCAGCGGCTCGCCGCGCTCGGGGACCTGCTGGCGGTCCCGTACGGCGGCGGCCAGGGCCTCGGCCATGGCGGCGGAGCCCTTGACGGCGGCGGCGCGGGGGGTGTCGGTGCCGGTGGCGTGGACGCCGGGGAAGAGCTCGCCCGGGGTGGCGAGCAGCACGCCGGTCTCGCCCAGGGAGGGCAGGACGTTGCCGATGTAGCCGAGGAAGGCCGGGTTGGGGCCGACGATGAGCACGGCCCGCTTGGCGAGCTGCTCGCGGTGGGCGTAGAGCAGGTAGGCGGCGCGGTGCAGCGCGACGGCGGTCTTGCCCGTCCCGGGACCGCCCTCGACGACGAGGACGCCGCGGTGCGGGGAGCGGATGATGGCGTCCTGCTCGGCCTGGATGGTCTGCACGATGTCGTGCATCCGGCCGGTGCGGGCGGCGTCGAGCGCGGCGAGCAGCACCTCGTCGGCGTCGCGGCTCTCGTACCCGGTGCGGGTGGCGTCGGCGAGGTCGAGCACCTCGTCGTGGAGCGAGACGACCTCGCGGCCCCGGGTGGTGATGTGGCGTCGCCGGCTCAGCCCCATGGGCTCGTAGCCGGTGGCGAGGTAGAACGGCCGGGCGATCTCGGCGCGCCAGTCGACGACGAGCGGGGTGCGGTTCGGGTCGTCCTCGCGGATGCCGATGCGCCCGATGTGGTGGTCGCGCCCGTCCTGGAACACGAGCCGTCCGAAACAGAGCCCGGTCTCCCCCGCGTCGAACGCGGCGAGCAGCCCGGACTGCTCGGCGACGAGCACGTCCCGTTCGAGGCGCGCCTGGGCGCTGCCCTCTCCGGACGTGGCGAGCGCCCGCGCGACACCGGCCTCGGCCTGGTCCCTCAGGTCGTCGAGTCGTGCGTAGAGCTCGGTGATGAATCGCTGCTCTTTCCGAAATTCCTCGGTTGACAATTCGACTCCCGGCGCGATACAGTGCGTTTATTGAATCCGTCCGCGCCTTTGGCGTGCGCAGACACGGAACTTATTAATATACGCGATGTTCGACCCCGGCTGTCCATTCTAGTCCGGGGCTTTTTTGTGCCCGTTCGCCGCGTGCGCATAATCCCGCGCGCCCGGCCGGCTGCCGCTGCTACCGTCGGCCGCATGAAGCGCGCTGCCATGATCACGACGACGCCGGAGAGTGTCCCGGCGCGCTGACAGCTGTCTTTGTCCGAAGCCCCGGGGCGAGTGCCCCGGGGCTTCGTCGTGCCGGCCGGGGGCTCGCTCCCCACCGCACGAGGAGTACCCGTGAACGCAGGCCACGCCGACCACCGCCGGCTCGGCCGCGAGCTCGGGCTGTTCGACACCGACCCGCTGATCGGCGCCGGACTCCCGTACTGGCTGCCCGCCGGGGCCGCCGTACGGCACGCCCTGGAGGAGTACGTGCGCGAGGCCG
Source organism: Streptomyces sp. NPDC020422 (assembly GCF_044386705.1). Classification (NCBI taxonomy): domain Bacteria; kingdom Bacillati; phylum Actinomycetota; class Actinomycetes; order Kitasatosporales; family Streptomycetaceae; genus Streptomyces; species Streptomyces sp. NPDC020422. Next base: position 414,435 of record NZ_JBIRVJ010000003.1, on the reverse strand, counting down.
AGCGCCGGGCCGGGTACCGGCACGTGCACTCGCCCGTACTCGGCAAGCGGGAGCTGTACGAGATCTCCGGGCACTGGTCGCACTACGGCGAGGACATGTTCCCGCCGATGCGGGTCGGCGGCGAGGAGTTCGTGCTGCGGCCCAGCCTCTGCCCGCACCATGCGGTGATGTTCCGCTCCCGCGCCCGCAGCTACCGGGAACTCCCGCTGCGGATGGCCGAGTTGGGCGGCATGTTCCGGTCCGAGCTGTCCGGGGTGCTGGGCGGGCTCACCCGGGTCCGGGCCATCCAGCTCAACGACGCGCACATCTTCTGCACCCTCGACCAGGTCGCCGAGGAGGCCGCCGCCGCCCTGGAGCTGATCCGCCGGGCCCACGCGGCGATGGGCATCGTGCCGGTGCGCCACCGGCTGTCGCTGCCGGGCCCGGGCGGGAAGTACGTCGCCGACCCCGGGAAGTGGGAGCGTTCGATCGCGCTGCTGCGGGAGGTGCTCGACGCCTCCGGGCTCGCCTACGAGGAGGCCGAGGGCGAGGCCGCGTTCTACGGGCCCAAGATCGATGTGCAGATCGCGGACCCGGCGGGCCGCGAGTCGACCCTCTCCACCGTGCAGATCGACTTCCACCAGCCCGAGCGCTTCGGCCTGGAGTACATCGGCCCGGACGGCGCCAGGCACCGCCCGGTCATGATCCACCGCAGCGTCGTCGGCAGCGTGGAGCGGGCCGTCGCCCACCTCGTCGAGCACCACGCGGGCGCCTTCCCCGCCTGGCTCGCCCCCGTCCAGCTCGCCGTCCTGCCCGTCTCCGACGCCGAGTACGGGGCCGCCGCCCGACTCGTCGAGCGCGGCACCGCGCTCGGGCTGCGGGCCGAGGTCGTCGGGCCCGGGCACGGCACCCTGGGCGCCCGCGTCCGGTCGGCCCGGCTCGTCCCGTACCAGGCGGTCGTCGGCGCCAGGGAGGCCGCCGCGGGAGAGGTCTCCGTGCGACTGCGGGACGGGCGCCGCCTCGACCCGCTGCCGGCCGGTGAACTGCCGGCCAGGATCGCCGGGTTGGTCCGGGCGCACACCACCGCCCTGTGGGACTGAGGCAGAATCGGCTGCTCGGACAAGATCCACGGGGAACGGGGTGCATGGGATGCGTGTGGTTCTTTCTGCCTACGACTCGCGCGGGGGCGTCGAACCGCTGGTCGGGCTCGCGGTGCGGCTGCGCGAGCTCGGCGCGGAGGTGCTGGTGTGCGCCCCGCCCGACGAGGAGTTCGCCCAGCGGCTTGCCGGGGTGGGCGTCGAGATGGTGCCGACCGGTGCGTCGGTGCGGGACCTGGTGAGCGGGAAGACGCCGCCGTCGCCCGGGGGCGTGCCGCGGCGCGCGGCCGAGCTGGTCGCCGCGTTCCACGCCAACGTCTCCACCGTGGCCGAGGGATGCGACGTGCTGCTCGCCACCGGCCTGGTCCCGGCCGTGGCCGGGGTGAAGTCGGTGTCCGAGAAGCTCGGCATCCCCTATGTGTACGCGAGCTATCAGCCGGTCAGCCTGCCCTCGCCGCACCACCCGCCGATCCCTCGGCCCGGCCGCCCGTTGGCGCCGGGCGTGACCGACAACCGGGCGCTGTGGGAGCAGGACGCCCGGGACGCGCAGGACGTGTTCGGCGAGGCCGTCAACGGCCACCGGGTCTCTGTCGGCCTGCCGCCGGTCGACGACATCCGCGACCACGTCTTCACCGAGCGCCCCTGGCTGGCCTCGGACCCGGTCCTCGCCCCGTGGCGGGAGCCCGCCGAGCTCGACGTGCTGCAGACCGGCGCGTGGGTCCTGCCGGACGAGCGCCCGCTCCCCGCCGACCTGCTCGCCTTCCTGGACGCCGGTGCCCCGCCCGTGTACGTGGGTTTCGGCAGCGTCCCGGTGCGCGACCCGCGGGACGTCGCGCGGGCGGCCGTCGAGGCGGTGCGGGCGCAGGGCCGCCGGGTCCTGCTCTCGCGCGGCTGGGCCGAGCTGGCCCCGGCCGACGCCGCGGACGACTGCTTCGTGCTCGGCGAGTCCAACCACCAGGCGCTGTTCCGCCGGGTGGCCGCCGTGGTCCACCACGGCGGCGCGGGCACGACCACCACGGCCACCTGGGCGGGCGCGCCCCAGGTGATCGTGGCGCAGGGCGGCGACCAGCCGTACTTCGCCGAGCGGATCGCCGCCCTCGGCATCGGCGCGGCACACGACGGCCCGACACCGGGCTTCGCGTCGCTGTCGGCCGCGCTGAAGACGGCCCTGGCCCCCGAGACCGCGGAGCGGGCCGCTGCCGTCGCCGCGGGCTTCCGCACGGACGGCGCCGAGACGGCGGCCCGTCTGCTGCTCGACCTGGCGGCCGGCCGCTCCGCCAACCCGGCCTGATCCGAAAGGACGGGCCCCGGCCGCTATCCCCGGGACGGCTCCAGCACATCCGCCAGCTCTTGAAGGAGCCGGCGCTTGGGGCGGGCGCCCACCATCGACTTCACGGGTTCGCCCGCCTGGAAGACCATCAGGGTCGGAGTCGACAGGACGCCGTACCTCACGGTCGTCCCGGGGTTGCGGTCGACGTCGATCTCCACGACCTTCAGCCGCTCCCCCTCCTCGGCGGCGATCGCGCCGAGCACCGGCTTCAGCTGCCGGCACGGGCCGCACCACGTGGCCGTGAACTTCACGAGCACGGGCCCGTCGGCGCCCAGCACCTCCGTGCCGAAGTCGGCGTCCGTCACCTCTGCGTACGTCATCGCTCTGTCCCTCCCAGTTCGCATCGCGGTTCCGGGCCGCCCGGGAGCTCCGCCTCGGCCCGCAGCAGCTGCGCCCCGACCTGGGCGCGCACCGCCTCCAGCTCCTCGATGAGCCCGTCGAGCTCGGCGAGCTTGCGCCGGTAGACGGCGAGCGACGCCGGGCAGGCGTCACCCGCCGGGTGACCGGCCCGCAGGCACTCCACGAACGGCCGGGTCTCCTCCAGCTCGAACCCGAAGTCCTGCAGGGTCCTGATCTGCTGGAGCAGCCGCAGGTCGCCCTCGTCGTAGGAGCGGTAGCCGTTCTCCGTGCGCCGTGCGGCCAGGAGGCCACGGGACTCGTAGTACCGCAGAGTCCGCGTGGTCGTCCCCGCCCGCTCGGCAAGCTCGCCGATTCGCATGTCCCCGAACGTAAGCCCTGACGCCGACGTCAAGGCAAGGGCTCACTCCGCGGGCGGCAGCAGCGGCTTCCGTTCGACCGGGGAGGACAGGACGATCGACGTCGTCGTGCGGCCCAGCGCGGAGACCAGTTCCAGGACCTCCTCCAGGTGCACGGTGTCGGTCACGGCGACCTTGAGGATCCAGCAGTCCTCGCCGACCACGTGGTGCACCTCGCGGACCTCGGGCCGGGCGGTGAGCTCCAGGGTGCGGGGGTGCTTGAGGGTGTAACCGCCGTGCGGGTTCACGCGGATGAAGGCCTGGATGCCGTAGCCGAGCCGGGCCGGGGCGACCTGTGCCCCGTATCCGGTGATCGCGCCGCAGGCCTCCAGACGGCGGACCCGCTCGGTGACGGCGGCGGGGCTGAGCCGGACCCGGCGGCCGAGCTCGCTGAGTTTGATCCGGCCGTCGCTCTGGAGCAGGTCCAGGATCTGCCGGTCGATGGGGTCGTAGGCGCTCGCCGAGGTTTCGACGGCGGCGGCGCGCAGATGCCGATGTTCCTTCGGTGCGGCGGCCTGGACTCCCATGTTTCCCCCTTCAGATGGCGAGCGCACAACGTAACACTTGAGCCATGGACATTCTGATCATCGGCGGTAACCGCTATTTCGGAAAGCGGCTCATCGCGCGTCTGTCGGACGCCGGACATCGGGTGACGGTGCTCAATCGGGGTTCTTCCCCCGCGCCCGAAGGCACCGTCGGACTGGTCGCCGACCGGAACGACGAGGCCGCTCTGGAAAAGGCCCTCGACGGGCGGAGTTTCGATGTCGTGGTGGACCAGGTCTGCTACACCCCGCGCCAGGCGGACATCGCCCGGCGGGTTTTCGCGGGGCGGACCCGGCGTTATGTGATGACCTCGACGGTGGAGGTGTACGGGTACGAGGACTCCGCCGTCCCGGTCGCCGAGGACGTCCTCGACCTGGGTGCGGTGACGGTCGACCTCGGACTGCCGTGGGAGGACCCGGAGTTCCTCGACGCGCAGTACGGGGAGGGGAAGCGGCAGGCCGAGGCGGTGTTCGCGGCCGGCGCGGAGTTCGCCTGGGCCTCGGTGCGGGTCGCGCACGTGCTGGGCGGCGCGGACGACTTCACGGGCCGGGTCGACCACTACGCGCGGCGGATCCGCGCCGGCGAGCCGATCGCCGTGCCGGCCGTGAACCGGGCCGCGACCTATGTGTACGTGGAGGAGATCGCCGCGTTCCTCGCCTGGGCGGTCGGGGCGGAATTCACCGGGCCGGTCAACGCGCACGCGCACGGCCCGCTGACCACCGCCGACATCTGCGCGGAGATCGAGTCCCAGGTGGGCGGAAGGACCGTTTTCCAGGAGGTCGAGGTCGGGGAGGTCTCCCCGTTCTCCTTCGCCCGTTCCTATGCGATGGACAATTCCCGCGCCGAGGAGCTCGGATTTCGCTTCTCGCATTCCTCCCAGTGGCTTTCGCAGGCCCTTTCCGAGACGCTTTCGGCGAAGGCGGGCGCCTGATGCGGCACCGTTCCCTCGGCGGGCTGGCCGTGGGCGCCGTCGGGCTGGGGGCGATGCCCCTGTCCATCGAGGGGCACCCGGACGAGGCCCGCGCCCTCGCCACCGTCCACGCGGCCCTGGACGCGGGGGTGACCCTGCTCGACACGGCGGACTCCTACCACCCGCCGGGCGGTGAGCCCGGCGCGGGCGAGCGGCTCCTCGCCCGTGCGCTCGCCGCGTACGGGGGCGACCGGGACGCGGTGCTGGTGGCCACCAAGGGCGGCCGGGGCCGCAGCGCCGACGGCGGCTGGACGGTCGACGGGCGCCCCGAGCACCTGCGGCGCGCGGCCGAGGGCTCGGCGCGGCGGCTCGGCACCGACGCCATCGGCCTCTACCAGCTGCACAAGCCGGACCCGGCCGTCCCCTACGCCGAATCGCTCGGCGCGATGAGGGAGTTGCTCGACGCGGGCACGATCAGGCTGGCCGGGATCTCCAACGTCGACGGCGAGCAGATCCTGCTGGCCCGCAAGATCCTGGGCGAGCGCCTGGTGTCGGTGCAGAACCGCTACTCGCCGGCCGTCCGGGACGCCGAGGCGGAACTGCGGCTCTGCGCGGAGCTCGGCCTGGCGTTCCTGCCGTGGAGCCCGCTCGGCGGCATCTCGCGCAGCTCGCTGGACGGCACGTCGGCGCAGGAGGAGGACCCGCGGTTCGGGGCCTTCCACCGGGTGGCGCGGGCGCGCGGGGTGAGCCCGCAGCGGGTGGCGCTCGCCTGGCTGCTGGCCCGCCCGGGAAACGTGCTCCCGATCCCGGGGGCGAGCCGCCCCGAGTCGGCGCGCGACTCGGCTCTGGCGGCCGAACTGGTGCTGAGCGAAGCCGAGTTGGCCGAGCTCGGTGTTTGAGAGGCGAAGGCGCCGGACCCATTGACGGGGCCGGTTCCTTCACCTACAAAAGCGTCGTGAGAGCGCTCTCATCACCCCGTAGGCCCCCACGCCCCCACCGGAGGTGCTCCCTTGAGCCGCGCCAGACGCACCCCTCTGCTCGCCTCGCTCCTCGCCGCCGCCCTCGCCGGCGGCGCCCTGCTCGGCCTCGGCGGGGCCGGCACCGCCAACGGCGCCGTACCCACCGCGCCCGGCTGGACGCTCCAGTGGAGCGACGACTTCGACGGCCCCGACCGCGCCCTGCCCGACGCGGGGCGCTGGCAGATCGACACCGGGCACAGCTATCCGGGCGGCCCGGCCAACTGGGGCACGGGCGAGATCCAGGAGTACACCGCGAACCCCGACAACGTGCGGCTCGACGGCACCGGCAACCTACGCATCACCCCGCTCAGGGACGCGGCCGGCAACTGGACCTCGGGCCGGATCGAGACCAGAAGGGCCGACTTCAAGGCCCCGGCCGGCGGCACCCTGCGCATCGAGGGACGCGTTCAGATGCCGAACGTGACCGGCGACGCGGCCCTCGGCTACTGGCCCGCCTTCTGGGCGCTCGGCTCGCCGTACCGCGGCAACTACTGGAACTGGCCGGCCATCGGCGAGTTCGACATCATGGAGAACGTCAACGGGCTCGACTCGGTGTGGGGCGTGCTGCACTGCGGGGTGAACCCGGGCGGCCCCTGCGGCGAGACCACGGGCATCGGCGCGAGCCGCGCCTGCCCCGGCTCCACCTGCCAGTCCGGCTTCCACACGTACCGCTTCGAGTGGGACCGCTCGGTCTCCCCCAACGAGCTGCGCTGGTACGTCGACGGACAGCTCTTCCACAGCGTGAACGAGACCCGGGTGGGCGCCACCGCCTGGGCCGACATGACCGGCCACGCGGGCTACTTCGTGCTGCTCAACCTGGCGGTCGGCGGGGCGTTCCCGGACGCGCTGGCCGGCCGGACGCCGACGGCCGCGACCGCGCCCGGGCGGCCCATGCTCGTCGACTACGTGGCGGTGTGGGCCAAGGGCGGCTCGACGACCACGCCGCCGACCACTCCCCCGCCGACCACCCCGCCGCCCTCGGGCTCCCCGACGCTGTACCTGCGCGGGGACGGTGGCGCCGGGGACGCGCAGGGCTCGGCCGGGACGGTCACCCTCGCCTCGGCCGGCGGGGCCAACCACGACGGGACGCCCGCCGGTGCGCAGGTCTTCACCTCGGGCCCGGTGACCCGGGCGTACGGCGGCGGCGCGACCCGCTTCGACCTCCTCGTCGACGCGGGCACGGTGGTCGCCAACGGGCAGCAGGTGCGGGTGAGCTACGACCGCACCGGCGACGGGACCTGGGACCGGGTGGAGACCTACCGCTACTTCGCCACCGATCCCGTGCCCGGCTACGAGCACTACACCGAGGCCGCCGGCCTCCAGTCGGCCACCGGCACGCTCGGCGACCTGGTGAACGGCCGGATCAGGGTCGAGGTGTGGAACGCGATCGGCAACGGGCCCAGCACGCTGGGCACCGGGAACCAGTCGGTGGTCCGGATCCCGTTCTCCTAGCGGCGCGTGCGCACGGACCGACCCCGGCCGCGGGCGGCCGGGGTCGGTCCGCTTCCGGTGCCCGGATCCGGCTCAAGGCCCGGGACCCGGAGCTCCTAGACGCCCGCGCGGGCGCGCTCCTCGCCCTCGTCGGAGCGCTGGTCCGGGACGGGCGCCGGGCCGTGGCCGTCGTCGACCAGGGTGGTCTCGTCGAACGGGACCCGGCCGGCGAGCACCTCGGTCACCCGGGCCTTGTCGATCTCCTTGGTCCAGGTGCCGACGAGGACGGTGGCGACGGCGTTGCCGGCGAAGTTGGTGAGGGCGCGGGCCTCGCTCATGAAGCGGTCGATGCCGACGATCAGGCCGACGCCGTCGACCAGGTCGGGGCGGTGCGACTGGAGGCCGCCGGCGAGGGTGGCGAGACCGGCGCCGGTGACGCCGGCCGCGCCCTTCGAGGCGATGATCATGAAGACGAGCAGGGAGATCTGCTCGCCCAGCGAGAGCGGGTTGCCCATGGCCTCGGCGACGAAGAGCGAGGACATCGTCAGATAGATCGCGGTGCCGTCGAGGTTGAAGGAGTAGCCGGTCGGGACGGTGATGCCGACCACCGGCTTGCTGACGCCGAGGTGCTCCATCTTCGCGATGAGCCGCGGCAGCGCCGACTCGGAGGAGGAGGTGGACAGGATCAGCAGGAACTCGCGGCCCAGGTACTTCAGCAGGGACCAGATGTTCACGCCGGCGACCAGTCGCAGCAGCGCGCCGAGCACGACGAAGACGAAGAGCGCGCAGGTCACGTAGAAGCCGATCATGATCACGGCGAGCGACTTCAGGGCGTCGACGCCCGTCGCGCCGACCACGGCGGCGATGGCGCCGAAGGCACCGACCGGGGCGGCCCACATGATCATGGCGAGGATGCGGAAGACGAGGCGCTGGATGTGCCCGATGCCGCGCAGCACCGGCTCGCCGGCCTTGCCCATCGCCTGGAGGGCGAAGCCCGTGAGCAGCGCGACGAGCAGGGTCTGGAGGACCTCGCCCTCGGTGAAGGCGGAGACCAGGGTCTTGGGGATGATCCCGAGGAGGAAGTCGGCGGTGCCCTCGCTCGCCCCCTCGGCCTGCTTGGCGCCGGCCTCGGCGAGGTCCTTGGTGAGGTGCAGGCTGGAGCCGGGCTCCAGGATGTTGCCGACCACCAGGCCGATGGCGAGGGCGACGGTCGACATGACCAGGAAGTAGCCGAGGGCGAGACCGCCGACGGCGCCGACCTTGGCGGCCTTGCGGACCGAACCGACGCCGAGCACGATCGTGCAGAAGATGATCGGCGAGATCATCATCTTGATCAGGCTGACGAAGCCGGTGCCGAGGGGCTTCAGCTCGACGGCGACGCCGGGGGCCAGGAAGCCGACGGCGATGCCGAGCAGGACGGCGCCGATGACGGCCAGATACAGATAGTGGGTGCGGTCCCGTCGTGCGGCCACGGGCTCCTCCTCGTACGCAGGGGCTGTCCACGTCCCGGTGGACCCCGCGACTATCCACCAGCGCTGTGACCGGGGTCACGCTTGCGTACCTTTCGTTCACGACGGAAGGCACGGGGGCGCGATCCGGCCAGGCACACTTGCCGCATGCGCCTCTCCCTCCCCCGGCCCCGCAGCCTGGCCGGCCAGCTCTTCGCGATGCAGGTCGTGCTGGTGGCCGCCGTCGTCGCGGGCTGTGCCGTGTTCGCGTACGTCACGGACCGCGCCCAGGCCGAGGAGACCGCGCGCCGCCAGTCCCAGGCGACCGCGACGGCCGTGGCCGACTCGCCCGCGGTGGTGGCGGCGGCCCGCTCGGCGAACCCGACGGCGGTGCTCCAGCCGTACGCGGAGTCGCTGCGGCAGCACGCGGGCGTCACCTTCGTGGTGATCATGGCGCCGGACGGGACGCGCTGGACGCACCCGGATCCGGAGCAGATCGGCCGCACCTACCTCGGGCACATCGACCGGGCCGTGCGCGGGGAGACCTTCTCCGAGACGCACCTGGGCGTGCTCGGTCCCTCGGTGCGCACGGTCGCCCCGGTCTTCGACCACGGCAGGGTGGTGGCCCTGGTCAGCGCGGGCATCACCATCGAGAAGATCAGTGAGCAGGTGCGCGAGCAGGTCACCGCGCTGCTCGGGACGGCGGGCGCGGCCGTGGTGCTCGGGGGCGCCGGCACGTATGTGATCAACGCCCGGCTGCGGCGGCACACCAAGGGCATGAACGCGACCGAGCTGAGCCGGATGCACGACTACCACGAGGCCGCGCTGCACGCCGTGCACGAGGGCCTGGTGATGCTGGACGGGCAGCGCCGGATCGCGCTGATCAACGACGGGGCGCGGGAGCTGCTCGGCCTGGGCCCGGACGCGGTGGGCCGCTCGGCGGCCGAGCTGGGGCTGCCGGCGCCGCTCACCGGGGCGCTGCTCTCCGCGGAACCGCGGACGGACGAGCTGCATCTGACGGACGAACGGGTGCTCGTCGTCAACACCCGCCCGGTGGTGGGCGGGGAGCGCCGGGGCACCGTGGTCACCCTGCGGGACCGCACCGAGCTCCAGGCCCTCTCCGGCGAGTTGGACTCGGAGCGGGGCTTCACGGAGGCGCTGCGCTCGCAGGCCCACGAGGCGGCGAACCGGCTGCACACGGTGGTCTCGCTGATCGAGCTGGGCCGGGTCGAGGAGGCGGTGGGTTTCGCCACCGCGGAGCTGGAGCTCGCGCAGGCGCTGACGGACCGGGTGGTGAGCGCGGTCGGCGAGCCGGTCCTGGCGGCGCTGCTGCTGGGCAAGGCGGCGCAGGCCAACGAGCGGGGCGTGGAACTGGTCCTGACCGAGACCAGCCGGATCGACGACGGGGTGCTGCCGCGGTCGCTGCCCTCGCGGGACCTGGTGACGATCCTCGGCAACCTGGTCGACAACGCCGTCGAGGCGGCGGGCGGCTCCCCGTCCGCCCGGGTGACGGTGACGGCCCTCGCGCAGGCCGGCGAGCTGCTGTTGCAGGTCGGCGACAGCGGGCCGGGGGTGCGCCCCGAGGACCGCGCCGCGGTGCTGGACCGCGGCTGGTCCACCCGCGGGCCGGGCCGCGGGCTGGGTCTCGCCCTGGTCCAGCAGGCCGTGACCCGGGCCGGCGGCTCGCTGTCGCTGGCCGAATCCCCGCTGGGCGGCGCGGAGTTCACGGCCCGGCTGCCGTTGCAGCGGGCCGCGGTCACCGGTGTCGCGGAGGTGGCGAGATGAGTACGGGCATCCGGGTCCTGGTCGTCGAGGACGATCCGGTCGCCGCCGACGCGCACGCGCTGTACGCGGGACGGGTGCCGGGCTTCACCGTGGTCGGGGTGGCCCACTCGCGGGCCGCGGCCGTGCGGCTGCTCGACCGGACGCCGGTGGACCTGATCCTGCTCGACCTGTATCTGCCGGACGGGCACGGGCTGCATCTGCTGCGGGCGCTGCGCGCGGCCGGGCACGCGGCCGACGTGATCGCCGTGACCTCCGCGCGCGATCTCGCGGTGGTCCGCGAGGGGGTGTCGCTGGGGGTCGTCCAGTACGTCCTGAAGCCGTTCACCTTCGCGACCCTGCGCGACCGGCTGGCCCGGTACGCCGAGTTCCGGGCGGCGGCCGGGGAGGCCTCGGGTCAGGACGAGGTGGACCGGGCGCTGGCGACCCTGCGCGCCCCGCAGCCGGCCTCGCTGCCGAAGGGGCTGAGCGCACCCACCCTGGAGGCGGTCACCCGGAGCCTGCGTGCGGCGGCGGAGGGGCTGACCGCGGCGGAGGCGGGCGCGGCCGTCGGCATCTCGCGGATCACCGCCCGCCGCTATCTGGAGCACCTGGTGACACAGGGGCGGGCGGCGCGCGCCCCTCAGTACGGGCAGATCGGGCGTCCCGAGCTGCAGTACCGCTGGCTCAGCGCGGCGGAGGGGCCCGCACGGGGCCGCTGAGCGGGCCGCCGGACGGGGTGTCCGTTACTGACCGGTTCCCACGTTCCTACGACCCTGAGGGTTGGGGGAACACACCGTAGCCAACGATCACCCTCCGCTTCTACGGTGGCAGCGTGCACCAACCCTCCCCACCCTTCAACGCCCTCGCCGCACGCCGTCTGCGCGAGGGCCTCGGCATGGCTCCCGGCCATGTCGCCTACGGCCTGCGGGCCCAGTACGGCCTCCTCGTCGCCCCCGAGACCGTCGTCGCCTGGGAGCGCGGCCGGATCGCTCCCAGCTCGCAGGAGCTGACCGCCCTCGCGGGCGTCCTGTGGTGTTCCCCCGCCGAGCTCCTCGCCTCGGCGACCACCCTGCGCGAGCACCGGATGGCCCGGGGCCTGACCCCCGAGGACCTGGCCCGCCGGGTCGGTCTCGACGCCGCCGCGTATCTGCGGATGGAGGAGTCGGGCCGCTGGCGCGGCAACGACCGCCAGACCGCCGCGCTCGCCGAGATCCTCGGCCTCGGCCCGCGCGCCCTGCTCACCGCGACCGGCGGCGACGAGAGGCTCGCGGGCGTGCTGCGGGACGCGGCGACCACCCGCTGGCAGGCCTATGTGAAACCGGTGGTCAAGCTGCTGCCGCTGCCCAGGCGGACGGTCGAGGACGCCCTGCAGCGGCTGCACGGCGACTACCACGCCAGGATGGCGGCCACCAGCAGCTGGGGCGCCTCGGGCTCGACGGGCGACGAGGGCCGCGCGTACCTCGACGAGATCATGGACCACTTCTGGGCCCTCGTCGGGGGCTAGCGGCCCCCGAGGGCCCGTAGATTGACGCCGTGAGACGACACATATCCTTCGAACGGCTCCACAACTTCCGTGACATGGGCGGCTATCGGACCGCCGACGGAGGCACCGTGCGGTGGGAGACCCTCTACCGCTCCGACTCCCTCCACAAGTTGGCGGGACCCGACGCCGAAGCCGATCTGAAACGCTTCCGCGAGCTGAACGTGGCCACCGTGATCGACCTGCGCTACCCGTGGGAGATCGCGGCCAGGGGCCGCCACCCCGAGACCGAGCCGCAGGCCTGGCACAACCTCAGCATCGAGCACCGGCCCTACGACCAGGCCGAGATCGACCCCGCGCTCGACCCCTGGCGCTATCTCGCCGACCGGTTCGCGGAGGTCGCCGCCGACGGTGCGGCCGAACTGCGCCAGGCCCTGGAGATCATCGCCTCCGCCGAGGGTCCGCTGGTCTTCCACTGCGCGGCCGGCAAGGACCGTACGGGTCTCCTCGCGGCGCTCGTCCTGGCGCTGCTCGACGTCTCCGACGAGCAGATCCTTTCGGACTTCGCCCTCACCGAGCTGGCCACGGAGCACTTCGTCGCCGACTGGAAGGCCCGCCACCCGGGCCGCGAGCTGCGCTGGCCGGGCTTCGGGCGGGCGCCCGAGGAGATCATGCGGCTGGTCCTCGCCGATCTGCGCGCGGAGTACGGCTCGGTGTACGCGTACGCCACCGGCCACGTCGGCCTCGACCCGGCCGTGGTGGGGGCGCTGCGCTCACGGCTGGTGGAGCCGGCGGCCTGACCTTGGCCGTCAGCGCCGGTCGAAGCTGAAGAGCTGGCCCCGGGCGTCCGCGGTGCAGGGGGCCTGGCTGAGCCGGGACCACTCGGCCGTCCGGTCGCCGACGACGGTGACACAGCTGCCGGGGGTCGCGGAGCCGGCCGGCACGATGCGGTAGCCGCGGACCGGGGTGCCGTACGGCTCCAGGGCGAAGCGTTCCACGCGGGTGGGGTCGCCGCACTCGGAGTCCTCGAGCGCGGCGTACGGTATGCGGCCCCCGGACGGGATCCCGGAGCAGCCGACGGGGAAGTCCGGGTGCACCGAAACGATCCGCCAGTGGGCCCCGCCGAGCCGCTTCAGCTCGTAGCGGGGGACCTCGGCGCCCGCGCAGTCGCGCTGGTAGATCTGCCCGTCGCGATGGCCGCGCCGCTCGTTGAGGCAGAGGTCCGAGCCGATCACCCGGATGTGCACCGGGCCCTCGGCGGGCGCGGTGAGCACCGGGCGGTGCGGTCGGGCGGGCCGGGGGTCGTCGCGTACGAGGGCGACCACGCTGACGGTGGCGAGGACCAGTCCTGCCACGGCGACGGCCCCGACGAGGACGCGGCGCAGCCGGGAGCGCGGATCGGGCGGCGGGGCCGTGGCCGGCTCCTCGGGGGCGGGCCAGGCGGGCGGCTCGGCCGGCGGCGCGGGCGGCTGGCCCGGCGGCTCCGCGGGCGGCTGCGCCGGCGGCTCGTCCGGGCTGTACGCGGCCCGGGCGGCGAGCTCCTTGCGTACGGTCTCCCACTCCCCCGTCTCGCGGGGGCCGAGCCCGCAGGCGCGCGCGAAGGAGGCGAGCAGTTCCTCGCGCGGCAGGGTGGTGCGGGCCAGCATGTTGGCGACGGTCGAGCGGGGCAGGACGTCGCCGAGGGCCTCGGCGCGGGCGGAGAGCTCGCGGTAGGTGAGCCCCGACCAGTCCTTGAGCTGCTGCAGTCGCGCGATGAACTCGGCCGGGTTCCGTGCCCCCCGCGGGTCGGGAGGCGTCTCCCCCGTCGTCATGGCGCGCGGCTCCCCTCGTCGGGACATGTCCGGGACAGCCTCAAGCCTTGTTGATCGCGGCTTCGGGCTCAAGCATGGATTCGGCCCCGATCGTCCACGTGGGGATGATCGGGGCCGGGGGCCGTCCGGGACAAGTCGGGACCTTGGTCCCGCTCGCGGGGGCCGGAGGGACGGGCCCTCGGGCCCGGTGGCCGGGGCGGTCAGAAGACCGACTCGGCCTCGCGCATCCGGTCCTCGGGGACGGTCTTGAGCCGGGTGACGGCCTCGGCGAGCGGGACCATCGTGATGTCCGTGCCGCGCAGTGCGGTCATCCGGCCGAACTCGCCGCGGTGTGCGGCCTCGACGGCGTGCCAGCCGAAGCGGGTGGCGAGCACCCGGTCGTACGCGGTCGGGGTGCCGCCGCGCTGGACGTGGCCGAGGATGACGGGGCGGGCCTCCTTGCCGAGGCGGCGCTCCAGTTCGACGGCGAGGCGGTTGCCGATGCCCTGGAAGCGCTCGTGACCGTACTGGTCGATCTCGCCCTTCTGGTAGTCCATCGACCCCTCGGCGGGGTGCGCGCCCTCGGCGACGCAGATGACGGCGAACTTCTTGCCGCGGGCGAAGCGTTCTTCGACCATCTTGACCAAGTCGGCGACCTGGAAGGGGCGTTCGGGCAGGCAGATGCCGTGGGCGCCGCCGGCCATGCCGGACTCCAGGGCGATCCAGCCGGCGTGCCGGCCCATGACCTCGACGACCATCACCCGCTGGTGGGACTCGGCGGTGGTCTTGAGCCGGTCCATGGCCTCGGTGGCCACGCCGACGGCCGTGTCGAAGCCGAAGGTGCGGTCGGTGGAGGAGATGTCGTTGTCGATCGTCTTGGGGACGCCGACGACGGGCATCCCGGCGTCGGAGAGCATCCGGGCGGCAGTCAGGGTGCCCTCGCCGCCGATCGGGATGAGCACGTCGATGCCGTACTTCCGGGCCAAGTCGGGGGCGGACTCGGCGGCTTCGCGCAGCCGGTTCCGCTCCAGCCGGGCGGAGCCGAGGATGGTGCCGCCGCGGGCGAGGATGCCGCTGACGGCGTTGAGGTCGAGGGGGCGCACATGGCCGTCGAGGAGACCCTTGAACCCGTCCTCGAAGCCGATGACTTCGTCGTCGTGGCCGGTCAGTGCCCGGTGCACGACCGACCGGATCACTGCGTTCAGGCCGGGACAGTCGCCGCCTGCGGTGAGAACTCCGATGCGCATCGTGCTGTGTCTCCTGCTCGGTGAGGTACGTGTGAGCCTCGTCGATTCTCACACGCCCGGACGTGCCGCCGCGCTCGCTGCTACTCCGCGCGCCCGGCGCCCGTGGGCCTTCCGGGGCCTTTGGTCCCACCCCTTCGGGCCCTACGTCCGGCGGGCGTCCTATCCACCCGCGGGGGTATTGTCAAGAGGGCAATGCCGCCCTATCGGTGTTTTTTGAACACACTCGATTGACATCGACGGCCCCTCCACGGGGCACCCGACCCACCTCGACCGATATCAGGAGACGACGGCGTGACGCGCAGCGTGTACGTGACCGGGATCGACCGCGGCGACGGCCGCCAGGTCGTCGAGCTGGGAGTCATGGAGCTCCTCACCCGCCAGGTGGACCGGGTGGGGGTGTTCCGCCCCCTGGTGCACGACGGACCCGACCGTCTGTTCGACCTGCTGCGCAGCCGCTACCGGCTCAGCCAGGACGCCGCGACCGTCTACGGCATGGACTACCACGAGGCGAGCGACCTCCAGGCCGAGCGCGGCACCGACGAGCTGGTCTCTCGCCTGGTGGACCGCTTCCACGCCGTCGCCCGCGACTACGAGGTCGTGCTCGTCCTCGGCACCGACTTCGCCGGCACCCAGCTCCCCGACGAGCTCGCGCTCAACGCGCGGCTCGCCAACGAGTTCGGCGCCTCGGTGATACCGGTGGTCGGCGGCAAGGGCCAGAACGCCGAGTCCGTACGGGCCGAGACCCGCAACGCCTTCCGCGCCTACGACGGGCTCGGCTGCGACGTCCTCGCGATGGTGGTCAACCGGGTGGCCGGCGAGGACCGGGCCGAGATCGCCGAGCGGCTGACCGCCCGGCTGCCCGTGCCCTGCTACGTGCTGCCCGACGAGCCCGCCCTGGCCGCGCCGACCGTCGCCCAGATCACCCACGCGCTGGGCGCCTCCGTGGTCCTCGGCGACGACGCCGGGCTCGCCCGCGACGCGCTCGACTTCGTCTTCGGCGGCGCGATGCTGCCGAACTTCCTGAACGCGCTCACCCCCGGCTGTCTGGTCGTCACCCCCGGGGACCGCGCCGACCTGGTGGTCGGCGCGCTCGCCGCGCACTCCGCGGGCACCCCGCCGATCGCCGGCGTGCTGCTCACCCTCAACGAGCGCCCCAGCGACGAGATCCTCACCCTGGCCGCCCGCCTCGCGCCCGGCACCCCGGTCATCTCCGTGCCGGGCAACAGCTTCCCGACCGCCGCCGAACTCTTCGCCCTCGAAGGCAAGTTGAACGCGGCCACGCCCCGCAAGGCGGAGACCGCCCTCGGCCTCTTCGAGCGCCATGTCGACACCGCCGACCTGCTGCGCCGGATCTCCGTCGCCCGCAGCGGCCGGGTCACCCCGATGATGTTCGAGCACGAGCTCCTGGAGCAGGCCAGGGCCGACCGCCGCCGGGTGGTGCTGCCCGAGGGCACCGAGGAGCGCGTGCTGCGCGCCGCCGACGTGCTGCTGCGCCGCGACGTCTGCGACCTGACGCTGCTCGGCGACGTGGAGACCATCCGCAAGAAGGCCGCCGACCTGAGCGTGAACCTCGGCGACACCCAGCTGATCGACCCGCAGACCTCGGAGCTGCGCGACTCCTTCGCGGAGAAGTACGCGGCGCTGCGCGCCCACAAGGGCGTCACGGTGGAGCTGGCGTACGACGTGGTCTCGGACGTGAACTACTTCGGCACCCTGATGGTCCAGGAGGGCCTGGCCGACGGCATGGTCTCCGGCTCGGTGCACTCCACGGCCGCGACGATCCGCCCGGCCTTCGAGATCATCAAGACCAAGCCGGACGCCTCGATCGTGTCCTCGGTCTTCTTCATGTGCCTGGCGGACAAGGTCCTGGTCTACGGCGACTGCGCGGTCAACCCGGACCCGAACGCCGAGCAGCTGGCCGACATCGCCGTGCAGTCCGCGGCCACCGCCGCCCGCTTCGGGGTCGAGCCGCGGATCGCGATGCTCTCGTACTCCACCGGCACCTCCGGCTCCGGCGCCGACGTCGACAAGGTGCGCGAGGCCACCAAGCTGGTCCGCGAGAGCCACCCGGAGCTGCGCATCGAGGGCCCGATCCAGTACGACGCGGCCGTCGAGCCCTCCGTGGCGGCGACCAAGCTGCCCGGCTCCGAGGTGGCCGGCCAGGCGAGCGTGCTGATCTTCCCGGACCTCAACACCGGCAACAACACCTACAAGGCCGTGCAGCGCTCGGCCGGCGCGGTCGCCGTCGGCCCCGTTCTGCAGGGTCTGCGCAAGCCCGTGAACGACCTGTCGCGCGGCGCGCTCGTCAGCGACATCGTCAACACCGTCGCCATCACGGCGATCCAGTCCCAGAACCCGGCCGGTCAGGAGCACCAGGCATGACCACCCCCACCCGTGTCCTCGTCCTCAACTCGGGCTCGTCGTCGCTGAAGTACCAGCTGCTCGACATGAACGACGGCAGCCGACTCGCGGTCGGCCTGGTCGAGCGGATCGGCGAGCAGAGCTCGCGGCTCGTGCACAGCCCGCTGCTCGGCGGCGGCGGCGCGAAGCGGGAGCGGGAGGAGACCATCGCCGACCACGAGACCGCGATGAAGGCGGTCGCCGAGGAGCTGGCCGCGGACGGGCTCGGCCTGGACTCCCCCGAGCTGGCCGCCATCGGCCACCGGGTGGTGCACGGCGGGCTGCGCTTCACCGCGCCGACCGTCATCGACGACGAGGTGCTCGCCGAGATCGAGCGCCTCGTGCCGGTGGCACCGCTGCACAACCCGGCCAACCTGACCGGCATCCGCACCGCCCAGGCGCTGCGCCCCGACCTGCCGCAGGTGGCGGTCTTCGACACCGCGTTCCACACGACGATGCCGGAGGCGGCGGCGCGGTACGCGATCGACGTGGAGACCGCGGACGCGCACCGGATCCGCCGCTACGGCTTCCACGGCACCTCGCACGCCTACGTCTCCCGGGAGACGGCGAAGCTGCTCGGGAAGACGCCGGAGGAGGTGAACGTGATCGTGCTGCACCTGGGCAACGGGGCCTCCGCCTCGGCGGTGGCCGGCGGCCGCTGCGTGGACACCTCGATGGGCCTGACCCCGCTGGAGGGCCTGGTCATGGGCACCCGCTCGGGTGACGTCGACCCGGCGGTCACCTTCCACCTGGCACGCAACGCGGACATGTCGATGGAGGAGATCGACGTGCTCCTGAACAAGCGGTCCGGCCTGGTCGGGCTCTGCGGCGACAACGACATGCGGGAGATCCGGCGCCGGATCGACGAGGGCGACCCGCGTGCGGCGCTCGCCTTCGACGTCTACGTCCACCGGCTGAAGAAGTACATCGGGGCGTACTACGCGGTGCTCGGCCGGGTGGACGCGGTGGTGTTCACGGCGGGGGTCGGCGAGAACGCGGCCCCGGTGCGGGAGGCTGCGATCGCCGGCCTGGAGGAGCTGGGTCTGGCGGTGGACGCCGGCCTCAACGCCGTCCGTTCCGACGAGGCGCGGATCATCTCGCCGGAGTACGCGCGGGTGGCGGTCGCCGTGGTGCCGACGGACGAGGAGCTGGAGATCGCCCGCCAGAGCTACGCACTCGTGAGCGAGTCGCCGCTCGGAGGAGTGAACGCCTGAGCGACCCCGCGCCCATTTGTACTTTCCACCAGACGGAATATTCCGCAGTGAAACAAACCGATAGGATCCGCCTCATGCGCCGTTCCAAAATCGTCTGCACGCTGGGCCCCGCCGTCGACTCCTATGAGCAGCTGAAGGCTCTCATCGAGGCCGGCATGAACGTGGCCCGATTCAACATGAGCCACGGGACCCAGGCAGAGCACCAGGAGCGGTACGACCGCCTCCGCAGGGCGGTGGCGGACACCGGCCGCGCCGTCGGCGTGCTCGCCGACCTCCAGGGCCCCAAGATCCGTCTGGAGACCTTCGCCGAGGGCCCCGTCGAGCTGGTGCGCGGTGACGAGTTCACCATCACCACCGAGGACGTCCCCGGCGACAAGTCCATCTGCGGCACCACGTACAAGGGCCTGCCCGGCGACGTCTCCAAGGGCGACCAGGTCCTCATCAACGACGGCAACGTCGAGCTGCGCGTCGTCGAGGTCGAGGGCCCGCGGGTCAAGACTGTGGTCATCGAGGGCGGCGTCATCTCCGACCACAAGGGCATCAACCTGCCCGGCGCCGCGGTCAACGTCCCGGCCCTGTCCGAGAAGGACGTCGAGGACCTCCGCTTCGCGCTGCGCATGGGCTGCGACATGGTCGCGCTCTCCTTCGTCCGCGACGCCAACGACGTCAAGGACGTCCACAAGGTGATGGACGAGGAGGGCCGCCGGGTCCCCGTCATCGCCAAGGTGGAGAAGCCGCAGGCCGTCGAGAACATGGCGGACGTCGTCGCGGCCTTCGACGCGGTGATGGTGGCGCGCGGCGACCTCGCGGTGGAGTACCCGCTGGAGAAGGTCCCGATGGTGCAGAAGCGCCTCGTGGAGATGTGTCGCCGCAACGCCAAGCCGGTCATCGTCGCCACCCAGATGATGGAGTCGATGATCACCAACTCCCGCCCGACCCGCGCCGAGGCGAGCGACGTCGCCAACGCGATCCTGGACGGCGCGGACGCGGTCATGCTGTCGGCGGAGTCCTCCGTCGGCGCGTACCCGATCGAGACCGTGAAGACGATGTCGAAGATCGTCGCCGCGGCCGAGGAGGAGCTCCTCTCCAAGGGCCTGCAGCCCCTGGTCCCGGGCAAGAAGCCGCGCACGCAGGGCGGTTCGGTCGCCCGCGCGGCCTGCGAGATCGCCGACTTCCTGGGCGGCAAGGCGCTGATCGCCTTCACCCAGTCCGGCGACACCGCCCGCCGCCTCTCCCGCTACCGCGCGGCCCAGCCGATCCTCGCCTTCACCACCGAGGAGTCGACCCGCAACCAGCTGACCCTGAGCTGGGGCGTGGAGCCCTTCCTGGCCCCGTTCGTGGAGACCACCGACGCCATGGTCGAGCTGGTCGACGCGGAGCTGCTCAAGCTCCAGCGCTTCAACGCCGGCGACACGATGATCATCACCGCCGGCTCGCCCCCCGGCGTCCCCGGCAGCACCAACATGGTCCGGGTGCACCACCTCGGCAGCTGAACCGCGACGAGGCCCCCGTCCCTCCGAGGAGGGACGGGGGCATCGTCGTGTGCGGCTCCCGGAGTGGTTCGGGGTCAGCTGCGCTCGATCGTGTTGGTCAGGCCCGGGACCTTGAGGGTGCCGCCGAACTGGCCCGCCTGCGTCACCTTGGCGTTGGAGAAGAAGGCGAAGGGGACGTTCAGCGGGGGCGGGGTCTCGGGGCTGAAGGTGACCGGGATGAGGCCGAAGAGGTTGCCCTTCAGCTCCTCGGTGTACATGGTCACCGTGCCGTTGCGGATCGTGGAGGTCGAGCCCCGGTCCGAGCGCACATGGGCGGTCAGGCCGTCGGAGTGGACCGTGAGCTGGTGCAGGTCCTTGATGTCCACCTCGTCCGCGGTGAACTTGAGGACCTTCTTGGTCTTCCCGCTGCCCGTCTTGACCTCGACGATGCCCTTGTAGTCGAGGCCCCGCAGGGTGAGCAGCGAGGTCTCCAGGCGCCACGGCTCGTCCGGGAGCAGCGGGATGCCCGGCTCCAGCGACGCGTCGGCGAGGGCCTGCGGGTCGGGCTCGGGGCACGGGAAGCGCGGCTTCGCGCCCTCGGGTATGTCCTCGTCCTTCTTGGCGTCGAGGCCCTTGGCGGACTCCGGCAGTTCCTCGGTCGTGGCACCGGCCTTGTCGGCGGCGGACTTGATGGCGGCCTTGGTCCTGTCGGCCGTCTTGTCGGCCGTGCCGCCCGTGGTGCCCGTGGAGCCCGTGGAGCCGCCGGTCGTACCGGTCTTCGGCGGTGTCGTCCGCCCCGGGGCGGGCGCGCTCGGCGTCGGCTTGGGCGCGGCCGGTGCGGACGTGGTCGGGGCGGGGGCCGGCTGCGTGGTCGCGCCCGGTCCGTCGAACAGGTCCTTGAGCGCGTCGCCCAGGCCCAGCGGGTCGAGCGGGTTGACCGACTTGGTGGGCGAGGGGGCGGGTGCGGGCGCCGCGGTCGTCGACTTGGGTGCGGGCGACTGCGTGCCGTCCGGCTTCGGTGCCGTGCCGCCGGTGGCGGTGGCCGTGGCGGTCGGCTCCGGGGCGGAGGTGGCGGACCCGGTCGGGTCGGGCTTCGCGGTCCCGGTGGCGCTCGCCGTCGGGGCGGGGCTCTTCGTGCCGGCGGGCTTGGTGCTCGGCTCCGCCGACGGCTCGTCCGATCGGGTGACGCAGGGGCCGGGCGCGAAGGGGATGTCCTTGTCGTCGGCGAGGGCCAGCTTGGGTGTGAGGCCCATGCCCACGATCACCGCGGTGGGCATGGCAGCGAGTGCCATGGCCTTGCCCGCGGGCACGTGGATCTTGTTCAGCAGAGACTTGCGCGGGGCCGCGTGGCGCGGTCCTCTCGGCGTCTGCGCCGCCGACTGTGTCTCGTCACCCCGCACTGTTCCTCCCGCCGTTGGCTTCGATCGTCGTCTCGGCCACCGGCGCCTCGGAACCCTGCTGCGGGATCACGGGCTGCGTCGTGCCGTCGTGCGTGTGCGCGTACTCGACCGGGGCGGCCGCTTCGGCCGCTGCCGGGGCGGCGCCCTCCTCGGTGCTCGCTTCGTGCTCCGCGGCCGGTGGTGCCGGCGCCCAGGCCACCGACATTCCGCCGCCGACGAGGGCGAAGAGGAAGCCGACGACGAGTCCGCCGAAGTTCGACACGGGGATGGAGACCAGCCCGAGCACGATCGTCGCGACACCCGCGAAGACCCGGACGAGGGGCTGGAACCACATCGTCAGACCGAGCGTGATGAGCAGGACGCCGATGATCAGCGCTCCGGCGCCGGCCGTCGTCTTCATCGCGAGCGTGACGTTGCCGAGCCGCATGTCCCCGTACGGGAGGTAGGCGATCGGTACGCCGCCGATGATGGTCAACAGGCCCGCCCAGAAGGGCCGGGTCTGCCGCCAGACCTTGAACCGGTTCTCGTGGGGGACTCCGCTGGAAGCAGTGGACTCGGCGCTCATGGAAACAGCTCCCTGGAAGCGGTGTTGCTGAAAAAGGTGAAGAAGAGGCACTCGGCCGAAGCGGGTGGGGGGCCGCACGGTGCGGCCCCGCACCCTATGAGGCGTCAGTCCTGGGCGGACGTCGGCATCAGTAGCATTCGACCCCGGCGCCCTTGCCCCGGTGCAGGGAAAGGTCGAGGTTCGGCAGCTTGAAGGTCGCGGCGGTGGTGGCCCACGCCTTCTGGTGGACGTTGCTCAGCTTGGCGTCCTCGGCACGCTGGCCGAAGCCGTACGGGTTGGCCTTGGTGCCCGGCTGGATGCCCGGCTTGCCGTCCGCCTTGGCGAGCTTGCCGGCGGCGACACCGATGTCGATGTTGCCGAACTCGGCGTCGGCCTTCAGCTCGCTGACATCCAGGTAGATGTCCTTCGCGTAGACCGGCTTGTTGTTCTCGGTGCCGGCCTTCAGCACCAGCGTGACGTCGCCGACGAACGGGACGTTCGGCGTCACGACGGACTGGCACATGTTGCTGATCCAGGCCTCGGAGAAGCCGGACACGGCGACCGGGGCCGCGAAGTCCTTGCCCTCGAGGTCCTTACCGGCGTCGACGCTGCCGTACTGGACGAAGTCCTTGCCGACGAGGCTGTCGGCCTTCACCTTGAACTCCTGGCCGGAGATGCTGAAGGACGCGGCGAGCGCGCCCTGGGCCAGGCCGACACCGATCGCGGCCGTCGCGGCCACGCTCGGCACCATGACGACGGCGAACCGCTTCCATCTGGTCCCGCCACGAACCTGGGACTTCATGAGAATTCCTCCTTCTCGGACGTACATCTCCGGATGGGCCCAGGGCCCGTCCTGGGATGGGAGAAGTGCTACGTCCTCGGGAAGGGGAGCGCCGAGGGCTCAGGCGGCACGACGCACGTCCGAATCACCGGCGATCACCCCCGAGCGACAACCACTGGCCACACCGTGCGCGCGGCCGGATTGGACAGGCCCTGCCGGCAGAGCAGGAACCCCCCTGTCCACGACCGACGGCACCGCCGCCGGCCCGCTCGGTGGGGACCCGCTGCCACTGGTGCGGCATCGGACCGAGCGTCGCCGATCGTGGTCCATTCCGGGCGCCCGCACAAGGGGGTTCGTTACTCACTAGTAACGGCCTGATAACCACGACACGACGGGCCGGCACCGGACCGCCACACAGGGTGCCGTCGCGTGAGGCGAGAAAAGGTGAGAAGAAGGGAGAAATCCGGACAGAAATCCGGGTTCGATTTACTGCAAGTAACAGCGGCCGCGATTACCAAGTTTTGGTAAAGCGCGGCCGCCGAATGTCACTGTGTCGCCAAATCGTCCCCGTACGCCCGGGGCGACCGGCTCAGTACAGCGCCCTCGCCAGGGCCTGCCGGGCCGCCGTGACCCGGGGGTCGTCGGCACCGATCACCTCGAACAGCTCCAGCAGCCGCAGCCGGGCCGCGGTGCGGTCGTCGCCCGCCGTGCGGCGCACGGTGTCGACCAGCCGGCCGAAGGCGTCCTCGACATGACCGCCCACCAGATCCAGGTCGGCGGCGGCGATCTGGGCGGCGACGTCGGCCGGAGCGTCGGCCGCGGCCTTGCGCACCGCCTGCGGGTCCATCGACTGCACCCGGGCGAGCAGCTCGGCCTGGGCGAGCCCCAGCTTGGCCTCCGGGTGCTGGGGGTCGTCGGCGAGCACGTTCTTGTACGCCTGGACGGCACCGGCCATGTCACCCGCGTCGAGCGCGGACATGGCCGCCTCGAGCAGGGCGTCGTACGGGCCGACCGGCGCGGGGGCACCCTCGCCGCCCGCGGCGCCCGGGGCGTTCGGGTCGACCTGGATGCCGGTGAGGCCGAAGCGCTCCTCGGCGACCATGACCAGCTGGTCGAGGGTCTCGCGGATCTGCGCCTCGGGGGCCGCACCCTGGAAGAGCGGCAGGGCCTGACCGGCGACCACCGCGAAAACGGCCGGAATTCCCTGGATGCCGAACTGCTGCATCAGCATCTGGTTGGCGTCGACGTCGACCTTGGCGAGCAGGAAGCGCCCGTTGTACTCGACGGCGAGGCGCTCGAGAAGGGGGCCGAGCTGCTTGCAGGGCTCACACCACTCGGCCCAGAAGTCGATGACGACCGGGACCTCGGCGGAACGCTGGAGCACATCGCGCTCGAAGCCCGCCTCGTCGACGTCGATCACCAGGGCGGAGGGGGCGACGGCGGGCGTCCCGCCCTGCCGCGCGGCCTCGGCGCGCGCCTGCTCCGCCTTCGCCTTGGCCTCTCCGGCCGCCTTCACCGCGGCGAGGTCGACGACGCCGCTCATGGACATGTTTCGGGGCTGCATGCCTACATCCTCCCCCTTCCGCGCGCGTTACCGGTAAGCCATGGCTGAACCGTGCCGTCCGCGGGAGGACGACACGGTCCCTGTTCGTCTGCGCCGGGTCCCCACCCGGCGCGGTGGTTGTCGCGAGGCGGCCGCTCAAAGCCTTTCGCTACGGGTCGTAGCGTAATCCTCCCGCCCCGGCCGTGGGGAGGCCGGGGTGGTGAACTGGCTCACATCTCCACCCCCTGGCGCAATACCTACCGGCGGGTATGGTCGACACCCATGTGTAGCCGCACCCGCTCCCGCGCCCGATCCGGACGCCCCCGTTCCGCCGAGGCCGACACGGCCATCCTGGTGGCGACCCGGGCGGCGCTGGTGGAGCTGGGCTGGTCCAAGCTGACGATGGGCGACGTCGCCACCCGCGCCGGGGTCGCCAAGACCACGCTCTACCGGCGCTGGGCCAACAAGAACGAACTCGTGGTGGACGCCGTCGCCGTCCTCTTCGACGAACTCGAACTGCCCGACCGGGGTTCCCTCCAGGCCGACATCGCCCACGTGGTGCTCCAGTTCGCCGCGCTCCTCGAGCGCCCCGAGACCAAGACCGCCCTGATGGCGGTGGTCGCCGAGTCCACCCGCGACGAGCCGCTGCGCGAGCGCATCCGCGCCTCGATCGTGGACCGCCAGAAGCGCCTCGTCCTGGAGGGCCGCCAGCGCGCCCAGGAGCGGGGCGAACTGCCCCGGGAGCGCGACCCGCTGACCGTGGAGGCGATCGACGACCTCATCTTCGACGTGGTCGCGGGCGCGGTGGTGCACCGGGCGCTGGTCAGCGCGGAGCCGGTGGACGAGGCCTGGGTGCAGCGGCTGACGGCCCTGCTGCTCGGCGGCCTCGCGATGGCGGCGGAGCAGTAGGACCCGCGGAGGAGACGGACGGGGGCCCGGCAGCAGACGAGAGCGCCCCCCGCACGCCGTTGTGCGGGGGGCGCTCTGCTGCCGGGGCTGCCGCGAGGGCCGGCGCGCCTAGAAGTTGGCGGGATCCGTGTAGATGCCCCACTCGTCGCGCAGGACGTTGCAGATCTCGCCGAGCGTGGCCTCCGCGCGGACCGCGTCCAGCATCGGGGGGATCATGTTGGAGCCGTCCCGGGCCGCGGTCAGCATCGCGTCCAGGCAGGCCTTGACCTTCGCGTCGTCGCGGCGGCCCTTGCGCTCGCCGAGGACGCGGACCTGCTCCCACTCGACCTCGTGGCTGACCCGCAGGATCTCCAGGTCGCCGGTGACCGAGCCGTGGTGGACGTTGACGCCGACGACGCGCTTCTCGCCCTTCTCCAGGGACTGCTGGTAGCGGAAGGCCGACTCGGCGATCTCGCCGGTGAACCAGCCGTCCTCGATGCCCCGCAGGATGCCGGAGGTGATCGGGCCGATCGGGTGCTTGCCGTCCGGGTAGGCGCGCAGACCGCGCTCCTTGATCTGGTCGAAGATCTTCTCGGCGTCGGCCTCGATCCGGTCGGTGAGCTGCTCGACGTACCAGGAGCCGCCCAGCGGGTCGGCCACGTTGGCCACGCCGGTCTCCTCCATCAGCACCTGCTGGGTGCGCAGGGCGATCTCGGCGGCCTGCTCGCTGGGGAGCGCGAGGGTCTCGTCGAGGGCGTTGGTGTGGAGCGAGTTGGTGCCGCCGAGGACCGCGGACAGGGCCTCGACCGCGGTGCGCACGACGTTGTTGTACGGCTGCTGCGCGGTGAGCGAGACACCGGCGGTCTGGGTGTGGAAGCGCAGCCACTGCGCCTTGTCGGTCTTGGCGCCGTAGACCTCCTTCATCCAGCGGGCCCAGATCCGGCGGGCGGCGCGGAACTTGGCGATCTCCTCGAAGAAGTCGAGGTGCGCGTCGAAGAAGAAGGACAGGCCGGGCGCGAAGACGTCCACGTCGAGGCCGCGGGAGAGGCCGAGCTCGACGTAGCCGAAGCCGTCCGCGAGGGTGTACGCGAGCTCCTGCGCGGCCGTCGCCCCGGCCTCGCGGATGTGGTAGCCGGAGACCGAGAGCGGCTTGTACGCGGGGATGCCGGCCGCGCAGTGCTCCATCAGGTCGCCGATGAGGCGCAGGTGCGGTTCGGGCTGGAAGAGCCACTCCTTCTGCGCGATGTACTCCTTGAAGATGTCCGTCTGCAGCGTGCCGTTGAGGACGGCCGGGTCGACGCCCTGGCGCTCGGCGGCGACGAGGTACATGCAGAAGACGGGCACGGCGGGGCCGCTGATCGTCATGGAGGTGGTGACGTCGCCGAGCGGGATGTCCTTGAACAGGACCTCCATGTCGGCGGCGGAGTCGATGGCGACACCGCAGTGGCCGACCTCGCCGAGCGAGCGCGGGTCGTCGGAGTCGCGGCCCATCAGGGTCGGCATGTCGAAGGCGACCGAGAGCCCGCCGCCGCCGGCGGCCAGGATCATCTTGTAGCGCTCGTTGGTCTGCTCGGCGTTGCCGAAGCCGGCGAACTGGCGGATGGTCCAGGTCCGGCCGCGGTAGCCGGTCGGGTGCAGTCCGCGGGTGAAGGGGTACTCACCGGGCCAGCCGATGCGCTCGAACCCCTCGTAGCTGTCCCCGGGGCGCGGGCCGTAGACCGGCTCCACGGGGTCGCCGGAGAGCGTGGTGAAGTCGGCGTCGCGCTTGCGGGCCTTGTCGTAACGGGCCTGCCAGCGACGGCGGCCTTCCTCGATCGCGTCAGCGTCCATGCTTCGAATTTACTAGGACGTCCTAGTAAATGTCGATGGCAAAGCCCCGCACATCCGTGCGGGGCTTCGGCTCAGACCTTGGCCGGAACCGGCTGCGCACCGCTGACCAGCGGAAGCGTCTCCCGGACGACCTTGCGCTCGACGAAGAAGGCGGCGGTCGGGATGGTGCCGGAGACCAGCACCCACAGGAGCTTCCCGAACGGCCACTTGGCCTTGGAGCCCAGGTCGAAGGCGAAGATCAGGTAGATGATGTAGAGCACACCGTGGGCCTGGGAGACCGCGAAGGTCAGGTCCTCACCGGTGTGGAAGCCGTACTTGGCGACCATGCACGCGCACAGGATCAGGAGCATGACGGCGGTCACGTAGGCCATGACGCGGTAGCGGGTCAGCACGCTGGATTTCATGCCGTCGAGCGTAACGGCACCTTCGGGGCGATCTTTCGCGGGGGTCTGCCCGCTTCCGGGCCGGTCAGCCCTCGTCGAAGTCGTGCGCCGCGACCCGCAGCGGCCGCAGCATCGCGAAGATCTCGCCGCACTCCTCGGCGTCGTACACCCCGAGGCCGAAGTCCATCTCCATCAGGTCCCGGGTGGCCGCCTCGACCACCTCGCGGCCCTTGTCGGTGATGGTGGCGAGGGTGCCCCGGCCGTCGTTCGGGTTGGGGCGCTTGGCGACCAGGCCGGACTTCACCAGGCGGTCCACCGTGTTGGTCACCGAGGTGGGGTGCACCATGAGCCGCTCGCCGATCTTGGACATCGGCAGCTCGCCGGCCTTGGAGAAGGTGAGCAGCACCAGCGCCTCGTAGCGGGCGAAGGTCAGCCCGTACGGCTTGACGACCGCGTCCACCTCGGCCAGCAGGATCTGGTGGGCGCGCATGATCGAGGTGATCGCGGCCATCGAGGGGACCGGACCCCAGCGCCGCTGCCAGAGTTCGTCGGCGCGGGCGATGGGGTCGAAGGGGAGACTGAGCGGCTTCGGCACGCGTCGACCTTACCCACTGGTCATATGACGGTCAGCCGCGTCTCGCCTTTCGGTCGCCTTGGCCTCCAGGACCAGCCCGAGCAGGCAGAGCGTCGCGAGGATCCCGGTGCCCGCGACCACGGTGTGCACCGGCGCGAACTCGGCGGCGAGCCCCGCGCCGGCCATGCCGACGCCCTGCACGGTCATCATGCCCGCGGTCATCAGGGTCATCGCCCGGCCGCGCTGCCGCTCGGGGACGGCGGCGACGAACCAGGCGTCGAGCCCCAGGCTGTACGCGCCGGCCGCCCCGGCCAGGAAGAGCGCGAGGGCCGCGAGCGCGAGGCCGGGGCGCAGCCCGTACAGCAGGAAGGGCAGGAAGCCGGCCAGGAGCAGCGGGTACACCAGCCGGGAGCGGGTGGCCGCGCTCAGGGCGGCGCCGGCCAGGAGCTCGCCGAGGATGGTGCCGACGGGCAGCGCGCACATGAGCAGGCCGAGGGCGGCGGTGGAGACGCCGATCTCGGCGGCGTACGGGGCGGCGAGCGCCTCCGGCACGACGAAGAAGAGCGGCGGCACCCAGAACAGCAGCATCAGCGCCCGGACCCGCCGGTCCCGCAGCACGCCCCAGGTGGCCCCGATGCCCTCGCGCCGCTCGGGGGCACGGGCGGGGCGGCGGGCGGTGCCGAGGCGCAGGAGCAGCGCGGAGAGCAGGAAGGTGGCGGCGGTGACGGCGATGGCGCCGCGCGGGGTGAGCACGCTGAGCAGCAGTCCGCCGACGCCGAACCCGGCGAGCAGGGCGCCCTGCGAGACGATCCGCAGCAGCGAGCGCCCGAGCACGAAGAGCTCGCCCTCGCCCAGGATGTCGGCGAGGGTCGCGATCCGGGTCCCGTTGAAGACGGGCGCGACGGCGGCGACGGCGCAGCGCAGCACGAGCAGGGCGGCGACGGGGGTGGCCGGCGCCACCATGAGCGCGACGCACCCGGCGCAGACCAGGTCGCAGACGACGAGCACCCGGCGGGGCGGGTGGCGGTCGGCGAGCCCGGCGAGCAGGGTCCCGCCGAGGAGGTAGGGCAGGAAGCCGAGGGCGAACGTGAGGGAGGACAGCAGCGGGGAGCGGGTGAGGTCGTAGACGAGCACGGTGAGCGCGAGCTCGCTGACGACGACGCCGAGGAGGGAGAGGAGGTGGGCGACGAAGACGAAGCGGAACTCGCGGACGGCGAGGACGGCGGCGTATCCGGGGGCGGCGGCTTCGGGCTCCCGGGCAGGGGCGGGCGCGGGCACCGCCGACGGCGCCCGGGTGTCGTTCGTGGGCATGGGAGCAGCGTGCCGCCCCCGGTGGTCCGGCCCTAGACTTTCGGCTCCAGCCGAATGTTCCGCAGCGGAGTCGTCCCCATGCCGTACCACCTGCACTTCGGCGAGGCCGACCCGTTGCGGATCCGCTTCGCGATCTCGCCGCTGTGGGAGACGCACTGCGCGGTGCGGGTGCTCGCGCGGCCTCGGCAGCAGGGGTACCACCTGCCGTGGCTGCGGCGGATCGCGGACGCGGCGGCCGGGGTGGACCTGGCGCCGCTGCACCTGCTGATGCCGTTGCGGGGGCACAGCCCGGACTTCCTCTATCCGCCGCCGATCGGGGCCACGGCCGGCTTCGAGCAGGAGATCGCTGCCGTGCGGGCGACCGACCCGGCCCTCGCCCTGGTCGACTTCCGGCGGGCGCTCGCCGAGACGCCGGGGGCGGCGGGGAGCGCGGAGGGCCGGCGGATGCTGGCGGATCCGGCCGGGTCCCTGGAGCGGCTCGCCGGTCTGCTGGAACGGGCCTGGGAGGCGCTGATCGAGCCGGAGTGGCCGCGGTTGCGGGCGCTGCTCGAGGCGGACGTGGCCTATCACTCGCGGCGGCTGGCCGAGGGGGGTCTCGAACGGCTGCTGACCGAGCTGCACCCGGCCTTCCGCTGGGCGGAGGAGAGTTCGACGCTGACGGTGGACTACCACGGCGAGCATGTGCGGGCCCTGGACGGCCAGGGTCTGGTGCTGATGCCGTCGGTGTTCACCTGGCCGGACGTGGTGAGCGGTTTCGATCCGCCGTGGCAGCCGACGGTGGCGTATCCGGCGCGGGGCATCGGCGGGCTGTGGACCGAGGCCCGCGACCGGACGCCGGACGCGCTGGCGCGGCTGCTCGGCCGGGCGCGGGCGGATGTGCTGTGCGCGCTGGAGGAGCCGGCCGGGACGACGGCGCTGGCCCACCGGCTGGGGCTCGCGCCCTCCTCCGTGTCGGCGCACCTGGCGGTGCTGCGGGCGGCCGGGCTGCTGACCTCGCGCCGCTACGGCCACCAGGTGCTGTACGAGCGGACGCCGCTGGGGATCGCCCTGGCGGTGTCGCAGCCGGACACCGACTGACCGTTATGCCAGGATGGCCCGGGTCTGTCCCTTCAGGCTCGCTCGTCCGACGCACGCTCACGCACTCCCGTATCCCGACCCTGGGGGCCGGATGTCCCGTCGCTCCGTCACCGCCGTCGCCCTTGCCCTCGCCGCCGCCCTGCTGCTCGGCGGCTGCGGCGACGACGAGCCCGTCTCCCCCGTCGGGCCGCCCGCCTCGCGCGGTGAGGCGGCGCCTCCCACGGGCGGCTCGCCCTTCTGGGTGGACCCGGACAGCGACGCGGCTCGGCAGGTCCGGCAGTACGAGGCGCAGGGCCGGACCGAGGACGCCAGGATCATGAAGCGGATCGCGGAGCGGCCGGTCGCCGACTGGCCGGCCGGCGACGATCCCGTACCGGACGTGACGAAGGCGGTGAAGGGCGCGGCGCCCGATCTGCGGACGGTGCTGTTCGTCGCGTACAACATCCCGCACCGCGACTGCGGCATGTACTCGGCGGGCGGGGCGCACGACGCCCAGGCGTACCGGAGCTGGGTGGATCGCTTCGCCTCGGCCATCGGCGACGCCCCCGCCGTGGTGATCCTGGAGCCGGACGCGGTGCCGCACATCGTGGACGGCTGCACCCCCGCGGAGTACCACGAGGAGCGGCTGCAGCTGCTGGCGGAGGCGGTGGAGCGGTTCAAGCGGCAGCCGCGCACCCGGGTCTATCTGGACGCGGGCAACCCGGCCTGGATCGAGCGCCCGGAGAAGCTGGTGGAGCCGCTGCGGCGGGCGGGCATCGCCAGGGCCGACGGCTTCGCGCTGAACGTGTCCAACTTCCAGACCAACGACGTGGTGCGCGGTTTCGGCGCCGGGCTCTCCCGGCTGCTCGGCGGCACCCACTTCACCGTGGACACCAGCCGCAACGGCGACGGTCCGCTCCCGGGCGACCGGCCGGAGGGCTGGTGCAATCCCCCGGGCCGGGCGCTCGGCGTGCCGCCGACGGACCGGACCGGGGACGAGCTGGTCGACGCCTATCTGTGGATCAAGCGTCCCGGCGACTCGGACGGCCCCTGCCGGGGCGGCCCGGCCGCCGGGACGTGGTGGCCGGACTACGCGCTCGGGCTGGCCCGCCGCGCGAAGGCCTGAGCCGGCCTCAGCCCTGCCCCACCTGGACCCACTTGGCCTCGGACGGGATCCCGTCCTGGTCGGTGACGAAGAGCATGTACCAGCCGGGCGGCACCAGGGTGCGGTCCTTCGGGACCTCGACGGTGACGGTCACCCCGTCCGGGTCCTTGGTCAGGCCGAGCTCCACCGAGCGCTGTTCGACGTCGGTGGTGTGGGTGACGGCGCTGGGCCGCATCAGCCGGGCCGTGGCGATCCGGGCGGCGTCCTTGGTCTTGAAGGTCGCGCGTCCGTTCTGGTCGAGCTCCTGCGGGCCCTCGCCGAGCACCGGCCGGTTGTCGCCGCCGCGGTACAGGGCGGGCGGGGTGAAGACCTCGATGCGCTGCTCGAAGGTGCCGAGCTTGGTGTTGTCGGCGTCGTCGAAGAGCGGGTCGGAGCCGAAGGTGGCGACCCGGCCGTCGGGCAGCAGCAGCGCCTCGGAGTGGTAGTTGCGGCCGACGGTGGGTTCGGCCGCCTCGTTGAAGGCGTTGGTCCTGGGGTCGTAGAACTGGGCCTTGAGGATGTCGCTGCCGCTGCGGCCGCGGTAGTCCCCGGAGCCGCCGCTGGTGAAGACGGTGTCGTCGGGCATGAGCACGCTGCTGAGGTAGCGGGTGCCCTGCGGCAGGGCGGGGCCGTCGCGGAAGACCGGGCTGTCCTTGGACAGGTCGACGATCGAGGTGCGGGCGGTGGAGGCCGGTGACTCGCCGACCCCGCCGCCGCCGAGGACCATCACCTTCTGCTGCTGGGCGGGCGGCAGCAGCAGGGAGGCGGAGGTCTCCAGCTGGTCGGGGTCGCTGAGCCCGCCCAGCTTGGTGAAGGCGTTCTTCTTCAGGTCCCACAGGCCCGGCTCGCGCCCCTTGTCGGCGGGGCCGTAACCGGCGTTGGAGCCGGTGTAGAGGAGCTTGCCGCCCTTGGTGAGGAAGAGCGAGGGGTAGGTGGGGAAGTAGCGGAAGGGGCCCTTGGACCACTTCTTGGTCTCGGGGTCGTAGATCTCGTTGTCTCCGGGGACGACGTCGCCGACGTCGTTGAGCCCGGAGACGGCGAGGACCTTCCCGTCCTCCAGGGTGACCAGGGTCGGGTACCAGCGGGCGTCCTTCATGGGCGCGACGGGGATGTACCGCTCCGCCTTGGGGTCGAACTCGTAGGCGGCCTTGATGCCCTGGAAGTCCTGCTTCTCGGTGGTGAGCTTCTGCGCGAGGCCGTAGACGTTGTCGGCCTCCTCGCCCTTGAGCCCGACCACCTCGTACTGGGCGGCCTCGGTGGTCAGCGCCTGCGGGCCCTCCTTCACGGCCTCCACGAAGACCCGTGCCTCGGCCGCGGTGACCTTGGTCTTCCAGGGCTTCATCTGGCCGGACTTGAAGTACGAGATCTCGAACTCGCGCTTGGCCTTGGGGACGGTGACATCGGTCTTGGAGACGTACTCGACCCCGGACGGGGAGCGGAAGACGGTGCCCTTCTTCAGGGTGACGGCCTTGTCGGGGCTCTCGTTCTTGACCCGCATGCCGCCGCCGGCCTTCTTCACCTCGCCGTCGAGGACCTCGTAGCGGGCGGTGCCGCCGGCGACGAGGAGCCGCCCGTCGGGCAGCGCGGTGTGGCCGGAGCAGAAGAAGTCCTCGGGGGTGGGGATCTTCTTGAAGGTGTTCTTCACCGGGTCCCAGAGGATGGTCTCGAAGGTGCCGGCGTCGAACTTCTTCTGGTTGTTGCCGGAGCCGGCGATCAGGAGCACCTTGCCGGTGTGCAGCAGGGCCGCGTGGATGGCGTTGATCCGGTACTGGTCGGGGACGTCCACCACCGCCCACGAGCCGTAGGCCTTCTTGTAGCCGGGCTGGGCGATCTTGTACGCGTGGTACTTCTCGGTGGCGAAGGAGACCGCGGCCGGGGCGTTGAGCGCCGCCAGGACGAGGACGGCGCCGCTGCCGAGCAGGGTCTTCTTGAACTGCTTGGACGGCCGGTAGGCCATGGCTCAGTTCCCTCCGGTCGTCGTGGGCGCGGGCGTGGTGGTGGGCGCGGGCTTCGCGGGGGTGGCCACGAGGGTGACGCCCTCGGCGGCGTCGGTCCGGCCACGGGCCCGGGCCCTGGCCCTGGCCTGTGCGCGGACCCGGTGCCGGCGCCTGTCGCGCAGGCTGGTGAAGGTCCAGATCGCGAGCGGCGCGAGGGTGATGACGAGGGCGAGGGCCGCCCAGGTGCGCATGGCGGCGTGGGTGTGCCCGAAGTGGACGGAGGCGACCAGGGAGGCGATGAGCACGGCCGCCCAGTAGAGGTGGATGCGGAAGGTGAGCAGGCGGTCGGGGCTGGCCTCGCCGCCCTTGGGGGTGACGACGAAGCGGCCGCGGGTGCGCAGCACCGCGGAGCCGAGGGACTTGAGGTAGATCGGCGCGGAGAGCGCGGACATCGCCATGCCGGCCAGGCCGCCGGAGCCCTCGGGTTCGTGGGGCGAGACGTTGTGGCGCCGGTTCCACAGGTAGAGGCCGATCTGGAGGGCGACGGCGTCGCTGTAGATCATCAGCCAGACGGCGGAGGAGACCTGGGTGCCGGAGGCGCCGAGCCACAGGAACAGCACGCAGCTGAGGATGCCGAGGAACCAGTTGACGGCCGTCATCGGGTAGTAGACCAGCATCAGCGTGTAGTTGAGCAGCCGGCCCGGCGGGGTGCGGAAGGGAGCCTTCCAGTACTGCCTGAGCAGCGTCTCGTAGGTGCCGCGGGACCAGCGCAGCTGCTGGGTGAAGAAGTCGGTCCAGGAGGCCGGTCCCTCGCCCACCGCGAGCACGTCGGGGGTGTAGACCGAGCGCCAGAAGCGCCCGGTCACCGGGTTGCGGCGGCGGTGCAGCTCGAAGCCGGTGGCCATGTCCTCGGTGATCGAGTCGTACAGGCCGCCGACCTGCTTGAGGGCGGAGATCCGCACGATGTTGTTGGTGCCGACGAACATGGGCGCGCGGTAGCGGTTGCCGGCCCGCTGGATGAGCGCGTGGAAGAGGAACTGCTGGGACTCGGCGGCCTTGGTGACGGCGGAGGTGTAGTTGCCGTACACCTGCGGTCCGACGACGAAGGCCACGTCGGGGTCGCGGAAGTAGCCGAGCATCCGCTCCAGGAAGTTCGGCAGCGGCACGTGGTCGGTGTCGACGGAGGCGAAGAAGTCGTAGCCGTCGCCGTGCATGGCGAGCCAGGCGTTGTAGTTGCCGTGCTTGGTGCGGGCCTTGTGGACGCCCTTCCTGCGGTTCCACTCGGGGACGCCGGCGCGGGTGAAGTGCCGGACGCCGAGCTCCTCGCAGAGGGCCTTCGCCGCGGCGTCGTCGCCCTCGTCGAGCAGCCACACGTCGAGCGGCCCCTCGTGCACCAGGCGGACCGCGCCTTCGAGGGTGGCGCGGACCATGGTGAGCGGTTCCTTGCCGGGCACGTAGGTGGTGAGGAAGGCGACCCGGGTGCCCTTCTCGGGGTACACGGGTATCGGGTCGCGGGCGACGAGGGTGGCGTGCGCGATCGAGGTGACGTTCACCAGCATGAAGAAGCAGATGAGCCCGATCGACACGAGCATCACGGTGTCGTACGGGACCCGCCAGCGGTCGTCGCCCTCGCGGACCGTCCAGTGGCTCGGCCAGACGAGGTAGGCCAGGAGCAGCGCGGAGAGCAGGGGCGCGAGCCCCATGAGGAGGACGGCTCGTATTCGGTGCGGCTCCTTCGAGAGCAGACTTCGGTACTGCACCCTGTAGGCGGCCGGGTCCGGTTCCGTGAGGGGACCGGCGAGTCGGCTGTAGGTGTCGTAGTCGTAGCCTCCCGGCCGCACGGTGCCTCCAGCTGTCGTCGAACGGGTCGATAAGCCCCACAAAAAGGGACATTCATCGGCGTGTCGACTGGAAGCGGCCGAGCTTCGGCCGAGCGGGGGTTTTTACGGAACGCCACTCTTCCGGCGCAGCGCGTAGCGCACGGCCTTCTGTGCCACCGGCCCCAGCTCGTCCAGCGCGGCCATCAGGCCGCCCAGTTGTTCGAGCGTGTCGAGGGCGGCTCCGGCACCGTCCGGATCGACCCCCTCGTACAGCTCCATGCCCACGAAGGACGCGGCGACGGCCCGGGCGAGCCCGGCCGGGTCGACCAGCCCGTCGACCGGCCCGCCGGCGAGCACCCGCCGGAGCACCCGCTCGATCTCGACGATCCACAGCTCCAGCCCGGCGGCCGTCGCGGGCGCGAGCCGCTCGTGGGTCTGCGCCCCGGCGAGCAGCTGCCCGAGCACGGCGACCTGTCCGGCCGCCCGCTCCTCCGCGTGCATCTCCCGCCCGAACGCGAGGAGTTCGGAGAGGCTGCCGACCGCGTCGAGCCGCTCCCGGTACCGGGCGACCCGCTGCTCGGCACCATGGCGGCAGGCCGCGGCGAGGAGCTCGTCGACCGAGCCGAAGTGGTAGAAGATCAGCGCCTGGTTGACGCCGGCGGCCGCGGCGACCGCACGGGCCGAGGTCTTGGCGATCCCCTGCTCGACGAGGGTGCGCAGCGCCCCGGCCATGAGCCGCTCCCGGGTGTCCTGCGCGCTCACGCCCGCACCTCCTCGCGCACCGGGCGCAGCCCCGGCCGCACCCCGCGCTCCCGGACCGGGGCGTACTCGGCGGCGAAGGACCCCTCGTAGCCGAACAGCGGCCCGACGTACCGGTTGACCACACGGACCCGGATGCGGAAGCGCCCGGTGCGCTCGTCGAAGGACTCCCGCACCTCGGCCTGGCCGCCGAGGAGTTCGGGCACCCGCAGGTCCACCGGGCCTTCGCGGAAGCGGTGTTCGCCGGAGCGGATGAGCAGCGAGCCGTCCGGCTCGGCGGTCATGCGCAGCTCGCTCGCCAGGTGCTGATGGGTGCCCAGGTAGTCGAGCACACAGCCGCGTTCGGGGCTGTGCACCATCGTCGCGTCGAAGCGGCGGGGCCCGCCGGGCAGCGCGAAGGTCCGCACGAAGGTGACGGTCTCGCGCCCGAACGAGTCGAGGTACGGCACGTTCTCGATGGTGAAGGGCACGTCGCGGCCGGTGCGCGGCAGCAGGATGTTGCGGGTCCCGCCGAGCGCGAGGAACGGCCGGACCAGCGGCCCCAGCGCCCCGCGCCGGCGCCAGATGCGCTCCATGACCCCCCGCCCGACGCACAGCTCGCCGCTCGCGAGCCCGACGGAGAACCGGCGCTGCAGCTCCGGGTGCAGCCGCCCGAAGGCGGCTTCCCCCATGGCGGTACGGAAGATCGAGCTCACGGCTTCTCCAGGGTGGCGAGGAGCCGCGGCGCACGGCTCCGGGACGGCGGGGTACGCAGACAGCGGCGCGCGGCGGGTGTGCGCGGGGACGGCGGTACGAGCAGGGCGGCGACGAGCCCGAGGACGGTGAGCGGCACGGCGGCGGGCGAGACGGCACCCGGTGCCAGGGAGGCCGCAGCGGCGGGCAGGGCCACCGCCAGCACCCGGGCGGCGGATTCGAGCAGCCAGTACCCGCGGGCGCGCTCGGGGGTCACCCCGTGCTCGCACCACAGTCGCAGCCGGTCGAAGGACCAGGCCGTGGCCCACCCCATGAGCGGCCGGAAGACGAGTCGGTCGGCGACCCGTCCGAAGCGGCCCCAGCGCGGCCGGTAGTCGTAGCCGGTGAGGAACCGGACGCCGCCCCCGTCGGGCACGTACCGCCAGTAGCCGCTGCCCTCGGCGAGGAGGGAGAGCGGATGCGGCGAGGCGAACCGGAGGGCGGAGACCCGGTCGCCGCCGGCCCGGTGGCGCTCCCCCGCGGAGACACCGGTGCCGGCGACGGCCAGGAAGGGCAGGACCCGAGTCGCGTACCGGAACCGCCGCGGCTCCCCCTCGGCAACCGGCAGATACGCGATCTCGGTGAACCTCAGGTCCCAGCGCTGATGCTGCGCCGGCTCCTGGGTCCGCTCCCAGAGCGTGTCCGGGTCGGTGCGCACCCGCGCCTCGACATACAGCCCCATACCCCATCCCCCCTGATGAGCGCCGTTTTGAGCGACCGCTCAAGAGGGACAGTAGCGAGTCTTGAGCAGTCGCTCAAGACGGAGGGCATGAAGACGGAAGCCCTGAAGACGGAAGCCGCGAAGACGGCAGGCATGAAGACCGCGGGCGAAGACGGCAGGCATGAAGTCGGACGGCATGACGAAGCCCCCGGCCCTGAGCGGGACCGGGGGCTGTGCGCGCGCTCAGGCGCCGAGGTGCCGCTCCACCGTCGCGACCTTGGCGTTCAGACCGTCGGTGACGCCGGGCCGGATGTCGGCCTTCAGGACGACCGAGACGCGCGGGGCGCGCGCCTCGACGGCGGCGACGGCGCGCTTCACGACGTCCATCACCTCGTCCCACTCGCCCTCGATGGAGGTGAACATGGCGTCGGTGCGGTTCGGCAGGCCCGACTCGCGCACGACCCGGACCGCGTCGGCGACGTACTCGCCGACCTCCTCCCCCACGCCGAGGGGAGTCACGGAGAAGGCGACGATCACGCGTTCACCACACCCTCGCGACGGGCGCGGGAGGCGATGACCGCGGCCTCGGCCTCGCGCTTGAGCTTGCGCTCGGCGAAGAAGCCGCCGAACGGCAGCACCGAGAGCACGAAGTAGAGGGCGGCCGTGCCGAAGCTCCACTTGGTCCGGTTCCAGGCGTCCAGCCAGAACAGCACGTAGAGGACGAAGAGCACGCCGTGGATCGCGCCCATCACCGGCACCGCGTTGAAGTCCGTCGTCCGCTTGAGCACCGAGCAGACGAGCAGCAGCAGGAACGACACGGCCTCCGGCGCCGAGACGAGTCGGAGCCGGTGCAGGGAGGAGGCGGTCTTGATGTCCACGGGAGGGGTCACCTTCGTTCGATCTTGTGAACGGATGCACAAGGGCCGTTCCATTGTGCACGCCGACTTTGCTGTCCCTTTGTCCGGGGGGCCAGTACCTTCCCTTCGTGGCAACGTTCCGACTCCAAGGCAGCAAAGTGCTCGCCGTGTCCATGACCGGCGACGCGGTGAAGGCGAAAAACGGCTCGATGGTCGCCTATGACGGCCAGATGGCCTTCAAGAAGATGTCCGGCGGCGGCGAGGGCCTGCGGGGCATGGTGACCCGCCGGCTCACCGGCGAGCAGATGGAGGTGATGGAGGTCCGCGGGCAGGGCACCTGCTGGTTCGCCGACCGCGCCTCCGAGATCAACCTCGTCCAACTGCACGGCGACAAGCTCTACGTCGAGGCCAGCAACCTGCTGTGCACCGACGCCGGACTGCGCACCGGCACCACCTTCACCGGACTGCGCGGCGGTGCCACCGGCAACGGCCTGTTCACCACGACCGTCGAGGGCACCGGCCAGGCCGCGATCATGTCGGACGGCCCCGCGGTCGTGCTCCGGGTCACCCCGCAGTACCCGCTGAACGTCGACCCCGGCGCGTACATCGCCCACCAGGGCAACCTGCAGCAGCACTTCCAGTCCGGTGTGACCTTCCGCACCTTCCTCGGCGAGGGCGGCGGCGAGGCCTTCCAGATCCGCTTCGAGGGCGACGGGCTCGTCTACGTCCAGCCCAGCGAGCGGAACACGATCGGGGGCGACGTCTGATGCCCTTCCGCGAGATCAACTCCAAGATGGTCGAGGCCCAGGTGATCCCGGGCCAGCGCCTGTTCAGCCAGCGCGGCGCGATGCTCGCCTACCGCGGTGACGTCACTTTCACGCCGAACATCGCCGGCGGCCAGGGCGGCCTGATGTCGATGATCGGCCGCCGGGTGGCCGGCGAGGCGACCCCCCTGATGACGGTCGAGGGCAGCGGCACCGTGATGTTCGGCCACGGCGGCCACCACATCCAGGTCATCGCCCTCACCGGCGACACCCTGTACGTCGAGGCGGACCGCCTCCTGGCCTTCGACGGCACCCTGGAGCAGGGCACCATGTTCCTGGGCTCCCAGGGCGGCGTCATGGGCATGGTCCGCGGCCAGGTCACCGGCCAGGGCCTGTTCACCACCACGCTCAGGGGCCACGGCTCGGTCGCGGTCATGGCCCACGGCGGAGTCATCGAACTCCCCATCACCCCCGGCCGCCCGGTCCACGTGGACCCCCAGGCCTATGTCGCCCACCACGGCGACGTCCGCAACAAGCTCTCCACCGCGCTGGGCTGGCGCGACATGGTGGGCCGCGGCTCCGGCGAGGCGTTCCAGCTGGAACTGAGCGGGAGCGGCGCGGTGTACGTACAGGCCTCGGAGGAGAAGCTGTGACCGGTCCCGTCGTCCTCGACCCGCACTCCCTCCCGTCCGACGACAACGTCAACGCGTACACCTTCTGCGTGGAGCTCAAGGGCTCCCAGTGGTTCCTGCAGAAGGGCAAGATGATCGCCTACTACGGGCGCATCGAGTTCAACGGCATCGGCCACGGCCGGCTCGACCGCCTGGTCCGCACCTCCTTCCACTCGCCGCTGCACGCGAGCGACTGGGTGGTGGCCGAAGGCAGCGGCAAGATGCTCCTCGCCGACCGGGCCTTCGACGTCAACTCGTACGACCTCGACGAGGGCAACCTGACGATCCGTTCGGGCAATCTCCTCGCCTACCAGCCGACGCTGGCGCTGAAGCAGTCGATCGTGCCGGGCTTCGTCACCCTCATCGGCACCGGCAAGTTCGTCGCCGCCTCCAACGGTCCGGTGGTGTTCATGGAGCCCCCGCTCCGCGTCGACCCCCAGGCCCTGGTCGGCTGGGCCGACTGCCCCTCCCCCTGCCACCACTACGACCACGGCTACATGACGGGCGTGATGGGCGGCGTCCGCGCCCTGACGGGCCTGGGCGGCACCTCGGGCGAGGAGCACCAGTTCGAGTTCGTCGGCGCCGGCACGGTGCTCCTGCAGTCGACGGAGCTCCTCATGCCGGAGCGCGCCATCGGCCAGCCGGGGGCCCAGCCGGGCGTGCCGGGCGGCCACGGGGCGCCCACTTCCGGCCAGAGCCCGCTCGGCCAGGTACCGCGCCTTCCCGGACAGCTCGGAGACCTCCAACGTCGCTTCGGCCTGTGAGCGGTAGTCTGCGGAGTGTGACGTCCTCGAACGTCTGCACCCGTCGAACGGGACTCGGGGGCCGGGTCCGGGTGCCCGGCGTCACACCTTCCCAGTTCGTCAAGTTTTCAACTTCTTAGGTAGAATCCATATATGGAGACCGAGACGGCCACCCCCTGGCTCACCGACGCCGAGCAGTGCGCCTGGCGCACCTATCTCGACGTCAACAGGATGCTGACGTACCAGATGGAGAAGGACCTCCAGCCCTTCGGCCTGACCATGAACGACTACGAGATTCTGGTGAATCTGTCCGAGTCGGCCGATCGGCGGCTGCGGATGAGCGACCTGGCCGCGGCGACGCTCCAGTCCAAGAGCCGGCTCTCGCACCAGATCACCCGGATGGAGAACGCCGGGCTGGTGCGGCGCGAGAACTGCGAGTCGGACCGGCGCGGTCTGTACGCCGTACTGACGGACCACGGCATGGAGACCATGCGCAAGGTGGCTCCGCACCACGTCGAGTCCGTCCGCAAGCACTTCATCGACCTGCTGAGCCCCGAGGCGCTCGGCGACCTCCACGAGTCGCTCAAGCCCATCGCCGAGCAGCTGCGCGGCCGGAGGGGCAAGCCCTGATCCGAGGGCGACATGACATACGGAGGGCCCGACACCTGACATAAGGTGCCGGGCCCTTTCCCGTGGGCGTCAGCGGGCTCAGTGGCCCGTCAGGCTCGCCGTCAGCTCGTCGGAGGCCGCGTACGGGTCGAGCTCCCCGGCCGTGATGCGCTCGGCGAGCGCGTCCAGGCGCCGGTCGCCGTGCAGGTCGCCGATCCGCTCGCGCAGGGCCGTGATGGTGATCGTCTCGACCTCGCGGGCCGCGCGGGCCCGGCGGCGCTCGGCCAGGACGCCGTGCTCCTCCATCCAGGCGCGGTGCTTCTCCAGCGCCTCGACCACCTCGTCGACGCCCTCGCCGCGGGCCGCGACCGTCTTGACGATCGGCGGGCGCCAGTCGCCGGGGCCGCGCGCCTCGCCGAGGCCCAGCATGTGGTTGAGCTCCCGGGCGGTGGCGTCGGCGCCGTCCCGGTCGGCCTTGTTGACCACGTACACGTCGCCGATCTCCAGGATGCCCGCCTTGGCGGCCTGGATGCCGTCACCCATGCCCGGGGCGAGCAGGACCACCGAGGTGTCGGCCTGGGAGGCGATCTCCACCTCCGACTGCCCGACGCCCACGGTCTCCACCAGGATCACGTCGCAGCCGGCCGCGTCCAGCACCCGGATCGCCTGCGGGGCGGACCAGGCGAGGCCGCCCAGGTGCCCGCGGGTGGCCATGGAGCGGATGTAGACGCCCGGGTCGGAGGCGTGCTCCGACATCCGCACCCGGTCGCCGAGCAGCGCGCCGCCGCTGAACGGCGAGGAGGGGTCGACGGCCAGGACGCCGACCCGCTTGCCCGCCCGGCGGTACGCCGAGACCAGCGCCGAGGTCGAGGTCGACTTGCCGACGCCGGGCGAACCGGTCAGGCCCACCACGTAGGCGTTGCCGGTCAGCGGCGCGAGCGCCGCCATCACCTCCCGCAGCTGCGGGGACGCCCCCTCCACGAGCGAGATGAGCCGGGCCACGGCGCGCGGCCGGCCCTCCCGTGCCTGGGCGACCAGAGCGGGGACGTCCACCATGTGCAGCTGCTCCTTGCCGGTTGGGCCTGCTGAGGGCCTGGTTACTTGCCGGGGACCTTGACGATCAGGGCGTCGCCCTGGCCGCCGCCACCGCACAGCGCGGCCGCGCCGACACCGCCGCCGCGGCGCTTGAGCTCCAGCGCCAGGTGCAGCACCACGCGGGCGCCGGACATGCCGATGGGGTGGCCGAGCGCGATGGCGCCACCGTTGACGTTCACCCTTTCCGGGGTCACGCCGAGGTCCTTCATTGACTGGTGGGCGACCGCGGCGAAGGCCTCGTTGATCTCGATGAGGTCGAGGTCCTCGACGCCCAGGCCCTCCTTGCCGAGGGCGTGCAGGATGGCGTTGGACGGCTGCGACTGGAGCGAGTTGTCCGGGCCGGCCACGTTGCCGTGGGCGCCGATCTCGGCGATCCACTCCAGGCCGAGCTCCTCCGCCTTGGCCTTGCTCATCACGACGACGGCGGCGGCGCCGTCGGAGATCTGCGAGGAGGTGCCGGCGGTGATGGTGCCGTCCTTGGCGAAGGCCGGGCGGAGCTTGCCCAGGGACTCCACGGTGGTCTCGGCGCGGATGCCCTCGTCCTGGGAGAAGACGACCGGCTCGCCCTTGCGCTGCGGGATCTCGACCGGGGTGATCTCGGCCTCGAAGACGCCGTTCTTCTGGGCGGCGGCGGCGCGCTGGTGCGAGAGGGCGGCGATCTCGTCCTGGACGTCGCGCGGGATGCCCAGGCGGGTGTTGTGCTTCTCGGTGGACTCGCCCATGGCGACGTTCTCGAAGGCGTCGGTCAGACCGTCGTACGCCATGGCGTCGAGCATCTCGATGGCGCCGTACTTGTAGCCCTCGCGGGACTTGGGCAGCAGGTGCGGGGCGTTGGTCATGGACTCCTGGCCGCCGGCGACGATCACGTCGAACTCGCCCGCGCGGATGAGCTGGGCGGCGAGCGCGATG
This sequence comes from Streptomyces sp. NPDC020422, assembly GCF_044386705.1. Lineage (NCBI taxonomy): Bacteria > Bacillati > Actinomycetota > Actinomycetes > Kitasatosporales > Streptomycetaceae > Streptomyces > Streptomyces sp. NPDC020422. The sequence continues at coordinate 371,545 of NZ_JBIRVJ010000003.1, read as the reverse complement.
GCGTCCAGGCCGGAGAGACACACCTTGTTGATGGTGAGGGCCGGGACGTTCATCGGGATGCCGGCCTTGACGGCGGCCTGGCGGGCGGGGATCTGCCCGGCGCCCGCCTGGAGCACCTGGCCCATGATCACGTACTGCACCTGGTCGCCGCCGATGCCGGCGCGGTCCAGGGCGGCCTTGATCGCGAACCCGCCGAGATCGGCGCCCGAGAAGGACTTGAGCGAGCCGAGCAGACGACCCATGGGCGTGCGGGCGCCCGCGACGATCACTGCGGTGGTACCGGTCGTTCCAGACATGAGGCACAGCCCCTTGGGATGAGGAGTGAACGAGGGTTTACCGCCAATGTACTGAGCGGTGCCGCGCGCGGTCACCGGCCTGCCGGTGTGACGGCGCGCACGTTGCGTAACCATCCGGGCGGCGCTGCACTGGAGGAATGCTGACGCGAATCGACCACATCGGAATCGCCTGCCGGAACCTCGACGAGACCGTCGCGTTCTACCAGGCCACGTACGGTTTCGAGGTCTTCCACGAAGAGGTCAACGAGGAGCAGGGCGTCCGAGAGGCCATGCTCAAGATCAACGAGACCTCGGACGGCGGCGCCTCCTACCTCCAGCTCCTGGAGCCCACCCGGGAGGACTCGGCGGTGGGCAAGTGGCTCGCCAAGAACGGCGAGGGCGTGCACCACATCGCCTTCGGCACGGCGGACGTGGACGGCGACGCCGAGGCCATCCGGGGCAAGGGGGTCCGGGTGCTCTACGACGAGCCGCGGATCGGCTCCATGGGCTCCCGCATCACCTTCCTGCACCCCAAGGACTGCCACGGCGTCCTGACGGAACTGGTCACTTCGGCGAAGCCCTCGGCTGACCACTCCTCAGCGGAGCACTGACCTCCGGATTCCCGGCCCGGTAGAGTGGGCGGCTCCGGGCCGGGGCCGGTCGGGGCCGCGTGCGCGCGGCACCGAAGTCGGGATGTCGGGGTCGTCCGATCTGCGCCGATTCCCCGGGGGTCCGTCCTCGGCCTTGAGGACGTGCTCGTTGGAGTGTTGCGACCAGGGGACGGATGGGACCGCGCAGTGCGGGGCTACGAACGCCAGGAGAGCCAGCGAGCTGAAGACGACCATCTCTCGCGGTTCGAAGCCGAGATGGACCGGCTGAAGACCGAGCGGGAGAAGGCCGTCCAGCACGCCGAGGACCTCGGCTACCAGGTCGAGGTGTTGCGCGCCAAGCTCCACGAGGCGCGCCGCACCATCGCGTCCCGGCCCGCCTACGACAGCGCGGACATCGGCTATCAGGCCGAGCAGATGCTGCGGAACGCCCAGGCACAGGCCGAGCAGCTGCGCCAGGACGCCGAGCGGGAGCTGCGCGAGGCCCGCGCCCAGACCCAGCGCATCCTCCAGGAGCACGCGGAGCAGCAGGCCCGGCTGCAGGCGGAGCTGCACACCGAGGCCGTCACGCGCCGCCAGCAGCTCGACCAGGAGCTGAACGAGCGCCGGCAGACCGTCGAGTCGCACGTCAACGAGAACGTGGCCTGGGCCGAGCAGCTGCGGGCCCGTACGGAGTCGCAGGCCCGCCGGCTGATGGAGGAGTCCCGCGCCGAGGCCGAGCAGTCGCTGGCCGCCGCGCGGACCGAGGCGGCCCGGGTCGCCGAGGAGACCCGGCGCCGGATCGGTTCCGAGGCGGAGGCCGCCCGTGCCGAGGCCGAAGCGATTCTGCTGCGTGCCCGCAAGGACGCCGAGCGGCTGCTTTCCGCCGCCTCCAGCCAGGCGCAGGAGGCCACCAGCCACGCCGAGCAGCTGCGTTCGAGCACCACCGCCGAGACGGAGCAGGCCCGCCGCCAGGCCGCCGAGCTGTCCAGGGCCGCGGAGCAGCGCCTCCAGGAGGCCGAGGAGAAGCTGCGCGAGGCCCGTGCGGAGGCCGAGCGGGCGCTGGTCGAGGCCAAGGAGTCGGCGGCGAAGCAGCTCGCCGCCGCCGAGTCGGTCAACGAGCAGCGCACCCGGACCGCCAAGGCGGAGATCGCGCGTCTGGTCGGGGAGGCCACCAAGGAGGCCGAGAGCCTCAAGGAGCAGGCCGAGGAGAAGCTGCGCGAGGCGACCGCCGCGGCCGAGAAGCTGGTCTCGGAGGCCTCGGAGAAGGCCCGTACGGTCGCCGCCGAGGACTCCGCCGCCGCGCTCGCCAAGGCCGCGCGGACCGCCGAGGAGGTCCTGAGCAAGGCGTCGGCCGACGCCCAGGAGACCACCCGTAAGGCGGCCGAGGAGGCGGAGCGGATCCGCCGTGAGGCGGAGGCCGAGGCGGACCGGCTGCGGTCCACCGCCGAGGAGCAGGCCGACGAGCTGCTGGGCTCGGCGAAGGACGACACCAAGGAGTACCGCGCCAAGACGGTCGAGCTGCAGGAGGAGGCGCGCCGGCTGCGCGGCGAGGCCGAGCAGCTGCGGGCCGAGGCGATCGCCGAGGGCGAGCGGATCCGCGGCGAGGCGCGGCGCGAGGCCGTCGGCCAGATCGAGGAGGCGGCGAAGACCGCCGAGGAGCTGCTCACCAAGGCGCGTACGGACGCCGAGGAGCAGCGGACCAGCGCGGCCGCCGAGAGCGAGCGGGTCCGCGGCGAGGCCATGGAGCGGGCGCAGACCCTGCGCACCCAGGCCGAGGAGACGCTGGAGCGCACCCGGGCCGAGGCCGAGCGGATCCGCGCCGAGGCGGAGGAGCAGGCCGAGTCGGTCAGGGAGGCGGCCGAGGAGGCCGCCGCCGCTCTGCGCGCGGAGGCCGAGCGGGCCGCCGCGGCCCGGCAGGCGGAGGCCGCCGAGGAGCTGGCCCGGCAGCACACCGAGGCCGAGGCGAAGCTGTCGGCGGCGGGCGAGGAGCTGTCGGACGCCCGTGCCGAGGGCGAGCGGATCCGGCGCGAGGCCGCCGAGGAGAGCGAGCGGCTGCGCACGGAGGCCGCCGAGCGGATCCGGGCGCTGCAGGCGCAGGCCGAGCAGGAGGCCGAGCGGCTGCGCGCGGAGGCCTCGCAGGAGGCGTCGACGGCGCGCGCGGAGGCCGAGGCCGCCGCGACGGCGCTGCGCGAGGAGGCCGAGGCCGATGCCGAGCGGCTGCGCTCGGAGGCCCAGGAGACCGCCGACCGGGTGCGGGCCGAGGCCGCGTCCGCCGCCGAGCGGGTCGCCGCGGAGGCCGCGGAGGCGCTGTCCGCCGCGCAGGAGGAGGCCAACCGGCGCCGTCGGGAGGCCGAGGAGACGTTGGACTCGGCGCGGTCCGAGGCCGGCCGGGAGCGCGAGCTCGCCCGGGAGCAGAGCGAGGAGCTGCTGGCCTCCGCCCGCAAGCGGGTGGAGGAGGCGCAGGCCGAGGCGCACCGGCTGGTCGAGGAGGCGGACGCCCGGGCCACCGAGATGGTGTCGGCCGCCGAGCAGACCGCGCAGGAGGTGCGGGACTCGGTCGCCGGTCTGCGGGAGGCCGCCGAGGAGGAGATCGCGGGTCTGCGCAGCGCGGCCGAGCACGCCGCGGAGCGCACCCGTACCGAGGCGCAGGAGGAGGCGGACCGGGTCCGCGCCGACGCCTACGAGGAGCGGGAGCGGGCCACCGAGGACGCCAACCGCACGCGGGAGCGCGCCCAGGAGGAGTCCGAGGCGGCGAAGGCGCTGGCGGAGCGGACGGTCGCGGACGCGCTCGCGGAGGCGGAGAAGCTGCGGGCGGACACCGCCGAGTACGCGCAGCGGGTACGGACCGAGGCGACGGACGCGCTGGCGTCGGCCGAGCAGGACGCGGCCCGCACCCGTGCGGACGCCCGCGAGGACGCCAACCGGATCCGTTCGGAGGCGGCCGCCCAGGCGGAGACGGTCGTGGGCGAGGCCCGCGCGGAGGCGGAGCGGATCGCCGCCGAGGCGGAGCAGGTCCTGGACGAGGCCCGGCAGGCCGCGGACAAGCGCCGCAGCGACGCCGCCGAGCAGGCCGACACCCTCGTCGGCGAGGCCACCGCGGAGGCGGAGCGGCTCGCGGCGGAGGCCGAGCAGGTCCTGGACGAGGCCCGGCAGGCCGCCGACAAGCGCCGCAGCGACGCCGCCGAGCAGGCCGACACCCTCGTCGGCGAGGCCACGGCCGAGGCCGAGCGGATCACCGCCGAGGCGGCCGAGCTCCTGGAGACCACGGAGCAGGACGCCGCCCGCCTGCGCACCGAGGCCGAGCAGGTCAAGGTGGACGGCGAGGCGCACGCCCAGGCGCTGCGCACCGCCGCGCTCGAGGACGCCGACCGGATCCTGGACGAGGCCCGGCAGGCCGCGGACAAGCGCCGCAGCGACGCCGCCGAGCAGGCCGACGCGCTCGTCGGCGAGGCCACGGCGGAGGCCGAGCGGATCACCACCGAGGCCGCCGAGCTCCTGGAGGTCACCGAGCAGGACGCCGCGCGCCTGCGCGCCGAGGCCGAGCAGGTCAAGGCCGAGGGCGTGGCGGAGGCGGACGCCCTGCGTGCCGCGGCCCGCGCGGACGGCGAGCAGGTCCTGGACGAGGCCCGACAGGCCGCCGACAAGCGGCGCGCGGACGCGGCGGAGCAGGCGGACAGCCTGGTCGCCGAGGCCACGGCCGAGGCGGAGCGGATCCGGGCCGAGGCGGAGCGGGTGAAGGCGGCGGCCGAGGCGGCCGCCGAGGAGATGCGCTCCGAGGCGCGTGCCGAGGCCGACCGCACGCTCGACGAGGCCCGGGAGGCCGGGGCGAAGAAGCGCGCGGACGCCGCCGAGCAGGCCGACCAGCTGATCGCGAAGGCCCAGGAGGAGGCGCTGCGCGCCACCACCGAGGCGGAGACCCAGGCGGACACGATGGTCGGCGCGGCCCGCAAGGAGGCCGAGCGGATCGTCGCCGAGGCGACCATCGAGGGCAACTCGCTGGTCGAGAAGGCCCGTACGGACGCGGACGAGCTGCTGGTCGGCGCGCGCAGCGACGCCACCGCCATAAGGGAACGGGCGGAGGAGCTGCGGGGCCGCGTCGAGAGCGAGATCGAGGAGCTGCACGAGCGGGCGCGGCGCGAGACGGCCGAGCAGATGAAGACGGCCGGCGAGCGCGTGGACAAGCTGGTGAAGGCGGCGACCGAGCAGCGCGAAGAGGCCGAGGAGAAGGCCAAGGAGATGATCTCCGAGGCGAGTTCCGAGGCGAGCAAGGTGCGCATCGCCGCGGTGAAGAAGGCGGAGGCGCTCCTGAAGGAGGCCGAGCAGAAGAAGGCGTCGCTCGTCGCCGAGGCGGAGAAGATCAAGGCGGAGGCCGAGCGGGAGGCCGAGCAGACCGTCGCGGAGGGCAAGCGCGAGCTGGAGGTGCTGGTCCGCAGGCGCGAGAGCATCAATGCCGAGATTTCCCGTGTCCAGGACGTCCTCGAAGCGTTGGAGTCTTTCGAGGCGCCGGGCGGCGGGGTTAAGGACGGGGCGAAGGCGGGCGCGTCGGTGGGGTCCACTCGTTCGGGTGGCAAGTCCTCCGAAGGCTAGCCACTCAAAAGGCTGGACATTCTCCAGATCAAACGGGCATACGCTCGATGACACGCCGCTTCGACCCCTAGGATTCCCTCTAACACCTCACCGGTCTCATTCGACAGGAACCCCATGAGCGACACTTCCTCCCCCTTCGGCTTCGAGCTCGTGCGGCGTGGTTACGACCGCGGTCAGGTGGACGACCGCATTACCAAGCTCGTCGCCGACCGTGACAGCGCCCTGTCCCGAATCACCTCTCTGGAAAAGCGCATCGAGGAACTCCACCTCGAAACGCAGAACGCCCAGGCCCAGGTCACCGACGCCGAGCCGTCGTACGCCGGTCTCGGCGCCCGGGTCGAGAAGATCCTCCGGCTGGCCGAGGAGGAGGCGAAGGACCTGCGCGAGGAGGCCCGTCGCGCCGCCGAGCAGCACCGCGAGCTGGCCGAGTCGGCCGCCCAGCAGGTGCGCAACGACGCGGAGTCCTTCGCGGCCGAGCGCAAGGCCAAGGCCGAGGACGAGGGCGTCCGGATCGTCGAGAAGGCGCAGGGCGAGGCCAACTCGCTGCGTTCCGAGGCGCAGAAGGACGCGCAGTCGAAGCGCGAGGAGGCGGACGCCCTCTTCGAGGAGACCCGCGCCAAGGCCGCCCAGGCCGCCGCGGACTTCGAGACCAACCTGGCCAAGCGCCGGGAGCAGTCGGAGCGCGACCTGGCCGCGCGTCAGGCGAAGGCGGAGAAGCGTCTGGCGGAGATCGAGCACCGGGCGGAGCAGCTGCGCCTGGAGGCCGAGAAGCTGCGTACGGACGCGGAGCGCCGGGCCCGCCAGACGGTGGAGACCGCGCAGCGCCAGGCCGAGGACATCGTGGCCGACGCGAACGCCAAGGCCGACCGGATCCGCAGCGAATCGGAGCGCGAGCTCGCGGCGCTGACGAACCGCCGCGACTCCATCAACGCCCAGCTGACCAACGTCCGCGAGATGCTGGCCACGCTGACGGGTGCCGCGGTGGCCGCGGCCGGCTCCCCGATCGACGACGAGCGGACCGCGGGCGTTCCGGCCCAGCAGTCGCGCTAGTCGCCCGCACTCGAAAACCCCCTGCCATTCCGGTGGCGGGGGGTTTCGCGTGCCCTTAGGTTGGTACGCATGATCGAGCTCGAGGGCCTCACCAAGCGGTACGGGTCGAAGACCGCGGTCGACCGTCTCAGCTTCACCGTGCGACCGGGGGTGGTCACCGGCTTCCTCGGGCCGAACGGGGCGGGCAAGTCGACGACGATGCGGATGATGCTGGATCTGGACAGCCCGACGAGCGGCACGGTCCGGATCGACGGCAAGCACTACCGCGAACTCCAGGATCCGCTCACGTACATCGGGGCGCTGCTCGACGCCAAGGCGATGCACGGCGGCCGCTCGGCGTACAACAACCTGCTGTGCCTGGCCCAGTCGAACCGCATTCCGCGGCGCCGGGTCGACGAGGTGCTCGATCTGGTGGGTCTGACGCCGGTGGCGAAGAAGAAGTCGAAGGGCTTCTCCCTTGGTATGGGCCAACGCCTGGGCATCGCCTCGGCGTTGCTCGGCGATCCCGAGATCCTGATGTTCGACGAACCCGTCAATGGTCTGGACCCCGAGGGAATTCACTGGATCCGCAATCTGATGAAGGCGCTCGCGTCCGAGGGCCGGACGATCTTCGTTTCCAGCCATCTGATGAGTGAAATGGCGCTGACGGCGGATCATCTCATCGTCATCGGGCAGGGAAAGCTGCTGGCCGACACGTCGATGGCGGATTTCATTCAGCAGAATTCGCGCAGTTACGTACGACTGCGCTCCCCCCAGCAAGAACGCCTGCGCGACGTGCTGCACGCCAACGGATTTCTCGTGGTGGAGGCCGGCGGCGGGACGCTGGAGATCGACGGGACGACGACGGAGAAGCTGGGCGAACTGGCGGCCTCGCACCAGATCGTGCTGCATGAGCTGAGCTCCCAGCGGGCCTCGCTCGAAGAGGCGTTCATGCAGATGACGGCGGGCGCGGTGGAGTACCACGCGCACGGAACGGACGTGGGCGCCGGCACCGGCGCCTCCGGGCCCCGCTGGGGCGAGAGCTTCGAGGGAGCCTGATTCGATGGCAGCGGCATCCGCGGTCCTCCAGTCCGAGTGGACCAAGATCCGGACGGTCTCGTCGACGGTCTGGACACTGGCGAGCGCCCTGTTCGTCACGGTGGCGATGAGCGCGGCGCTGTGCGCGCTGATGAAGTCGGAGTTCGACAACCTCTCCGACGTCGAGCGCGCCACCTTCGACCCCACCTTCCTCAGCTTCTCCGGGATGATGCTCGGGCAGCTGGCGATGGTGGTCTTCGGCGTCCTGGTGGTCGGCACCGAGTACTCCTCGGGCATGATCCGCACCTCGCTGGCCGCCGTGCCGCAGCGGGCGAGCTTCCTCTTCTCGAAGATCGCCGTGGCCGGCGCCCTCGCCCTGCTGGTGGGTCTCGCCACCAGCTTCCTCTCCTTCTTCCTGGGCCAGGCGCTGCTCGGCGAGCACCGCACCACCCTGGGCGCCGACAACGTGCTGCGGGCAGTGGTCGGCGGCGGTCTCTACATGGGCCTGATCGCGATCTTCTCGATGGGCGTGGCGACGATGCTGCGCTCCTCGATGCTCTCGCTCGGCATCCTGGTGCCGTTCTTCTTCCTGATCTCCCAGATCCTCTCGGCGGTGCCGAAGGCCAAGGAGGTCGCCCGCTACTTCCCCGACCAGGCAGGCTCCAAGATCATGCAGGTGGTGCCGGACGCGATGGGCTCGGAGAAGGCTCCGTACGGCCCGTGGGGCGGCCTCGGGATCATGCTGATCTGGGTGGTGGTCTCGCTCCTCGGCGGCTACCTGGTCCTGAAGAACCGCGACGCCTAGACCGCGGACGCCTGGCTCCGGACGCCTGGACCGCGCGCCCGGACCCCGGACGCCTGGACCGCGCGCCCGGACCGCGACGCCCGTCCAGGGGCGCCGAGAGGGCTCCCTTACAGGCGGATCACGATTCCGCTTCGGCGGAACCGTCAACGGCTGGATAAGCTCCTAGCTCATACGGGGGGCTCCGGCCACCGGCCACCACGCCCCGACGACGACCTGACCTGTCGATGGGGCTGGAGAATGATCGAGGCAGTCGGCCTGACGAAGCGCTATGGCGCCAAGACGGCCGTGTACAACCTTTCCTTCCAGGTGCGGCCCGGCCATGTCACGGGCTTCCTGGGCCCCAACGGCTCGGGCAAGTCGACGACCATGCGCATGATCCTCGGCCTGGACACGCCGACGGCCGGCCATGTGACGATCGGCGGCCACCCCTTCCGGCAGCTGCCGAACGCGCCCCGGCAGGTCGGTGCGCTGCTCGACGCCAAGGCCGTGCACGGCGGCCGCAGCGCCCGCAGCCACCTCCTCTCGCTCGCCCAGCTCGCCGGCATCCCGGCGCAGCGGGTCGACGAGGTGCTCGGGGTGGTCGGCCTCCAGGACGTCGCCAAGCGCCGCTCCAAGGGCTTCTCGCTCGGCATGGGCCAGCGGCTCGGCATCGCGGCGGCGCTCCTCGGCGACCCGCAGGTGCTGCTCTTCGACGAGCCGGTGAACGGCCTCGACCCCGAGGGCATCCTCTGGGTGCGCAACCTGATGAAGAAGCTGGCCGCCGAGGGGCGGACGGTCTTCGTCTCCAGCCATCTGATGAGCGAGATGGCGCTGACCGCGGACCACCTGATCGTGATCGGCCGCGGGCAGCTGCTCGCCGACATGAGCGTGAAGGACTTCATCTCGGCGAACTCGGCCGACTTCGCCCGGGTCCGCACCCCGGGGACCGAGCCGCAGCAGCGGGAGAAGCTGACCACGGTGCTCACCGAGGCCGGCGGGCAGGTCATGCCGGAGCCGGACGGCGCACTGCGGGTGACCGGGCTCGCGCTGCCCCGGATCAGCGACCTGGCACACGGCGCGGACGTGCGCCTGTGGGAGCTCTCCCCGCACCAGGCCTCGCTGGAGGAGGCGTACATGCGCATGACGCAGGGCGCCGTCGACTACCGCTCCACCGACGACCGCCTCGCCCACCTCCAGGCGCCGGCGCCCTACGGGCAGCCGCAGCCGCCGCAGGGGTACGTGGTGCCCGAGGTGCCGCAGCAGGGCTGGTACGCCCCGCCGCCGCCCGGACAGAACCCGTACGCCGCCGCTCCGCAGAACCCGATGGGTCAGAACCCCGAGGACGCCCGATGACCACCCCGTACGCGTATGTCTCCCCCATCCCGGTCCGCAAGGCGCACCTCGGTGACGCGCTCGCCTCGGAGTGGACCAAGATCCGCTCGGTGCGCTCCACGATGTGGACGCTGGGGGTCATGGTGCTGCTGATGCTCGGCATCGGTCTGGCGGTGGCCGGGGTGGTGTCGTCGTCCGAGGTGTCCACCGAGGGCGAGTCCGCGCTTGGCCTCGGCTTCTTCGGGGTGCTGCTCGGCTCGATCTGCGTGATCACCCTCGGCGTGCTGACCATCGCGTCGGAGTACGGCACGGGCATGATCCGCACGACGCTGACGGCCTGCCCGAGCCGGGGCCGCGTGCTCGCGGCGAAGGCGATCGTCTTCTTCCTGCTCGTCTTCGCCACCACCACCGTGACCGCGACCGTCGTCGCGCTCGCGCAGGTGGGGATGGTCGACGCCGCCGAGCCGACGGGCGCGGAGTGGCTGCGCGCCACCGTGGGCGTCGGCCTGTTCATGGCCCTGCTGGGGCTGCTCTCCCTGGGCGTGGGGGCGATCATCCGGCACTCGGCCGGGGCGATCACCATCATGATCGGGGTGCTGCTGCTGCCGCTGGTGGGCGCCATGTTCATGTTCTCGGAGTCGCTCGCCTCGGTGCGGGAGTGGCTGCTGGACTACGCGATCCCGAGCCAGCTGATCGCGCTGTACGCGGGCCGGGCGACGGTGACGACGGACGGCCCTTCGGGCTGGGACCCGGTGTGGATCATGGCGATCATGGCGGCCGCGGCGCTCGGCGGCGCCTTCGCCCTGCTGAACAGCCGGGACGTGTAGGGCGCCCGGGCCTGTCGGCCCCGGCCTCAGTACCTCGGCGCGTTGCGGGACCGCTGCACCCGACTGGTGCGGCGGTCCTTCGCGTTCCAGCAGGCCTTGTGCCAGTGCCGGCGGTCGTCCACTCCCCCGTACTCCGGCCAGGCCACCACGTGCGGGGCGCCGCCGGGGATCTCCTGGTCGCAGCCGGGGCAGCGGTAGCGCTTGCCGGGCGCGCTCGCGCCGGCGACATGGCGTACGTACCACTCCTCGCCCTGCCAGGTCTCGGTGCGCTGCGAGCCGCCGTACCGATCGCCCTGGTCGTCTTGCGGTGCGGACTTCGCGCCGCTTCGGGCGCGGTTGTGGCGCGGGGACACTTCGACACCTCACGGGGGGGAAGGACGGGCACGGAGGGCACTGGGCCTGACGGTTCCGTCCAGCCTACGGGCCGCGACCGGTCCGTTCCCCACCCGCCCGTGGCGGATCAGCCGAAAATCGCAAGAACTTCATGAACGCCCGTTGCCTTTGGCACGTGTCAGACGTTGTTGCCCATAGGACGCGTCGGCCGCAAGGAGGCACAAGGCGATGCGCGTGGGTACGTTCGTGCTGGCCGCCCAGTTCCCGGGCCAGGGCCAGCAGGAGGCACTGCACCGGGCGGTGCGGACCGCCGAGGTGGCCGAGGAGGCGGGGCTGGACTCCGTCTGGCTGGCCGAGCACCACTTCGTGCCGTACGGGGTCTGCCCGTCGGCCGTCACCCTGGCCGCGCTGCTCCTCGGCCGCACCCGCCGGCTGCGGGTCGGCACGGCGGTCAGCGTGCTGTCGAGCGCGCATCCGGTGGCGCTCGGCGAGCAGGCGGCGCTGCTCCATGTGACCTCCGGCGGAAGATTCACCCTCGGGGTGGGCCGGGGCGGCCCCTGGGTGGACCTGGAGGTGTTCGGCTCGGGGCTGGACGCGTACGAACAGGGCTTCCCCGAGTCCCTCGATCTGCTGCTCCGCTGGCTCCGCGAGCCCCGGGTCGGCGCCCAGGGGGAACGATTCGCTTTCCGTGAGGTGGCGGTCGTGCCCGGCCCGGGCGAGCTGATCGGCGGACCGGCCTCGCCCGAGGTGGTGGTGGCCTGCACCTCGCCGAAGAGCGTGCGGCTGGCCGCCGGGCGCGGGCTGCCGATGCTCCTCGGCATGCACTGCGGGGACGAGGAGAAGGCGGAGATGGTCGCCGCCTGGGAGCGGTGCGCCCGGGAGGCCGGCCGCTCGCCGGAGGAGATCGAGCGGATCGGCGCCTGCCATGTCTCGGCCGGTGTGGTCCAGCTCGCGGACCGCGCCGCGGACGCGACGGAGCTCCTGGTGAAGGCGATGCCGGGCTGGCTGAAGCAGGGGCTCGACGCCCATGTGACCGTGGACGGCCGGCACCGCGCGATGCGCGACCCGGTCGCGTACACGGAGTTGCTGTGCGGGCTGCACCCGGTGGGCACCCCGCGGCTCGCGGCCGACCGGCTCGCGGCGACGGCCGAGCGGACCGGCATCACCCGCTTCGCGCTGCTCTCCGAGGGCTCCGGCGAACTCGCCGCCACCGAGGAGAACGTCCGGCGCCTGGGCGCCGAGGTCCTGCCGCTGCTCGTCTGACACGTACGTGTGACGTGGAGGTGGACCGTGCTGCCGCTCCGGCATCATCCTGCTCTCCCGCGATGCGGAGCGACAGCACCAGGCCTTGTCAGCAGTCGCGCAGTTCCGGCGACTGGTTGAGGAGCTGTCCCCGGATGGAGGTGAAGCGGGCGAGCCGCTCGTCCACGGACGGGTCCAGCGGGAAGACCGCCACACGGTGGCAGTTCTGGAAGGCGAGACGCACCCCGAAATGCCGCTGCAGGGCACCGCGGATGGCGTCGCTCGCCAGTGCACGCAACAGCTGACCACGTGCCTGCTCATTCGGCGGCGGCGTCTGGTTGTCGGCGAACTCTCCGCCGTCGACCTTCAGCTGGGCCACCAGAGAACTGATCATCTCCCATGCGTAGGGCAGGGAGGTCCGGACGCAGTCGACGAAGTCGGCTTCGTCGACCTCGCCTCGCTCGGCCTGTTCCAACAGAGCCGGTGAGACGTCGAGCGACATGGGTTCTCCTCTCGCGGCCCCGACGGACGGGGCCTTGCGGGCAGGGGCAGAGGCCGGCGACGCGCACGCAGCGTGCACGGGCGACGACCTCCTGTCTTCCACGGTAAGCGCGCCGCTCTGCCCGCACCAGGAGATTGGGCACACAACCGGCCAATAAGTAGCGGTCGTTGGGCGTGCGCCCGGCGGGCGTTACGGCCCGAATCGCGCCGGAAGGCGTCCGTCTTGTAGCGTTGCGGACCATGCGTCTCGTCATTGCCCGCTGTTCCGTGGACTACGCGGGCCGGCTCACGGCCCACCTGCCCTCCGCACCCCGTCTGATCCTGGTCAAGGCAGACGGCAGCGTCTCCATCCACGCGGACGACCGCGCGTACAAACCGCTCAACTGGATGTCGCCGCCGTGCACGCTGAAGGAGAGCTACGACGGCGGGGACGGTGAGGCCGGCGTCTGGACCGTGATCAACAAAGCGGGCGAGAAACTGATCATCACGATGGAGGAGATCCTCCACGATTCCTCGCACGAGCTCGGTGTCGACCCCGGTCTGATCAAGGACGGCGTCGAGGCGCACCTCCAGGAACTGCTCGCGGACCGCATCGAGACGCTGGGCGAGGGCTGGACGCTGGTCCGCCGCGAGTACCCGACGGCGATCGGCCCGGTGGACATCCTGTGCCGGGACTCCGACGGGGCGACGGTCGCGGTGGAGATCAAGCGGCGCGGCGAGATCGACGGCGTGGAGCAGCTGACCCGCTATCTGGAACTGCTCAACCGCGATCCGCACCTGGCACCGGTGAAGGGCATCTTCGCGGCCCAGGAGATCAAGCCGCAGGCGCGGGTGCTGGCCAACGACCGCGGGATCGACTGCGTGGTGCTGGACTACGACGCGCTGCGCGGGATCGAGGACGACAAGCTGCGGCTGTTCTGACGTTACGTACACAGGTACGGCAAGGCCCGGGTGCTCTTCGGCACCCGGGCCTTTCGCGTGCGCGGTCCCCCGGGTCAGGCCGGGTCGCCGCTCGCGGGGGCGGTGGCCGGTTCGGAGCGGGAGGCGGAGGCGGAGCCGGTGGGGTTCTCGGTGGGCGGCGGCGTCGTGGTCGCGGTGGGCGGCGTCGTCGTCGGGGTGGGCGGCGGGGTGGTCGTCGCGGTCGGCGTCGGGGTCTTCGTCCCGGTCGGCCTCGGCGAGGGCGTGAGCGTCGGCCGGGGCGGCGGCGTGGTCGTGGCCGTCGGGTCGCTCGGGGTGGCGCTGCCCGTCGCGGACGGGGACCCGGAGGGCGTCGCCGAGCCGCTCGGGGAGGCGCTGCCGCCCGGGGTGGCCGTCCCGGTGGGCCCCGGGGAGGCCGGGTCGGAGGGGCGGCTGGTCGAGTCCTCGGTGGGCTCGTCGTCGCCGGGGGTGTCGTCCTCGGTGCCGCCCTGGTCGGCGGTGCTGTCGGAGGTCACCCGGTCGTTGGCCGGGGGGTCGTCGCTGCCGGAGGTGGCGCCGAGGGTGACGACCGTGCCGAGGACGGCGACGAGCAGGGCGCCCGCGCCGACGGCGGCCAGGTTGCGGCGGGCGCCGCTGAGGATGCCCCCGCGCAGTCCGGAGCGGCCCTCCTCCGGCTCCGGTCGGGTGAGCACGGTCGGGGCGCCGTCGGCGAAGGCGGCGGACGAGGGGGCGGTGGCGGGCGGGGTGGTGCGCGCGGCCGGGGCGCGGAAGTCGGCCGGGGCGAAGTCGTGGGGCGCGGCGAGCGCGGGGAAGGCGGACTTGGCCGCCGGCGGGGTGGCCGCCGGGATGCCGCGGGGCGGCGAGGCCGGGCCTTCGCGGCGGGCGGGCGGCGCCGGTGCGACGGGCGCGGCGGGCTCGACCGGGGTGGTCTCGCCGGTGAGGTCGGCGACCAGGGCGAGGGCGCGCCGGCCGGCGACGGTGCCGCGCTTGTCGGCGAGGGCGCCGCGCATGCCGATGGACGCCTCCAGTTCGACGCGGGCCCGCTGGAGGCTGCCGGCGCAGAGCGCGAGGATGCCCAACTCGTGGTGGAAGTAGGCCTCTTCGGCGACCTCGCCGGCCAGCCGAGCGGCCTCCTGGCCGCTGCGCAGGGCCCGCTCCCAGGCGCCCCAGTGCAGGCCGGCGGCGAAGGCGGGGGCGGCGGCGCGGGCGAGCAGGACGGCGGTCGCGGGGTGCTCGGGGGCGGTGCCGGGGACGAGGGCGGCCAGGGCGGCGAGCAGTGCGTCGGCCTCGGCGGTGGCGCGCTCGGGGGTGACGGAGGGGTGTCCGGCCCACCAGGCGTAGTGCTGGGCGACGGTGTGGGCGCGGCCGGTGGCGTCGTCCTCGTAGCCCTGGGCGAGGAGCTGGGTGAGGACCCCGGCGGCGAGGCGGTAGCGGCCGCCGACCGGGGAGAGCAGCCCGCAGGCCATGAGCTCGCCGAGGGCCGCGTCGGCGTGGGTGTCTCCGACGAGGGCGGGGAGATGGGCCTGGTGGGGCACCTCGCCGCCGAGGGCGACGGCGAAGCGCAGGGTGTCCTGGGCCGCGCGGCTGAGCCGGGAGGCGAGCAGCGAGGCGGGCGCGGCGCCCTCGCCCAGGCTGGGCAGCGGTATCTCGCGCACCTCGACGTCGGGGTCGTCGGCGGCGGCGAGGGGCTCGATGAGGGGGGTCCCGGGGGCGGCGGGGCCGCCGGAGGGGCCGAAGGCCTCCTCCAGGGCGCCGAAGGCGTCGAACTCGGCGGGGGCGACCCGCAACCGGTCGCGCTGCCGGAGCAGGGCGGCGGCCTGGACGAAGCGCAGCGGCAGGCCCTCGGACTCGAACCAGAGGTCGCCGGCCCAGTTGGCCTCCTCCTCGGTGAGGGGGCGGCCGACGGCGCTCTCCAGGAGCTCGACCGCGGCGGCGCGGCCGAGCCCGGGGAGGGCGACCTCTTCGAGGGCGGCGTCGGCCGAGGGGGCGGGGACGTCGGGGGTGACGCCGAAGAGGAAGGCGCAGTCGGGGGTGGCGGCGAGCAGCTCGTCGAGGGCGGCGCCGCCGAACTCGAGGTCGTCGACGACGACGATGGCGCCGATGCGGCGCACCTCGATGAGGAGTTCCTCGCGGTCGGGCCGGAAGCCGGGCGCGTGTCGGACGGCGTGGAAGAGCTCGTACAGCAGCTCGGTGGCGGTGCGGTGGCGGCCGGAGAGCCGGACGACCCCGTCGGGGGCGATCTCGGCGCAGTCGGCGGCGACCGCGGCGAGCAGGGTGCTGCGGCCGGAGCCGGCGGGGCCGGTGAGGCGCGCGGAGCGGCCGCGGCTGAGGTACTGGACGAGCTGCTCGCGCTGTTCCTGCCGTTCGAGCAGGGGCAGGGCGGGGGCGGCGGGGCCCGCGGGTACGGGGGGCGCGGCGGCGCGCTCGGCCTCGGCGCGCTCCTCGGGGGTGCGGCTGCGGGGGGCCGGCGGCTGTTCCCCGGGCGGGCAGACCTCGATCTCGCTGCCGTCGACGGGGTTGACGGTGAGCAGCAGGCCGCCGGCGACGACACGGGCCGTGCGGACCCGGGCGGGGGACGTGGACGAGGGCGCGGGCGCGGCGAGTCCGGGGCGGGCGTCCTCGCCCTCGGCGTCGTGACCGTACTCCTCGGGTCCCCGGTTGGTCGGGTCCATGGTCCAAGCTCCCAAGCGGCGGGCGATGTGCAGGCGAGCCGACCCTAGACGGTTGTCCGATGTCCGGGAACAGGCGGGGTGCCGTGGAGACCAAGACGTCACGGTCTTGTGAGGATTGAGCGTGACGCCTGGTTCTCACAGCAGCTTCACACATATGCCGGAGTCACATGCCCACCGGCCGCCCCTCGTTCGACCCGGGTCACACGCGGGGCAGCGACTCCGCGGCGAGGCCGCCCTCGATGGCAAGGATGCGGTGCAGCCGGGTGGCCACGAGGAGGCGCTGCATCTGGGGCGGGACCCCGCGCAGCACCAGGCGGCGGCCGCAGCGGCCGGCCCGGCGGTGGGCGCCCATGATGACCCCGAGCCCGGTGGCGTCCCAGGAGTCGAGGCCGGTCAGGTCGAGCACGAGGTCGCCGACTCCGTCGTCGACCGCCGAGTGCAGGACCGTTCGGGCGTCCGCCGCGCTGCGGACGTCGAGGCGGCCCCCGACGACCAGCTCGACGTGGTCGCCCCTGATGTGCATATGCGCTCCCCGAGAGTGCTCCGTCGTGTGCCCGTCTTCGCAACGACTGACTGCCGCATCGGCAGAAGCGTTGCGCCTTGTAAGCGAACCGATATCGAAATTCACCCCGAGGGGCGATGGCGCGGAGGGCGGTCGGACCCCTGTGCGGGTTCCGTACCGACCCCCGTGCGGCATCAGTACGTGTAGAAGCCCTGCCCGCTCTTGCGGCCGATGTCACCCGCGTCCACCATCCGGCGCATCAGCTCCGGCGGGGCGAACTTCTCGTCCTGGGTCTCGGTGTAGATGTTGCTCGTGGCGTTGACGAGGATGTCGACGCCGGTGAGGTCGGTGGTGGTGAGCGGCCCCATCGCGTGCCCGAAGCCGAGCTTGCAGGCGATGTCGATGTCCTCGGCGGTGGCGACGCCCGACTCGTACAGCTTGGCGGCCTCGACGACCAGCGCCGAGATGAGGCGGGTGGTGACGAAGCCGGCGACGTCGCGGTTGACGACGATGCAGGTCTTGCCGACGGACTCGGCGAACTCCCGCGCGGTGGCGAGGGTGGCGTCGCTGGTCTTGTAGCCGCGGACGAGCTCGCAGAGCTGCATCATCGGGACCGGCGAGAAGAAGTGGGTGCCGACGACGGCCTCCGGGCGCTCCGTGACCGCGGCGATCTTGGTGATCGGGATGGCGGAGGTGTTGGAGGCGAGGACCGCGCCGTCCTTGGCGACCTTGTCGAGGGCGCGGAAGATCTCGTGCTTGACCTCGAGCTTCTCGAAGACGGCCTCGACGACGATGTCGGCGTCGGCGACGGCCTCGAAGTCGGTGGTGGCGGTGATCCGGCCGAACGCGGCCTCGGCCTCGGCGGCGTCCAGCTTGCCCTTGGCGACGAAGCGGTCGTAGGACGTCTTGATGGCGTCGGTGCCCCGGGTCAGCGCGGCGTCGGTGACGTCACGCAGGACGACGTCCCAGCCTGCCTGGGCCGAGACCTGCGCGATGCCGGACCCCATGAGTCCGGCCCCGATGACGGCGAGCTTCCTGGCCACGTCTTCCACCCCTCAATGCCCTCAACAACTGTTCACTTCTGGCTCTTCGGCGGAGATTAGCGGGCGCGGGGCGCCAAGTGACCGTGAAGTAACGCGCGTCACGCCCGGTTTGACGGACGTCACACTCGCGACACCCCCTGCGGCGGGCGGACGGGCGCGCACAGGTGCGCGCGGGCGGGCTTCAGCCGGTCCGCACCGCGTAGCCGAGCACTCCCGCGCCGAGCAGCTCCTCGATCTCGTCGAGCAGGTCGAGGGCCTCGCGGGAGACCTCGTTCGCCTTGCCGCCCGCGGTCATCCGGGCGCTGACGAATCCGATGACGGTGTCCTGGATCCAGGCGATCTGGCCGCCGACGAGCAGCGGCATCGGGTCGTCGGGTGCGGCGCCGGTCTCCTCGCGGAGCGCGGCGACGGTGCTGTCGCGGACCTCCTGCTGGAGGTGGAAGAGCCGGGCCTTGAGGGTGGGGGCGTCCTCGATGACCCGCATGAAGTCGGCGTAGCCGTCCATCAGGCCGTACGCGGGCGAGACGGCGGCGACATGGCCGCGGATCTCGCGCAGGACGGCACCGGCCGCGGACTCCCCCGTGTCCCGGCCGCGGATCATCCGCGCCAGGCGGTGGGTGATGCCCTCCATCCGGTCCAGGAAGAGGTCCTCCTTGGCCGGGAAGTAGTTGTACACGGTGTTGACGGAGACGTCCGCCGCCTCCGCGATCTCCGCGACCGTCACGGCCGTGAAGCCGCGCTCCAGGAAGAGCCCGGTCGCGATGTCCGAGATCCGCTGTTTCGTCTGGCGCTTCTTGCGCTCCCTGAGCCCCTCAGCCATGGCCTCATCCTAGGCGCCGATCCAGGGGCCACTGAAAACTTGGAGTCATTGCAATTTTTCGGTGACTCTGTTTTTGTAGTCGTCATGGCAATCATCAGCACCTCCGGGCTTTCCCGGACCTTCCGCACGCCCAAGGGCGAGGTCGAGGCCGTCCGCGGCATCGACCTCACCGTGCGGCCGGGCGAGATCCTCGGCTTCCTCGGCCCCAACGGCGCCGGCAAGACCACCACCCTGCGGATGCTCACCACGCTGCTCCCGCCCACCGGCGGCACCGCCACCGTCGCCGGCCACGACCTGGTCACCGACCCCGTCGGGGTCCGGCGCCGGATCGGCTACGTCGCCCAGTCCGGCGGCGTCGACCCGCAGGAGACCGTGCGCTCCGAACTCGTCCTCCAGGGCCGGCTGTACGGGCTCTCCCGCGCCGAGGCCGCCGAACGCGCCGCCGAGCTCGCCCGCGACCTCGACCTCACCGGGTTCCTCGACCGGAGCACCACCGCCCTCTCCGGCGGCCAGCGGCGCCGGCTCGACCTCGCCCTGGGCCTGACCCACCGCCCCGAGCTGCTGTTCCTCGACGAGCCGACCACCGGCCTCGACCCGGGCAGCCGGGCCGCCCTGTGGGACCTCGTGCGCCGGCTGCGCGACGAGCACGGCACCACCGTCGTCCTGACCACCCACTACCTCGACGAGGCCGACGCCCTCGCCGAGCGGGTGGTGATCATCGACCGGGGCGTCGTCGCGGCCGAGGGCACCCCGGCCGCGCTCAAGGAGGCGCACGCCGCGGACACCCTCCAGGACGCCTTCCTCTCCGTCACCGGCCGTCGCCCCGCGCCCGCCGACCCCACTCCCGTCGCCGTCTAGAAACCGGTCCAGGAACCCCCGATGCCTCTCCACGACACCGCGGTCCTCTTCGGGCGCTACGCCCGCCAGACCCTGCGCTCCCCGTTCCAGATCCTCTTCGGCGTCCTCATGCCGCTGCTCTACCTCTTCTTCTTCGGCCCCCTGCTCACCGAGCTGCCGCTCGGCCGCTCGGGCGACTCCTGGCAGGTCCTGGTCCCCGGACTGCTGCTCCAGCTCGGCCTGTTCGGGGCCTCCTTCGCCGGCTTCGCCGTCATCATGGAGAAGAACTGGGGCGTCCTCGAACGCCTCCGGGCGACCCCGGTCAGCCGGGGCGCGCTGCTGCTCGGCCGGGTGCTGCGGGACACCGCGCTCTTCGTCTTCCAGGCCGTGCTGCTGGTCCTCGCGGCCCTGCTCATGGGCCTGCGGGCCCCGCTCGGCGGCCTGCTCATCGGCTTCGCGTTCGTCGCCCTGCTGACCTTCGCGCTCGCCTCCCTTTCGTACGTGCTCGCGCTGAAGCTGCCCAGCCCCCAGGAGTTCGGCCCCGCGGTCAACACCCTCGCGATGCCGTCGATGCTGCTGTCCGGCCTGATGCTCCCGATGGCCCTCGCCCCGGGCTGGCTCGACGTCCTGTCGCACCTCATGCCGTTCCGGTACCTCGTGGACGCGGTCAGAGACGCCTACGTCGGGCGGTACGCGACCACGACGATGCTGTACGGGGTGCTCGTCGCCGTCGGACTCACGGCCCTGGCCGTGACGGTGGGCACCCGCACGTTCCGGAAGGCCGGGGCGTGATCAGGGGGTGCCGTGCCGGTCAGGCCGGATCGGGGAGCGAGGACAACGCGGCGAGCGTGCGGGCCGGGTCCCGCGGGCCCGGCCTGACCGCCAAGGCACCCCCTAGGCTGACCCCATGGTCAATCTGACGCGCATCTACACCCGCACCGGCGACAAGGGCACCACCGCGCTGGGCGACATGAGCCGGACCGCCAAGACGGATCTGCGGATCTCGGCGTACGCCGACGCCAACGAGGCCAACGCCGTCATCGGCACGGCCATCGCGCTCGGGCAGCTCGACGAGGAGGTCGTGAAGGTCCTCGTCCGCGTCCAGAACGACCTGTTCGACGTGGGCGCGGACCTGTCCACCCCGGTGGTACCCGACCCGCAGTACCCGCCGCTGCGCGTCGAGCAGGCCTACGTCGACAAGCTGGAGGCGGACTGCGACCGCTTCCTGGAGCAGCTCGACAAGCTGCGTTCCTTCATCCTGCCCGGCGGCACGCCCGGCGCGGCGCTGCTGCACCAGGCGTGCACGGTGGTCCGGCGGGCGGAGCGCTCCACATGGGCGGCGATCGAGGTGCACGGCGAGACGATGAACCCGCTGACCGCCACGTATCTCAACCGGCTCTCAGACCTGCTCTTCATCCTTGCCAGGACGGCGAACAAGGAGGTCGGGGACGTGCTCTGGGTCCCGGGCGGGGACCGCTGACCGCCCGGCCCTCGCGGCGGGGTCCTTCTTCGGCCAGATCGCGTACGACAGCGCGATCAGGCCGTGGATGCCCGCCGCCCGCCAGGCGACGAGGATCCAGCCCCTGAGCGACTCGGTGCTGCCGGAGTCGCCCACGTACCCGATCGCCAGGAGCAGCAGCCCGCTCGCGACGGCGGCGGCGACCAGCGAGCCGAGCCAGACCCTGCCCTCGTGGCGGGCCCGGGCCATCCCGTAGCGCGGCGGCTTGGGGGGCGGCGGGCCGCCGGCCAGGCGGTGGGCGGCGTGGCCGTCGAGCCACTTCACCGTGCGGTGGCCGTGGCCGACCGTGTAGCCGATGTACAGCGCCGCGAGGCCGTGCTTCCAGCTCGGGTCGGCACCGTTCTTCAGGTCGATCGCGGTGACCACGAGCAGCACGACCTCCAGGAGCGGCTCGCACAGCAGCAGCGCCAGGCCGAGGCGCGGCATCTTCAGCAGGTAGCGGGCGGCCAGGCCGGCGGCCAGCAGGACCCAGAAGCCGATCTCGCAGATCACGATCAGGGTGACGATCACGGCACTCTCCTCTCGGTACCCGTTCAGCCTCCCGTGCGCCGCGGGCCGTTTCGTCGTCGGCGGTGAGGAACCGCGTCTACATCCTTCGACGGAGGCACGGCTCGGCCCGTACGAGGAGGCGGGGGGCGTGGCCGGCGTGTTGGATGGGGGTGTGCGCCTGCCCCGACCTCACCGTGACGATCTGTTCATCGCCGCCGGCGGCCTGGCCTGCGGCCTGCTGCTGTGGTCGTTCGGGCTGTACAACACGGCGGACCACGTCTTTCCGCAGCGCTGGGCGACGCTGGTCCCGCTCTTCGTGATGGCCTCCATGGAGGCGCTGCGGCGCACCGCGCCCCGGGTGGCGCTGCCCGTGGGGACCGTCGCGATCGTGGCCGACCAGCTCACCCACGGCAATCTCGCCACGGTGCTGATGTTCACGGACGTCGTCTACGCGGCCGTGGTGTACGGCTCCCCCGCCGCCGCCCGCCGCATCCCGTACACGACGGGTCTGATCACCGTCGGCGGCACCATCGTCCTGCTGGTGTGGTGGCAGAACGCGATCGCCCTGCTGGTCGGGGTGCTCAGCGCCATGGTCTCCTTCCTGCCCGCGGTGACCGGTGCCATCGTGCGCAACCACCGGCAGGCCGCCGACGCGGCGCGGCTGCGCGCGGAGCAGACGGCGCTGCTCGCGGAGATGGACCGGGCTCAGGCGGTGGGCGCCGAGCGCGCCCGGATGGCCCGCGAGCTGCACGACATGGTCGCCAACCACCTCTCGGCCATCGCGATCCACTCCACGGCCGCGCTCTCGCTCGACGACGCGGCCACCACCCGGCAGGCGCTGGGCGTGATCCGGGAGAACAGCGTGGCGGGCCTGGCCGAGATGCGGCGGCTCATCGGCCTGCTCAGGGACAGCGGCGGGGAGGCCGAACCGCTGGCCGCGCCGCGGCTCTCGGGCCTGGCGGCGCTGCTCGCGCAGGCACGGACGAACGGGGAGTCCAGCGGTCTCGCCTTCACGCTCGACGACCGGCGCGCGCAGGACGGACAGCCGCTGCCGGCGCCGGTCGAGCTGGCCGCGTACAGGATCGTGCAGGAGTCGCTGACCAATGCGCTCAAGCACGCGGTGGCCGGTACGGTCACGGTCTTCCTGGCCCGGGACGCACGGGCCCTCACGGTGCGGGTGACCAGCCCGTTCGGTGACCGGCCGGGACCGCGGGCACCTGGCTCGGGGGCCGGTCTGGTGGGGATGGGCGAGCGGGTGGCGCTGCTCGGCGGGACGTTCGAGGCGGGGCCCGTGCCGGGTGCGGACGGGACGAAGATCTGGCAGGTGCGGGCCGAGCTGCCCGCCGAGGAGAGGACACCGGAGGCATGACGATCCGGATCGTGGTCGCCGAGGACCAGAGCGCGGTGCGCGCGGGGCTCGTGCTGATCCTGGGCAGTGCGCCGGACATCGAGGTGGTGGGCGAGGCGGCGGACGGCGAGCGGGCGGTGGAGCTGGCCCGTGAACTGCGCCCGGACCTGGTCCTGATGGATGTGCAGATGCCGAAGACGGACGGGGTGACGGCGACGCGGACCGTGGTGTCGGAGGGGCTCGCCGACGTCCTGGTGCTGACCACGTTCGACCTGGACGAGTACGTCTTCGGGGCGCTGCGAGCGGGGGCCTCGGGCTTCCTGCTGAAGAACACCGAGGCGAACGACCTGATCGCGGCGGTGCGGACGGTGGCGGGCGGCGAGGGTCTGATCGCGCCCGCGGTGACCCGCCGGCTGATCGCCGAGTTCGCCGCCCCGAGCCGCCCGGCCCCGCGGCCGGGGGTGCTCGACGGGTTGACGCCCCGGGAGCGCGAGGTGCTGTCGGCGCTGGGCGGGGGGCTTTCGAACGCGGAGATCGCGGTACGGCTCGACATGGCGGAGGCGACCGTGAAGACCCATGTGTCGAAGGTCCTCGGCAAGCTCGAACTGCGCTCCCGGGTGCAAGCGGCGGTCCTCGCGCGGGAGTTGGGCGTCTGAGTCCAGGGTTCCAACGTTGGTCTGGACCTCTTGACGGCTGGTCCAGACCTTTCTACGCTCGGCGGGCGCGCGCACCTTCGGACCACCCCCACCCTTGTCGTCCGCAACTTGAGGAGCACCGTTGAGCACTCAAGCACCGACGCGCAGAGCAGGGTTCAGACACCGGGCCGCCGCCGGTCTGACCGCCCTCGTCCTGCCTCTGGCCGCCATGATCGGCCTCGCCGCCCCCGCCGAGGCCGCCACCTCGGCCACCGCCACGTACACCAAGGTCTCCGACTGGGGCACCGGCTTCGAGGGCAAGTGGACGGTGAAGAACACCGGCACCACGTCCCTCTCCTCCTGGACCGTCGAGTGGGACTACCCCTCCGGCACCGCGGTCACCTCCGCCTGGGACGCCACCGTCACCAGCTCCGGAACCCACTGGACCGCCAAGAACGTCGGCTGGAACGGCACCCTCGCCCCCGGCGCCACCGTCTCCTTCGGCTTCAACGGCACCGGCTCCGGAGCGCCCAGCGGCTGTAAGGTCAACGGCGGCTCGTGCGACGGCTCCACCCAGCCCGGGGACAACCCGCCCTCCGCCCCCGGCACCCCGGTCGCCTCCGGCATCACCGACACCTCGGTGAAGCTCACCTGGACCGCGGCCACCGACGACAAGGGCATCAAGAACTACGACGTCAAGCGGGACGGCACCACGATCGCCACGGTGACCGGCCTCACGTACACCAACACGGGCCTGACCGCCGGCACCGACTACAGCTACACCGTCGTCGCCCGCGACACCGTCGACCAGACCGGCCCCGCCAGCGGCGCCACCCCGGTGCGCACCACGGGCGGCGGCGGAGGCAACCCGCAGCCCGGCAACACGGTGAAGATGGGCTACTTCACCAACTGGGGCGTCTACGGGCGCAACTACCACGTCAAGAACATCGTGACCTCCGGCTCCGCGGCCAAGATCACCCACATCAACTACGCCTTCGGCAACGTCACCGGCGGCAAGTGCACCATCGGCGACTCCTACGCCGACTACGACAAGGCCTACACCGCCGACCAGTCCGTCGACGGCGTCGCCGACACCTGGGACCAGCCGCTGCGCGGCAACTTCAACCAGCTGCGCAAGCTGAAGAAGGCCTACCCGAACATCAAGGTCATCTGGTCATTCGGCGGCTGGACCTGGTCCGGCGGCTTCGGTCAGGCCGTCCAGAACCCGACCGCCTTCGCCCAGTCCTGCTACGACCTGGTCGAGGACCCGCGCTGGGCCGACGTCTTCGACGGCATCGACCTCGACTGGGAGTACCCGAACGCCTGCGGTCTGTCCTGCGACACCAGCGGCCCGGCCGCGTTCAAGAACATGATGCAGGCCATGCGCGCCAAGTTCGGTGCGAACGCCCTGGTCACCGCGGCCGTCACGGCCGACGCCTCCACCGGCGGCAAGATCGACGCCGCCGACTACGCGGGCGCGGCGCAGTACATGAACTGGTTCAACGTGATGACGTACGACTTCTTCGGCGCCTGGGCGGCGCAGGGCCCCACCGCCCCGCACTCCCCGCTGACCTCGTACGCCGGCATCCCGCAGCAGGGCTTCAACTCCGCCGAGGCCATCGCCAAGTTCAAGGCCAAGGGCGTCCCCGCCAACAAGCTGCTGCTCGGCATCGGCTTCTACGGCCGCGGCTGGACCGGCGTCACCCAGTCCGCGCCCGGCGGCACCGCCACCGGACCCGCGCAGGGCACGTACGAGCAGGGCATCGAGGACTACAAGGTCCTGAAGACCTCCTGCCCGGCCAACGGCACCGTCGCCGGCACCGCCTACGCCCACTGCGGCACCAACTGGTGGAGCTACGACACCCCCGCCACCGTCACCTCGAAGATGAGCTGGGCCAAGAACCAGGGCCTCGGCGGCGCCTTCTTCTGGGAGTTCAGCGGCGACACCGGCAACGGCGAGCTCGTCGGCGCCATCAACAGCGGGCTGGGCTAGCCCACGCTCCGGCGGGGGCGGCGCAGCACGCCGCCCCCGTCATGCCGGACGATCCGGCGGTCGGCGCCCAGCAGGGCGACGGCCCCCCGGTACCCGTCCCCCGCATCCAGGTCGTACAGCCGCACCGGCGGGTGCGGCTGTCCGCCGTCCCGGCCCCGCCAGGCCAGCAGCTCGGCCGGCCGGTCCGGCGCCGAGACCGTGAGCCGCGCGGGATCCACCCGCAGCCCCTCCCCGGTCGCCTTCAGCACGGCCTCCTTGCGCACCCAGTACGAGGTGAAGGCCGCCGCCCGCTCGGACTGGGGCACCCGGTCGAAGACGGTCCGCTCCTGCGCCGAGAGCACCGGCAGCGGCAGCCGGGCCGGCGCGGTGATCCGCTCGACGTCCACGCCCACCGGGGCGTCGGCGGACAGCGCGACGGCCACCAGCTCACCCGAGTGGGAGATCGAGAACTCGACCGGCGCGTCCGTGAGGTACGGCTTGCCGTACGGCCCCGCCGCGAAGACCAGACCCGCCGGATCCCGCTCCAGGGCCGCTCCGAGCACCGAGCGCAGCAGCGCGTGCGCGGTCAGGTACTGCGCGCGGACCGGGCCGTCGGCGAGGGACTCGTACACCCCGCGCTCCCGGACGTCGAGCAGCGCGTACAGGGAAGCGGACACGGAAACGGCCCGGGCGGTCCACACATGGCACTCGCCGGGCCGGGGAAGGTCTCGAAGGTCAGGCCACATTGACACGCTGGCCGGGCGGAGCCGCCTCCAGCCAGGCGAGGAAGCCGGTGAGCGCGTCCTCGCTCATCGCCAGCTCCAGTCGGGTGCCGCGGTGCATACAGCCCTGGATCACCGAGTCGGAGAGCAGCGCCAGCTCCTCCTCGCCCTCGGGCATCCGGCGCTCCAGGACCTCGATGGCCGAGCGCTCCAGGACCCGGCGCGGGCGGGGGGCGTACGAGAAGACCCGGAACCAGGCGATCTCGTCACCGCTGTAGCGGGCGACGCCGTACACCCAGCCCTTGCCGGACGGGTCCGGCTCCTCGGCCACGTTCCAGCGCAGGGAACAGTCGAAGGTGCCGCCGGCACGCTGGATCAGCCTCCGGCGCAAGCCGAAGACGAAGAGTCCGATCACCACCAGTGCGACGACCAGGCCGCACACGAGCAGAGCGAGGAACATCTTCACCGACCTCCTCGCTGCGTCCCGTAACCGGTGGACCCGGCCGTACCGAATACAACCTGCATCTGCATCGCCTCAGCCGCGGCACGGTCTGGAAAATTCCAGCCGTGCCGCGGCTGAGGGCTTGGGCTCTCGCGCGGTCCGCTAGCGGACCGATACCGCGCGCAGCCGGACCTCGGCGCGCCGCTCGGCGGCGGCGTCGGAGTCCGTCTTCGCGCGCTCCAGCGCGCGCTCGGCGCGCTGGGCGTCGATCTCGTCCGCCAGCTCGGCGATCTCCGCGAGCAGAGACAGCTTGTCGTCGGCGAACGAGATGAAACCGCCGTGGACAGCGGCCACGACCGTGCCGCCCTCACTCGTACGGATGGTCACAGGGCCCGACTCCAGCACACCGAGCAGCGGCTGGTGACCGGGCATGACGCCGATGTCGCCGGAGGTCGTACGCGCGATGACCAGGGTGGCCTCGCCGGACCAGACACTCCGGTCCGCGGCGACCAGCTCGACGTGCAGCTCAGCAGCCAAGGGTGGCTCCTCGGGTCACCACCCGGCGGTGCTGCCGGGTGTTGGGATCAATTCTAGAGGGCGTGAAGAGGGGGGCGGGAACGTCTCCCGCCCCCCTCAGGCGAGCACGGGGCTCAGGAGACGCCGAGCTCCTTGGCGTTCTTCTTGAGGTCCTCGAGACCACCACACATGAAGAAGGCCTGCTCCGGGAAGTGGTCGAACTCACCGTCGCAGATCGCGTTGAACGCGGCGATCGACTCGTCGAGCGGAACGTCCGAACCGTCCACGCCGGTGAACTGCTTCGCCGCGTGGGTGTTCTGGGACAGGAAGCGCTCGACACGGCGGGCGCGGTGGACAACGAGCTTGTCCTCCTCGCTCAGCTCGTCGATACCGAGGATCGCGATGATGTCCTGGAGGTCCTTGTACTTCTGCAGGATGCCCTTGACGCGCGTGGCGGCGTCGTAGTGGTCCTGCGCGATGTAGCGCGGGTCCAGGATCCGGGACGTGGAGTCCAGCGGGTCCACGGCCGGGTAGATGCCCTTCTCGGAGATCGGACGGGAGAGAACCGTCGTCGCGTCGAGGTGGGCGAAGGTGGTCGCCGGCGCCGGGTCGGTGAGGTCGTCGGCGGGGACGTAGATCGCCTGCATCGAGGTGATCGAGTGACCACGGGTCGAGGTGATGCGCTCCTGGAGGAGACCCATCTCGTCGGCCAGGTTCGGCTGGTAGCCCACCGCGGAGGGCATACGGCCGAGCAGGGTCGACACCTCGGAACCGGCCTGGGTGAAGCGGAAGATGTTGTCGATGAAGAACAGCACGTCCTGCTTCTGCACATCGCGGAAGTACTCCGCCATGGTCAGACCGGCCAGGGCGACGCGCAGACGGGTGCCCGGGGGCTCGTCCATCTGGCCGAAGACCAGCGCGGTCTTGTCGAGAACGCCGGCCTCCTCCATCTCGACCATGAGGTCGTTGCCCTCACGGGTACGCTCACCGACGCCCGCGAAGACCGACACACCCTCGTGCAGCTTCGCCACACGCATGATCATTTCCTGGATCAGAACGGTCTTGCCGACACCGGCGCCACCGAACAGACCGATCTTTCCACCCTTGACGTACGGGGTGAGGAGGTCGACGACCTTCAGGCCGGTCTCGAACATCTCGGTCTTGGACTCGAGCTGGTCGAAGGCCGGGGCCTTGCGGTGGATCGCCCAGCGCTCGGCGGACGCGACCGTGGACGCGTCCTCGTTCAGGACCTCACCCAGGGTGTTGAACACCTTGCCCTTGGTGACGTCGCCGACGGGCACCGTGATGCCGTCGCCGGTGTCGACCACGGGGGCCTGGCGGACCAGACCGTCGGTGGGCTGCATGGAGATGGTGCGGACCATGCCGTCACCGAGGTGCTGCGCGACCTCGAGGGTCAGCGTCTTGGTGCCCTCACCGGACGGGTCCGGCACCTGCACGTTCAGCGCGTTGTAGATCTCCGGCATCGCGTCGACGGGGAACTCCACGTCGACGACCGGGCCGATGACCCGGGCGACGCGGCCCGTGGCGGCGGCCGTCTCAACAGTGGTCGTCATTACTTGTCACTCCCCGCGGTCGCGTCGGCCAGGGCTGCGGAGCCACCGACGATCTCGCTGATTTCCTGGGTGATTTCGGCCTGGCGGGCCGCGTTGGCAAGTCGGGTGAGGTTGGTGATCAGCTCACCCGCGTTGTCGGTCGCCGACTTCATCGCGCGTCGCGTGGCGGCGTGCTTGGAAGCAGCCGACTGCAGCAGCGCGTTGTAGATCCGGCTTTCGACGTAGCGCGGCAGGAGAGCGTCCAGGACGTCCTCCGCCGACGGCTCGAAGTCGTACAGCGGGCGGAGCGTGTCCGACTCGCCGGCCTCCTTCGCGACCTCGTCGAGGCTGAGGGGCAGCAGCCGGGCCTCGACCGCCGTCTGCGTCATCATCGAGACGAACTCGGTGTAGACGATGTGGAGC
The DNA here is from genome assembly GCF_044386705.1 of Streptomyces sp. NPDC020422. NCBI lineage: Bacteria > Bacillati > Actinomycetota > Actinomycetes > Kitasatosporales > Streptomycetaceae > Streptomyces > Streptomyces sp. NPDC020422. The sequence goes on along the minus strand of NZ_JBIRVJ010000003.1, from coordinate 342,596 downwards.
TCGTCCACGCCGCCCTCGGCCGTGTCCTTCTCGATCGCCTCGATCAGCGGTGCCGCGATCTTCTTGGCGTCCGCGTACGTGGGCTCGTCCGTGAAACCGGTCCACGTGTCGACGAGCTTGCGCTCGCGGAAGTTGAAGTGCGCGACACCACGGCGACCGACGACATAGATGTCGACCGCGCGGCCCTCGCCCTCCAGCTTCTTGATCAGCAGTTCCGCCGCCTTGATGGCGTTGGAGTTGAACGCGCCGGCCAGACCGCGGTCGCTCGACAGGAGCAGGACCGCGGCACGGCTGGGGTTCTCCGCCTCGGTGGTCAGCGGGTGCTTGTCGCTGGCCCCCGTGGCCACCGCGGTGACCGCGCGGGTCAGCTCGGTGGCGTAAGGGGTCGACGCCTGCACCTTGCGCTGCGCCTTGACGACGCGCGAGGCGGCGATCATCTCCATCGCCTTGGTGATCTTCTTCGTCGCGGTGACGGATTTGATGCGACGCTTGTAGACCCGGAGCTGCGCTCCCATGAGTCAGGTCCCTTCCGTCGTCACTTCGAGACGTTGACGGCGGCAGCGTCCTCGCCGAGCAGCTTGCCGTCAGAGGTCTCGAACTGCTTCTTGAACTCCGCGATCGCGTCGGCGACGGACTGCAGCGTGTCGTCCGACATCTTGCCGCCCTCACGGATGGAGGTCATGAGGCCCGAGTGGTTCTGGCGCAGGTACGCCAGCATCTCGGCCTCGAAGCGGCGGATGTCGGCCACCGGGACGTCGTCCATCTTGCCGGTGGTGCCGGCCCAGACGGAGACGACCTGGTTCTCGGTCGGCATCGGCTGGTACTGAGCCTGCTTGAGCAGCTCGACCATGCGCTGACCGCGCTCCAGCTGCGCCTTCGAGGCGGCGTCCAGGTCGGAACCGAAGGCGGCGAACGCCTCCAGCTCACGGAACTGGGCCAGGTCCACGCGGAGGCGGCCGGAGATCTGCTTCATCGCCTTGTGCTGGGCGGAGCCACCGACACGCGAGACCGAGATACCGACGTTCAGAGCCGGGCGCTGGCCGGCGTTGAACAGGTCGGACTCCAGGAAGCACTGGCCGTCGGTGATGGAGATGACGTTGGTCGGGATGAACGCCGAGACGTCGTTGGCCTTCGTCTCGACGATCGGCAGACCGGTCATCGAACCCGCACCGAGCTCGTCCGACAGCTTCGCGCAGCGCTCGAGCAGACGCGAGTGCAGGTAGAAGACGTCACCCGGGTAGGCCTCGCGGCCCGGCGGGCGGCGCAGCAGCAGCGACACGGCGCGGTAGGCGTCGGCCTGCTTCGACAGGTCGTCGAAGACGATCAGGACGTGCTTGCCCTGGTACATCCAGTGCTGACCGATGGCGGAACCGGTGTACGGCGCCAGGTACTTGAAGCCGGCCGGGTCGGACGCCGGGGCGGCGACGATGGTCGTGTACTCGAGGGCACCGGCCTCCTCCAGCGCGCCGCGGACGGACGCGATGGTGGAGCCCTTCTGGCCGACGGCGACGTAGATGCAGCGGACCTGCTTGTTCACGTCGCCCGAGCGCCAGTTGTCGCGCTGGTTGATGATCGTGTCGATGCACAGCGCGGTCTTGCCGGTCTGACGGTCACCGATGATCAGCTGACGCTGACCACGGCCGACCGGGGTCATGGCGTCGACGGCCTTGTAGCCGGTCTCCATCGGCTCGTGGACCGACTTGCGCTGCATGACGCCGGGCGCCTGCAGCTCGAGGGCGCGGCGGCCCTCGGTCGCGATCTCGCCGAGACCGTCGATCGGGTTGCCGAGCGGGTCGACGACGCGACCCAGGTATCCCTCACCGACACCGACGGAGAGGACCTCGCCGGTGCGCTGCACCGACTGACCCTCCTCGATGCCGCTGAACTCGCCGAGGACGATCGCACCGATCTCGCGCTCCTCGAGGTTGAGGGCGAGACCGAGGGTGCCGTCCTCGAACTTCAGCAGCTCGTTCGCCATGGCCGAGGGAAGACCCTCGACCTTCGCGATGCCGTCGCCGGCCAGGCTGACCGTGCCGACCTCCTCGCGCGAGGCCGCGTCCGGCTGGTACGACTGGACGAAGGTCTCCAGCGCGTCCCGGATCTCCTCCGGCCGGATCGTGAGCTCCGCCATCTGGGTTCCCTGCTCTCCTTGTTGGGCCCGAAGTTTCTAAGGGGTCTGGGGGCCGACCCCCAGGAATCTTCTGCAATCTCTGCACGGCCCAACCGGGCCGCTGGTGTTGCCTGTCTTGCTGTGTGGCCGGTGTCAGCCGGCCAGTCGCCGGGTCGCCTCGTCGAGGCGCTCCGCGATGGTCCCGTTGATGACCTCGTCACCGACCCGCACCGTGATCCCGCCGAGGACCGTCGGGTCCACGTCCAGGTTCAGGTGCATCTGGCGGCCGTACAGCTTGGCCAGAACGGCACCGAGGCGCTGCTTCTGCTGGTCGGACAGCGGCACCGCCGAGGTGACGACCGCGACCATCCGGTCCCGGCGCGCCGCGGCGAGCTTGGACAGGGACTCGAGTCCCGCTTCCAGGCTACGTCCCCGGGGCTGGGTCACCAGACGGACGACCAGTCGCTCGGTGACGGCGTTCGCCTTGCCGCCGAGCAGGCTGCGCAGCAGCTCGCCCTTGGCGGTGGCCGTGGCCGTCTTGTCCGTCAGCGCCGAGCGGAGCTCGGGGCTGGACGAGACGATCCGGCCGAACCGGAACAGCTCGTCCTCGACGTCGTCGAGGGCACCCGCGCGCTGGGCGGCGGTGAGGTCGGCGATGTTCGCCAGCTCCTCGACCGCGTCGACCAGGTCACGGGAGCTCGACCAGCGCGAGCGGACCATGCCGGAGATCAGGTCGACGGTCTCGCCGCCCACCTGACCGCCCAGGAGTCGCCGCGCGAGCTCGGCCTTGGCCTCGCCCGCCTGCGCCGGGTCGGTCAGGACCCGACGCAGCGACACCTCGCGGTCGAGCAGCGCGGTGACCGCGGCCAGCTCACCGGCGAGCTTCGCCGCGTCGACCGACGTGTTGTCGGTCAGCGCGTCGAGGGCCTCGCGTGCGGCGCCCAGTGCCTCGCGGCTCGCTCCGCTCATCGGACGGCCTCGGCCTTCTCCTCGAGCTCGTCGAGGAAGCGGTCGATGGTGCGGCTCTGGCGGGCGACGTCCTCGAGGGACTCGCCGACCAGCTTCGCGGCCAGGTCGGTGGCGAGCTTGCCGACGTCCTGACGCAGCGCGGCGGACGCGGCCTTGCGGTCGGCCTCGATCTGGGCGTGACCGGCCGCGACGATCTCCTCGCGCTGGCGCTGGCCTTCCGCCTTCATCTCCTGGATGATCGCGGTGCCCTGCTCCGTCGCCTCCTGGCGGAGCCGCGCGGCTTCGTGGCGGGCCTCGGCGAGCTGGGCCTTGTACTGCTCCAGCACACTCTGAGCCTCGATCTGGGCCGACTCGGCCTTCTCGATGCCACCCTCGATGGCGTCGCGACGCTCTTCCAGAACCTTGTTGATGTTCGGGATGAGCTTCTTCGCGAGGAAGCCGAAGACGATGACGAAGGCGATCAGGCCGATGACGAGCTCATCGAGATGCGGGATGAGCGGAGGCTGGGGCTCCGCCGCTTCCGCAAGAAGCAGAGCGTTCACATCAGTGCCTTCCGTAAAAAGGGTCGGGCTGTCGGTCCGGCTTACTTGTAGACGAAGCCCATGACGATGCCGATGAGGGCAAGCGCCTCACAGAAGGCGAAACCCATGATCTGGTTGGTACGGATCAGGCCGGCAGCCTCGGGCTGGCGGGCGAGGGCCTGGGTGCCGTTACCGAAGATGATGCCGACGCCGACGCCGGGGCCGATGGCCGCGAGGCCGTAGCCGATGGAGGCGACGTTTCCGTTGACGGCGGCGAGAGTCTCGAGAGCGGACATGCCGGTTCTTCCTTCTCTTTCAAGGACCCGGTGGGGGTTGGCCACCGGACGACTGTTGGTTTGGGGGTGTGGTGCTGGCTCGGCCGGGACCGGCTCAGTGGTGCTCGGAGAGCGCGCCCTGGACGTAGCTGCAGGCCAGGAGGACGAAGACGTACGCCTGGACGGCCTGGATGAAGAGCTCGAAGGCGGTCATCACGAGGACCATCACGAACGAGGCGCCGGCGTAGACGAAGCCGAGGCCGTGCATGAGGTAGTACGTCGCCAGCGAGAACATCACGATCAGCAGGTGACCGGCGAACATGTTCGCGAACAGTCGGACCGCGTGCGTAAAGGGCCGGATGAGCAGGTTCGAGAAGAACTCGAGAACGACGACCAGGGGAAGGATCGGGCCGAGCGACTTGTCGTAGCCGACGATGTTCTTCCAGCCGCCGACGAAGCCGTGCTTCTTGAAGGTCAGCGAGACCCAGAGGACGTACACGATCAGCGCGAGGGCCGCCGGGAAGGCGATCAGCGAGGTGACCGGGAACTGGGCGAGCGGGATGATCGACCAGAGGTTGAGCATCCACACGAAGAAGAACAGCGACACCATCAGCGGGACGTACTTCTCGCCGTCCTTCTTGCCGATGATCTCGTAGACGATGCCGCGGCGCACGAAGTCGTAACCGGCCTCGCCGACCATCTGCATCTTGCCGGGGATCAGCTTGGGCTTGTTGAAGGCGGCCCAGAAGAAGCCGACGACCACGATCGAGCCCAGGATCGCGAGCAGCATGGGCTTCGTGAACTCGAAGCTCCCCCACGTGGCGATCGGCTCGTACATGAACGTGTGCAGGCCCGGCGCCGGGAAGCCGCATCCGGTGAAGATGTGGCAATCCGGGTCGAAGGCAAGCGTCTGGTCAGCACTCACCGCGGGCTCCTTCAGCGTGGCGCATAGGTACGGCAACCTCGTTGTGTCGGCGCGGCACGCAGCCGCGGGTCGGCACTGGACTGGTCTTACGGATAAGGGGGCGGCGGTTCGGCATCGAGCCTCGCGCTGGGACAGGCGTCTCGGATGCCCGCGCCCGCAGTGCCGCAGTTGGCACCGGACGATAGCAGGAAGCCGAACACGTCTTTATCCCGGCCCTACCCTTCACGACTTCGACCCCGTGTTTCCGGGCTCGACGTACATGATCTTGGCCTTCATGTAGGCCCGGGCCTGGGCGGCGACCCACACCACGGTCGTGGCGAGAAGCGTGAACGCGAAGGCCTTGAAGTCGAACGCCGAGGTGTCCTTCAGCAAGGCCAGGAAGATGAAGAGCACGAGCAGTTGGGCCGTGTAGAGCATCAGCCCCATGGCCTGGAACAGCTGCGGGAGCTTCTTCGCCGTCCGCTGCAGAACCACCAGCCCGAGTCCCATGAAGACGATGACGACCAGGGTGCCGACGACGGCGCCGAGAGCGCCCTTGCCGCCCGCGACGACACCGCTGACGACCGTGGCGATGACGCCGGCGGCAGCGGTGGGTACGGCGGTGTGCAGCAGTAGGCGTGCGTCGTTGGACGGCATGGCGGTGTCTCCGCTTGCTTAAGGGGGCGATGGTGTCGTCAAGGACGAGCGTAAGCCCGGTCCGAGGTGGGTCTCGGGGCCAACAGACCGTCGCACTACGGTCTTTCGGCACTGGCGCCGGGTCTCGTGAACCGTATCACAAACTATTTGAATAGGTCTTTACTCGGGGGGTGTGCCAACTGTCACACCTGAGAGTTACTGCGCGCGTGTGTGCAGGACAGCGGGGCGCCTTGTCTGGTATTGACCCGCGATGCGTTATTCGCGCACCCGTGCGTCAACCGCGCGCTCCGGCCTTACTTCGGTCGGAGAAGCGCGCCCGGTTGCCGATCGCGGTGGAGCCGTTGACCCCGGCGGGCACCGGAAGGTGCTCCTCCCCCGCCTCCTCGGGCGTCCCGGCGGCCGCGGACGGCTCCGAAAGCTCCGGCGCCACGGCGACCTTGCGACGCCGGTAGCGCGGCGGGACGACCGCCTCCGCCCAGCGCGGGGCACGCGGGGTGAACCGCGGCAGCAGGAGCAGCACCAGACCCACCGCGCTCAGGAAGACCACGGCGAGGACGATCCACATCGAGGTCGAGTGCACCGAGTAGGCCAGCGTGCCGAAGGCGATGAGCGCCGACCAGAAGTACATGATCAGCACGGCACGGCTGTGCGAGTGGCCGATCTCCAGGAGCCGGTGGTGCAGGTGCCCGCGGTCCGCGGCGAACGGCGACTGGCCCTTCCAGGTGCGGCGCACGATCGCGAGCACCAGGTCCGCCATCGGGATCGCGATGATGGTCAGCGGGAGCACCAGCGGGATGAAGACCGGCAGGGCCGCGTGGGTGGCCGCCTTGGTCGAGCCCTCGAAGATCTTCAGGGCGTCGGGGTCGACCTGGCCCGTGATCGAGATGGCCGACGCGGCCAGGATGAGGCCGATCAGCATCGAGCCGGAGTCGCCCATGAAGATCCGCGCCGGGTGCATGTTGTGCGGCAGGAAGCCCAGGCACATGCCCATCAGGATCGCGGCGAACAGGGTCGCGGGGGCGGCCGCCTCGATCGTGTAGCCGAACCAGATCCGGTACGCGTAGAGGAAGAAGGCGGCGGCGGCGATGCAGACCATGCCGGCGGCGAGGCCGTCGAGACCGTCGACGAAGTTCACCGCGTTGATGGTGAGGACGACCAGGGCGACGGTCAGCAGGGTGCCCTGCCACTGGGTCAGCGCGACCGTCCCGACGCCGGGGATGGGCAGCCACAGGATCGTCAGACCCTGCATGACCATCACGCCCGCGGAGATCATCTGCGCGCCCAGCTTGATCAGCGCGTCCAGCTCGAACTTGTCGTCGAGGACGCCGATCAGCCAGATCAGGGCGGCGCCGGAGAGCAGCGCGCGGGGCTCGTTGGAGAGCTCGAAGACGCTGTTGAGGTTCTGCAGGTGGTCGGCGACCAGGAGTCCCGCGCACAGTCCGAAGAACATGGCGATGCCACCGAGCCGCGGAGTCGGTTCTCGGTGTACGTCGCGGGCGCGGATCTCCGGCATCGCCCCGGTCGCGATGGCGAACTTCCGCACCGGACCGGTCAGCAGATAGGTCACCGCGGCCGTGACACAGAGCGTCAGCAGGTAATCACGCACGGGCTGCCCCACAGGAATCGCTGGCCATCTCAGCCCCACACCCTAGCCGGGCCGTCCCCATGCTTGAGGACACACGGGTCACGCGAACGGTTGCGGACGCCGCTGTTTTACCGTCCATACGGGGGAAATCGCCCGGCAAGATCGCGTACTTCCGCGCGGACCCTGGCCGTCTCCGCGGGGTCGTCCCGCAGCGCCGCGGTGAACAGCGCGGCGATCCGGGCCATCTCCGGCGACCCCATCCCCTGGGTGGTCACGGCGGCGGTGCCGAGCCGGATGCCCCGGCCGTCCCCGTACGGCAGCGCGCACGTGTCGAGGACCACTCCGGCGGCGGCCAGCCGGGACCGTGCGGTCCGCCCGTCGACGCCCAGCGGGGCCGGATCGGCGGTGATCAGGTGCGTGTCCGTCCCGCCGGTGGTCAGCGCGAAGCCCTCGGCGGCGAGCGCGGCGGCGAGGACGCGGGCGTGCTCGACCACCTGATGGGCGTACGCGGTGAAGGCGGGGGTGGACGCCTCGCCGAAGGCCACGGCCTTGGCGGCGATCGTGTGCATCTGGGCGCCGCCCTGGGTGAACGGGAACACCGCCCGGTCGACCTGCTCGGCCAGTTCCGCGCCGCACAGCACGAGACCGCCGCGCGGGCCGCGCAGGACCTTGTGCGTGGTGCCGCAGACGATGTCCGCGTACGGGACGGGGCTGGGGGCGGCGCCGCCGGCGACGAGCCCGAGCGGATGGGCGGCGTCGGCGATGAGATAGGCCCCGACCTCGTCGGCGATGGCGCGGAAGGTCGCGTAGTCCAGGTGCCGGGGATAGGAGATCGACCCGCAGACGATCGCCTTGGGCCGGTGGTGCCGGGCGAGCGCGGCGACCTGCTCGTAGTCGACGAGACCCGTCTCGGCGTCCACGCCGTACGGCACGAAGTCGAACCAGCGCCCGGAGAAGTTCGCGGGCGAGCCGTGCGTCAGGTGCCCGCCGTGGGCGAGGCCCATGGCCAGCACGGTGTCCCCGGGCCGCAGCAGGGCCGCGTAGGCGGCGAGCACGGCGGAGGAGCCCGAGTGCGGCTGTACGTTGGCGTGCTCGGCCCCGAACAGGGACTTCGCGCGGTCGACGGCGATCCGCTCGGCGGCGTCGGCGTACTCGCAGCCGCCGTGGTGACGGGCGCCCGGGTACCCCTCGGCGTACTTGTTGGCGAGCTGCGAACCGAGCGCGGCGAGGACGGCCGGCGAGGTGAAGTTCTCCGCGGCGATCAGCTGCAGGCTGTCCCCCTGCCGACGCACCTCCCCGAGCAGCACGTCGGCGACCTCGGGGTCCTGGCGGCGCAGCACATCGAGGTGGTTCTCGGCTTCTGGAGGCGCGGTGACCGGCATGGGGGACTCCGGGCGTGAGCGGGCTGGAAATCCACTGTAGGCACGCCGGGCCCACTTCGCCGCCCCACGTCCCCCATAGGCGGCTACCGCCGCGCCGGAACCCCCGTCAGCGCCGTCACCACCGGGTCCAGCGCCTGCTGGAGCCCCTGCCCCCGACGCGCCCCTCGCACTGCTCGGCCCCCGGGGGCCTCCCAGGCTTCGGCACGCCGCGCCGGCCTCCGGCCGGCGGTCCCGGGCGCGCGCCCGTCGCCTCGCGGGGTCACCGCCGCGCCGGAACCCCCGTCAGCGCCGTCACCACCGGGTCCAGCGCCTGCTGGATCTCGTCGCCGATCGAGCGGAAGAACGTGATGGGCGCCCCGTACGGGTCGTTCACCTCGTCCGCCTCCGCCGACGGGGCGAGGAGCCACCCGCGTAGAGCCGCGGCGGCGCGGACCAGGGCGCGGGCCCGGTCGACCGTGTCGTGGCCGTCCCGGATGTCCGGGAGGGTCGTCGGGTCTATCGCCCGGACGAGGCGGGTGAACTCCTTCAGGGTGAAGGTGCGCAGGCCCGCCGAGTGGCCCATCGAGATGACCTGCGCGCGGTGGTCGCGGGTCGCGGTGAGGACCAGGTCGGCGCGGATGACGTGCTCGTCGAGGAGCTCGCGGCCCACGAAGCCGGTGTAGTCGGCGCCGAAGTCCGCGAGGACCAGCTCCGCGTTGGCCTCCATGGGGGCGCCCTCGTGGCCCCAGGTGCCCGCGCTCTCCACGATGAGGCCGCCGCCGAGCGGATCGCCGAGACGGTCGCTCAGGGCATGGCGGGTCAGCCGCTCGGTGATCGGCGAGCGGCAGACGTTGCCGGTGCTGACGTGGAGGATGCGGAAGGTGTTGCCGTCGTACTCGTGCCCCGCTATGCCACGCCCCTCAGGGGCGGTCAATTCGCCACCTCGAGGTCGGGTACCACCTTCCGGAGCTCCTCCGCGCTGAGCGCGCCCGCGCGCAGCAGCACCGGCACCTTCCCCGTCACGTCGACGATGGAGGAGGGGACGTTGCCGGGCGTCGGGCCGCCGTCGAGGTACACGGAGACGGAGTCGCCGAGCATGCCCTGGGCCGCGTCGCACGTCTCCGGCGACGGGTGCCCGGTCAGGTTCGCCGAGGAGACCGCCATCGGGCCGACCTCGGTGAGCAGCTCGATCGCGACCGGGTGCAGCGGCATCCGGATCGCGACGGTGCCCCGGGTGTCGCCCAGGTCCCACTGGAGCGAGGGCTGGTGCTTGGCCACCAGGGTGAGCGCGCCGGGCCAGAAGGCGTCGACGAGCTCCCAGGCCTGCTCGGAGAAGTCCGTGACGAGGCCGTGCAGCGTGTTCGGGGAGCCGATCAGGACGGGGGTGGGCATGTTGCGGCCCCGGCCCTTGGCGGCCAGCAGGTCCGCCACGGCCTCCGCGCTGAACGCGTCCGCGCCGATCCCGTAGACGGTGTCGGTGGGCAGGACGACGAGCTCGCCGCGGCGTACGGCGGACGCGGCCTCACGCAGACCCGTCGCACGGTCCGTCGCCTCGTTGCAGTCGTATCGCCGAGCCATTATTCGCCTGCCTTCTCGTACGCGTCGTGCCTGGACTGGTTGCTCATGGGGTGGCCTTGCGGGCGGTCGCGAATCGCGGCCGGTTGTTCAGGTCGGGGTGGTCGGCGGCGTCCGCCCAGCCGGCCTCCTCGTTGAAGATCCACGGCACCTGGCCGCCCTGCGTGTCCGCGTGCTCGATGACGACGAGCCCGCCGGGCCGCAGCAGCCGGTGCGCGGTGCGCTCGATGCCCCGGATGGTGTCGAGGCCGTCCTCGCCGGAGAACAGCGCCATCTCCGGGTCGTGGTCCCGGGCCTCGGGCGCGACGTACTCCCACTCGGTGAGCGGGATGTACGGCGGGTTGGAGATCACCAGGTCGACCTGGCCGTCGAGCTCCGGCAGCGCGGTCAGCGCATCGCCCTGGTGCACCGTGACGCGCGAGCCCTCGGCGTTCTTGCGGGTCCACACCAGCGCGTCGTCGGAGAGCTCCACGGCGTGCACGCGCGAGCGCGGCACCTCCTGCGCCATGGCGAGCGCGATGGCGCCGGAGCCGGTGCACAGGTCGACGATGAGCGGCTCGACGACGTCCATGGCGCGTACGGCGTCTATGGCCCAGCCGACGACCGACTCGGTCTCCGGGCGCGGCACGAAGACACCGGGGCCCACCTGGAGCTCCAGATAGCGGAAGAACGCCCGCCCGGTGATGTGCTGGAGCGGCTCGCGCGCCTCGCGGCGCGCGATGGCCTCCCAGTAGCGGGCGTCGAAGTCCGCGTCCTTGACGTTGTGCAGCTCCCCCCGCTTGACGCCGTGCACGAACGCGGCGAGCTCCTCGGCGTCGAAACGCGGTGAGGGAACGCCGGCGTCGGCCAGCCGCTGGGTGGCCTGGGCCACCTCGGCAAGCAGCAGGTTCACGCTGGTCCTCCGTGGTGCGGGTGGGGCTTTACAAGGGCGTGCGCGGCCTTACGCGTTGGCGAGCTTGGCCGCCGAGTCGGCGTCGACGCACGCCTGGATCACCGGGTCGAGCTCGCCGTCGAGGACCTGGTCGAGGTTGTACGCCTTGAAGCCGACGCGGTGGTCCGAGATGCGGTTCTCCGGGAAGTTGTACGTCCGGATCTTCTCGGAGCGGTCGACCGTGCGGACCTGGCTGCGGCGCGCGTCGGCGGCCTCGGCCTCGGCCTTCTCCTGCGCGGCGGCGAGCAGCCGGGAGCGCAGGATGCGCATGGCCTGCTCCTTGTTCTGGAGCTGGCTCTTCTCGTTCTGGCAGGAGGCCACGATGCCGGTCGGCAGGTGCGTGATGCGGACCGCGGAGTCGGTGGTGTTGACGGACTGGCCGCCGGGACCGGACGAGCGGTAGACGTCGATACGCAGGTCGTTGGCGTGGATCTCCACGTCGACCTCCTCGGCCTCCGGGGTGACGAGCACGCCGGCCGCGGAGGTGTGGATGCGGCCCTGCGACTCGGTGGCGGGCACGCGCTGCACGCGGTGCACCCCGCCCTCGTACTTCAGCCGCGCCCAGACGCCCTGGCCGGGCTCGGTGGCCCCGTTGCCGCCCTTGGTCTTCACGGCGACCTGGACGTCCTTGTAGCCGCCGAGCTCGGACTCGGTGGCGTCGATGATCTCGGTCTTCCAGCCGACCCGCTCGGCGTAGCGCAGGTACATCCGCAGCAGGTCGCCGGCGAACAGGGCGGACTCGTCGCCGCCCGCGCCGGCCTTGATCTCCAGGATGACGTCCTTGTCGTCGCTGGGGTCGCGCGGGACGAGCAGCAGCCGGAGCCTGTCCGTCAGCTCCTCGCGCTGCTTCTCCAGCTCCTTGACCTCGGCGGCGAAGTCGGGGTCGTCGGCGGCCAGCTCCTTGGCCGTCTCGATGTCGTCCGCCGACTGCTTCCACGCCTTGTACGTGCCGATGATCGGGGTCAGCTCCGCGTAACGCTTGTTGAGCTTGCGCGCGTTCGCCTGGTCGGAGTGGACCGAAGGGTCGGCGAGCTTCTTCTCGAGGTCGGCGTGCTCGCCGACCAGGTCCTCGACCGCTTCGAACATCGGGTGCTCCTGGGGTGGATTTCGAAAAGGGGCTGCTGCGGGAACCACTGCGGGGACGGCAAAGCGCCGGTCCGGTGCCCCCGTGCGGGAGCGACCAAGGACCGGCGCAGTGACGTGCTACTTCTTGGCCGCAGCCTTGCCGAAGCGGGCCTCGAAGCGGGCGACGCGGCCGCCGGTGTCGAGGATCTTCTGCTTGCCCGTGTAGAACGGGTGGCACTCGGAGCAGACCTCGGCACGGATGGTGCCCTCGGTCAGCGTGCTGCGAGTGGTGAACGACGCGCCGCAGGTGCAGCTGACCTGGGTCTCGACGTACTCGGGGTGGATGTCGCGCTTCAAGGTGTCTCCTAGTTTCGGGAGGGCACCGGGTCGCCGTGCGGGATGCACCTGCGTGAACCGGGGCCGACGTACCAGTCTGCCAGGACCGGCCGCATCTCCCAAAACCGGGGGGTGGCCGGAAGTATTCCTGGGCGGCTCGGGGGCCGCCCGGGACCGCCGCCGGCCTACTTCACGAGGCCCTCGGCCTGGCCCGTGGCGGCGTCCTTGGTGGCCGAGGCGGGAATCGGCCTGTCGGCCTTCAGCGCCTTCCAGACCTGCCGCGACTGGGCTTCGAGCGGCACCACGCGGTTGGGGTCGCGCGGGTCGTACTCGACCGGCAGCGTGATCATGTGGACGTCGTCGGCGCCGAGCCCGGACAGGCCCTTGGCGAACCCCATCAGCTCGTTGACGGAGTCGAGCTCGGAGTCGGGCGTGATGGCCTTGGTGGCGGTGTCGGCGACGTCGAAGAGCTTCTTCGGGTTCGAGAAGACGCCGACGCTCTTCACCTGGTCGATGAAGGCCTTCATGAACGCCTGCTGGAGCTGGATGCGGCCGAGGTCGCTGCCGTCGCCGACGCTCTTGCGGGTGCGGACCAGGCCGAGGGACTGCTCGCCGTCGAGGGTGTGCGTGCCCGGTTCGAGGTCGAGGTGGCTCTTGGAGTCCTTGATGGCCTTCGTGGTGGTGACCTCGACGCCGCCGAGCTGGTCGATGAGCTTCTTGAAGCCGGTGAAGTCGACCTCGACGTAGTGGTCCATGCGGATGCCGGACATCGACTCGACGGTCTTCACGGCGCAGGCCGGGCCGCCGACCTCGTACGCCGTGTTGAACATGGCCCGGTGCTCGCCCGCCACGGTGTTGCCCTTGGCGTCGGTGCACCGCGGGCGGTCGATCAGGGTGTCGCGCGGGATGGAGACCACGGAGGCCTTCTTGTGGCCCTCGTAGACGTGGACCACCATCGCGGTGTCGGACCGGGCGCCGCCCTCGTCCTTGCCGTACGCGCCGTTGGCGCCGGAGCGGGAGTCGGAGCCGAGGACGAGGATGTCCATCGAGCCGTTGTCGACGTTCTGCGGGCGGTCCTTGCCGAGCTGGGCGTTGATGTCGACGCCCTGGATGTTGCCGTCGAGCTTGAAGTAGACGTAGCCGAAGCCGGTGCCGCCGAGCGCGAGGAGCGCGACCACGCCGCCCACGGCGATGGTCACCGCGCGCCGCCCCTTGGCGGGCGGCTTCCGGCGGCGGCCGGTGGCACGTATTCGGGTGCCTTGCTTCTGCTCGGTCATCGTCTTCCCTCGGGCCTCGGTTTCACCTTCTGTGATGGCGAAACACCCAAAAGGGTTGCACGGCAGCCTGTGAGGTTTCGGTGAGCGACGGCCCGTAACGCGACCGCGCCCACCGTGCGAGCACGGTGGGCGCGGTCGTTCGTGCAGGTCACGGCGGGGTTACGGGGCCGGTGCCGGCCCCTTGCCGTGTGACCGACGTCTCGCGTCAGTCGTTGTTCCCGGCTCCAGGGGTGGTCTTCTGGATCTGGAGCAGGAACTCGCCGTTCGACTTCGTCTGCTTGAGCTTGTCGAGCAGCAGCTCGATCGCCTGCTGCTGGTCGAGCGCGTGCAGCACCCGGCGCAGCTTCCAGGTGATGGAGAGCTCCTCGCTGCCGAGCAGGATCTCCTCCTTGCGCGTACCCGAGGCGTCGACGTCGACGGCCGGGAAGATGCGCTTGTCGGCGAGCTTCCGGTCGAGCTTGAGCTCCATGTTGCCGGTGCCCTTGAACTCCTCGAAGATCACCTCGTCCATGCGCGAGCCGGTGTCGACCAGCGCGGTGGCCAGGATGGTCAGCGAGCCGCCGTCCTCGATGTTGCGCGCGGCACCGAAGAAGCGCTTCGGCGGGTAGAGCGCGGTCGAGTCGACACCACCGGACAGGATGCGGCCGGAGGCGGGCGCCGCGAGGTTGTACGCGCGGCCCAGGCGGGTGATGGAGTCCAGCAGCACGACCACGTCGTGACCCAGCTCGACGAGGCGCTTGGCGCGCTCGATGGCCAGCTCGGCGACCGTGGTGTGGTCCTCGGCCGGGCGGTCGAAGGTCGAGGAGATGACCTCGCCCTTGACCGACCGCTGCATGTCGGTGACCTCTTCCGGACGCTCGTCGACCAGGACGACCATCAGGTGGCACTCGGGGTTGTTGTGGGTGATCGCGTTGGCGATCGCCTGCATGATCATGGTCTTGCCGGTCTTCGGCGGGGCCACGATCAGACCGCGCTGGCCCTTACCGATCGGCGACACGAGGTCGATGATGCGGGTGGTCAGCACGCCCGGGTCGGTCTCCAGACGGAGCCGGTCCTGCGGGTACAGCGGGGTGAGCTTGTTGAACTCGGGGCGGCCGCGGCCGGACTCCGGCGCCATGCCGTTGACCGAGTCGAGGCGCACCAGCGCGTTGAACTTCTCGCGGCGCTCGCCCTCCTTCGGCTGGCGCACGGCACCGGTGACGTGGTCGCCCTTGCGCAGACCGCTCTTGCGGACCTGGGCGAGGGAGACGTACACGTCGTTCGGGCCGGGCAGGTAGCCGGAGGTCCGGATGAACGCGTAGTTGTCGAGGATGTCGAGGATGCCCGCGACGGGGATCAGGACGTCGTCGTCGGAGACCTGCGGCTCGCCGGCGGCGAACTCGTCACGCCCGCGGCGCCCACGACGGTCGCGGTAGCGGCCGCGACGGCCACGCCGGCCGCCCTCGAAGTCGTCCTCGTCCTGCGGGCCGGCCGGCTGGCCGCCCTGCTGGCCCTGGCCCTGGCCCTGGCCCTGGCGCTCCTTGCGCTGGCCGCCCTGGCCACCGCCCTGCTGCTCGTCGCCCTTGCCGCGGTCGCGGCGGTCGCGCTGGCGGTCGCGGCGGTCACCGCGCTCGCCCCGCTCACCGCGGTCGCGACGGCCGCGGCCCTCGGCGGTGTCGACGGCGGCCTCGGCCTTGCCGTCGGCCTGCGTCTCGGTCTTGGCCTCGACGCGGGCCTCGGTCTTGACGACCTGCGCGGCCTCGGCCTTCGCCTCGCCCTCCGGCGAACCGGCGGGGGCGGTGGCACGACGGCGGCGGCGCTCGCCGGCCGGGGCGTCGTCCGAGGCGGGCTGGCCCGGGATCTCGATCTGCTGCTGGGCCACCGGCTCGGCCTTCTCGGCCTTCGGCGCGGCCTCGGCCTCGCCGGCACGGGCCTTGGAGGCGGCGGTGCGGCGCTTCGGCTTGGCCTCGGAGGCGTCGGCCGACTTGGCGGGCGCGGCGGAGCCCCCGGCCTGCGCCTCCTTGATGACCTCGATCAGCTGGCTCTTGCGCATCCGCGCGGTGCCCCTGATGCCGAGGCCGGACGCGACCTGCTGCAGCTCGGCCAGGACCATGCCCTCGAGGCCGGTGCCGGAGCGGCGGCGCCGTGCGGTGGTGCCGGAGGCAGCACCTGCGGCGGGCGCGGAGGTGTCGACACTGTTGTCGGCAGTCACGCCCATCAGATCGGTGGTGTCGCTCACGAAGGGTCCTTCCCTGGAGCGGACGTCGGCCATCTGGCTCGGCGACCGGTTGTGCTGTCCGGCAGCGGTCCTGTCTTGGTGGACCGTGTCGGGGCGGTGGTCCCGCCGGGTACGGCGGAAGAGAGAAAACGTGCTGTGGGTCCGGCCCGAGCGCCCCCTGCTCGGCCCTCGAAGAAGAAAAGCGAGGGGTGTCGTGCCGGTTCCGGAGCGTGCTCGAAACTGCTCAGGCAGGCTGCTCAGGCAGTGGAGGAGGCTCCCGGAAGAATTGGCGGTCCCTGATGGGGACACTCAGCACCGCGCCACAAAGACGTCGGGTGCA
The DNA here is from genome assembly GCF_044386705.1 of Streptomyces sp. NPDC020422. Lineage (NCBI taxonomy): Bacteria > Bacillati > Actinomycetota > Actinomycetes > Kitasatosporales > Streptomycetaceae > Streptomyces > Streptomyces sp. NPDC020422. The sequence continues at coordinate 326,493 of NZ_JBIRVJ010000003.1, read as the reverse complement.
GACTTGAGGTTAACACTACCGGCTCCAACAAACATTCCCCCTCTCCGTCACCGGCAATCTCGTGTCCGCGCGGCCCCGGCTCCGGCAGGCCGCGCGGGACGCCCGTCAGGGCGCGAGCGGCAGGACGCTCGCCCCGGGCGCGTCGAGGTCGAGCCGGTTGGCCGCCCACCCCTCGCCCGCGAGCTGCGCGACCTTGTCGGCCGATCCGTGGTCCGCCAGCGCGAGGACCGTGGGGCCCGCGCCGGAGATGACCGCGGGCACTCCGTCCGCCCGCAGCCGGTTCACGAGGGCGATGCTCTCGGGCATCGCCGGAGCCCGGTACTCCTGGTGCAGCCGGTCCTCGGTGGCCGCGAGCAGCAGCTCAGGGCGGCGGGTCAGGGCCTCGACGAGGAGGGCGGCGCGCCCGGCGTTGGCCGCGGCGTCGACGTGCGGGACGGTGCGCGGGAGCAGTCCGCGGGCCGTCTCGGTGAGCACGGGCTTTCCGGGGACGAAAACCACCGGAACGATGGAATCCGAGGGATCCATCCTGATCGCCCGCGCGGCGCCGGACTCGGTCCAGGCGAGCGTGAAGCCGCCGAGCAGGCAGGCGGCGACGTTGTCGGGGTGCCCCTCGATCTCGGTGGCCAGTTCGAGCAGGGCCTTCTCGTCGAGCCGGGCGTCGCCGCCTATCGTCACGGCGCGGGCGGCGACGATGCCGGCGCAGATGGCGGCCGAGGAGGAGCCGAGGCCGCGACCGTGCGGGATGCGGTTGGCGCAGACGACCTCGAGGCCGCGCGGCTGCCCGCCGAGCAGGTCGAAGGCCGTGCGCATCGAGCGTACGAGCAGGTGGCTCTCGTCGCGGGGAAGGGTGTCGGCACCTTCACCGGCGATGTCGACGTGCAGCCCGGAGTCGGCGACCCGGACGACGACGTCGTCGTAGAGCCCCAGCGACAGGCCGAAGGCGTCGAAGCCCGGGCCGAGGTTGGCGCTGGTGGCGGGAACGCGCACCCGTACGGCGGCGGCGCGGAACGCGGGACCGGCCATCGCTCGATGACTCTCCTTGACTTGCGGGGATTGTTCGGGGGAACCGAGAACCCGGGGACCGCGTGCCTCACGGGCGACAACGGCAACAACACCGCGCATATGCAACGGGGCGGGTTCGGTACAGCCTATCGAAGGAAGGTTCTGTGGCGACATAGGGCGCACAGGAGGCGCACGATGCGTGTCGCGCGCCAACCTGTGCGCCTATGTAGGTTCCTGATCGGGTTTGACCCTTGATCAGGAACCGTACGGCACAACCGAATCAGGCCAGGCCGAGCCGCTCGGCGGCGGCCGCGGCGTCGACCGGGACGGTGACGGGCTGCGGGGCGCCCGCGACGGCCCAGTCGGGGTCCTTGAGGCCGTTGCCGGTGACGGTGCAGACGATGGTCTGGCCCGGGTCGACCTTGCCCTGCGCGGCGGCCTTCAGCAGACCGGCCACGGACGCGGCCGAGGCCGGCTCGACGAAGACGCCCTCCTGAGCGGCCAACAGGCGGTAGGCCTGCAGGATCTCACGGTCCGTCACCTCGTCGATGAAGCCGCCGGACTCGTCGCGGGCGGCGATCGCGTAGTCCCAGGAGGCCGGGTTGCCGATGCGGATCGCGGTGGCGATGGTCGACGGGTCCTTGACGACCTCGCCGCGCACGAGCGGCGCGGAGCCGGAGGCCTGGAAGCCCCACATGCGCGGGGTGCGGCCGGCGATGCCGTCCGCGGCGTACTCCCGGTACCCCTTCCAGTACGCCGTGATGTTGCCGGCGTTGCCCACGGGCAGCACGTGGATGTCGGGCGCGTCGCCCAGCATGTCCACGATCTCGAAGGCGGCGGTCTTCTGGCCCTCGATGCGGACCGGGTTCACCGAATTGACCAGCGCCACCGGGTAGTTCTCGGAGAGGCCGCGGGCCAGCGTGAGGCAGTCGTCGAAGTTGCCGTCGACCTGGAGGATCTTGGCGCCGTGCACCAGCGCCTGGCCCATCTTGCCGAGCGCGATCTTGCCCTGCGGGACGAGCACGGCCGACACCATGCCGGCGCGCACCGCGTACGCGGCGGCGGAGGCGGAGGTGTTGCCGGTGGAGGCGCAGATGACGGCCTTGGCGCCGTCCTCCTTGGCCTTGCTGATGGCCATGGTCATGCCCCGGTCCTTGAAGGAGCCGGTGGGGTTGGCGCCCTCGACCTTGAGGTGCACCTCGCAGCCCGTGCGCTCGGAGAGGACCTGAGCGGGGACGAGCGGCGTACCGCCCTCACGGAGCGTGACGACCGGCGTCGCGTCCGTGACCGGAAGGCGGTCCCGGTACTCCTCGATGATGCCGCGCCACTGGTGGGTGCCCTTGCTGGTCATGGGTCCTTACTCCCCTTCAACACGCATGATGCTGGCGACACCGCGCACGGTGTCGAGCTTGCGCAGCGCCTCGACGGTCCCGGAGAGGGCGGCGTCGGGCGCGCGGTGGGTGACGACGACGAGGGAGGCCTCGCCGTCCTTGCCCGTCTGGCGGACGGTGTCGATCGACACGCCGTGCTCGGCGAAGACCGTCGCCACCTGGGCGAGGACGCCCGGCTTGTCGGCCACGTCGAGACTGATGTGGTACCGCGTCACGACCTCGCCCATGGGGCTCACGGGCAGCTGGGTGTACGCGGACTCGCCGGGGCCGTTGGCTCCGTTGAGCTTGTTGCGGCACACGGCGACGAGGTCGCCGAGCACGGCCGACGCGGTCGGCGAGCCGCCGGCCCCGGGGCCGTAGAACATGAGCCGCCCGGCGGCCTCCGCCTCGACGAAGACGGCGTTGTACGCCTCGCGGACGGAGGCGAGCGGGTGGCTGAGCGGGATCATCGCGGGGTGCACGCGCGCGGTGACGGACCCGCCGTCCGCGGCCCGCTCGCAGATGGCGAGCAGCTTGATGGTGCAGCCCATCTGCTTGGCCGAGGCGAAGTCGGCGGCGGTGACCTCGGTCATGCCCTCGCGGTAGACGTCGTCGAGGCGCACCCGGGTGTGGAAGGCGATCCCGGCGAGGATGGCGGCCTTGGCGGCGGCGTCGAAGCCCTCGACGTCGGCGGTCGGGTCGGCCTCGGCGTAGCCGAGCGCGGTGGCCTCGTCGAGCGCCTCGGAGTAGCCGGCGCCGGAGGTGTCCATCTTGTCGAGGATGAAGTTCGTGGTGCCGTTGACGATGCCCATCACGCGGTTGATCTTGTCGCCGGCGAGCGACTCGCGCAGCGGCCGGATCAGCGGGATGGCACCGGCGACGGCGGCCTCGTAGTAGAGGTCCTCGCCGTGCTCCTCGGCGGACGCGTAGAGGGCCGCGCCGTCCTGGGCCAGCAGCGCCTTGTTGGCGGAGACGACGGAGGCGCCGTGCTCGAAGGCGGTGGTGATGAGGGTGCGGGCCGGCTCGATCCCGCCGATGACCTCGACGACGACGTCGATGTCCCCGCGTTTGACGAGGGCGGTGGCGTCGGTGGTGATCAGCTCGGCGGGCACTCCCCCGCGCACCTTGTCGGGCCGGCGGACGGCCACACCGGCGAGTTCGACCGGAGCGCCGATGCGCGCGGCGAGGTCGTCGGCGTGCGTCGTCATGATGCGCGCCACCTCTGAGCCGACCACTCCACAGCCCAGCAGCGCCACCTTCAGCGGACGCGTACGCATCATCCGACCTCGTTTCTCGGTACTTCTCGGTCTTCCGTATCGCTACGGTTCCTACGTTTCCTACGGTGGGAACCAGTCTCACTCACCGGACGGGCGATTCCGCCTCTTGTCCGGATCGTGAGACATCGATTCCATCACCTGACTATTTCATCACCCGACGTCGAGACGCAGGAGATCTTCCTCCGTCTCGCGCCGCACGATGACCCGCGCCTCTCCGTCCCGTACCGCGACGACGGGCGGGCGCAGCGCGTGGTTGTAGTTGCTCGCCATGGAGCGGCAGTACGCCCCGGTGGCGGGCACGGCGAGCAGGTCGCCGGGGGCCACGTCGGCGGGCAGGAAGGCGTCGCGCACGATGATGTCGCCGCTCTCGCAGTGCTTGCCGACGACGCGTACGAGCAGCGGCTCGGCGTCACTGGTCCGCGACACGAGCGCGACGCTGTACTCGGCGTCGTAGAGCGCGGTGCGGATGTTGTCCGACATGCCGCCGTCGACGGAGACGTACGTCCGCAGCCCCTCCAGCGGCTTGACCGTGCCCACCTCGTACAGCGTGAAGGCGGTGGGGCCGACGATGGCGCGCCCCGGCTCGACGGAGATCCGCGGGGTGCGCAGCCCGGCGGCCTCGCACTCGCGGGTGACGATCTCGCTGAGCGCCTTGGCGATGTGGTGCGGCTCGCGCGGGTCGTCGTCGGAGGTGTACGCGATGCCGAGGCCGCCGCCGAGGTCGATCTCGGGCAGCTCGACACCGTGCTCGTCGCGCACCTCGGCGAGGAGCTGGACGACGCGCCGCGCGGAGACCTCGAAGCCGGCCATGTCGAAGATCTGCGAGCCGATGTGCGAGTGGATCCCGATGAGCTCCAGCCCGTCGAGGCTCAGCGCCCTGCGCACGGCCTCCGCCGCCTGGCCGCCGGCGAGGGCGATGCCGAACTTCTGGTCCTCGTGGGCGGTGGCGATGAACTCGTGGGTGTGCGCCTCGACGCCCACCGTCACCCGGATCTGCACCCGCTGGCGCTTGCCGAGGCCCTGGGCGACGTGGGCGACCCGGACGATCTCCTGGAACGAGTCGAGCACGATCCGCCCGACCCCGGCCTCGACGGCCCGCCGGATCTCGTCCTCGCTCTTGTTGTTCCCGTGGAAGGCGATCCGCTCGGCGGGCATCCCGGCGGAGAGCGCGGTGCTGAGCTCGCCCCCGGAGCAGACGTCGAGGTTCAGCCCTTCCTCCTTGAGCCACCGCACGACGGCGCGGGAGAGGAACGCCTTGCCCGCGTAGAACACGTCGGCGTCCTTGCCGAAGGCGTCGGCCCAGGCGCGGCAGCGCGCCCGGAAGTCGTCCTCGTCCAGGAAGTAGGCGGGGGTGCCGAACTCCCGCTGCAGCGCGTCGACCCCGATCCCGCCGACGGTGACGACGCCCCGCTCGTCACGCTCGACGGTCCGCGCCCAGACCTTGGGGTCGAGGCGGTTGAGGTCGGCGGGCGGAGCGGAGTAGTGGCCCTCGGGGAGGACATCGGCGTGACGGGGCCCGGCGGGGTGTGCGGAACGGCTCATGACGACTGGCTCTTTCAGATCTGGTCGGGTGCGCTGATGCCGAGCAGGGAGAGGCCGCCGGCGAGCACCGTCCCGGCGGCTTCGGCGAGCGCGAGCCGGGAGCGGTGGGCGGCCGAGGGTTTCTCGTCGCCGAGGGGCAGGACGGTGTGCTGGAAGCCGAGAAGCGCGTCGGCGACGCCTTCGAGGTGCCGGGCGACCCGGTCGGGGGCGCGGTGGCGGGCGGCGGCGAGCAGGACGGCGGGGTGATCGCCGAGGAGGGCGGTGAGCTCGGGTGCGTCGACGGCCACCAGCGGCTCGCCGCGGAAGCCGAGCTGTGCGGCGTTCTCGGTGAGGCGCCTGGCCCGCGCATGGGCGTACCGCACGCGGAAGAGCGGATTGCGCTCGTGCTGGTGGAGCAGCTCGTCGGTGAGCCTGGCGTGGTCGTGCCCGGCGGTGGCGAGCAGGCCCCAGCGGGCCGCGTCGACGCCGAAGCGCCGGTGCAGCTCGGCGGCTCCGTACGGCACGGGCAGCGGGGCGATGGTGGTGGCGAGGCGACCGCGGGCGCCCGCGACCTCGGTCCGCGCGCCGAGCAGCCCCCACTCGGCATCGACCTCGTCCTCGCAGTACACCCGCACGGGGTGCCCCTGGGAGGCGAGGAGCCGGCGCACGGCATCGGCGGTGACGGCGGCGCGGACGTCGGCGCGATGGACGCTCTGCACGGGATCGCGGCCGGGCGGCAGATGCCCGTACCTCTCCCCCTCCCGCAGCACGGCCCGCACGAGACTCTGCTGCGCACCGGTGCGCAGGACGAAGTTGAGGAACCCGGGCCCGGTGATCTCGACCCGATCGAGCTCCGGATGCGGGAGAAGCCGCTCGACGAGGACCTCGGCGACCTGGCGCGGGGTCGACTCGGCGGCCCGGGCGAGCACGAGGGCGACGTTGCTGGCGTAGTCGCCGACACCGCCGGGCCGGGGCCTTTCGACCGCGACCCGCGGGGGCACGTCGACCCGCAACGCACCCTCGTCGACCGCACGGCGCACGGCGCGCAGCACGGTCAGGGAGAGGTCCGCGGGGGTCACGGGACCAGCCTAGGGGAGGAGGGGGGTCGGAACGCGAACCGGTTTCGGCATGTGGGCGCCGGGGTGACGTTTCCGCACCGCGAGGCCCCCGCCTATGTCACCCGGCCCCGCGCTCTTCTCGCCGCGGGCGGCTCGTCCCCGCCCTCCGGCTCCTGCCCGGCCCCCTCGCCGTGCCGCCCGCGCCGCTCCCGCTGCATGAGCTGCCGCACGACCCGCACGAGCTCGGACGGCTCGAAGGGCTTCGCGAGGAAGGCGTCCACCCCGGAGGAGCCGCAGCCCTCCGCCTCGTACTCGGTGCCGGCACTGATGATCGCCACGGGCAGATGACTGGTCCGCGGATCGGACCGCAGCCGCGCGGCGGTCTTCAGCCCGTCCAGCCGGGGCATGACGACATCGAGGGTGACGACATCAGGACAGACCTGATGCACGACATCCAGACACTCGGCACCATCGGCCGCGGTCACGACCTCGAACCCCTCGAGTTCGAGATTGACCCTGATCAGCTGGCGGATCACCCTGTTGTCGTCGACAACGAGCACCCGCCCCGACACGCCTGACACACGTCGAGAGTAGGTCTACGGGAAGGGCTGCGTCCGGGTTTTGCCCACTTCCGACCCGTGCGGGGGAACACCCGCTGGTGACGCGACGGAAATACCTGTTCACAGGCACGCCTCACAAGCTGGTAGGGTTCTACCCGTCGCCGCCGAACGCGGCGGACGCCCCCGTAGCTCAGGGGATAGAGCAACGGCCTCCGGAGCCGTGTGCGCAGGTTCGAATCCTGCCGGGGGCACTTCGCAGAAGTGCCACACAGACCCCGTCAACAGCGGAAACGCTGAGGACGGGGTCTTGTCGTATGCGCGGGCGGGCCTGGAGGTCCGCGGCGGGTCAGCCGCTGATCTCTCGCACCAGGTCGTTGTTCTCGTCGTTCAGTTCGAGCCCGTAGGGCAGCCCGAAGCAGCCGAGGAGCCGCCCCAACTCGTCCAGGCGGGCCGGGTCGACGACGCCGTTGAGCAGGATGTCCGGGCCGTCGATCTTCTCGATCTCCAGCTGGCACCAGCTGGTCTCCAGCTCGTAGCCGTACCAGGACGATGAACGGGAGCTCCAGCCCGCGCCGACGAAGCGGGCCGCCACGGCGGATGCGTCCCGGCAGCCGTGGAGGACGCCGTACACGTTGTTGCCGAGCTCGATCCACTGCCGGTCGAGCTCCGGGCCCCCATCGGATGTGTCCACACCCGGAGTATGCAGGAGCAGCCGCTCACGCTCCGCGAGTCGTCGGCGTCGTCGGTTGGCTGCCGGGGCGAGCGTGGCGTCCGCTTCGGCCCCGAAGGGCCCGAGTCGCCCCCGGGCGACCCGGCGCTCGGACGATGGACGCGGAGACGGAGGAAGTGCCGCATGGGGAGTGAGGGCCCTGACGTGCGCGAAGGGCCGCGCGGCACACCACCTGCCGCGCGGCCCTCACTGCTTTCCTGGCGTTACTTGACGTTGATCGCCGTCCACGCCTTCGCCACCGCGTTGTACTCGGCGCTGCCCGCGCCGTACAGGTCCGACGCCGCCGAGAGGGTGGCGGTGCGGGCGCCCGCGTAGCCGGTGGAGGAGGTCATGTAGGTCGTCAGGGCCTTGTACCAGATCTTGTAGGCCTTCTGGCGGCCGATGCCCGTGACCGTGGAGCCGTCGTAGGTCGGGGAGTTGTACGTCACCCCGTTGACGGTCTTCGTGCCGCTGCCCTCGGACAGCAGGTAGAAGAAGTGGTTCGCCGGACCCGAGGAGTAGTGCACGTTCAGGCGGCCGACCGACTTCGACCAGTAGTCCGCGGACTTGCCGTCCTTGCTCGGCTTGTCCATGTAACGCAGCGGCGAGCCGTCGCCGTTGATGTCGATCTTCTCGCCGATGAGGTAGTCGCCGGAGTCCGTGGCGTTGGCCGCGTAGAACTCGACCGAGGTGCCGAAGATGTCGGAGGTGGCCTCGTTCAGGCCACCGGACTCGCCGCTGTAGCGGAGGTTGGCGGTCGACGCGGTCAGACCGTGCGACATCTCGTGGCCGGCCACGTCGAGGGACGTGAGCGGGTGGGTGTTGCCGACGCCGTCGCCGTACGTCATGCAGAAGCAGCTGTCGTCCCAGAACGCGTTCACGTACGCGCTGCCGTAGTGGACGCGGGAGTACGCCGCGACACCGTCGCCGCGGATGCCGCTGCGGCCCAGCTCGTTCTTGTAGAAGTCCCACGTGACGGCCGCACCGTAGTGCGCGTCGGCGGCGGCGGTCTCGCGGTTGCTCGCGAGGCCGTTGCCCCAGGTGTCCGTCGAGTTGGTGAAGAGGGTGCCGGTGCCGGACGTGCCGCCGTTGAGGTCGTACGTCTTGTGGCCGCCGCGGGCGGCGTCGGTCAGCGAGTAGCCGGACGAGGTGCCGAGAGTCACCTGGCCGCTGTACATGGTGTTGCCGACGCCGGTCTCGATCGCCTCGTAGGAGTACAGCTCCTTGCCGCTGGTCGCGTCGGTGACGACGTGACGCCGGCTCGGGGTGCCGTCGGCCTGCGTGCCGGTGACGACGGTCTCCCAGGCGAGGACGGGCTTGCCGGTGGCGGCCCAGATCACCTTGCGGGCGGAGGAGGCGGCGGCGGCCTTCGCGCCCGAGGACGCCACGGCCGACTTGCCGACGGTGGCGGCGGACAGGGCCGGGGTCGTGTCGGCCACGGCTATGCGGGCCTGGGTCGCCTTGGTCGTGGAGCGGGCGCCGTTCTTCTTCAGGTGCACGACGAGGTCGCCGCCGAGGACCGGGAGGCCCTGGTAGGTGCGCTCGTAGCGGGTGTGGACGGTCCCGTCGGCGTCCTTGACGATGTCACGGGCGATCAGCTTCTCCTGGCCGGAGAGGCCGATGGCCCGGGCGGTGCCGGCCGCGTCGGCCTGCGCGTCCTGGATGGCGGCGGCGCGCTCGGACTTCGAGAGCGCGAGCGCGGTCGCGCCGGCCTCGCGCTGGGCGGCGGCGCTGGCGGAGCCGGACTGGACGCCGACGACGACCATGGCGGCCGAGGCGATCAGGGCGGCGGCGCGCAGGGTGGTGGTGCGGGTGTGCGAGGACTGCTGGCGGGTCACGCGGGCTCCTTCGCTGTGAAGCGTGGGGGTTTCCGTGGGGGGTGGTGCGGGTGTGAGCGTGCCAGCGAACGAACGTTAATGACAGGTTCGCAACAAGGATTTGACCATCAGTTGTCCGAAGGGCGGCCAACTCCGTCCGTTATGCGGGGAGCTGACCGCCCTGAGGGTCGTGCAGGGTTCGTACAGGGGTGGTACAGGGAGCGCGAGTAGGGTGCTGCACGGGTGACAAATGCCCATGGATGGGCTTCTTCCGGGCAGCGCCGGGCGGGTGCCGCCGTACGTTGCCCTCCCTGTTCGGTCAGTCGAAGACCGGGCCCGACACCCTCGCCCGCTTGAACTCCGCGAAGCCCGGCACCGACGCCGCCAGCACCGTCGCCCGCCAGAGCCGCGCCGCCTCCTCCCCCCGCGGCGCCCGCGAGAGGATCGGGCCGAAGAAGCCCAGCGACTCCCCGTCCGGGCCCGGCACGGCGAGGACCGGACTGCCGGCCTCCTCGCCGACGGCCGCCTGGCTCGCCTCGTGCGAGGCGCGCACCTCTCCGTCGTACGTGTCGTTCTCCACGTACGCGAAGAGCTCGGCGGCCGCCCCCTCCGGCAGCCCCGCGGCCTCCAGCGCCTCGCGGAGCACGTCGAGTTCGGGACCCCGGCCGCCCGGGTGGAAGCGCTCGCCCAGCTCCGTGTAGAGCCGGCCGGCCGCCTCGTTGCCGAACTTGTCCTGGACGGCGACCAGCGCACGCACCGGGCGCCAGCCCTTCGGGCCCAGCAGCTCACGGAACTGCTCGGGGATCTGGTCGATCCGGTCCTGGTTGAGGATCGCCAGGCTCATGACATTCCAGCGGACCTCGACCAGTCCCAGGCGCTCGACCTCCACCAGCCAGCGCGAGGTGATCCAGGTCCACGGGCACAGCGGGTCGAACCAGAAGTCGACCGGGGTCGGGCTCTCGGTGGCGGCGGTCATGGGACTCCTCCTTGCGGAAGTGCGGAAGTGCGGAAGTGCGGAACTGCAGATGTGCGGAAGGGCGGAGGTGCGGTGGTGCGGTGGTGCGGGACTAGTGGGCTGCGAGGCCGATGACGACCGGCGCGGCGGCGAGCAGGGCGAGGACCGCCGGGACCGGGGCGCCCTTGCCGTCCTTGGCACGGAGGTGCGTGATGATCGCGCCGAGGAAGTACAGGACGACGCCCACACCGGCGGCGATGCCCAGCGGGCGGAACCAGATGCCCGCGATCAGGCCGATCGCGCCGAGGATCTCCAGCGTGGCGAGCCGGGGCAGCCAGCTGTCCGGGACGTTGACCTTCTGCATGCCGGCGACGATCTTCTCGTCGCGCACCAGCTTGCCGCGCGCCGATCCGACGAGGACCAGCGAGACCAGGATCGCCAGGACGACATATGCGATGAACACGGTTGCTCCTTGAGCGGGTCAAGACGGGGATAGGGGGGTGGGGGGGTGGGGGGGCGGGGGGGCGGGGGGTACGTTGGGGTTGGAGTTGGGGTTGGGGTTGGGACGGGTGGTTCTGGGTGGGGTGCGTCGCAGCGGCGCGCTCAGCGCGTCGGGATCGACTCGACCACGCTGCTCGGCGACGCCGTCGGCAGGATCCTGGTGAGGGTGAAGCCCGCGGCGTCGAGCAGGGTGCGGAACTCCTCCGCCGTGCGCTCCTGACCGCCGCTGAGGACCATCATGTTGAGGTCGATGATCTTGCTCGGCGAGAAGCCGCCGCCTTCCGGCACGACCGTGTCCACCACCAGGAGGCGCCCGTCGTCCGGCATCACGCGCCGTACGGACTTGAGGATCTCGATGCTGGACTCGTCGTTCCAGTCGTGCAGGACCCACTTCATCGTGTAGAGGTCGCCGCCCTCGGGGACCTTCTCGAAGAAGCTGCCGCCGACCATCTCGCAGCGGTCCGCGAGGCCCGCCGCGGCGATCCTGGCGCGGCCGCCGGCGACCGAGTGCGGCAGGTCGAACACGATGCCCGAGGACGTGGGGTGGGCGGCCAGGATCGCGGTGAGGAAGCCGCCCTCGCCGCCGCCGACGTCGACGATCCTCCCGTACGAGGAGAAGTCGAAGACCTCCAGGACGGCGTCGGCGACCATGGCGGTCAGTCCGGTCATGGCCTTGCCGAGGTGGTCGGCCATCTCCGGCGTGTGCTCGAAGTACTCCCAGATCGGGCGCCCGGACGCCGCCGCGAAGACCGGCTCCCCGGTGCGGACCGCGTCGGGGAGCAGGCCCCAGGTGCCGTGGTGCGCGGGGCCGAGCTCCAACTGGACGAAGGAGGCCAGCGAGCCGGGTACGTCGGTGCGCAGGGTGTCGCCGAGGGCGGTGGTCGTGTAGCGGCCCTCGGCGTCGACGGCCAGCACGCCGACCCCGGCGAGCGCGCGCAGCAGGCGGTGCAGGGAGCGCGGGTCGGTGCCGGTCAGGGCGGCGAGCTCGGCGGAGGTCCTGGGCTGCGCGGCGACGTGGTCGGGCAGGCCGAGCACGGTCCCGGCGTGGACGGCACGGGCCACCCAGAAGCTGGTGACCATGTCGAACATCCGGCCGAAGTCGGGCTGTTGCTCGGGGGCGGCGCTGGTGCGTGCATCCATGGATATGTCTCGTCTCCGGGGCTCTGGCTGCGTGACGTCGTACGTGCGGAAGCTGCGTTGCGGTAGGGCGTGCTGTGCGGCGGGGCGTCCGTGCGGAGCGGGCGGGTGAGGCGTACGGCGGAGCGGGCGGGTGAGGCGTACGGCGGAGCGGGCCGGGCCCGCGGGGCCTTCGTGCGCGGCCGAGCGGAAGCGAGCGCGGCCGAGCGCGGCCGAGCGCGACCGAGCTGGAGCGAGCGCGACCGAGCGCGGCCGCGCGGGGTGGCCCGGCCCGAAAGGCCGGGCCACCCCGTTCGCCGGTGCGGTGCGGGTGTCAGGCGACCGAGACGCCGATCTTGCCCACCGTGCCCGCGCCGAAGGCGGCGAAGCCCTGGCCGACGGCGTCCAGGTCGTAGGTCGCGGCGATCGGCACCGTCAGGGCGCCGGAGACGACCGCGTCGGCGAGGCGCCCCAGCGTGGCCGGGTCGGGGTTGGCCATCACGGAGGTGACGGTGATGTCCAGCTCGGTGGCGGCCTCGGGGCCGAAGCCGAGGGTGGAGGCCAGCCGGCCGCCCGCGGCGACCAGGGTGGCGGCGGCGCCGGGGTCGCCGGCCAGGTGGGCCGCGGCGTGCACCCCGCCAGGCGAGAGCGCCCGGACCTGGGCGGCCAGGTCGCCGGTGTGGTCGACGACGTGGGTGGCGCCGAGGCTCTTGACGAACTCGGTCTCCGCACCCGGCTTGGCGGTGGCGATGACGGTCGCGCCGGTCCGGGCGGCGAGCTGCACCGCGTAAGCGCCGACACCGCCGGTCGCGCCGATGACGAGCACGTTCTCGCCCGGCTGCGGGGCGAGCGCGTCGATCACGCCGACGGCGGCCGAACCGGCCAGGCCGAGCGCGCCGGCGTGTGCGGAGTCCAGGCCCTCGGGGGCGGCCGCGATGCCGTACCCCTCGCCGACCACCACGTACTCGGCGAGGGCGCCGTCCTGCACGACCGGCTTCATGACGACGCCGAAGACCCGCTCGCCGACCGTGCGCCCGACGCCCTCGCCGACGGCCTCCACGGTGCCGGCGAAGTCCTTGCCGAGGGTCACCGGGAACTTGTGCTCAAGGACGTCCTTGAGGAAGCCGTAGACGACGGCACCGTCGAAGCCGTTGAGGGAGGAGTGGCTGACCTTCACCAGGATCTCGCCGGGGCCGGGGACCGGCTTGGCCACCTCGTTGACGGTCGGGGCCGCGCCGAATTCGTCGATGGTCACTGCACGCATGGGGTGTTTCCTCTTTCCGGAAGACAGTGGAGCGGACGGAAGGACGGCGGGTCAGGCCACGGCCTGCTCGTACGAGGCCTGCAGCACGGTGGCCGCGACCTCCAGCTCGTCCTCGTCGCGCGGCGCGTAGAGCATCACGATGCTGTTCGGGAACTCGGCGCGCCGGGTGATGGGGTGCGGCTCGATCCAGCCGAGCTCGGTGAGCGCCGGCAGGGCCTCGACCGGCACCGTGAGGTGCATGAACCCGGACCGGTGGATGTGCCCGAACTCGTCGACCGACGGGTGCAGGAAGGCCTCGAAGGGGCGGTTGCCGCGCTTGAGGCGCAGGGCGAGCGAGCCGGGCTCGGAGACCAGGCTGGGGCCGGTGAAGACGCCGGGCAGCTGCCGGGCGCGCGCCACCAGGGCGTCGCGGATCTCCGGCGGGGAGAAGTCCTCGAGCTGGTCGTGCGGGATCTCCCGGCCGGTCGTCTCGGGACGGGGCCCCTTTCGCGGCGGCAGAACGCTCAGGTCGACGGCCATGGTTTTCCTCCGGTGCGGCGCGGCAAAGCCGCGCACAATCAGTGCGCTGGTTACTTCTTGTTTCCACAAGAATTCTGGGCGATGCTGCTGGGGTGGCAGAAGACGGCACTTCAAAGATCGCAACGCACATGAATGTTCCTGACCAGGTCAGCGAGGGTCTGGCCATCTGTCAGCTGCGTGATGTGCTGGACCGGGTCGGCGACAAGTGGAGCGTTCTGATCATGGCGATCCTCGGGGACGGCCCCCGTCGCTATTCGGAGCTGCGGCGCTCGATCGACGGCATCTCGCAGCGCATGCTGACGCTCACCCTGCGCAGCCTGGAGCGTGACGGCCTGGTGATCAGGACGGTGACGCCCAGTACGCCGCCGCGCGTCGACTACGAGCTGACGCCCGTGGGACACACCCTGTCCACGGAGGTGGGCTCGCTGATCAGGTGGTCGGAGCAGCACCGCGAGTACATCAGCATGTCGCGGCGGACCTTCGACGCCGACTGAGGCAGGCCGGCTGAGGCAGGCCGGCCGAGGCACGCCGGCCGAGGCAGGCCGGCCGAGGCACGCCGGCCGAGGCAGGCGGCTCGCGCCACGCGGTCTGAAGCACGCGGACCGAGGCATACGGGCCGAGGCACGCGGCGGGGGCGGCACGCGCCGCCCCCGCCGTGTCCGGCCGTCCGGTCGTCCGGTCGTCCGGTCGTCCGGTCGTCCGGTCGTCCGTCAGACGATCTTCATGTTGGCCATCATGCCCATGGCCGCGTGGTCGAAGATGTGGCAGTGGTAGAGGTACGTCCCGCGGTAACCCGTGAAGGTGGCCTGGAGCTTGACCGTCTCCCCCGGGTTCAGGTTCACGGTGTCCTTGAGCCCGGTCTCGGGCCCCGACGTCACCGGCTTCCCGTTGCGTTCCAGCACCCGGAACTGCACCAGGTGGATGTGGAAGTTGTGCGGGATGATCTTGTTGGCGTTGGTGACGGTCCAGATCTCCGTGGTGCCGTAGACGATCTCGGTGTCGATCCGGTCCATGTCGTAGCTGAGGCCGTTCAGGTACCCCATGTCGGTGGGCTGACCGGTCTCGTCCATGCTCAGCACGACGGAGCGGTTCACCGTGGCCGGCGGCAGCGCCGGCAGGGTGCGCATCTGGTACGGAACGGAGCCGAAGTCCTGCGCTCCCGTGAGGCCGACCCGGAACTGGAGCACCTTGGTGATCTGGTCCGCGGGTCCGCCGGGCATCGCGTCGGCCGCGTTGACGAGCTCCACCTTGCTGCCGCGCGGGTACTCGAAGAAGTCGATGAGGACGTCGGCCCGCTCGCCCGGGGAGAGCTCCAGGGTGGAGACCTCCTGCGGCTTCTCCAGCAGTCCGCCGTCGGTGCCGATGAGCGTGAACGGCAGGCCGCCGGTCAGGCTGAGCTTGAAGTACCGCATGTTGGCGGTGTTGTAGATCCGGAAGCGGTACTGCCGGTGGGAGACGTCGAAGTAGGGCCACGCCTTGCCGTTGGCGAGGATGACGTTCCGGTTGAGGAAGTCGTCCATGGCGTAGACGAGCTGGCCCTGGTCGTCGAAGCGGGCGTCGCGCAGCTGGATCGGCACGTCGTACGCGCCCGTCGGCAGGCTGTTGGACTTCTCGACGTCGTCGGTGAGCAGGTACGTGCCGGCCAGGCCGCGGAAGACGTTCTCGGACTCCGCGTGGTGCGCGTGGTCGTGGTACCAGAGGTTCGCGTGCGGCTGGCTGTTCGGGTACGTGTAGGTCTTGGTGCCGCCGTTCGCCGCGATGAGGTCCATCGGGCCGCCGTCGCTGTCCGGCGGCACATGGGCGCCGTGCAGGTGGACCGAGGTGGCGACGGGCAGGTTGTTGGTCTGCTGCACCACGGTCCGCACGCCCGACCTGGCGCGGATCACCGGGCCCGGGAAGCTGCCGTTGAAGGTGCGGACGCGGGTGAGCCGGCCCGGCAGGATCTCCACGTCCGCTTCCTTCATCGTCATCGCGTAGTAGTCCGCGGTGCCGGTGGAGGAGTACGGGGCGAGCGTCGGCGGGACCGTCATCGGCTGGGTGAACTTGGGGATGCCGGCCGGGTCCAGGTCGGCCGCCTGAGCGGTGCCGCCGGCGGCCGGTATCAGCAGACCGGCGGCGCCCACGGCACTGGTGGCCACGCCCGCCTTGAGCACGTTTCTTCGACTGATCACGAAATCCCCCATGGTGGCCCGGGAAAGACGCCGGGTGTCCGTCGTGAGCGAGAGACCGGCCGCGGAGAATCGGGCCGGATCATGGCCTTGATTCTCCGGTGGCCGGAAACCTCGTTCAACGGAGGAGGATTCAGGAGTGTGCGCGTTTTCCCAGCTCATGCGCACCGCGTGTCGGTTTTCGCCAAGCGAATGTCAATATTCCGCCAGGACGGGCTCGGGAAGCGCTTCTTCACGAGCGGCCGGAATTCGCTGTTCCGCCGTTTTCGCGGCCGTGTTCGCGCCCATGTTCCCGGCGGCGTTCGGGGCCGTATTCCCTTTCGTGTTCCTCGCGATCGATTCATGGTGCCGGATCACTTCCGCCACGATGAAGTTGAGGAACTTCTCGGCGAACGCCGGGTCGAGCCGGGCCGACTCGGCGATGCTCCGCAGCCGGGCGATCTGCCGGGCCTCGCGCCCCGGGTCGGCGGGCGGCAGGCCGTGCCGGGCCTTGAGCTCGCCGACCCGGCGGGTGTGGGTGAAGCGCTCGGCGAGCAGGTGCACCACGGCGGCGTCGATGTTGTCGATGCTGTCGCGGAGCCGGCCGAGCTCTGCGCCGACGGCTGTCACGCTTCCTCCCTCACCGGGCTTCGCCGTACGGAGGGGTGGTCGATGATGCCCGCTGCCTCCCTCACGAAGGCAGCCGCCACCGCGCCCGGCCCCGTACGCGCCGCCGCCTGTCCGGCCCGCGTCGTCACGCCCCGTCCTCTCGGTGCAGGAACTCCGCGACCAGGAATGCCAGGTCGAGCGACTGGCTGCGGTTGAGCCGCGGGTCACAGGCCGACTCGTAGCGGTCGAAGAGGTCGGGGAAGCCCAGGTCGTGGCCGCCGCCGACGCACTCGGTGACGTCGTCGCCGGTCAGCTCCACGTGGATGCCGCCCGCGTGGGTGCCGAGGGAGTCGTGGACCTCGAAGAAGGCGCGGACCTCGCCGAGGATGTCGTCGAAGTGCCGGGTCTTGTGGCCGGACGGGGCGCCGACGGTGTTGCCGTGCATCGGGTCGCAGACCCAGGCGACCGGGGCGCCCGAGGCGGTGACCTTCTCGACCAGGGTGGGCAGCACCTCGTGCACCCGGTCGACGCCGAGCCGTACGACGAAGGTGAGCCGGCCCGGCTCCCGGTCGGGGTCGAGCCGGTCGATGAGCCGCAGCGCCGTGTCGGGGGTGGTGCCGGGCCCGAGCTTGACGCCGATCGGGTTGGCGATCCGGGAGAAGTACTCG
Source organism: Streptomyces sp. NPDC020422 (assembly GCF_044386705.1). Taxonomy (NCBI): domain Bacteria; kingdom Bacillati; phylum Actinomycetota; class Actinomycetes; order Kitasatosporales; family Streptomycetaceae; genus Streptomyces; species Streptomyces sp. NPDC020422. The sequence goes on along the minus strand of NZ_JBIRVJ010000003.1, from coordinate 309,400 downwards.
ACGTGGGCGCCGTCCAGGTCACGGGTGCGCTCGCCGATCCAGAGCATGTGCCCGGAGGTCGCGTAGAGCCGGCCGGTGTCGGGGTCGTGGCGGGTGAGCGGGGCCTCGTAGTCCAGCAGCAGGCCCTCGTGGGACACGTAGAACTCGGAGTCGTCGAAGGCGCGCGGGCTGGCGCCGGTGGCCTCCATGAACTTCAGCGCGCGGTCGATGCCGTTCGCGATGGCCTCGTACTGCTCGCGCAGCGGCGAGCCGGCGATGAAGTCGCGGTTCCACTCGTGGACCTGGCTCAGCGCCGCGTAGCCGCCCGCGGTGAACGCCCGTACCAGATTGAGGGTGTTGGAGGACGCGCGGTACATCCGCAGCAGCCGCTCCGGGTCGGGGACGCGGTCCTCGGCGGTGAAGGCGAGGCCGTTGACGGCGTCGCCGCGGTAGGTGGGGAGCGTCAGGCCGTCGCGGGTCTCGGTGGGCTGGGAGCGGGGCTTGGCGTACTGGCCGGCGATCCGGCCGACCTTCACGACGGGCAGCGAGGCCGCGTAGGTGAGGACGGCGGACATCTGCATCAGCGTGTTCAGCTTGCTGTGCACGGTCTCGGCGGAGACCCGGTCGAAGGTCTCGGCGCAGTCGCCGCCCTGGAGGAGCAGGGCCTCTCCTCTGGCGACGGCGGCGAGCCGGCTCTTGAGGCGGTCGGCCTCGCCGGAGAAGACGAGTGGCGGTGCGGCGGCGAGCTCGTCGGTGGCGCGGTGGAGCGCCGCGGGATCGGGGTACTCGGGCTGCTGGGCGGCGGGGAGCTCCGCCCATGTGTTCACCAGTTCGAATGCGGGGGTCTCGTGCTTCAGGGTCTCCATGGCGAACCTCTCGAAGAGGAAGGGGTCGGTGGGGGCGCTGTGCGGAGGGAAGGTGGTGCGGGCGGGATCGGGAAGGGGCCGCGGACGGGTCAGACGAAGACGCGCTGGGCCTGCTTGCGGGCCCCCTCCAGGGCCTCCTTCAGCGACTCGGCCGCGAGCTGCTGGAAGCCGGCCAGCCGGGCCACGTGTCCGGACTTCGTCATCTCGGCGTGCAGGAAGGTCAGGTCGTCGGCGAGCGCGACCATGCCGAGGGCGGCCCGCAGATACGGCTCCTGGAAGTCGTAGGCGTGCCGGGGCGTGCCCGGGCCGTACGCGCCGCCGCGTGCCGTGACCACGACGACCTGCTTGCCGGCCAGCGGCCCGGTGCCGGTCTCCGGGTCGACGACCAGCGGCGGGATGACGACCCGGTCGAGCCAGGCCTTGAAGGTGGAGGGCAGCGAGAAGTTGTGCATGGGCAGCCCGAGGACGATCGTGTCGGCGGCGAGCACCTCGTCGACCAGCTCCCAGGTGGTGGCCCAGCTCTCCTTCTCCCCCGCCGTCAGGGCCGCGTTCCGGGCCTCGTCCAGGTCCCGCACGCCGGCCGCCTCGATCCGCTGCATGACCGCGATCTGGTCGCCGTCGATGTGCGGTACGGGTGCGGCGCCGAGGTCGCGGTAGAGGGGGGTGCCGCCCTCGTTGGCGGCCCGCCAGGAGGCGGCGAACTCGGCGGTGACGCGGCGGGTGGTGGAGCCGAGGCGGGCGCTGGTGTCGATGTGGAGCAGGGTGGGCATGGGGATCTCCTTCGAGTGGGGGACCCGGGCACCTGCGCCGGCAGGGCGGCGCCGCTAGGCGCGGGTGCTCGGGGCGGGGTGGTCGGCACGCGGGCGCCCGCGCCGGTGCCGTTCCGCCGGGCGCTGCCCGCTCCATCGCGGATAGCTGCCCAGGAAGCGGGCCGACGCGCCCGTGGCGGTCAGGGTCGACAGGGCCCGGCGCACCGCCGGGTTCTCCACGTGGCCGTCCACGTCGACGAAGTAGCGGTAGCTGCCGAGGCGTTCGCCGGTGGGCCAGGCGTGCACGCGGCTCACCTCGATGTCCCGTTCGGTGAAGAGGCCGAGCACCGCGGCGAGCCGGGCGGGTCCGCCGTCCTCGGTGGTGACGACCAGCGAGGTGCGGTCGCGGGCCGTGCGGGCGGGCGGGAACCAGGCCTGGGAGACCGCGACGAAGCGGGTGACCGCTCCGCCGCGCCGCCCCAGGCCCTCGGCCAGGATCCGCAGGCCGTAGCGCTCGGCGGCCGGCGGGGCGGCGATCGCCGCCGCCGCGCCGGCCGGCCGCTGCGCCACCTCGTGCGCGGCGGCCGCCGTGGAGTCGGCCGGCACGGCCCGGGCGCCCGGCAGGTGCTCGTCCAGCCAGCCGCCGCACTGGGCGAGGGCGTGCGGGTGGCTGAACACCTCCCGCACGTCCGCGAGGTCCGTGCCGGCCGGGGCCATCAGGGCGAACACCACCGGGAGTTCGACCTCGCCGGTGATGTGCAGACCGGCCTCGGCCAGCTGGTCCATGGTGGCGGGCACCACGCCCTTCACCGAGTTCTCCAGCGGCACCACGGCCGTCGCGCAGTGTCCGAGCCGTACCGCGTCCAGTGCCGCGGGGACACTGGGGTACGGCACCCTGGGCGGCTCCTGACCGTGGGCGGCGTACGCGGGAAGCCTGCGCAGCGCCGCCTCGGTGAAGGTGCCCTCCGGGCCCAGGAATGCGTACGCGTTGGCGTAAGTCATGGCCGGAGGCGCCCGTCAGCTCTCGATGACCCGGTGGAACGCGACCGTGTCGAAGATGTCCTCCATGCGGATGGCCTTGCCGTCGCGGAACGTCCAGGAGTGGACGAACTGCAGGGTCTCGGTGTGGCCGGAGCGGGAGGTGACGTCACGGACGCCGAAGACGACGACCCGGTCGCCGTGGTCCAGGAACTCCAGGGGCTGGAGCTTCATGCCGCCCAGGACGGTCGGGACGTGGGCCAGGAAGGACCGGACGCCGGCGTGCCCGTGCTTGGTGCCGCCCAGGCCGTAGGCGTGCATGCCCTCGGGGTGGATCCACTCCATGTCCTCGGCCATGGTGGACAGGAGCGCGTCGACGTCGCGGTCGCGGAAGGCCGCGTACGCCGCGTGGATCAGGTCCAGGTTGCTGGTGGTGGTGGTCATCTGTGGGCTGCCTCAGGCCTTCTTCGCGTACTCGGGATACATGGACTCGACCGTGCGGCGGATGCCCTCGCGCCAGTCGACCTTGCAGGGGCCGGTGAGCTGCTTCCGCAGGGTCGGGTCGAACTGGTAGGTCTCGCGGGTGACCTCGCTCGGGACGAGCTTGGCCTCGACGCCGGTCAGCTCCTGCAGATAGCGGACGCAGTCGGTGATGCCGACCGACTCGTCGCCGCCCCAGTTGGTGAGGGTGGCCGGCACGGTCGCCGCGTTCCACAGGTGCGGGACCTGCTCGACGAGGTCGTCGGTGTAGAGCAGGGAGCACCAGTTCTGGCCCTCGACCGGGACCGGGATGGGCTCGCCGGCGAGCATCCGCTTGAAGTAGAGCATCGGGACGCCGCCGTAGCCGCCGGGGCCGTAGGCGATGTTGAGCCGGGCGATGATCGTGGGCAGGCCGAGGGTCGCCGCGAGGGCGCGCACCGCGCCCTCGGTGGCGATCTTGACGACCGGGTAGGCGGGCAGCCAGTCGGCGACGCCGTCGACCGGGTCGTCCTCCCGGTAGGCGTGGTCGAGCGTCTGGCGCTTGTAGAGGGCACCGGTGGAGACGTACAGGAACGCCTCCGCGGTGCGGCAGTGGGTCATCAGGCGGCCCGTGGCGATGGTGTTGACCTCGATCGCCTTGTTGAAGTCGCCGTCCTCGCCGCGGTTCACGGCGGAGTGGATGACATGGGTGAAGTCCTCGGGCAGGCCCTTGAGGCCGTCGGCGCCGGTGTCGTCCATGTCCCAGCGGAAGGTGGTGATGCCGTGGGCGCGCAGGGCGTCCTCGGAGCCGGGGGTGCCGAAGCGCCCGAGCGCCCACACCTCGTTGTTCTGGGCGAGCGCCTTGGCGACGGGTCCGGCCACCTGTCCCGTACCGCCGGTGACCAGGATCTTCTTGCCGTTCATCTGTGCGGTTCCCTCTCGTTTCGTGCTTACTTGCCGTCGCCGAGCGCCCGGTCGAGCTCCTTGCGGAGGATCGACTGGAAGCTCGCCACGTGCTGCGGGCCCATCAGCGTGTAGTGCTCGCCGGGGACGTCGATGAAGTTGACGTCGTCGGCGTGCTCCTTCCAGCGGCTGAGCTCGTTGTGGAGCCAGTCCTCCTTGGTGCCGCGCAGCGGGATCGCGTAGAAGACGGACATGCCCCGGACCCGGCCGGACGGCGCGTAGCTGCGGCCCAGGTTGGTGAGGCCGTCGGCGAGCTCCGCCCAGGCGGTGAACTTCGGCAGGTCCAGGTCGAGTTCGGCGAGCCGGGCCTGCGGCGCGTGCTCGATGAAGTAGGCGAGCTGCTCGTCCTTCGACAGGTGGCGCAGCTGCTCGGGCAGTTCGAGCGACTGCTTCTTGTCGATGAGCGCCAGGAAGAAGGCCAGGTTGGCGGCGGTCTCGACGAAGTCGAGCTCGTCCATGCGGTACTTGATGTGCGGCGGCAGGTTGAAGCTGCCGACGAAGTCGACCTTCTCGCCCTCGGCCTCCAGGACCTTGGCCATCTCGAAGGCGACGGCGCCGCCGTACGAGTAGCCGGCGAGCGCGTACGGGCCGTGCGGCTGCTTCTCGCGGATGGCCGCCACATAGGTGGAGACCATCTCCTCGAAGCTCTCGAACGGCTTCTCGCCGGGGTTGAAGCCGCGGGCGCGCAGGGCGTAGAAGGGCCGGTCGCCGACGAAGTACTTGGCGAGGTTGACGAAGACGAGGACCTCGCCGACGCCGGGGTGGACGCAGAACAGCGGCGTCTTGTCGCCGACGACCTGCATGGGCACGATCGGGTCGTACGGGCGGACCGCCGTCCCGCCGTCCTTGTCCTCGTCGAGCCGGGCGGCCAGGGCCCGCACGGTCGGGGCCATCAGGACGGTGATGATCTGGAGGTCGTGGGCGCCGAGGCGGCGGGCGACCAGGCTGCGCAGGCGCAGGATGTCGAGCGAGGTGCCGCCGAGGTCGAAGAAGTTGGCGGTGGCGCTCAGCTTGGCGGGGTCGGTGTCGAACATCTCCGCGTAGATCCCGGCGAGGACCGTCTCGGTCTCGCCCTCGGGCGCGGTGTAGCCGCCGAGGCGGCGCAGGATCAGGTCGGCGACGGCCTCGGCGGTCTCCGCGTACGCGCCGGCCTCCAGGCGCTTGCGCATGAGCGGGCGCTGGATCTTGCCGAGGCTGGTCTTGGGGAAGGCTTCCTTCGGGAGCGGAAGGATCAGCGAGGGGCGGAAGCCCCAGTGCATGACGACGCTGGCGCGGACGGCGGACAGGACCCGGTAGAGGGCGAGTTCGTCGCCCTCCTCGGTCTCCGGGTGGAAGGCGATGACCAGCTGCTCGGTGTCGGAGCCGGGGGCCCGGGTGGGGAAGGCGGCGACATAGCTGCGGGCGACGTCGTCGAGCTCCTGGAGCAGGGTCTCGATGTCGTGGCTGAAGTAGTTGACGCCGTTGACGATGATGCTGTCCTTGCTGCGGCCGACGAGGGTGAGCCGCCCGTCGTCGATCCGGCCCAGGTCGCCGCTGCGGAACCAGCCGTCGGCCGTGAAGGCGTCCTTCGTGGCCTGCTCGTTGTTGTGGTAGCCGGGGGTGATCATCGGTCCGATGAGCTGGAGCTCGCCGGTCTCGCCCTCGCCCAGCGGGCGGTCCTGCTCGTCGGCGACGCGGATCCGCAGGCCGTCGACGGGGCGGCCCAGGTTGGCGAACTCCTGGCCCTGGTCGGAGGCGGGGAACTCGCGCGAGTAGATCGACCCGGCGCAGGTCTCGGTCATGCCGAACGCGGGCCAGAGGCTGTCGCCCTTGAGGCCGTACGGGGCGAAGTTCGCCAGGAAGGCCTCGCCGGTGGTGCGGACCACGGCCTCGCCGCCGCTGATGATGTGCCGCAGCTTCGACAGGTCGACCGGACCGTACTCGTCGAGCCGGTCGACGGAGGCGTTCAGGAGCCCGAGCAGGAAGTTCGGGGTGAAGGTCATGGTGACGCCGTAGCGGGATATCAGCCGCAGGAAGTCCAGCGGCTCGCCGAGGACGACGGCGGCCTCGACGTGCAGCTGGGTGGCGCCGACGGACAGCGGCAGCAGGTGGCACTCCAGGAGCGCGGCCACGTGGTCGAAGGAGACCCAGTTGAGGGAGATGTCCTCGGGGCCGATGTGGTGGGCGCTGTTCTTGCCGACCATGGAGGCGAGCAGGTTGGCGTGGGTGAGCCGGACGGCCTTGGAGTTGCCGGTGGAGCCGGAGGTGAGGACGAGCACGGCGGTGTCCCCGGGGGCCGCGTCGTGGAGTCCGTCGGCCGGCTCGGCGGCGTACAGGGTCTCCAGGGCGGTCACGGCGAGGCCCTCGACGTGGGGCAGTTCGGCGGCGAGGCTGTCGTTGGTGACGACCAGCGGGCCGTCGAGGAGGGTGTGCACGTGGCCGAGCTGGGCGGCCCAGCGCTCCGGGTCGCCGCCGAGCGGGGCCATCGGGACGGGCACGTAACCGCCGAGGAGGCAGGCCCAGAAGGCGGTCAGGAACTCCTGCGGGCGCTCCAGGAGCAGGACGACCTTGTCCTGCGGGGCGAGCCCGCGGGCGCGCAGGCCGGTGAGGACCCGGCGGGACTCGTGCACCAGCTCGGGGTAGGGCTGGAGGTGCGCGTCCTCGGAGGCGGCGTCGCCCTCGTGGTAGAGGACGCCGTTGCCCGGGTGGGCCTCGGCGGCCTGGAGCAGCAGGTCCGCGACGGTCCGGGTCGATGGGATGGCCACGGTCATGGCGAAGTCCTCTCTCTGGTGTGCGGTGTGCGGTGCGGTGCGCGGGCCCCGCGGAGGGGGCGCGGCGGGGCGCCGGAACACGGCCGCCGCCGGCTGCGGGATGGGCAGCCGACGGCGGCGGTGAGATGTGGGGGGCGGCCGGGAGGAGGTGGCTCCGGCCGGGCGGGCCGGGCGGTGGAGACAGCGCACCGACCTTGGTCTCCAGCTTCTTCGGACGGGGCGCCGGGTTCAATGGGCGTTGTGTCAGAGTTCTGTCGGGTTTCTCAAATCCCGGTAGGGGCGGGCCGGTCGTCCCGGAGTGCGGACAGGGACTCCAGGTGGTTGACGACGGGGGGCCCGGTGACGGAGCGGGGCGCCCGCAGGGCCACGGCGCCGTGATGGCGCGGGCCGCAGGGCAGGTCGTCCACGGTCCAGCCCTCGGGTTCTGCCCCGAGGTCGTCCAGGGTGGTGTCGCGCCCGAGGCCGGTGCCGAGGCCCTTCAGATACGCCTCCTTGCGCGCCCAGATCCGCCCGAAGGCGGCGGCCCGCCGCCGGGGGTCGGGCTCGGCCGCGATCCCGGCGCGCTCGCCGGGGTGGAGGGCTGGCAGCAGTCCGGCCACGTCCTCGGGCGCGGGCCGCAGTTGGGCGTCGGCACCCACGGGGACGGGGGCGGTGGCGATGAGGACCAGACCCTCGGTGTGCGAGAGGGAGAAGTGCAGCGGCGGCTCGGGGACGGCGAGGACCGGACGCCCGTGCGCGGCCCCGCAGCAGGGGCAGGGTTCGCGGGCGAAGACCAGCTCCTCGGGTCGCTCGCCGAGGAGGCGGCCGAGGACGGTCCGCAGCGCGAGGTGCGCGGCGGTGTACAGCACCCGGTCGGAGGCCCGGACGAAGGAGGCGGCGCGGCGGCGCTCGTGGGCGTCGAGGGGGGTCGGATCGAGTTCGGCGGCGGACAGGGCGTCCGGCTCCAGGAACCAGGCTTCGGCCTGCATCGTGCGGGGTCCTCCTCGGGGTACGGCCGGGCGCCGGCGGACGGCGACGCCCCGCCGGCCCGGACGGAACCGGGGGCGGGGCGTCGGGGGGTGCGGGGCGGGCGCGTCGCGGTGGGCGTGCGTCGCGGTGGGCGTGCGTCGCGGTTTGTGTGCGTCGCGGTTTGTGTGCGGCGCGTTCGGTGTGCGGCGCGTGTGTGCGCCTGGGTGGTGCGCGTCGGTGGGGTGCGTGGGTGGTGCGCGTCGGTGGGGTGCGTCGCGGTGTCAGGGTGTCAGGGGCGCCTGGAGGCAGGGGCGTCGGGACTTCATTTCACGGCGTGAGATGTCACCTCGTGCCGCGCCGTGCGGGGGCGTCGTCTGCTGAAGCTGCCGTGGACGTCGCTCTCGGCGTAGTACGTGCGGCCGCACCGGTTCCGGCGGCGCCACCGCTGCTCGCTGGCGAGCCGGTAGACGGTCCCGGTCGGCGCGCCCCACAGGTCCGCGATGTCCCGTGCGGTGAGCCAGCGTTCGACCGGCTCGGGCGCGGACGCCGCCACCGGCCCCCGGCCCTGGGCGGGCACCCGCTGCCCCGGCATCGCGCGGCGCAGCCGGGTCCACTCGTGGCCCGCCCACTGGTGGGCCGGGTCCGCGTCGCACAGGATGCGCCGGGTCCCGGCCGGGACGGCGAGCCGGCCGGTGCAGCCGGGCTCCACGCAGGGGCCGACCGGAATGGCGCGGGCGGGTTCGCGGGCCACCCTGCGCGCGGCGCCGACGAGCCGGTCCAGCTCGCGGGTGGCGTCCGCGACGGCCGGGTGCGCGGCGAGCCACTCGGCGCTGCGCAGCAGGAAGGCCGCCAGGTGCGCGGGGGTCCGCCGGGGGGCGGGGAAGTCCCGCTCGTCGGCGACGAGTCCGCTCCAGGAGCCGAGCGTGGCGACGATCGCCGAACGCACCTCGGCCGCCGCGCCGTTGAGCGGGATCCCGGCGGGTCTCCCGCCGTTGCCGCGCCGCTCTCCGGTGCCGCGCGCCGGGCCTGCGCCGCCGAGCACCCGCTCGCACTCCGCGTAGAGGCCGGGAAGTTCCTCGAGGGCCGCGACGAGCCGGCCCAGACATGGGGGGCAGAGCCGGAGGTCCGGCCGTGCCCGTCGTTTGCCGCCGCCGTCGACGGCGCTCCGCCTGCAGTCCTCGCCCACGCACACGGCCCGCGGGGGCAGGTGCGTCGCCGGGTGAGCCATTTTCCGATTCTCCGTGTTCCGAAGCCGTGCACCGAAGCTGCTGATTACCCGTTGCCGAGCTTGAATCCCACACCACGAATGGTGACGATCCAGTCCCGGCAGCCGAGCTTGTTCCGGAGGCTGCTCACATGGGTGTCCACGGTTCTACGGGACCAGGAATCCCCCCAAATCTGCTGCATAAGCCTTTTTCGGGGGACAACGTTTCCTGGATTGGAGGCGAGGAGATAAAGGACGTCGAACTCTTTCCTCGTGACGTCGATCCGCTTTCCGTCGAGGCTGACCTGGCGGGCGCCGGCGTCAATACGGAGCGGCCCCTGGTCGATGACGTCCACGGTGCGCGGGCGGGGCCTGGACCGGCGCATGACGGCCTGCATACGGGCCATGAGCTCGCGGAATCCGTAGGGCTTGACCATGTAGTCGTCGGCGCCGGCCTGGAGACCGAGGACCCGGTCGAGTTCGGAGCCGCGGGCGGTGACCGCGATGATCGGGGTGTCGCCGGCGGCGCGAATCGCCCGACACACCTCAAGGCCGTCGAGATCGGGCAGTTCGAGATCGATCAGGACCAGGTCGGCCGAGGTGTAGACCTGGAGGGCGGCGCCGCCGGTCTCCACCGTCGAGACGTGGTGGCCGTGCCGGCGCAGGCTGGTCACGAGCGATTCCGCGTACCTGGGCTCGCTCTCCACCACGAGGATCCGCCAGGTGTCGGAACCCATGGAATCCCGACCGATATAAACGTCGGGTATCAGAGGTTTCGGTTTTTCCTGCGTACGCTGACTCATCGTCTCCCCCTAGACTGTCGTCCAACGAGTCTAAAAACCACCGCTTCGCTTTGTCAAAGATCCACGCCGTAAACGGGCTGTGTCCGCGAAGTAAAGGGGAATGTCGAATTCCGGTTGAATATTCCGGACCTTTTTTGATCCCCGAGGATACACGGACCCCATGTACGGCCCGTGACGGCCGAAGCATTCCGGACACGCCCGCCGCACCCCGGCCCCGCCGCCAGCAGGTCGGGGCCACGACCCGGCACCACGCTTCGCGACCGAAAACAGTCAGGAACACGCGTGTGCGCTACCCACAGATGTGTACGCAAGGTACCGGGCCCGCATATCGGGACACCCTCGTGGCATCATGGCGAATTCTTTACCCGCGCCCCCATTCCGGGTGTGTCAGGGGTCACTTCCGGCCACCCTCCCGGACCGCGCGGCTCATGCGCTGCGCTTGCGCGGGGCCGCCTTCTTCGCCGCCTTCGCCGTCTTCGTCGCCTTGGCCGCCTGCTTCCCGGCAGGCTGCTTCTTCGCCGACGCGGCACCCGCCGACTGCGCGGACTTCGCCGTCCTCGCGGTCTTCGCGGTCTTCGCGGTGCTCTTGGTCGCGCTCGTGCTCTTGGCCGAACTCCGCGCGGTGGAGGCGGACTTCGCGGTCTTCGCGGTCGACTTGCGGGCCGGCTCCGCCGTCTTCTTCGCCGCCGTCCTGGCCGTGGACTTCTTCGCGCCCGTCTCCTTGGGCGCGGCGGGCGCCCGCGCCGCCTTCCTGCGCGGCTTGAGCTCGGTCACCTCGGCCTCCGCGCCCGCGGCCTCCTCCCCCGCCGTCTCGCCCCGGGCCTCCTTGGCCGCGCGGACGCTGCTCTCCAGAGCCGCCATGAGGTCGATGACCTTCCCGCCGCCGGTCTCCTCGGGCGCGGCGGGCGCCAGGCCCTCGCCGCCCTCGGCCTTGGCGGCGATCATCTCCTCCACCGCCTCCCGGTAGTCGTCGTGCAGGGTCGAGATGTCGACCTCGCCCAGCGTGGCCATCAGGGCGTCCGCCAGGTCGAGTTCGGCCTCCCGCACACTGACCGGGGCCTCCGGGGCCACCCCCTCGGGGGCCCGGATCTCGTCCGGCCAGAGCAGCCCGTGCATGGCGATCACGTCGTCCACCACCCGCAGCATGCCGAGCCGCTCGCGCCCGCGCAGCGCGTACTTCGCCACGGCCACCTTGTCGCTGCGCTTCAGCGCCTCGCGCAGCAGGGTGTACGGCTTGGCGGCGGGCACCCCGTTGGCGGAGAGGTAGTACGCGGCGTCCATCTGGAGCGGGTCGATCTCCCCGGCCGGCACGAAGGCGACGATCTCGATGGTCTTCGCCGTCGGCAGCGGCAGCGCGGCCAGATCCTCGTCGGTGATCGGGATCATGGTCCCGTCGGCGTCCTCGTACGCCTTGCCGATCTCCGCCTGGGAGACCTCCTCACCGTCGAGCTCGCACACCTTGCGGTAGCGGATGCGGCCGCCGTCCTCGGTGTGGATCTGACGGAAGGAGACCGAGCGGCTCTCGGTGGCGTTGACCAGCTTGATCGGGATGCTGACCAGGCCGAAGGAGATGGCGCCGTTCCAGATGGATCGCACGATGCAGCACCTTTCGCGACGGATGATCCGGATCGTCCCGTTAAGTCGGGAATCGTGGGATTCTCATCGTATGACGCCCATCACAGAGGTGGAGGGGCGGCGGCTGGCCCTCAGCAACCTGGACAAGGTCCTCCACCCGGCCACCGGCACCACCAAGGGAGAGCTGCTGCACTACTACGCCACCGTGGGGCCCGCGATCCTGCCCCATCTGCGCGACCGCCCGGTCTCCTTCCTGCGCTACCCCGACGGCCCCGACGGCCAGCTCTTCTTCACCAAGAACCCCCCGCCCGGCACCCCCGACTGGGTGAAGACCACCCCGGTCCCCCGCTCCGACGACCCCCGGGCCCGGCAGGTGATGATCCAGGACCTGCCCTCGCTGATGTGGGCGGCCAACCTGGTCGTGGAGTTCCACACCCCCCAGTGGCGGGCCGGCTCCCAGGCCGTCGCCGACCGGCTCGTCCTCGACCTGGACCCGGGGCCGCCCGCGAGCGTCGTCGAGTGCTGCGTGGTCGCCCGCCACCTGCGGGAACGCCTCGCGGCCGACGGCCTCACGGCGTACGCGAAGACCTCCGGCGCCAAGGGCCTGCATCTGCTCGTCCCGCTGGAGCCGACCCCGTCGGAGCAGGTCTCCGCCTATGCACGCCGGCTCGCGGTGGAGGCGGAGGCGGAGCTCCCCCGGCTGGTCGTCCACCGGATGGCGAAGGCGCTGCGGCCGGGCAAGGTCTTCGTCGACCACAGCCAGAACGCCGCGGCGAAGACCACCGCCACCCCCTACACCCTGCGGGCCCGCCGGCTGCCCGCCGTCTCCGCGCCGGTCACCTGGGCGGAGGTCGAGGAGTGCACCTCCCCGGAGCGGCTCGTGCTGCTCCCGGACGCCATCGCGCCGCGCCTGGAGCGGTACGGGGAGCTGCTCGCCCCGCTCTTCGACCCGGCCGCCGCGGGAGTCCTGCCGTGACCCCCGGGCCCGCGACTCCCGAGCCCGGCGTCGTGCTGCGCCCGCCCGTCGACGTGATGCGCCCGAAGTCCGCCGACGACATCCCCGCGCAGGGCAGCGTCCCCGGCGGCCTGCAGTACTCGCTCAAGCTGGACGGCTTCCGGGCGCTCGCCTTCGTCCTCGACGGGGGCCAGGTCTTCCTCCAGTCCCGGGCCCGCCGCGATCTCTCCCCCGAGTTCCCGACGATCGCGGCCTACCTGGGCGAGCGGCTGCCGCCGGGGATCGTGCTGGACGGCGAGCTCTGCGCGTACCGCGAGGGCCGGGTGAGCTTCACCGATCTGCTGCGCTCGCACCGGGAGCGGGAGCGGACCGGGGTCCCCGTCTCGTACATCGCCTTCGACCTGCTCGCCCTCCCCGGCCACGATCTGCGGGCCCGCCCGCTGCGGGAGCGCTGGGAGCTGCTCGGCGCGGCCCTCGAAGGCACCGGCCCGCCGCTCCAGCGGGTGCTCGCCACGGAGGACGAGGAGACCGCCCGGGAGTGGTTCGGGAGCCTGCGGGAGGCGGGCGTGGAGGGGATCGTGGCGAAGTCCCTGACCTCGGCGTACCGGCCCGGCGGCACCTGGTCCTGGCGGAAGGTGCGGCACGCGGACACCCGGGACGCGCTGCTGCTCGGCGTCTTCGGCCCGCCCGACCGCCCGCACGCGGTCCTCGTCCGGCTCCCGGACGGGCGCACCCTGCGCACCAGTCCGCGGCTGACCGCGCCCCAGGCCCGCGACGTGGCCGAGCTGACGGCGGGGCTCCTCGCGGGGCCGATGGCCGACCCCGAGCACGGGACGGTGCGGCCGCTGACCGAGCCGCTGCCCGTCGAGCTGCGGCTGCCGTCGGGGCGTCAGGACACCGCGCGCTTCGTCCGGATACGGGACACCGAAGGCGACCTGGGAGCGGCCCCGGACACCGGCCGGGCCGCGAACGAGCCCCCTGGCTGAATCCGCCGCCCTCCCCGTCCCCCTTTCCCCGACGCTCCGTTCAGGACAAAGTCACGTGACGGCGCCGTGGCCGTCCGGGGCCGCACCCGGTACGGAACAGGGCCGGTCCGCCGTCCTGGAGGAGTGGTACGGACCGGGTGCGGGGGCCTGGCAGGGGTCCTGAGGGGGTCCCGAAGGGATCCCGCGGGGGTCCGGCGGGGCGGCGGGCGGGCCTCGGGGTGGCGCAAAGCGAGCGGCCGCAGGGGGGTTGGCCGACGCCGTCCGGCAGGCGCGCCCTCCTTCAGGGCACGTTGGTGCACACTTGCTGCCTGGTACAGCGCTCACGGGGAAGGCGGCCTGGCATGCTGACGGGGATCGAGGAGGTCGACTGGGCCTCGCTGGGGCATGCGTACGGCCCGGCGGACGATGTGCCGGAGCTGCTGCGCGGGCTCGCCTCCGCCGATCCCGCCGAGCGGGAGAACGCGCTCGACGGCATGTACGGGGCGGTGCACCACCAGGGCGACGTGTACGACTCGACGCTCGCCTGCATCCCCTTCCTGCTCGAACTCGTCGCCGACCCCGAGGTCCAGGACCGTGGCTGCATCGTGGAGTTGCTGACCAGCATCGGCGGCATCGACCTCGGCGACGACGAGGAGTTCGCCGAACTCGACGTGGAGGACGAGGAGTTCATACCTGCGGCGAACTACGCGATGGCCGCGGCCGCCATCGCCGCCGGCGCCGACGTCTTCCTCGGTCTGGTCTGCGACCCCGACCCCGAGGTGCGACTCGCGGCCCCGTGCGCGCTCGCCTCGCTGCACCCCGACCCGGTCCGGGTGCTGGGGCTGCTGCGGGAGCGGCTGACCGTCGAGCGGGACAACGAGGTGCGGCTCGCCCTGGTCGCCGCCGTCGGCCGGCTGGCGCTGCGGCACGAGTCGCTGCGCGCCGAGACCGCCGACTGGCTGGCCTGGCTGTCGAGCGCGGCGCAGGCGCCCGGGCTGCGGCTCGCCGCCCTGGCCCAGCTCGGCCGGGTCGCCCCCGCCGAGATCCCGGACGACGTGGTGGAACGGGTCACCGTGCTGCTCGACGAGGTGCGCACCGCGCCGGGCGAGGCGCCCGGGGAGAGCCCTCGCGGGGCCACCCCGACCCTGATCGGGCAGGTCCGCGAGCTCCTGGAGGAGCACTCGGCGGGCCGCCCCACGCCGTGGACCGAGGAGCTGCTGCGCACCCTGCACACCGCCCTGGACGACCGGGTCGACGACCGCATCGCGCTGATCCTCGCCCAGCTGCGCAGCCCCGACTGGGGGCAGCGCTCGGACGCGATCTGGCTGTGCGGCGCTTTGATACGGGTGTGGCGCGGGCGGTACGAGGAGGTGGTCCGGCTCGTCGGCGCGCAGCTGAGCGACCCGGAGCCGCGGCTGCGGGAGGCGGCCACCTCGTTCCTGGAGCGCCTCTTCGAGCTGGCGGTCCCCGCGGCCGACGCGCTGGCGGCCCGGCTCACGGCGGCTCCGCCGGGCCCGCTCGGCCTGCCCGGTCCGGGGGCACGCGCGGGCCGGGCCGGGGCCCTGCTCGCCCTCGCCCGCTGCGGGGACGCACGGGCGATCCCGCTGCTCGCACGCGCCCTGGAGGAGGGCGAGGTCCGGCGCGAGCTGCTGTACGCGGTGGACGCGCTGGGCCCGGCGGCGCTGCCGCTCGCCCCCGCGCTGCGGCGCAGACTGGCCGAGGTGGAGCTGGACGAGCTGCTCTACGACCGGGCGGCGCCGCTGCTGTGCGCGCTGGGCGCGGTCCGGGGCGTCCAGGCGCTGCCGGAGGTGCTGCGGATCCTGCGCGGGGCGCCGCCGAACCGGCGGGACTGGGTGCGGGAGGCCTGCCTGCGGACACTGGCGGCGTTCGGTCCCGCGGCCCGGGAGGCGCTGGACGACGCGCGGGCGCTGCTGGGTTCGGAGTCGGCGTCGGTGTCGTCGATGGCGGCGCAGGCGGTGTGGGCGATGGACGGCCCGCTGCCGGAGGCGCTTCAGGCCCTGGAGCGCTGGCTGCGGCCGGGCGCCTCGGGCGCGCAGTGGTGTGCGGCGGCGCGGGCGCTGGGGGCGATCGGCCCGGCGGCGGCCCCGGCGGCCCCGGCGCTGCGCTCCGGGCTGGGGGCGCGGGACCTGTGGGTGCGGGTGCGGTCGGCGGCCGCGCTGTGGCGGGTCTCGGGGGACGCGGCGGCGGTGCTGCCGGTCCTGCTGGCCGCCTGGGACGAGAACCGGCACACCCGGGTGACGGTGGCCGAGTGCCTGGCGGAGATGGGTCCGGCGGCGGCGGAGGCGGAGTTCGTGATCCGCACCGAGCTGGCCCGAAGACACCGGCACAACGCCCGCGAGGACGGGGCGGGCTCGCACGACGTGCACGACGACGAGAAGCTGCTCACGCTGTGCCGGGCCGCGCTGGACCGGATGGAGCGGCACCGGATGTGATCCGGCGGTTGTGACAGCTTCGCGGCTCCGTCTCCGGTCGACCGTTACACAACCGCAAAACCGGACATCTAGCTTCGTAACCGGTCAGCAGTCCCGTCCGGATCGGAGCCCTCCCATGAGCCGCACGTCGCCCCGCACGTGGAGCCGCCTGTCGAGCCGCCTGGCGCGCCGCACGTCGGGTCGCCCGGCGCGCGGCGCGTCGAGCCGCCCGTACGGCCGCGGATCCGGCCGCACCTCCCGCCGCCCCGGCCTCACCACCGGCCACCGCGCCCTGCTCGCGGGCAGCGCGCTCGCCCTGGCGGTCGGGGGCGGCCTCGCCGGCTGCGCCGAGTCGGGGGCGGCCGCCCTGGCGCCCGACGTGCGGGTGCCGCACGCCTCCGCGGCCCCCGTCGCCGACCGCGCCGCACCGCCGATGGCGGCGTCCGAGCCGGTCCGGCTGGTGGTCCCCTCGGCCGGGGTGGACGCGGGCCCGGTGCTGCGCCTGGGTCTGGACGCGAACCGGGAGCTCCAGGTGCCCTCCGCCGACCAGGCGGAGCAGCCGGGCTGGTACACAGGGAGCGTCACGCCGGGTGAGCGCGGGGCGGCCGTCCTGGTGGCCCACTACGACACGGACCGGGGCCCGGCGCTGCTGCGGGACGTGGCGAGGATCAAGACGGGAGCGCTGATCGAGGTGGGACGGGCGGACGGCACGACGGCCCGGTTCTCGGTCACCGAGATCCAGCAAGTAGACAAAAAGGACTTCCCTACGAATAAGGTCTATGGGAAGACCGACCGTCCCGAGCTGCGCCTCATCACCTGCGGCGGGCCCGTCCGGGACGGTCACCGGACCGACAACATCATCCTCTTCGCCGAGCTGGTGAAGTAGCGGTCCGGCTGGCGTAGGGACCAGGAGAGGGAGCGGAGTGGGAGCGCGCGCAGTGCGGCTCACCGGCACCGCGGCCGTCACGGCCGCGGTGCTCCTCGGCGCGCTCGCCGTGACCGGCTGCGGCCACCAGGGCGACCTGAAGAGCGCGGGCCCCACGCCCGCCGCCGTGGGGCCGGTCCGGCTCTGGCCGGACCTGCCGCCCGCCACCAATCCGCCGCTCGACTACGGCGAGTCCGACACCGAGCGGGTCCCCGGCATCAGGGTCCCCGACAACGACGTGCACTCCGTCGACGCGGTGGCGGTCGTCCAGGCCGAGGTCCGCGCCCACGGCGACGCCCGCAGCGGCGCGGACGGGCTGTACGAGGAGACCGCCCGGGCGATCGGCGCCTGCACCACCGACCGCAAGGCCTGCCCGGTCCTCGCCCCGTACTACCGCGACCTCACCGGGAACGGCCGCGACGAGCTGATCGTCGGCATCCGGATGCCCGGCCAGCAGCTCGCCGTCCGGGTCTACCTCGCCGAGAACGGCGGCCTCACCCGGATCATGGCCACCTCCGACCAGGTGGTGAGCGTCGAGCTGGCCGGCCGGGACCTGATCATGCGGGTGAGCTCGGCGGGTATTCCCGGCTACGAGTACCGGACCGCCTGGTCCTGGGACGAGCAGCAGCGCACGATGCTGCCCGCGCGGGACGAGATCGTCCGGATCAAGCCGCCCGGCGGCGGCCCCTCGATCGTCCCCGCGCCCGACTTCGTCAGCCCCAGCGCCACCCCGTCCCCGGGCACCCCGGCGCCGGTCGCGCCCGGGGCCGGGCAGCCCGACGCGGGACCGCCCGAGGTGGCCCAGTGAGGCGCCCCCGGCTGCCCGCCTGGACCGCGACCCTCACCTGGAAGTCCGCGGTCTTCATCACCGTGATGTGCTGCGCCCTCGCCGCGCTCCTCGGTGTGCTCGTCCATGTGTCGGTGGCCGGCCAGACGGTGAAGGACTCCCGCGACAAGGCCCTCACCCGGCTCGACGAGGTGGGCCGGCTCTACGAGTCGGGCGAGCCGCTGCCGCGCTTCGCCGGGGTGGACCCGCAGGGGCTGCCGGACTCGCTGCGGGCCCTCGCGCTGCGCGGCGAGCGGGGCACCATGGTCAGCGAGTACAAGGGCCGGCCGACGATGTGGGCGGCGGGCCCCGCGGACGGCAGGGCCCTCGCCGTACGCGTCGACTACACGACCAGCGCCGCCACCATCGACGGCCTCGACCGCTCGATCCTCGGCTCCTCCGTCCTCGCCATCGGGGCCACCCTGCTCGTCGGGGCCTTCGCCGTCACCCGGATCACCCGGCGGCTGCACCTGACCGCGCAGGTGGCCCGGCGGATCAGCGCCGGCGACCTCGACGCCCGGGTCAACGACCCGCGCACCAAGGACCCTTCGCGCCCCCAGGACGAGGTGGCCACCGTCTCCGGGGCGCTGGACACGATGGCCTCCTCGCTCCAGCGCAAGCTCCAGACCGAGCAGCGCTTCACCGCGGACGTGGCGCACGAGCTGCGCACCCCGCTCACCGGCCTGTCCGCGGCGGCCGAACTGCTGCCCGAGGGGCGTCCGTCGGAGCTGGTGCGGGACCGGGTGAAGGCGATGCGCGGGCTCACCGAGGACCTGCTCGAGATCTCGCGGCTCGACGCCGGCACCGAGACCGTCGACCTGGCGGTGCACGACCTCGGCCCGCTCGCCGAGCGGGTGGTGCGCGCCTCGGGGACCGCCACCGAGGTGCGGATCGTCCGCGAGTCCACGGTGGAGACGGACAAGCGGCGCCTGGAGCGGGTGCTGGGCAATCTGGTCGCCAACGCGCACCGGCACGGGGCGCCGCCGGTGGTGCTGAGCGTGGACGGACCGGTGGTGACGGTGCGGGACCACGGCGCCGGCTACCCGGAGTACCTGCTGGACGTCGGGCCGCAGCGGTTCCGTACCGAGAGCGGCGGCAAGGGCCACGGCCTCGGACTGACGATCGCGGTGGGCCAGGCCGAGGTGATCGGCGCGGAGCTGGTGTTCGCCAACGCCCCGGACGGCGGGGCCGTGGCCCGGCTCACGCTCCCGGAGTACGTGCGGCTCGCGGCGCCCGAGGGGGAGGACGGGGGCGCGGAAGGGTGACGGCACACCGTCACACAAAAGGGACATAAGGCTTACTGCTTGCTACGTTGCGGACCATGACCGCACCGCCGCCGACCAACACGAGGGACGCGCAGGACGCCCCGCCCCCGGGGCTGCGCATCCCGAGGCGCCGCGGCGTGGAACTCTCCCTCCTCATCGGCGCCGTTCTCATCTGCGTCTACGGCTACGCCGAGGTCGGGCTCGCCCGCAACGGCGCCGTCCCGCCGGACGCCGCACGCTACGGCGCCGGACTCGGACTGCTCGCGCTCCTCGCCCACCTCGCGGTCCGCCGGCGCGCCCCCTACGCCGACCCGCTGCTGCTGCCCATCGCCGTACTGCTCAACGGACTCGGCCTGGTCCTCATCTACCGGCTCGACCTGGAGACGCCCGGCGACCGGGCCGCGCCCACCCAGCTGGTCTGGTCGACCCTCGGCGTCGGCCTGTTCACCGTCGTCGTGGTCCTGCTGCGCGACCACCGGCTGCTCCAGCGGTACGCGTACCTCTCGGTGGCCACGGCGCTCGCCCTGATGATCCTGCCGATCTTCTTCCCGGCCGTGAACGGGGCCAAGATCTGGATCCGGATCGGCGGACTCTCCTTCCAGCCCGGGGAGTTCGCCAAGATCCTGCTCGCCGTCTTCTTCGCCGCGTACCTCGCCGCCAACCGCAACGCCCTCGCGTACACGGGCCGGACGGTGTGGCGGCTGCAGTTCCCGACCGGCCGGGTCCTCGGCCCGATCGTCGCGATCTGGCTGCTCAGCGTCGGCGTCCTGGTCCTGGAACGGGACCTCGGCACCTCGCTGCTCTTCTTCGGCCTCTTCGTGATCATGCTGTACGTGGCGACCGGCCGCACCGGCTGGATCGCCGTCGGGCTCCTCCTCGCCGCGGCCGGCGCCTTCCTGGTCGGCTCCCTCGAACCCCATGTCCACAGCAGGGTCCAGGACTGGCTCGACCCCTTCGCCTCGATCCGCGCCGGCGACGGCCCCGGCCAGCTCGCCCAGTCGCTGTTCGCCTTCGCCGCCGGCGGGATGCTCGGCGCCGGCCTCGGCCTCGGCCACTCCGTCCTCATCGGCTTCGCCGCCAAGTCCGACTTCATCCTGGCCACCGCCGGCGAGGAACTGGGCCTGGTCGGCCTGACCGCCCTCTTCCTGCTGTACGCCCTGCTCGTCGCCCGCGGCTACCGCGCCGGCCTGGCCCTGCGCGACCCCTTCGGCCGACTCCTCGCGATCGGCCTCGCCTCGATCCTCGCCCTGCAGGTCTTCGTCATCGCCGGCGGCGTGATGGGCCTGATCCCGCTGACCGGCATGGCGATGCCGTTCCTCGCCCAGGGCGGCTCCTCGGTCGTCACCAACTGGATCATCGTGGCCCTCCTGGTCCGGGTCTCCGACTCGGCCCGGGCGCCGCGCCCGGACATGGCGGACGGCGGGGTGATCGCCCCGATCCCGGAGGACGAAAGATGATCCGCTACATCCGCCGCGCGGCGGCCCTCTGCCTGGTCCTCCTCGTCGCCCTGCTCGTCAACGCGGCCCGGGTCATGGTCTTCGAGGCCGACGCCTACGACAGCAACCCGGCCAACCGCCGGATCGCGATCACCCGCTGGGGCGAGCCGCGCGGCGAGATCACGGTGGACGGCCGCCCGGTCACCGGCTCCCGCGACAGCGGCCAGCAGCTGCGCTACGAACGCACCTACACCCAGGGCCCGTTGTACGCCCCGGTGACCGGCTACGCCTCCCAGACCTACGGCACCACCCTGCTGGAGAGCGCCGAGGACGACCTGCTCTCCGGCACCGACCCGATGCTGGCCCCGCTCCCCCTCTGGAACGACGTCAGCCGCGGCCGACAGCCCGGGGGCGACGTCGTCACCACCATCCGGGCCCGGATGCAGGAGGCGGCGTACCGCGGCCTGGACGGCAAGCGGGGCGCGGTCGCCGCGATCGAACCGGCGAGCGGCCGCATCCTCGCGCTGGTGTCCTCCCCCTCGTACGACCCCGGCGTCCTGTCCGGCACGGGCGCCGCCGTCGCCGACGCCTGGAAGCGCCTCAACACCTCCCCGAACCAGCCGATGCTCGACCGCCCGATCCGCCAGACCTACCCGCCCGGCTCCACCTTCAAGATCGTCACCGCGGCGGCGGCCCTCGACGCGGGAGTGGTCACCGACGTGGACGCGCCCACCGACACCCCCGACCCGTTCATCCTCCCCGGCACCCGCCAGGTCCTCCCCAACGAGGCGAAGGGCTGCGCCGACGCCTCGCTCGCGTACGCGATCCAGTGGTCGTGCAACACGGTGATGGCGGGCCTCGGGGTGAAGGTGGGCCTGGCGGACATGGTGACGACGGCCGGGAACTTCGGCTTCAACGACACGGGCCTGAAGATCCCGTCCTGGGTGGCGAAGTCCAACTTCGACACCGACATGAGCGACGACCAGCTGGCCCTCTCCTCGATCGGCCAGTTCGAC
The DNA here is from genome assembly GCF_044386705.1 of Streptomyces sp. NPDC020422. NCBI lineage: Bacteria > Bacillati > Actinomycetota > Actinomycetes > Kitasatosporales > Streptomycetaceae > Streptomyces > Streptomyces sp. NPDC020422. The sequence continues at coordinate 288,306 of NZ_JBIRVJ010000003.1, read as the reverse complement.
ACCACCGCCACCCCGCTCCAGATGGCGATGGTCGCCGCGGCGGTGGCCAACAACGGCGAGATCGCCGCCCCCCACCTGGTGGAACGCACCACCACCTCCCGCGGCACCACCGTCGACACCACGGGCCGCAGCAGCTACCGCCAGGCCATGCGCCCCTCGACCGCGACCCAGCTGCAGAACCTGATGGTCCGCGCCGTCGAGGACGGCACCGGCACCAACGCGGCCATCCCGGGCGCCCGCGTCGGCGGCAAGACGGGCACCGCCCAACACGGCCTCGGCAACACCGGCACCCCCTACGCCTGGTTCATCGCCTGGGCCCAGGCCACCGACTCGGCCCAGCCGGCGGTCGCGGTCGCGGTCGTCGTGGAGGACGCGGAGGCGAACCGCACCGACATCAGCGGCGGCGGCAGCGCGGCACCGATCGCGAAGGCGGTGATGGAGGAGGCGCTGCGGTTGGAGGCGGAGGGGCGGGGGCGGTGAGGCGGGAACACGAAGGCCCCGGACGCGCCGAAGCCCTGCCGGGCGGGGCCCGGCAGGGCTTCGGTGGTCATACAGGACGCGGGATCACTGCTCGGTGAGCAGGTCCCGCACATAAGCGACCAGGTCGCCGGGCGGAACCGGGACCCAGGTGGCTCCCGGCACCCCCACGGCACGGACCTCGTAGCGTCCGGGCTCCTCCTCGCTCACCAGCACCTGCCGGCTCGCGGCGTCGAGCGCGTCCACCCGGAGGCGGACCGCACGGTGGCTGATCGAGGGGAAGCAGCCCCGGAGCGTCCCGTCCGCGTGGAAGAGGCGCAGCAGGGGCCACTGGTCCCGGTGGAACTCGGCCGACAGGAGGTCGGCCCAGGCCTGGGCGGTGGGTTCACCGCTGTCGATCGCCCGGCGGAAGTCGTCGAGCCGGAGGAACGCGAAGCGCGCCTCGAACTCGTCGTACGACAGGCCGTCCCGCCAGGCGACGACCGCCTCCACGACCGACCCGAGGTCGTCCGTGGAGCCGATCGGCCAGGTGTGGTCCGGAATGTGGATGGCCAGCAGGAACTTCCGCTCCCCCTCGGCCGGATCCACCATCACGACACCGCGTGACGTCTGGATCCTGACGACCTCCGGCTGGGGCAGGTACCCGAGGTCGTGTCCGCGCTGCCGCGCGACCTCCTCCATGGCAGGTCCGAGGCCGCCGAGCGCGGCCACGTCCGGGTACAGGCCCTCGTGTCGGTCATCCATCATTCCGCTCCTCAGCAGTGCGGGCAGAGACTGCCCAGGATGGAGCCCTTGACGGGCTTCATCTCACCGACCAGTTTCGACAGGTCCGGCATGTCCATATCCCTGCGCACCATCTTGTCGCCCGCCGGGAAATAGAACTTGACCGTGTTCCAGTCGCGCTGGCCGTTCACCAGAGCTCTGGCGATCATGGACATCTCGTAGTCCGTGGCGTGTCCCGCTTCCCCGAACTTGAGACCACGCTGGGCGGCGTCGAAGAAAGTCCCGTGGTCCTGCAACCCCGACATGTTGATGTGCAGGGTCACGTTGGGGTCGGCCACGTCCTTCTCCACCAGCTTGGCGTAGTCCTGCGGCGACGAGCCGGAGTAGGTCGTGAACTTGTTCTCACGCGCCCAGTCGTCGAGCTTGCCGTTCCGCTGCCATCCCAGGGCCGTGTCGCAGTTGTGCACCAGGACCGGGGTGGCACCCGCCAGCACGTAGTACGTGTGGACGTCGGAGACCGTCAGGTTGTGGACGGAGGCCTGTACGGCCGTCCATCGATCGACCGCCGTGATCTGGACCCGGCTGCCGGAGCGGGTCTGCAGCCACTGGCCGGACTGGAGGTCCGTGGCCTTGACCCACTCGCGCAGCTCGGGCACCCAGATCGGGTGGCCGTCGGTCGCGGTGACCTGGGCCGTCTTCGTGCCCTTGGCACCGTCGACGTCCACGGTGATCTTGACCAGGTGCTTGAGGCCCTTGCCCTTGATCTCCGCGGTGACCGTCTCGACGCGGGTCTCCCCGCTCCTCGGGTCGGTCGCGACGACCTTGTCACCGGCCTTGACCTTCTCGATCGGCTTGGCCGAGCCGTCGGCCATCAGCACCTTCGTGCCCGGCACGAAGCTGTTGCAGGTGGCCCCTTCCTCGACCTTGCCGGCACCGCCGTTGCCGCTGGAGCCGCCGTTGTTACGGGAGGAGCCGCCGGACTTGCCGCCGCCTCCGCCACCGGAGCTCTTGCTGGCGCTGCTCTTGCCGCCCGCCCCGCCGTGCGAGGAGGCCTTCGGCGCAGCCTTGGCCTGAGCCTGCTTGTGGACGGGGTTACCCGTCTTCCGCTTCGCGGCGGCCGCTGCATCGGCTCGGCGCTTTGCAGCCTCGGCAGCCTTCTTCTTGGCCCGTTGCGCGGCCTCCTTCTTGGCCTTCTCGATCGCCAGCTTCTTGGCTCTCAAGGCTGCCGCCTCCGCGGCCTTGGCTGCCTTGAGCACGGCCTCGGCCGCCCGCTTCGCGGCCTTGAACGCCTGGATGGCGTCGATGGTGCGGTTGATGGCCTTCAGGACCGACGGAATCTTGCCCAGCTTCGTCCACGGAATGGCGTCCATGATGATGCTGGCGCACGACCACATGTCGCCGCCGAAGCAGGCGATGGCGTCGTTGATGCCGATGAAGTCCTTCAGCGTCTCCCACGCGATCGAAAGGATGACGGACGTGAGCGACTTGCCCTGCATCGCCTTCGCCGCGGCGACCTGCGCCGCCGACAGGCCCGCGCCCGCGAGGGCGGCAGCCTGCTCCGAAGCCGTCAGGACGATCGACTCGCCCGTCGGATCCGAGTACGTGATCGGGTTGTTCTGGGCGTACGCGTACCCGTTGGACTGCTGCGGGTCGTTGATGTCGACGATCGGGTCGGGGGAGATGAAGCGTCCGACGACCGGGTCGTAGAGACGGGCGCCCAGCGGCTGGAAGCCGGAGGCGTCTTCCCTGATCTTGCCCAGGAAGCCCTGGTGGGTCTGGACGTTCTGGGCCGCCGTGTCAGCGCCGCGCTGGTTGCCGAACGGGTCCTGCTTGCGCACCCGGACCGGCTGACCGCTGTAGAGGCCGATCTCGGCGTAAGCGCTGCCCTGGTGGTCGGCGGCCACGGCGACGAGCGTCGCACCGCCGGTGCCGTTGGCGTAGCGCATGACCGAGCCGCCGGGCGACGCGTAGTAGCGCTCGGTACGGACCAGGACGCCGCCCTGCTGGACGGTGATCTGGGCCTCGCCCAGGCTCAGCGTGGCCTGCTTGCCCTGGATGGTGAGCAGGCGGCTCCCGTCAGGGGCGTAGATGTGACGGGTGTCGTTCTGCGGCAGCCACTGCTGGGCCGCGGAGGCGGCGTCACAGGTGGCGAGGACGATCGGCGTCTGGTTCACGTTCGCCGCGCCCTGCACCGCGAAGCACAGGCCGGAGGCGACGTGGGTCAGCTGGCCGGTGGCGTTGCGCTTGAGCTGCTGCGCGGTGGTGCCGTTGCACTTCTGCAGCTGCACCGCGGAGCCCGCGGTGTTCGCGGCAGGCTGGAGGCACCAGTTGTCGTAGACCTCAAGGGTGCCGAGGTTGGCGTCCGCCTGGCCCGGGGCCGGGTCGAAGTGCCAGGCCTGCGCCACCGTGCCGTTGCACGCGTAGAGCCAGACCGGCTGGCCGGCCGCGGCGAGACCCGACTTGAGGTCGAGGCACTTCTGGCCCAGACCCACGTACGGGGTCTTGCCGCCGGTGCCCTGCCCGGTGATCCGGTCGATCTTGCCGTCCGGAGTCCAGCTCAGGTCCTGCTTCTCGCCGTTCTGGACCGAGGTGACCGACTTGGTCTCGCCGGTCAGCTCGTACAGACGCGTGGCCTCGGCCGTGACCTGCGCCCCCGCGGGGGTCTTGTAGGTCTTCGACACCTTGGTCAGCGTGTGCGGCTGCGTCTTGGCCGCGTCCTTGCCGTACGAGTACGTCGTGACGGCGTTCTTGGTGGTGTCGCCGGTCAGGTCGTTCTCGGTCAGCTTGGTGCGGTTGCCCAGCAGGTCGTACTCGTACTCCTGCCAGTAGCCGGAGCCATCGGCGCCCGCGGCGACCCGCATCGTGCCGTCGGTGTTCTTGTTCAGCGTGCCGTCCGCGTTGCGCGGGTTGACACAGGTCGTCTGGTCCTTGGAGGTCCAGGCCGACTTCAGCTGACCGATCGGGTCGTAGACGAAGCACTGGCGCTCGTCGATCCCGACGGACTTCTCCTGGATCGAGGTGACGTTGCCGGCCGGGTCGTAGGTGTACGCCCGGTTCGACACCAGGTTCCCGCCCACGATGCTGGCGGTGTTCTGCTCGCGGTAGACCGACGACTCGGTGAGCGCACCGCTGCCCTCGTCGTAGGAGCTCTGCGTCCACACCCGGTAGGGCTGCGCGCCCAGGGTCGAACGCAGCACCTGACCGTACGGGGAGTACATCGTCTCCGAGCCGTACCAGTCCTTGCCCGAGATGGAGAGCGGCTTGCCGTCCTTGTTGTAGCGGACGACGACCTTCTCGGAGGAGAAGCCGCCGGCTTCGGGAAGGGTGGTCTCCTCCAGCGCACCCGTGTCCGAGTACGCGTAGGTGTAGGTGTAGTCCTTCTTGAAGCCCCACGTGTCGACGATGGACTGCGGAAGGGACAGCGTGGTCGAAGTCGGCTGGTAGTCCTTCGTGTAGCCGTTGACCGACTGGGTGTACAGCTGCCCGTCCGTGTAGCGCTTGGCGGTGGCGGGCATGCCCTTACCGCCGGGAACGGTGTCGTACGTGAACTCCGTCAGCACGGTGCCGTTGGCGTCGTTCAGGCGCTGCTGCTTCGCCCGGGACAGCTCGTCGTAGCTGTTCCAGACCTTGATGCCACGCCCGTTGGTGGTCGTCAGGACACGACCGCGGCTGTCGTACTCGGTACGGCTGGTGCCCGAGTCCGGGTCCGTCGCCGTCTCGACCTGGCCCGCGTGGTTGTACGTCCAGGTCCACGGGTGCGTCGGGTCCGCCGAGGCGGTGGCCTTCACGGCCTCGCCGCGCGCGTTGTACTCGAAGCTCGTCGACGTGAAGCCGCCGGGCGCCGCCGGGTTGAACGTGTCCGTGCGGACGGTGCGGCCGAGCGCGTCGGTCCAGACGCGGTAGGACGAGTCGCCCTCCGGGTGGATGACCTTGGACCAGTCCTCGCCGTACTCGTACTTGGTCGCCCGCTCCTCGAACGCCACCGACTGGGATTCCCCGGTCTGGACGTTCGTGATCTTCCTCAGGTACGGGGTCTCCTTGACCACGCGACCGAGACCGTCGTAGTCGTACCGCGTGATGTTCGGGATCGCGGTGTCGGCGAGCGGGGTGAACAGCTCGCCCGGCTTCGCCTCCTTGGTCAGGTAGGCGTTGTTGGTCTGCCAGACCTCACCGGAGCTGTTGTACAGCGTGTCGGTGACGAGCCAGCCGGCGTCGTTGTCGGCCTCCTCCAGCGACTGCCGCTCACGGCCCATGCCGTCGTACAGCGTCACGGAGGTCTCGACCCGGTCCTCGTAGCCACGCGAGTAGGTCGTGACGAACGGGGGCTTGCGGACCTTCTTGGACGGGTCGTCCGGGTCGGTCTCCTCCGCGGGAATCGTGTAGACCGCGCGGAAGTCCGGCACGACGCCCGCCGCCGGGGCACGCCCCGGTGCCCAGGCCTCGGCCAGACGGCCCAGCGGGTCGTACACAGCCTCGCTGACCAGCCCGTTGGCGTCGGTCGTCTTCAGCGTCACCGCGCGGCCCGGCTCCAGCTCCTGGACCTGGGTGTGGCCCAGCAGGTTGGTCATGGTGACCTTGAAGACCTGGCCGGTCGGCGGTTCGTAGGCGATCGTGGAGGACTTCGGCGACGCCTGGGCCATCTGGTCCGGGTCGGTCTCCTTGATCACACGGCCGACGGCGTCGAAGCCACGGGTGCCGTTGGTCTGGAAGCCCGTGCCCGCGGCGTTGAGCTCCCAGGACTCGGTGGCCAGGCCACGCGTGGTGTCGGCGAGTGCGGTGCCGTAGGCGGTGCCGTCGTAGGCGGTGCGGTTGGCACCGCTGAGGGTCGACAAGTCCGCCCAGTTGGCGCTCGCGCAGAGCGTCGGCGAGACCAGGACCTGCTTGGACAGACCAATGAGGTTCTTGGCGGTCTGGTGCAGGTACTCCAGCTTGGTGCAGGACTCGTCGCCGGTCTTGCCGGTGTCGCCGAGGACCTCGACCTGCGTGGGCAGACCGTAGGTCGGCTCGTAGGTCGTGAAGGTCTTCACCGTGCGCAGGGTGCGCGGGTCGTCGGTGTTGGTGCCGGAGGACTTGGTGTAGGCGATCTCCTCCGGCTCCGTGACGCGCCAGGCCTTCAGCGGGTCCAGGCCGTCGTCGCGGTTGCGCCGGGCCAGCTCGGTGGCCTCGGGGATCGTGATGCTCCGGGTCAGCCAGTTCGTGTCGGCGTCCGTCGCGTTGGAGTACGTGAGCTCCTCGGCGATACGCCCGGCGAAGGGCTCACGGTCGTAGACGGTCGAGCCGTCCTTGGCCGTAATGGTGTTGCCGTGGACGTCCTTCATGGGGACGGTGTCGCCCATGCCGCGGAAGAAGCGGGTGACGGCCTTGGACTGCTTGCTGTGGACCGCCGGGTCCTCGGCGCCGGTGAGCACCGTGGTCTGCTCGAAGCCCGCGAACTGCGACCACGTGCGGGTCGACTTCTTCGTGAACTCGGCCTCGGCGAACTTCCAGCCGGGGTTCTTGTACTGGTACGCCGTCTTCGTCGAGTACGAGCCGGCGACGTTCGGGAGCTCCTCGATGCTGTCCACGACGTACTTGTGGAACCAGTCGATGTCCTCGACCTCGGGGTCCGGGTTCCAGAACGACGGGTAGCAGAGCTCGTTGTTCGCCTTCAGGCCGACGGTGTCCGTCTTCGACGGCAGACCCGTGCCGGAGAGGCACTTGCCCTCGATCGGCTTGTAGTTGACGTAGGTCTCGCCGCCGTACTCGTTGATGACACGCGCGATGCGCAGCCGGGAGAAGCCCGGACGCTGCGGGTTGACCGCCTTGACGCGGTTCGGCATGTCCTCGACGTTCGGCTCGAAGCGCACCGGGTTGAGCGAGACGCTCGCGTCGGTGGAGCCGTTGCGGGCGTAGCCGGTGCGCTGGATGGACTCCAGCCACAGGGCGGTGTTCGGGCCCGTCTTCAGCTCGGCGAAGGACTGCTTGAGCTGGTACTCGTCGACGACCTGACGCGCGGTGGTGTCGGTACGGCGCTGGGCCGAGGTCGTGATCTTGTCCAGACGCTTGCGCGTCCAGAACGACGGACCCGCGTTCCAGCACTTCTTGCCCGACTCACAGCGCAGGTCGACGGGGGTGTCGAACCACGGCCGGTACTGACCGGGATCCTTGGACTTGAAGTTGTCCTCGGTGCAGTTGACGCCGGCAACGGGGTAGCAGCGTTCGGCGACGGTGAAGCCCACACGGGCCGGAGCCGTCGCGGTGAAGATGCTGTCGCTGCGCTGGCCGTAGTAGATGTGCGACAGGTAACCGTCGCGGTCGTAGACGACCGGCGCCTTGAAGTTGAAGTTGCGCGCGTAGTAGTTCTGGTCCTTCTTCCACCACAGCGACATGGCGTTGCCGTGGACGTCCTCGACGTAGTCGAGGCCCCAGCGCCAGCCCTGGTTGCAGTAGGAGTTGGTCCAGTCCGTGGTCGTCGGGCCCTTGTAGCAGTCCTCGCCCGCGTGGTTGCCGTAGACGGGGACCGTGAGCACCGAGTCGGTGGTCGGGTCGTCGGCGGCGGTGCCGTGGTCCGACCAGCCCGGCAGCTTGTTCAGGCCGAAGTGGTACTTGATGCCGTCCTTGGTGGTGACGATCCAGTACTCACCGTCCTTGGCGCCGTTGCCGGTCGCCTGGCCCTTGACCTGCTGGACGACCGAGCCGTCGCCGTTGGCCGTGAACCACTTGTTCTTCGAGGCGTCCCACACCAGCTCGGTGGTCATGCCGCCGAGGGAGAGGGTGGCGTTGTTCGAGCCCCAGCACAGGTCCGCCGTCTTGTGCGTGGAGTTGTTGGAGCCGGCCTTCTTGGAGTCCTGGCGGCAGTTGACGTACGTACGCGTGATGGAACCCGCGTTGTAGTCCCAGCCGTCACCGATCCACGAGGCCTGGTTGTTCGACGACGACGTACGGCCGTCCACCGACTGCGAGGAGTAGGAGAGATTGACCTTCGGCATCAGGCCGCCGGCCGTCTCCGGGACCTGCACCTGGTAGCCGTAGGTGAAGGCACCCGAGGACGAACCCGCCGACCACGAACCCGAGGACAGCAGCGGCGAGGCCGTGAAGTCACCCTGCACTGAGGAGCCGGTGTCGAGCATGCCGACCGCCGAGCCGCCGGCCGCGTTGGCGACCGGCTGGACGCCGTCCTTGAACGAGGCCTTCGTCGGCTTGGCCGTGAAGCCCTCGCCCAGCAGGCTCGCGACCGGCACGGTGCCCGTGACGATCTTGCGGGTCTTCTCGTCCTTCGCCGCGGTGGACTTCGTCGGCGCCTTCGACGCCGGGACGGTCTTCACCGTAGAGCGCAGGCGCTGGAAGTGCTCCTTGCCGTTCTTGACGTCCTTGTCGGCGTCGGAGAACGACATCGGGGTGGTGCCGCCGTCGTCCGCGCAGTCACCCGTGGTCGGGGACGAGTAGACGCACTCCGGCAGCAGCATCAGACCGAAGCGGTCGGCGGCCTGCGGTCCGTAGAGGTCGGCGAAGCCGGTGGTGTCGACGGTCAGGGCGACCTCGGCGGCCGGGTCGACCGTCGCCGGCGGGGTCACCTTCATGACCAGACCGGAGACACCCGCGTCCTGCGAGGTCGTCGTCGGGGCCAGGCCGACGGTCCAGTCGCCCGCGAGGGCGGCCGGGTCACCGCCCGCCGGCACACCGATGGCGATCGGCAGGTTGTTGGTAATGGGCACGGTGGCACCGGGTGTGCTGGTCGCCGTGAGCGTCGCCGAACCCGTACCGGAGGGCCACGCGTTGGCGTTGTCCTCCGAGTACTGCGGAATCTTGGTCTCCTGCGCCAGCGTCAGGTCCTTCTGCGCCGTCACATCGCCTTCGAGCTCCGTGCTCTTCGGCAGCTCCGGCAGGTCGACCGTCGTGGTCGACTCCTCGCGGTTCATGCCCGGGCCGGGAATGGCCAGCGCCTGCCCACCGAGGCTCGTCACCGTCAGCGTGGAGGACAACAGCAGGACGATCGCCGCGCGGCTTCGCCGCCGGCGCCGTCGTTGTGACTCTGTCAGGGCTGGGCGTCCTCGCCCCAGCCATGACAGTGGACTTGAAGCACGCATGCGCGTCGACTCCCACCCTGACAAAACAGACAACGGACGAGGTGCGGAAACACCAAAGGGCACACGCCTGGCTCAGACGTGTGCGTGGGCACTCTCTGTCATGTCCGGTGCTAATTCAAGATCGGTTCCGGCGCCCGACGGGCCGTCAAAGTGATGTCCACCACGGTGCGAACCGTCGCAGACAGCAGCACTGACGACTATTCCGGTAGTCCGGTTGTCTCATCCGAAAGCGACCGTATCGCCACCCCGTAAGCCCTAAACCGGTCTCAGACGCGAGCGGCCGCGACCAGGTTCCGCCTTCACATAACGGATTCATCAAATCCTCATCTGTGGACGCCCCGTTTCGCATGTGTGATCGTGTGCGCGCCTCTCATGCCCCGCGGCCTGCCGTTGGGGCTGTCTGTGCTGTCCTCAGTCCGACTGGTTCACACGGGAGTAGACCGCCGTGACCGCGCCGCCTCGTTTTCTCAGCCCATTCGTGCGCACGCGCACACGGCTGTCATTGACCCTCGGCCTCGTACTGGCCGCCCTCACCGCCGCCCTGTTGCCCTGGTGGCAGCCCGGTGCGGCGCCGACCGTAGTCGGTGGTGGGGCCACCAAGGCCGACACCGCCTCGACCGGCCCCAAGGACAAGGCCACCGCGATGGCCGAGGCCATTCGCACCCGCAAGGAAGTTCTCGTCGATTCCGAGACGACCGCCACCTCCACGACGTGGGCCCGCCCCGACGGGCAGCTGCGGACGCGGATGACGGCCACGCCGACCCGGGCGAAGAACGCCGCGGGCAAGTGGGCCCCCATCGACAACACGCTCAAGCGGTCCGCCAAGGCTCCGCGCGGGCTCGGGATCGCTCCCGCGAACGCCGTCGTTCCGGTGCGCTTCGCAAGCGGCAACGTGGAGAAGGGGCGTGCGAACCGCTCCTTCGTCCGTGCCGCCGCCCCGGGCGAGACGCTGCTCGCCGAGGTCGAGCTCGACGGGCACACCGTCGCCTACACCTGGCCGGGTGCGCTGCCCGAGCCGGTGCTCGACGGCCCCCGCGCCCTGTACTCCGAGGTGTTCCCGGGCGTCGACCTGCTGCTCGTCGCGCGCGAGGAGGGCGGCTTCGCCCAGGTCCTGGTCGTGAAGAACGAGAAGGCCGCGCAGCAGGACGCCGTCAAGAACGTCTCGTACGGGCTGCGTTCCGCCACCGCGACCTTCCGGCAGGACACCAAGGCCAGCCGGGTCCAGGTCCTCGACAAGGCCGGCAAGGAGGTCGGTTCCATCCCGACCCCGTTCGCCTGGGACTCCAGCGGCCGTGACCCCGAGCTGCCCCCGGGCACCCCGGCGCACACCTCCACCGCCACCCCGGCCGACGTCCTCGAACTGTCCGGCCTCACCGGCATCGAGCCGGGTGCCGCCTCCGCGCCGCTCCCGGTCGAGCTGGCCGGCGCGAACACCGGCAGCGTCCGCCTCGGACTCGGCGTCGCCGAGTCCGGGCTCCTCGCCCGCAAGGGCGTGAAGTACCCGGTCTTCATCGACCCGCCGCTCAACACCGGCTGGCAGGCGTGGACGGTCGCGTACAAGCCGTACCCGTCCACCAGCTTCTACAACGGCACCAACTTCTCCTCCGGCACCTCCGACGCCCGCGTGGGCCACGAGAGCGACACCGGCGGCACCGCCCGCTCCTTCTGGCGCATGGGCTGGGACAGCAAGATCAAGGGGTCGACGGTCTCCTCCGCGACCTTCAAGGTGCTGAACAACCACTCCTGGTCCTGCACGGACCGCGAGTTCCAGTTCTGGCTGACCGGGGCCATCTCCTCCGGTACGACCTGGAACGCGCAGCCGAGCTGGTCGAGCGAGATCCAGCGCAAGTCCTTCGCGCACGGCTGGTCGACCTCCTGCCCGGACGACTACGAGTCCTTCAACATCAAGGCCACCGCCCAGAAGGCCGCCGACAACGGCTGGTCGAACATCACCATGGGCATGCGCGCCACCAGCGAGTCGGACACGCAGACCTGGCGCAAGTTCCGCGCCACCTCCGCGACCGTCGAGGCCGTCTACAACACCGCCCCGAACGAGCCCACCAGCGGCTCCACCACCCCCGGCGGCGCCTGCACGCCCGGCCCTGGCGCGGGCATCACGGTCGGCAAGACCAACATCACCCTGAAGGTCACCGCCAAGGACCCCGACAACAACCTCAAGCAGGTCCGCTTCCGCTTCTGGAAGACCGGCGGCACCGTCCCGGCCGGCTGGCTCGTCCCCGCCCCCGCGGCCGGCGGCACCGTGTCCTACACGGTCCCCGTCACCTTCCCGCTGGAGGACAAGGCCACCTACTCGTGGGACGCCCAGGCGCAGGACTCCGCGTCCCCGATGGCCGTCTCCACCAACTACCCGGCGGGCACCGAGCCCTGCCGCCTCACCATCGACGGCTCGGCCCCGCCGCAGCCCGACGTGGACGAGAGCACCACCCCGTTCAAGCGGGCCACCTCCGACGGCGCCACGTGGGCGACGGTCAAGTTCGGCCAGACCGGCCCGATGACCTTCTCCGCGCCGGGCGCGGTGAAGTTCACGTACGCCTGGGGCGGCGTCAGCCCGACCCCGATCAACGCGGACGCCAACGGCAACGCGACCGTGACCGCGCTCGCGCCCCCGAACGCGGGCCCGAACACGCTCCAGATCTACGCGTACGACAGCGTCGGCAACCCGAGCGTGCGGACCGACTGGACCACCTACGTGCCGCCGAAGGACGCGGCCGACGGCCCCGGTGACGTCGGCGGCGACGGCACGCCCGACCTCCTGGTCATCGACCCCAGCGGCAACCTGCGCTCCTACGCGGGCCAGCCGGGCGGCGAGCTGTACGGCAGCCTCGCGGCCGCGTACACCAGCGACAACAAGCTCAACCCGACCGGCCACTGGTACGACGCCACGTCCACGATCGGCAACGGCGGCGCCGCCCTGATCGCGCACTACGACGACGCCTACCCGGGTGACGGCACGACGGACCTGTTCGCCCGCACCCCGGACGGCGGTTTCTACCTCTACCCCGGTGACGGCTACGGCTCCTTCAACGTGGACCAGCGACTGAAGGTCCGCCTGCCGGCGGGTGCCCCGGCGCCGTCCACGTGGACCCAGCTCAAGGCCGTCGGCGACATCACCGGCGACAAGATGCCCGACCTGGCGCTGCGCGCCGGCACCGCGTTCTGGGTGCTCTCCGGCTACTCCGGCGCCAGCTTCCAGACCGCGACGCTCATGGAGGGCACCGCCTGGGCCCGCCGCGACATCGTCAACCTCGCGGACATGGACAAGAACGGCACGCCCGACCTGCTGTGGCGCAACCTGGACAACGGCAACATGTACGTCCGCCACGGCAAGCCCGGTGCGGTCGCCGGCAGCGTCGACCTCGACTCCATCAAGGTGGCCGCCAACGCGGTCGACGGTGACGTCGCCTTCGGCACCGGCTGGACCGACACCAACGTCGACGCGGCCATCGGCATCCCGGACATCAACAAGGACGGGATCCCGGACATCTGGGCCCGCTTCGCGTCCGACGGCCACATGGCGATCTACAACCCGTCGACCACGAACACCAACCCCCCGGTGAAGACGGTCATCTCCTCGGGCTGGGGGGACAAGAAGGCCTTCGGCTGATCCCCGGCCCCCGCACCACACCGAGCCCCCGGCGCCCCCAAGGCGCCGGGGGCTCACCCCTTTCCGGACCGGGACCTACGCGGAGGCCCCGCCCTCCGCGATGGCCCCCGCCACCTCCGCCTCCCGTGCCTCCTCCTCCGCCGCGAAGCGCTCGCGGTCCAGGGCCTCGGCGATCTCCTCGTCCTGGGTCATCAGCAGGTCCAGGTTGGAGTCGCCGAGGTCGAAGACGCCCATGTCGAGGTAGGCCTTCTGCAGGCGCTCGCCCCACAGGCCGATGTCCTTGACGCAGGGCACGATCCGGCTGAACAGCAGCTTGCGGAAGAGGTGCAGGAACTCGCTCTGCTCGCTGAGCTCCTCGGCCTCCTGCTTCGGGATGCCGAAGTTCTCCAGGACCTCGACCCCGCGCAGCCGGTCGCGCATCAGGTGGCAGCCCTCGATGACGAACTCCTCGCGCTCGCGCAGTTCGGCGTCGGTGAGCTGCTTGTAGTAGTCGCGCAGCGCCATCCGGCCGAAGGCGACGTGCCGGGCCTCGTCCTGCATCACGTACGCCAGGATCTGCTTGGGCAGCGGCTTGTCGGTGGTGTCCCGGATCATGCCGAAGGCGGCCAGCGCGAGGCCCTCGATGAGCACCTGCATGCCGAGGTAGGGCATGTCCCAGCGGGAGTCGCGCAGGGTGTCGCCGAGCAGGCTCTGGAGGTTGTCGTTGATCGGGTAGAGCATCCCGATCTTCTCGTGCAGGAAGCGCCCGTAGATCTCGGCGTGCCGGGCCTCGTCCATGGTCTGGGTGGCCGAGTAGAACTTGGCGTCCATGTCGGGCACCGACTCGACGATCCGGGCGGCACAGATCATCGCGCCCTGCTCGCCGTGCAGGAACTGGCTGAACTGCCAGGAGGAGTAGTGCCGGCGCAGCTCGCCCTTGTCCTTGTCGGTGAGCTTGGCCCAGTGGCGGCTGCCGTACAGGGCCAGGGCCTCGTCGGGGGTGCCGAGGGGGTCGTACGGGTCGACCTCCAGCTCCCAGTCGATCCGGGTGGCGCCGTCCCACTGCTTGTCCTTGCCCTTCTGGTAGAGGGCGAGGAGACGATCGCGCCCGTCGTCGTAATCCCAGTTGAAACGGGCTGATCCGCTCGCCGGCACCTGCCAGACGGGCTCCTTCGGGGCGTTCGCATAGAGGTCGTGCGTCGACACGGACGGCTCCTTCCCACGGTTTCCAGCAGGCTCACACGTTGGTAGACGCAGGGTCAACAAGTCGTGCGCGAGGGATTGACGCCATTACTGACGAGGAGTCTTATAAGTTTCATGGCCAGTCTCACCGAGCCCGACTTCGCCCTTCTCCGGGACGCCCTCGGCCCGTTGCGCGACCGCGAGCAGGTCGCCGAGCGGCTCCTGGAGTCCTCCCTCAAGCACTCCTTCGACCCCGAGACCGAACTCGACTGGGACGCCCCCTTCGAGGACGGCAAGTGGTTCTGGCCGCCGGAGCTGGTCTCCCTCTACGGCACCCCGCTCTGGCGGAGGATGTCCGAGGAGCAGCGGATCGACCTCTCCCGGCACGAGGCGGCCTCGCTGGCCTCGCTCGGGATCTGGTTCGAGATCATCCTGATGCAGCTGCTCGTGCGGCACATCTACGACAAGTCGCTGACCAGCAAGCACGTCCGCTACGCCCTCACCGAGATCGCCGACGAGTGCCGGCACTCGATGATGTTCGCGCGCCTGATCACCCGCGGCGGCTCGCCCGAGTACCCGGTGCCGCGGGTCTACCACAACCTCGGCCGGGTCCTGAAGACCGTCTCCACCACCCCGGGCTCCTTCGCCGCGACCCTGCTCGGCGAGGAGATCCTGGACTGGATGCAGCGGCTGACCTTCCCCGACGAGCGCGTCCAGCCCCTCGTCCGCGGCGTCACCCGGATCCATGTCGTCGAGGAGGCCCGGCACGTGCGGTACGCCCGGGAGGAGCTGCGCCGGCAGATGGCGACGGCCCCGCGCTGGGAGCAGGAGTTCACCCGGCTCAGCTGCGGCGAGGCGGCCCGGGTCTTCTCCACCTGCTTCGTCAACCCGAAGGTGTACGAGAACGTGGGCCTCGACCGGCGCGAGGCCGTCGCCCAGGTGAAGGCGAGCGGCCACCGGCGGGAGGTCATGCAGTCCGGGGCGAAGCGGCTGACCGACTTCCTCGACGACATCGGCGTGCTGCGGGGCGCCGGGCGCCGGCTGTGGAAGTCCTCGGGGCTGCTGGCCTGAACGCCCGCCTGAGCCGGCCCGTACGGCGTTACGCTGCGGACATGACGAGTCCCGCCTCGCCCGCGTACCGCCGGCTCAGCGTCGAGGAGCGGAGGCGCCAGCTGCTCGACGCCGCACAGACGCTCTTCGCGCACCGGGCCCCCGAGGACGTCTCGCTCGACGACGTCGCCGAGGCCGCGGGGGTCTCGCGCCCGCTCGTCTACCGCTACTTCCCCGGCGGCAAGCAGCAGCTGTACGAGGCGGCCCTGCGCTCCTCGGCCGACGCCCTGGAGCACTGCTTCGCCGAGCCGCCCGTGGGGCCGCCGACCGAGCGGCTCGCCCGGGTCCTGGACCGCTACCTGGCCTTCGTGGACGGGCACGACGCCGGGTTCGCCGCGCTGCTGCGCGGCGGCAGCGTCGCCGAGACCTCCCGGACCTCCGCCATCGTCGACGAGGTCCGGCGGGCCGCGGCCGAGCAGATCCTCTTCCACCTGGGCGTGGAGCGGCCGGGGCCGCGGCTCGGGATGATGGTCAGGACCTGGATCGCGGGCGTCGAGGCGGCCTCCCTGATCTGGGTCGACGAGGGCAAGCGCCCGCCGGCCCGGGAGCTGCGGGACTGGCAGGTGGACCACCTGGTCGCGCTGCTCGCCGCGACCGCGGCGAGCGACCCGGAGACGCGCGGGGTGGTGGAGCGGCTGCTCTCCCAGGAGACCGCGTCGGGTCCGGTCGGCACCCTGGCCAGGAACGTCATCCCGGTGGTCAGCGAGGCCGCGCACCTGCTCTGAGGCCGGCGGAGGGGACACTGGTGGGGTGAGAAGCGAGAACACCCCCTTCCGCGGCGGCCCCCTCGACGGCCGGGTCCTGCCGATCCTCCTCGGCCCGACCGGCCACCCGCCGAAGTGGTACGAGGTCCCGGTCCCGGCCCACGAGGGCCGGCCGGCGACGGTCCACGCCTACCGTCGCGAGCCGGCCGGGTACGGCAAGCGGCTCGGGCTGCAGAAGGGCTGGGTGTACGAGTACGCCCCGGACGGCCGTGAGCGCCGCGAGATCCGCTGGCCCTGGTCGAAGCCCCGCCCCTCGGCTGCGCCGGAAGAGTGAGCCGGGGGAACACCCCCACACCGGTCCGCTCATCACACTAATCGTCACGCCATCATCCCGATGGAGGTGGTGACGTGTCGGTACGACTGCTGCGCACGGTCTGCACGGGGGTACTCGCGGCGACGACGGCCCTGACGGGAGTGTCGGGGGTCGCCGGGGTCGCGGGTGCGACGGGGACGGCCCCCGGGCCACCGGCGCCGGTGCCGGGCGCGCCGGAGGCGGTGCCGGTGCCGGGCAAGCCGGAGCCGGTGCCGGAGCCCGTGCCGGGCGCGCCGGAGGAGGTGGGGCCGCCGGGCGCGGCCGCCTCGGGCAAGCCGGCGGGCTCCACCGGAAGCGGCCGCGACCCGGACCCCGACGCCGCCGGTGCCACGGACTCCCCCGACGCACCCAGCGGACCCGACGGCCCCGACAGCGCCGACGGCGCCGACAGCCCCGACGCCCTAGACGGCCCCGACGGCCCCCGCACCCCCGGTGCCGCCGGGCCCGAGTCGGTCGGTTCGCTGCTCTCGCGGCTGCGGAGCCTCTACCGGCAGACCGAGCAGGCGACCGAGGCCTACAACGCGGCCGACGAGAGCCTCAAGCGGCAGAGCGCCGACACCCGGCAGGTCGCCGCCCGGCTCGACGCCGCGCGGGCCGAGTTGGCGCGGGGGCGGGACGAGGCGGGGCGGCTGGCGCGGCAGCAGTACCAGGGACGGTCCGAACTCTCCCCGTATCTGCGGCTGCTGCTCGCCCGCGACCCGCAGCACGCCCTGGACCAGAACCACCTGCTCAGCCGCGCCGCGCGGACCCGTGCCGGTACCGTCGCCCGGCTGCAGGGCGCCGAGAAGCGGGCCGCGGACCTCGCGGCCGCCTCCCGCAAGGCGCTCGACCGGCGCACGTCCCTCGCCGCACGGCAGCGCGCGCACCGCGACGAGGTGCAGGGCAGGCTGCGCGAGGTGGAGCGGCTGCTCGCCGGGCTCACCCCGGGGCAGCTGGCCGAGCTGGGCGCCCTGGAGCGGACGCAGACCGCGGGCGCGCAGGCCGAACTCCTCGGCTCCGGCGTCCTCGACGGCCCCCGCACCCCGTCTCGGGCGGGCGCCGAGGCGCTGCGCTTCGCGGTGGCGCAGATCGGCAAGGCGTACGAGTGGGGCGCCGAGGGCCCCGACACGTACGACTGCTCGGGACTCACCCAGCAGGCCTGGGCGAGCGCGGGCCTCGAACTCCCCCGCACCAGCCAGGAACAGTGGCGGACCCTCCCCCGGGTCCCGCTCTCCCGGCTCCGCCCCGGCGACCTCGTCGTCTACTTCCCCGAGGCCACCCACATCGCGCTCTACCTCGGCGACGGCCTGGTGGTGCACGCCCCGCGGCCCGGCGCCCGGATCAAGGTCTCCCCGCTCGCCGCCAACCCGCTCCTCGGCGCCGTGCGGCCCGATCCCGACGGCCCGGCCCTGAAGACGTTCACGCCGCCCGAGCTCCCGGCGGGAGCCACGGACGGCGCGGACGAGGGGTACGGCAGGGATCAGGCGCCGGCGACCGAGGCCAGGTAGGCGGCGGTCTTCTCCGGGTCGAAGAAGAAGTCCTCGAAGTCCGCCGGGTCGTCGAAGCCGTTCGCGAAGCGGTCGGCGACCGGCTGGAGGCCGCCGGCCGCGCCGAGCAGGTTCAGGACGTGCTCCGGCGGCGGCGCGAGCATCGCGTTGGTCCACTTGGTGACGTGCCGGGCGGTCTGCCAGTAGCGCTCGAAGGTCGCCCGCATCCACGCCTCGTCGAACTCGCGCTCGCCGTGCTCGACGATCGCGGCGAGGTACGCCGCGGCGCACTTGGCGGCCGAGTTGGAGCCCTGCCCGGTGATCGGGTCGTTGGCGACGACGACGTCGGCGACGCCGAGGACCAGGCCGCCGCCGGGGAGCTGCCCGACGGGGTTGCGGACGGTCGGGGCGTAGCGGCCGGCCAGGGTGCCGCCGGCGTCGGTCAGCTCGACCTTGGTGGCCCGCGCGTACTCCCAGGGCGTGAACCGCTCCATCAGCTCCAGCGTGAGCGCCAGGTGCTCGGAGGGGTCCTTGACGCCCTGGAAGGCGTCGAGCGGACCGCCGGGGATGCCCTCCCAGAAGAGGATGTCGGCGCGGCCGGAGGTGGTGAGGGTGGGCATCACGAAGAGCTCGCCGACGCCCGGGACCACGTTGCACCGCACCGCGTCGAACTCGGGGTGCTCGGGCCGCGGGCCGAGGCCGTGGACGTAGCTGACGGCGAGGGCGCGCTGCGGCTCGGCGTACGGGGAGCGGGCGGCGTCCCGGCCGAACATGGAGACCAGCTCGCCCTTGCCGGCCGCGACGAGCACCAGGTCGTAGTTGCGGGAGAAGTAGTCCAGGTCGCCGACGGCCGCGCCGTGGATGACGAGCTGGCCGCCGCGCTGGGCGAAGGTCTCCAACCAGCCGGCCATCTTCACGCGCTGGTCGACGGACTGCGCGTAGCCGCGGAGCCTTCCGACCCAGTCGATGGCGCGGCTGCTGTCGGGCGCGGCGACGGAGACGCCGAGGCCCTCGATGCGCGGGGCCTGGGACTCCCAGAAGTTGATGCCGAGGTCGCGCTCGTGCCCGAGCGCGGTGTCGAACATGCACTGGGTGGACATGACCCGGCCGGACCGGATCTCGTCCGCCGTGCGGTTGGACATCAGGGTGACTTCGTAGCCCTGGGACTGCAGACCGAGGGCGAGCTGGAGACCGGACTGACCGGCGCCGACTATGAGTATCTTCCGCATGTGCGACCGACCTTGCGAGGAGACTTGGGGGCTGTTCCGTGGGGGGGCTATTCGGGGGCGGCTTCGAGCGCGTGGGCGACCATCGCGAGCAGGGTCTCGACCACGCTGTACCGCTTGCGCGCGTCCATGATCACCACGGGGACGTGCGCCGGGACGGTCAGCGCCTCCCGGACGTCCTCGGTCTCGAAGACCTCGGTGCCCTCGAAGTGGTTGACGGCCACGATGTACGGCAGGCCGCAGCTCTCGAAGTAGTCGAGCGCCGGGAAGCAGTCGGTCAGCCGCCGCGTGTCGGCCAGGACGATCGCACCGATCGCGCCGCGCACCAGGTCGTCCCACATGAACCAGAAGCGCTGCTGTCCCGGCGTACCGAAGACGTACAGCACCAGGTCGTCGTCGAGGGTTATCCGCCCGAAGTCCATCGCCACGGTGGTCGTGAGCTTGTCGGGGGTGGCGGTGAGGTCGTCGGTGTCCTCGCTCGCCCGGGTCATCAGCGCCTCGGTCTGCAGCGGAGTGATCTCGGAGACCGCGCGGACGAAGGTGGTCTTGCCGACGCCGAAGCCGCCCGCGACGACGACCTTGGTCGCGATCGGGGCGCGGGTGTGGTCCAGCTGCCAGTCCTGGGCGCCCTCTTCGGGTTCCGGTTCGGGCGCGGAGTGGGCGGTGGGCTGGACGGGGACGCCGGCGACGGTGGTCGGCGATTCAGAGACGGCGGAGTCCACTCAGCACCCTTTCGAGGAGCGCGCGGTCGGGCCGGTCGGTGCCGTGCCCGGTCCCGTACACACGGATCTTTCCCTGGTCGGCCAGGTCGCTGAGCAGCACCCGGACGACTCCCAACGGCATCTTCAGGAGGGCCGAGATCTCCGCCACCGTACGCATCCGGCGGCAGATCTCGACGATGGCCCGCATCTCGGGCATGAGGCCGCGCGCCGCGCGCCCTCCGCCGGTGAGGACCTTCCGCTCGGGCGCGGCCTCCAGAGCGGCCACGAACGTCTCCACGAGGAGGACGTGGCCGAAGCGGGTGCGGCCGCCGGTGAGCGAGTACGGGCGCACGCGGGCGGGGCGGCGCCCCGCGCCGCGTATCGGAAGCCGGTGCGGGTGGGGGGCCGAGGACGCCGCGGTCACTGGGAGGTCTCCATCGACTTGGCCAGCTCGCTGCGGAGTTCGGGGGTCAGGACGTGTCCGGCACGGCCCACGAAGAGCGCCATGTGGTACGCGATGACGCTCATGTCGCAGTCGGGCGTGGCGTGCACGCCGAGCAGCGAGCCGTCGCTGATCGACATGACGAAGACGCTGCCCTCCTCCATCGCCACCATGGTCTGCTTGACCCCGCCGCCGTCCATCAGGCGTGCGGCGCCCACGGTGAGGCTGCCGATGCCGGAGACGATGGTGGCCAGGTCCGCGGTGGAGCCCCGGGGCCCCTCGGGGCGCTCCGCCTCGGCCGCCGCCCCCTGGACCTCGGGGTCCGACGAGAGCAGGAGCAGCCCGTCGGAGGAGACGACGGCGACGGAGCGGACCCCCGGCACCTCCTCGACGAGGTTCCCCAACAGCCATTGCAGATTGCGGGCCTCGCTGCTCAGCCCGAATGTTCCGGTCGCAGTCAACTGCGTGCCTCCTCGACTGTGTCCCCCGTGTTCTCCTCGGTACGTGCGGTCTGAGCGGCCTCGATCTCGGCGGCCACATCGCGGCGGCCGTGCTCGGCGCCCCGCTGGAAGCCGCCGAGCCGGCGGCGCAGGGCCTCCGCGTCGATGCCGCGGGTGCGTATCGGCGCGGTGGCGGGACCGGCCGGTCGCACTATCCGCGGCGTCCGCTTGGGCAGCCCCTTGTCGGTGACCCGCTCCCAGCGTCCGGGCCGCGGCCCGGACTCGTCCACCGGCCCGTCCGCCACGGCCGCCGCCCGCTCGTGCGTGTCGGGCTCGGGCGGCGGGTCGGGGAGCCGCACCTGGAGCGTGGTCTCGGAGACGGACTCGCCGGAGACGGACTCGCCGGAGACGGGCTCGCCGGGGACGGGGGCGAGCTCGGGCTCCGGGGTGTGCGCGGGCGCGGATTCGGGCGTGGGCTGGGGCTCGTACGCGGCCTCGGGCTCGTACGCGGGCGCCGGCTCCTGCGCGACGGCGGGCGCGGGCTCGGGCTCGTACGCGGCATCGGGCGCGGGCTCGGGCTCGTACGCGGCCTCGGGAGCGGGCGCTGCGGCCGCCTCGAAGCCGGGCGCCGCGGCCGGCGCCTCCGGCTCCGGCGTCGGCTCCGGCTCGGACGCCGCCTGCGCATCCGCCTCCGCATCCGCATCCGCCTCCGCCGCCGCGATGGCGCGTTCCGCGGCCTCCACCAGGGGGTCGCGGTGACGGGAGGGGAGCGTGTTGGAGTTGGCCTCGGCGACCGAGCCGGGGAGCGTGAGCACGGGGGCGTCGCCCGCGACCGGCACGGCCGGCGGGACGGCGGCCGGCGGGGCGGTGGGGAGCAGCGGCAGCGGCAGGACCACGACGGCCGTGACGCCGCCCGGCTTCTGCTCGCGCAGCTCGACCCGTACGCCGTGGCGCGCGGCGAGCAGCGCGGCGACCCGGATGCCGAGCCCCTCGCCCTCGGTGGCGGCGACGGCGGGATCGGCGAGGCGCGCGTTGAGCTCGGCGAGCCGGTCGGGCGTGATGCCGATGCCGCCGTCCTGGACCGAGAGCATGACCTCGCCGGACTCGAGGAGCCAACCGGAGAGCTGCACCTGGGAGTCGGGCGGCGAGAAGGAGGTGGCGTTCTCCAGGAGTTCGGCGACCAGGTGGCTCAGGTCGTCCGCGGCGAAGCCGGCGATCTGGGCGTGCGGCGGCAGCGACTGGATGCTGACCCGCTCGTAGCGCTCGATCTCGCTGACGGCGGCGCGCAGCACGTCGACGAGCGGGACCGGTCCCGGGTGCCCGTGGACGTGCTCGTGGCCGGCGAGGACGAGGAGGTTCTCGCTGTGCCGGCGCATGACGGTCGCCATGTGGTCGAGCTTGAACAGGGTGGCGAGCCGGTCCGGGTCCTGCTCGCGCTCCTCCATCTTCTCGATGACGCCGAGCTGGCGGTCGACGAGCCCGAGGCTGCGCAGCGAGAGGTTGACGAAGGTGTGCTGGACGGTGCTCCTGAGCCGTTCGAGCTCGGCGGTGAGCCGGGCGCTCTGGCCCTGGAGCTCGGCGCGCTGGGCGGCGAGCTCGGCGGCGATGGCCTCCCGGGCGCCGGCCAGGTCGGCGCGCTCCCCGTCGAGCTGCTCGGCCCGGGCCGCGAGGGCGGCCAGCTTGCCCTGGAGGGTGTTGAGGGAGCGTACGACCTGGGCGAACTCGTCGTTGCGCCCGGTGAAGCGGATCGGCTCCTCGGCCGCCGGCTCCTGGGCGGTGGCGAGCCGGGCCGCGCCGATGCGCAGGACGGCGAGCGGCCGGGTGAGGGTGCGGGCCACGTAGGTGGAGATGCCGACGGCGACGAGGAGACAGCCGCCGAGGAAGGCGATGCGCACTTCGAGCGCGGTGACGTCGTCGTCGCGGAGCGCGGTGAAGCGCTCGGCGCGCTCGGTGGCGAGGGCGGACTCGACGCCGCGCATCTGCTCGATGCGGGCGGAGAGCGCGGCGTCCAGCTTGGCCGGGTCGGTGTTGAGCTCGGACTCGGAGAGCTCGGGCCGGTCGGTGAGCCGGGCCAGATAGCGCTCGGCGTTCTTGACGTCGGGGCCGGTGACGGTGGCGGCGAGGGAGTCGCGCGCGGCGGTGGTGGCGGCCTGGTCGAAGTCGGCGAGGGCGGCGAGTTCGCGGACCCGGGCCTGCTGGGCGGCCGAGGTGAGGACGGCCCTGGCGCGGTCGGCCTCCGCCACGCCCTCGGCCTCGTCGGCGACGTAGGTGCCGGTGGCGGGGTCGTAGTGGGTGGTGCCGGTGGGCTCGGGCCGGGGCACGGCGAGCGCGGCGAGCAGCAGGCCGCGTTCGGCGGAGGCCTGTTCGGTGGCGCGGCCGAGGGCGCCGGGGGCCCGGACGGCCTCGGCGGCGCGCGCGGGAGTGCCCTCGGCGAGGCGGTCGGCGAGGGCCTGGAGCTTGCCGATGACCTCGGTGTAGGCGCGGTGCGCGTCGAGGGCGGAGCCCTTGCCGGTGAGGGCGGTGCGCCGGATCGAGGGCAGCGCGGCGAGCTCGCGGCGCAGGTCCTCGGGGGCGGCGGCGCTGATCTCGTCGATCTGGCGGTCGACCCGGGCGGAGCGGGCGCTGGTGATCTGGCGCTTGTCCTCGGCCGAGCCGCTCTGCTCGTCGCGTCCGGCCGCGATGTAGGCGACGACCTCGTCGCGCTCGTCGGAGAGGGAGTGGGCGAGGGTGACGGCCTGGCGGTCGAGTTCGGCGAGGGCGACCAGGTTGACGGAGTCGTCGAGGTCGCCGGAGGCGGCGAGGACCGCGGGGGCGCCGGCGGCGAGGACGGTGACGCCGACGAGGGCGACGCCGGCGACGAGGCGGCCGCGGACCCGCTTGGGGCGGCCGGCGGGGGCCTGGGGGGTGCTGTCGGAGCCGTGCGCGGGCAGGCCGGGGTGCTGCGGGTCACCGGGGGTCTGGCTCCGCGCGCCGTTGTTGCTCCGAGGCCGCTTCTTCTGCACCGGTGCTCGCATTCTTGATCGTCCGCCCATGAAGCAGAGGTGACGACCGGTCACATGTAAGAGCCCCCACCCCTGGTGTGTTCTTCCGACCATTTCAGCGGTTCTGGTCAGGGGACTCGCATCGGCCGCTCCGCCACCCGAACGAGTGAACAACACTCCGTAGTTGGCAAACAACTCTCCCCGGTGGGCGGCGGGGCGTCGCGCTTACCGCCGGTTGGATCTTCCGCGCGGGCTTTGGCAGGATGCGCGCCCGCAGCTTCCCGGAGCTTGCGGTTCCGGACTTCCGGACCCGTACCGACCTTTGGTACAGGCCAGATTCGGGCGTCTGGAGGCGCTGTGAAGGAGTGATGCAGGCCGGGCCCGCGCGGGGCAGACTGAGGATCATGCGCACCGAAGCGGTCACCCTGCCCGGCAGCCCCGAACGGCCCAATGAGGACTGGGTAGCGGCAGTCCTGCCCGGGTCAGGGGCGGGCGGCACGGTCGTGGTCCTGGACGGGGTGACGCCTCCGGCGGGCGACGACGGTTGTGTGCACACGGTCCCCTGGTTCACCGCGCGACTCGGTGGCGCTTTGACGGAACTGTCCGCTTCGCGAAGCGATCTGACGCTGGCCGAGATTCTGGCCCTGGCAATCCGGCGCACCGCGGACGCCCACCGGGACACCTGTGACCTTTCTCACGTGCGCACCCCGCAGGCGACGGTGGCCATGGCGCGCTGGGACGCGACGGTGGTGGAGCACCTCGTCCTGTCCGACGCGGCGTTGCTCCTCCGGGCCGCGGACGGTTCGGTACGGGCGGTGCTCGACGACCGGCTCGACCGGGTGCCGGCGGAGGTCCGGCGCTCCGTGGCGGCGACGGACCGGCTGCGCAACCAGGAGGGCGGCTTCTTCACGGCGGCGGCCGACCCGGCGGTGGCCGGGCGGGCGGTGACCGGCACGACGCCCCGCGCGCGGGTCCGGGCGCTGGCCGCGCTCACGGACGGGGCGACCCGCTGGGTGGAGCTCTTCGGGGCGGGCGACTGGGCGGAGTGCTTCGAGGTGCTCGCGGCGGAGGGGCCGGGCGCCCTGATCCAGCGGGTGCGGGCCCTGGAGACCGCGGCGGCGGGGGCCGGCGGACTGCGCCGCGGGAAGCCCCACGACGACGCGACGGCCGTCTACGCGGAGCTCTAGGCCGCGCCCGGAGCGGCCTCGGGAGCGCCCCGCCGCTCGTGCGTCGGGCCCGGCCCGACCGGCAAGACGCCGGGGCTGACCCCCCGCGCCTGCCGGGCCGCCGGCCCGCCGAGCGGACGCCACCACCCCCGTCCACGCCCCGCGGTGCCACCCCTCCCAGCAGCCGCCCATGAGGCTCCACCCCGTACACAGCCCGGGCGCCGGCCCCGAGGCTCCGCCCCGTGCACCCCCGGGGTGTCGGCCCGAGGCTCCACCCCGTGCACCCGCGGGGCGCCGCCCCGCCGAGCGGACGCCCCGAAGGGCCTGTACATGTACCCCCGGGGGCGCCGCCCCGCCGAGCAGACGCCCCAGGACTGGCGCACAGGCGCCCCCGGAGCGTCAGCCCTCCGAGCGGACGTTGAAGTGGTGCAGCAGGCGGGCCAGTTCGGCGACCTCGGAGCGGTCCCAGTCGGCCAGCTTGCGGACGTAGCGCTCGCGCCGGGCGTCGCGGACGTGCCGGAAGCGGCCCTGGCCCTCCTCTGTCAGGCGGACCAGCGAGGCGCGGCCGTCGGCCGGGTCGGGGTCGCGGGCGACCAGGCCCAGCTGTTCGAGGGCGCGCAGCTGGCGGCTCATCGTGGCCTTGCCGACGCCGAAGTAGCCGGCGAGGTCGGTGGCGCGCTGCGGTCCGGCGTCGTCGAGCCGGACGAACAGGCCGTAGGCGGCGGGCTCCAGTTCGGGGTGCACCTCGCGGGCCATTTCGCCGGACTGGGCCCGGGCGCGACGCAGAAAGACCGCCAGCTCCCGCTCCAGGGCCAGGAATTCCTGGTCCACACCACTCCCGCCCTTGGGTCCGGATCCACTCCCCGTACCGCTTCCGTGCACGTCAGCACCCCTCACGCGCTTTCCGCTCGCTGAAAGTTTCTTCCGGCCGTGGCCATCGCCGCAGCTCCTCCAGTATTTCGCAGGCGTAGACCAACGGCAGCACCCAGTCCCCCTTCCGCAGCGCGGGTCTACGTGCGTAGCGTCTCTCCCAAGCGTCTTCGCTGACATGTCCATTCCAGGACTCGTCGACATCGCTCCCCCCACCGAGCCTTTCGGAGGCACGCAATGCGTGTGCACAGACCCGGGACGTCCCTCGCCGGCGCCGCCCTCGCGGCCCTGGCCCTCCTCCTCCCCCTCACCCTCTCCGGCACCGCCAACGCCGCCCAGGACCCGGGCGCCCGGCAGGTGCCCGCCCGCGGTTCCGCCTACATGGGCATGGGCGTGGTCGCCCACGACGGCCAGGGCGCCAAGCCCTCCGGCGGGCTCACCATCCAGGCCGCCCAGACCGAGGGCGTGGACGTGTCCAGCCACAACGGCAACGTGGCCTGGTCGACCCTGTGGAACAGCGGGGTGAAGTGGGCCTACGTCAAGGCCACGGAAGGCACGTACTACAAGAACACCTACTTCACGCAGCAGTACAACGGCTCGTACAACGTGGGCATGATCCGCGGCACGTACCACTTCGCGACGCCCGACACCACGACGGGCGCGGCGCAGGCCGACTACTTCGTGAACAACGGCGGCGGCTGGTCCGGCGACGGCAGGACGCTGCCGGGCGCGCTGGACATCGAGTGGAACCCGTACGGCGCGACCTGCTACGGGAAGACGCAGTCCGGGATGGTGGCCTGGATCAGGGACTTCCTCGACCGGTACAAGTACCGCACCGGCCGGGACGCGGTGATCTACACGGCGACGAGCTGGTGGACCCAGTGCACCGGCAACTACGGCGGCTTCGCCACGACCAACCCGCTGTGGATCGCGCGCTACGCCTCCGAGGTCGGCACGCTGCCGGCCGGCTGGGGCTACTACACGATGTGGCAGTACACCTCGTCCGGCCCGACGGTCGGCGACCACAACCACTTCAACGGCGACTACTCGCGGGTGCAGGCGCTCGCGAACGGCTGACGCCGAGGAGGCGGCGGGCCTCCCCCGGTGTGCGGCGGCGCACCGGGGGAGGCCCGCCGCTTTGCGCTGCCTTGGCTTTCTCGGACGCACCCCTTGCCCATTGGTATGGACCAATGCGACCCTCGGGTCGGCGTCGCGCGATCCGCAACTCGCGTGCGCCGCAAGCCCGTTGCTCGTCCCGTACTCCCCCACGCACGAGAGAGAGCTCCCCCATGCCCCGCATCACGACCTCCCGCTCCCGTCGCGCCGCCGCCGCGACCGCCCTCACCGCCGCCGCGCTCGTTCCCCTCACCCCCACCGCGGCGAGCGCCCACGGCGCCGTGTTCAATCCGGTCAGCAGGGTCGCCGCCTGTTACGCGGAGGGTCCCGAGACCCCCAAGTCGCAGGTCTGCAAGGACCTCGTCGCCGACTCCGGCACCCAGCCGCTCTACGACTGGAACGAGGTCAACATCGCCAACGCCGACGGGCACCACCAGGCGCTGATCCCGGACGGCAAGCTCTGCTCGGCCAACCGCGAGAAGTACCGTGCCCTCGACTGGGCCCGCACCGACTGGCCGGCCACCGCCGTCGCTCCCGGCGCCTTCGGCTTCCGCATCCGGGCCACCGCGGCGCACTCCGGCACGATGACGATGTACATCACCAAGCAGGGCTTCGACCCGACCCGGCCCCTGAAGTGGTCCGACCTCGACACCACCCCCGTCGCGGTCTACAACACCACCCGCACGGCCACCGACGGCTACTACGCCTTCAACGGCACCCTCCCCACGCGCTCCGGCCGCCACATCGTCTACATGGTGTGGCAGCGCAACGACAGCCCCGAGGCCTTCTACAGCTGCTCGGACGTCACCTTCGGCACCGCCGGCGCCACCGCCCTCAAGGCCGAGGCCCCCACCGAGGCCGAGCTCGCCGCGGGCGCGCGGCTCTCCACCGTGAGCCACGCGGGCCACGGCGGCGACGAGCAGCCCCCCGCCCTCTCCGCCGACACCGCCGACGCGCCCGCCTCCCCCCTCCCGCTCGCCCTCGCGGGCGCCGGCGCGATCGCCGCCTTCGGCGCGGGCAGCGTCCTGCTGGCCCGGCGCCGCGGCGAGTCCGGCGAGGCCTAGGCCGGATCGGCCCCGGCCGGGAAGAGGGCGGCGAGCCGGGGCGTCCCGGCGTCCTCCAGCGGCTCTCCGCGCGGCGGCGCCTCCGGGTCGGGGGCGTCGCCGCCCTGGGCCGCGTCGAGCGCGTCGTAGAAGGCCTCCCCCTCGTCCGCCACCCCCGTCAGCTCCTCGTAGGCGTCCGCCGCCACGTAGTCCAGCTCCTCCCACTCGGGCCACTCCTCCGCCTCGCACCAGGAGCCGGCGCTCCGCCCCGCGAGCCACAGCACCTCGGGCACCCCCGCCAGGCTGTCGGGGGACAGCAGCGCCTCTTCGAACACCTCGCGCCCGAGACCCACCAGCCACAGCCGGAAGCAGTGGAATGCGTCGTCGGAGCACGAGCCGCCCAGGATCCGCCCGGCCGCAGACCACAAGTCGGCCCGGTAGGCCCGGTGATGGACCTCCTCCAGCCGTGTCTGGAAGGCCACGCAGCCGTCCGCCTCCCCCCGCACCAGCTCCCCCCGCAGCCACGCGAGCCGCTCCTCCCGCGAACCCGGCCGGGTCCGCAGCTCCCCCATCAGCGCCCAGAAGGCCTTCTCGTCCATGTCCCGCAGCATGGCAGCCGGCACTGACAACGGCGGTGGGGCGCCCTCCCGAAAGGAAGGGCGCCTTACCGCCGTTGCGTGCCGGACGGCCGTCAGGCCGCCGCGCTCACCGCGACCTCCGCCGGGGTGAGGGCGATCTCCAGGACCTGCCGGACGTCCGTCACCGGGTGGACCTCCAGCTTCTCCAGGATCTCGGCCGGGACGTCGTCCAGGTCGGCCTCGTTCCGCTTGGGGATCACGACCGTCGTGATGCCCGCCCGGTGCGCGGCCAGCAGCTTCTGCTTCAGGCCGCCGATCGGGAGCACCCGGCCGGTCAGGGAGACCTCACCCGTCATCGCGACGTCCGTGCGGACCAGGCGGCCCGAGAGCAGCGAGGCGAGGGCGGTGGTCATCG
Source organism: Streptomyces sp. NPDC020422 (assembly GCF_044386705.1). Taxonomy (NCBI): domain Bacteria; kingdom Bacillati; phylum Actinomycetota; class Actinomycetes; order Kitasatosporales; family Streptomycetaceae; genus Streptomyces; species Streptomyces sp. NPDC020422. The sequence continues at coordinate 259,623 of NZ_JBIRVJ010000003.1, read as the reverse complement.
TGATGCCCGCGCTCGGCCCGTCCTTCGGGACAGCGCCCGCCGGGAAGTGGATGTGCACGCCGCGGTCCTTGAGACCGGTGACGGGCAGCTCCAGTTCGGCGCCGTGCGAGCGGAGGAAGGAGAGCGCGATCTGCGCGGACTCCTTCATCACGTCGCCCAGCTGGCCGGTGAGCGTGAGCCCCGCCGCGCCCGTCTCCGGGTCGGCGAGCGAGGCCTCGACGAAGAGGACGTCGCCGCCCGCCCCGGTCACGGCCAGGCCGGTGGCGACACCGGGCACGGACGTGCGGCGCTCGGCGGGGTCCTGCGCCGACTCCGGCACGTGGTGCGGGCGTCCGATGAGGCCGCGCAGCTCGTCCGGGCCGATCGTGAACGGCAGTTCCCGGTCGCCCAGTTCGTGCTGGGCCGCCACCTTGCGCAGCAGCCGCGCGAGGGAGCGCTCCAGGGTGCGGACGCCCGCCTCGCGGGTGTACTCGCCGGCGAGCCTGCGCAGCGCCGCCTCTTCCAGGACGACCTCGCCCGGCTCGAGGCCGGCCTTCTCCAGCTGCCGGGGCAGCAGGTGGTCGCGGGCGATGACGACCTTCTCGTCCTCGGTGTAGCCGTCGAGCCTGACGAGCTCCATGCGGTCGAGCAGGGCCTCGGGGATGGCTTCGAGGACGTTGGCGGTGGCGAGGAAGACCACGTCGCTCAGGTCGAGTTCGACCTCCAGGTAGTGGTCGCGGAAGGTGTGGTTCTGCGCGGGGTCGAGGACCTCGAGGAGGGCCGCCGCGGGGTCGCCGCGGTAGTCGGAGCCGACCTTGTCGATCTCGTCGAGCAGGACCACCGGGTTCATGGACCCGGCCTCCTTGATGGCGCGGACGATCCGGCCGGGCAGGGCGCCCACGTAGGTGCGCCGGTGGCCGCGGATCTCGGCCTCGTCGCGGACGCCGCCGAGCGCGACGCGCACGAACGTGCGCCCCATCGCGTGCGCGACGGACTCGCCCAGCGAGGTCTTGCCGACGCCGGGCGGGCCGACGAGGGCGAGGACGGCGCCGCCGCGCCGGCCGCCGACGACCCCGAGGCCGCGCTCGGCGCGCCGCTTGCGCACCGCCAGGTACTCGGTGATCCGCTCCTTCACGTCCTCCAGGCCCGCGTGCTCGGCGTCCAGGACCGCCTTGGCGCCCTGGATGTCGTACGCGTCCTCGGTGCGCTCGTTCCAGGGCAGTTCGAGGACGGTGTCGAGCCAGGTGCGGATCCAGGAGCCCTCGGGCGACTGGTCGCTCGACCGCTCCAGCTTCTCGACCTCCTTGAGGGCGGCCTCGCGCACCTTCTCCGGGAGGTCGGCGGCCTCCACCCGGGCCCGGTAGTCGTCGGACTCGTCGCCCTCGCTCTCGCCGTTGAGCTCGCGCAGCTCCTTGCGGACGGCTTCGAGCTGACGGCGCAGCAGGAACTCGCGCTGCTGCTTGTCGACGCCCTCCTGGACGTCCTTGGCGATGGTCTCGGCGACGTCCTGCTCGGCCAGGTGGTCGCGCAGCTGCGCGGTGGCGAGCCTGAGGCGGGCGACCGGGTCGGCGGTCTCCAGGAGTTCGACCTTCTGCTCGACGGTGAGGAAGGGCGAGTAGCCGGAGTTGTCGGCGAGGGCGCCGACGCCGTCGATCTGCTGGACGCGGTCGACGACCTGCCAGGCGCCGCGCTTCTTGAGCCAGGTGGTGGCCAGGGCCTTGTACTCCTTGACCAGTTCGGTCACGGAGCCGGGCAGCGGGTCGGGCAGGGTCTCCTCGACGACGGTGCCCTCGACCCACAGGGCCCCGCCGGGTCCGGTCGTGCCGGCGCCGATCCTGACGCGGCCGCGACCGCGGATGAGCGCGCCGGGGTCGCCGTCGGACAGCCGGCCGACCTGCTCGACGGTGCCGAGCACACCGGTCCCGGCGTAGGTGCCGTCCACCCGGGGCACGAGCAGCACCCTGGGCTTGCCCGTACCACCGCGGGCGGCGGCCTGGGCGGCCTCGACGGCGGCCCGGACGTCGTTGTCGGACAGGTCGAGCGGCACCACCATTCCAGGCAGCACGACCTCGTCGTCGAGCGGCAGCACAGGCAGAGTGAGCGGCGCGGACGCCATGGACTCAGAAGCCATGATCTCCCCTTCGGCAGTCAAGTTGAGCTGTATGGACTCAATGCACGTGAGCCCACGAATGTTCCCCTCCCCTTGTTCGCTCTCAGCGATCACTCCCACCCGCCCCGTGAACAGGCGATGTAATGCCCCTATGGATATTGCAGCCATTACATCGTCCTGGGTCGCCGGCTGGACGGTCTCCCGGGGCACCCCGCCCGCCGTCGTCGAGCCCTGGGGTTACCGGATCGAGGTGGGGCAGCCCACGCACCCCTTCCGCCATGTGCTGCCGCACCCGGACGCGGCCTCCGTGGGCCGGCTGTGCGCGGGGATCACCGAGCCGTACGCCTGGCTCAAGGTGATGGCGGCGCCCGAGGAGGCCGCCTCCTGGATCACCGAGGGGTGGACCATCCCGGACGACCCCGGGTTCATGATGACCAAGGAGCTGGACCCCGCGGCCCGGCCGGCGCCGCCGGAGGGGTACGCGCGGACGACGGAGACGCGCGAGGGGGTGATCCGGGTCCGGATCCTCGCCGCGGACGGCACCCTCGCCGCCCGCGGTCAGATCGCGCCGACCGGGGCGACGGCGGTCGCCGACCAGATCGAGACGGACCCCGCCCACCGCCGCCGGGGCCTCGGGGCCAACGTCATGCGCACCCTGGAGGCCGCCGCCGCCCAGGCGGGCGCGCGGACCGGCGTCCTCGCGGCGACCGCGGACGGGATGGCGCTGTACGACTCGCTCGACTGGTACTACCGCGGCCCCCTGACGGGGATCGTGCGCACCGCTTGAGCGGTTCCGGCTGCACGGAGGAGGCCGAGCGGGCATGCTCGGTCCATGGAGAGCGGAAAGCGGTACGGCGTGAGGTACGGGGCCGCCGCGGTGCTGGCCGCGGTGGTCGCCGTGACGGGCTGCAACCAGGCCCCCGCCACCCCGTCCGGCCCGACGGCGACGGCCCCGCCCGCCCCCACGACGACGGCGCCACCGACGGGCAGCGCCGAACCCGCCCCCCAGGAGGTCCTGGTCGAGGTGGTGGTCAACGGCGGCCTCGCGGGCGTCGACAACAAGCTGGTCGTGCAGTACGACGGCGCTTACACCACCCGCTCCGGCACCAAGCCGCCCAGGAGCGGGCGGATGACCCGCGCGGAGGTCGCCGAGCTGCGCGCCGCCCTGGAGGACCCGGCCTACGCGAAGGTCCCCGACCGGCCGACCGGAGCACCGATCGCCGACGGGTTCCAGTACTACGTCACGTACGCCCACCACCTGGTCGTCGCCGGTGACGGCGAGCGCCCGCCGGCCCTCGACCGGGTCTTCAAGGCCCTCCCCGGCGGCGGCCCGCCGACCGCGCCCTGACCCGCGTCAGGCCCGGATCTCCTCGTACTGCCGCCGCAGGAACTCCCGCACCCGCCCCGGCATGTCCATCGCCCCGGGGTCGAGGGCCCACTGGATCTGGAGCCCGTCCATGACGGCGAGCTGCTCCTGGCCGACCGCGCGGCAGTCGATCCCGGCCCGCAGCTCACCGCTCTCGACGCACGCCTCCAGGAGCTCGACGGTGTGCCGGAGCACGCGCGCGTAACGCTCCCGGAAGTACGCGTGGGCGGGATGCCCGACGTTGCCGGACTCGCCGACCAGGACGTTGAACATGCGCACGATCCCGGGCCGCCTGGTGTTGTCCTCGACCAGGCCCACGAGCGTGTCCACGTACGCGGCGTAGGACTCCGGCTCCTCGCTGAAGAGCCGCTCCACGTCGTGCTCCTCGCTCTGCGCCAGCACGGAGAGCAGCAGGTCCTCCTTGCTGCGGAAGTGGTGCAGGAGCCCGCCCTGGGTGATGCCGCAGTCGTGGGCGATCCGCGCGAGCGAGGAGGCGTGGAAGCCCCAGCGCCCGAAGTGCTCCACGGCGGTGTCCAGGATCTTGCGACGGCGTGCGTCGCCGACCGCGTAGCTGCCCCGGCCTGCGCTTTTGCGAGCGGCCCGCCCCTCGTTCTCCGGCATGGACCCACCCTAGCCGTGCCCCCGGAGGAGCCCGTTTCCGCGTGATCCAGGTCACATCACACAAACCTAGTGGGTACTCGGTTTTCGCGCTTAGCCTGTGCGGGCCGCCCGTCGGAAGTAAGCAGGTACGCGGACATGCACCCCTATCAGGACCCCAGCCGCCCGGTCGCCGAGCGCGTCGAGGACCTCCTCTCCCGCATGACCCTGGCGGAGAAGGCCGGACAGCTCTTCCACTCGATGCTGGTGATGAACCCGGACGGCACCCCCGTGACCGACCCCGGCCACGAGATGCAGGACCTCACCACCCCGGAGCTCGTCGAGGGCCGCGGGCTGACCCACTTCAACCTGCTCGGCACCTACGGCGCCCGCGAGATGGCCCGGTGGCACAACGCGCTCCAGGAGATGGCCGCCGCCACCCGGCTCGGCATCCCGGTCTCGCTCTCCACCGACCCCCGGCACGCCTTCACCGACAACATCGGCGCCTCCTTCAACTCCGGCGCCTTCTCCGCCTGGCCCGAGGCGCTCGGCCTCGCCGCGGTCCGCGACCCGGAGCTGGTCTTCCGCTTCGCCGACACGGTGCGCCGCGAGTACCTCTCGGTCGGCTTCCGCACCGCCCTGCACCCGCAGATCGACCTCGCCACCGAGCCCCGCTGGTCCCGCCAGTCCGGCACCTTCGGCTCCGACGCGAAGCTGACGTCCGAGCTGGTCAGGGCCTACGTCCTCGGTCTGCAGGGCGAGCGGCTCGGCCCGGACTCCGTCGCCGCGATGGTCAAGCACTTCCCGGGCGGGGGCCCGCAGAAGGACGGCGAGGACCCGCACTTCCCGCACGGCAAGGAGCAGATCTACCCCGGCGGCATGCGCGAGCTGCACCTGGAGCCGTTCAAGGCCGCCATCGCGGCCGGCTGCGCGCAGATGATGCCGTACTACGGGCAGCCCGTCGGGACCGACTGGGAGGAGGTCGGCTTCGGTTTCAACCGCGGCGTCGTCCACACCCTCCTGCGCGAGGAGCTCGGCTTCACCGGAATCGTCTGCACCGACTGGGGACGGCTCAACGACGCCGAGATCTTCGGCGAGGTCCACGAGGCGCGGGCCTGGGGCGTGGAGCACCTGGGCGTGGCCGAGCGCGCCGCGAAGGCGCTCGACGCGGGCGCCGACCAGTTCGGCGGCGAGCAGTGCCCGGAGGTGATCGTCGCCCTGGTGGAGTCCGGCCGGGTCCCCGAGGCGCGGATCGACGCCTCCGTACGCCGTCTGCTCCGCGAGAAGTTCGTCCTCGGCCTCTTCGACGAGCGCCGCTACGTGGACCCCGACGAGGCCGAGGCGACCGTCGGCCGTGCCGACTTCACCGCCCTCGGGGCGGCCGCCCAGCGCCGCTCCCTGACGGTCCTCACCGACGGCCCCCTCCCCCTGGACGGGAAGCCCCGGCTGTACGTGGAGAACGTCGACCCGGCCGTCGCGGCGGCCTACGGCGAGCTCGCCGAGACGCCCGACGGCGCCGACCTGGCCGTCCTGCGCCTGCGCACGCCGTACGAGGAGCGGGCCAACAGGTTCGAGTCGTACTTCCACTCCGGTTCGCTGGCCTTCCCCGAGCCGGAGCTGACCCGGATCCTCGCGCTCCTGAAAGCCACCCCGACCGTGGTCTGCGTCCACCTGGAGCGGCCGGCCGTCCTCCCCGAGATCGCCGAGCACGCGGCGGCCCTGATCGCCGACTACGGGGCGAGCGACGAGGCCCTGCTCGACGTGGTCTTCGGCCGGGCGAAGCCGGAGGGGCGCCTGCCCTTCGAGCTGCCGCGCTCCATGGCGGCGGTGGCGGCCTCCCGGCCGGACGTCCCGAACGACACGGTGGACCCGGTCTTCCCGTACGGCCACGGCCTGACGCTGTAGCGCCGACGGGCGGGGCCGGGCCCCCGTACCCCCAGACCGCGGGTCGTCCCTGACGACGGCCCGCTCACGATCCGGGGCCCTCCCGTGGGGGGCAGGGCCCCGGATCCCCTCCACCCGGTCAGCTGTCATGCACATGAAGGAATGGCCCATGCGCAAGCACCTCGCCCTCGTCACCGCGGCAGCCGCGCTGGTCGCCGCCGGCGCCACCGCCTACGCCGCGACCCCCGGCCCCGCGGGCGCCGCCGACAAGCCCCTCGCCGGTCTGCGGATCCTGATCTCCAACGACGACTCGATGCAGGCCGCCAAGACGAGCAACTCCGACGGCCTCGGCCTGTACGAGCTGCGCCGCGCGATGTGCGCCGCCGGGGCCGACGTCGTCGTGATGGCCCCCTGGCAGGTCCAGTCGGGCAAGGGCACCGCCGTCACCAACGGGGGCGTGGTCACCGCCCAGCGGCGCACCGACCTGCCCGCCGGCTACGAGGGCGACTGCTCCGGCGCCCCCGCCCAGGGCGCCGTCTTCGGCGTCTGCCTCTCCGCGGGCCCCTGCGGCAAGGACACCCCGAGCGCCACCCCCGCCGACACGGTCAAGCTCGCCCTGCGCGGCGGCCTGAGAGCGAAGGCCGGCTGGAAGGAAGCCCCGGACCTCGTCCTCACCGGCATCAACTCCGGCCCGAACGTCTCCGCGAGCGTCAACGACTCCGGCACGGTCGGCGCCGCCGTCGCCGCGATCGACCAGGGCGTTCCGGCCATCGCCTTCTCCTCCTCCGGCGACGACAGCGCCGTGTACTTCCCGCGCGGGAACTACCGCGCGGGCGCCGAGTTCGGCGCCCGACTGGTGGCCGGCCTCAGGGCCCGCTCCCTGCTCACCCCGGACTTCGCCCTCAAGGTCGACTACCCGGACGTCAGCGCCGGACAGCGGGCCGAGTCCCCGGTGTGGACGCGCGTCGGCGACGCCGCCGTGGTCTACCACGCCTTCGAGCAGCGCGGCACGGGCGACCAGTTCGACATCGCGCTCGGCCTGTGCGGCCAGGAGGACAGCGACCCGGACGAGTGCACGGAGGGCCGCGCCGACGCGGACTCGACCTGGCTGCTCGACAAGGGCCATGTCACGGTCGCCCCGATCACCTGGGACCGCACCTACGGCACCCCCGTGGACGCCCGCCGGACGCTGAACCGGGTCGAGCAGTACGTGCGGCACGAGGTCCCGCGGCCGTAGCGACGCCCCCGTCCGCGGGCGCATTCCCGCCACCGAGCGCACAACGCGTTTGTCCCGGCCGTCCGTCCTTCGCGAGGATGGCCGGGCAACCCGTATGCATCGAGCCACGGAGCGTGACCATGAACACCCCCGTCACCCTCGACCGCCGCGAGGGACCGTACGGAGAAGTCGTCCTGCGACGACGCGCGGAGCACTACGAGATCATCGCCAACGGCACCTTCCTGATGGACACCTCCGACGGACGCTCGGAGCGCCTCCTGATCGACGCGGCGATGGCGGCGCTGCCCGAGCCGGTCCGCGCCTCGGGCCCCGCGGTGCTGATCGGCGGCCTGGGCGTCGGCTTCTCGCTGGCCCACGCGGCCGAGGACCCGCGCTGGGGACGGATCGCCGTGGCGGAGCGCGAGGAGGCGGTGATCGACTGGCACCGGTCCGGACCGCTCGCCGCCATCTCGGGCCGGGCCCTCGGCGACGAACGCACCGTGATCCTGCACACGGACCTCGTGGACTACCTCCGCACCACCCCCGACACCTACGACGCCCTCTGCCTGGACATCGACAACGGGCCCGACTGGACCGTCACCGAGGACAACGAATCCCTTTACTCCGCACGGGGATTGGCGGACTGCGCGGCCCGGCTGAACCCGGGCGGAATCCTCGCCGTGTGGTCGGCCCGGCCCTCCGCCGATTTCGAAGAGTCGTTGCGGAATGCCGGATTCAGCGGGGTACGGACCGAAGAGATCCCCGTTGCCCGGGGCGTCCCCGACGTCGTCCACCTCGGCATCAGGCCTGCGTAGCCGTGACACCGCCGGTACCTCTAGGCTGCTGCACCGACATCGGCGACGCGAGGCGGGGCAATGGAGCAGACACACACCACTCACCACGGTGCGGCGACCACTCCGGGGGCCCAGCGGCGCGTCCTTGTCGTCGAGGACGACACCACGATCGTGGAGGCGATCTCCGCGAGACTGCGCGCCGAGGGCTTCCTCGTGCAGACCGCGACCGACGGCCCCGCGGCCGTCGACGCCGCCGAGGCCTGGCAGCCGGACCTGATGGTCCTCGACGTGATGCTGCCCGGATTCGACGGCCTGGAGGTCTGCCGCCGGGTCCAGGCCCAGCGCCCCGTCCCGGTCCTCATGCTCACCGCGCGTGACGACGAGACGGACATGCTGGTCGGCCTCGGCGTCGGCGCCGACGACTACATGACGAAGCCGTTCTCGATGCGCGAGCTGGCCGCCCGGGTGCACGTCCTGCTGCGCCGGGTCGAGCGGGCCGCGCTCGCGGCCGTCACCCCGCGCAGCGGCATCCTGCGCCTGGGCGAGCTGGAGATCGACCACGCGCAGCGCCGGGTCCGGGTCAGGGCCGAGGACGTGCACCTGACGCCCACCGAGTTCGACCTGCTGGTCTGCCTGGCGAACACCCCGCGCGCGGTGCTCTCCCGGGAGCAGCTGCTCGCGGAGGTGTGGGACTGGGCGGACGCCTCCGGCACCCGGACCGTGGACAGCCACATCAAGGCGCTGCGCCGGAAGATCGGCGCCGAGCGCATCCGTACCGTCCACGGCGTCGGCTACGCGCTGGAGACCCCGGCGCCGTGAGCCGGCCGCGGCGGGACGCCGGGCCCCGCCCCTCGCGGGAGCGGCGCCGGATAGTGATCTCGATCAAGACCAAGCTGGGCGCGCTGGTGGTCGGGGCGGTCCTGCTGACCTCCTGCCTGGCGCTCGTGGCGATCCGCACCTCGACCGAGTTCCGCTACATCACGATCTTCGCGATGATCGCGACGCTGCTGATCACCCAGTTCGTGGCGCAGTCGCTGACGGCGCCGCTGGACGAGATGAACACGGTGGCCGGCTCGATCTCGCGCGGCGACTTCAGCCGCCGGGTGCGCGGCGCGGACCGCCGCGACGAGCTGGGCGACCTCGCGCTGACGATCAACCGCATGGCGGACGACCTGGAGGCGGTGGAGCGGCACCGCAAGGAGCTGGTCGCCAACGTCTCGCACGAGCTGCGCACCCCCATCGCGGCGCTCCGCGCGGTCCTGGAGAACGTCGTGGACGGGGTGTCCGAGGCCGACCCGGAGACGATGCGGACGGCCCTGAAGCAGACCGAGCGGCTGGGCCGGCTGGTGGAGACGCTGCTCGACCTGTCACGGCTCGACAACGGTGTCGTCACGCTCAGGACGCGCCGCTTCGAGGTCTGGCCGTATCTCTCGGGGGTGCTCCGGGAGGCGAACCTGGCGGCCTCCCAGCGCGGTCTGACCACCAGCTCGGGGCTGCACAACCGTACGGACGTGCATCTGCACCTGGACGTGTCGCCGCCGGAGCTGACCGCGTTCGCCGACGCCGAGCGGCTGCACCAGGTGATGGCGAACCTGATCGACAACGCGGTGAAGCACTCCCCGCCGCACGGGCGTGTGACCGTACGCGCCCGGCGCGGGCCGTTCCCCGACTCCCTGGAGCTGGAGGTCGAGGACGAGGGCCCGGGCATTCCGGAGTCGGAGCGGCACAAGGTCTTCGAGCGCTTCAACCGGGGCACGGTCCCGGCCCAGCAGGGCCCGGGCAGCGACGGCGGGACGGGGCTCGGCCTCGCGATCGCGCGGTGGGCGGTGGATCTGCACGGTGGCCACATCGGTGTGGCCGAATCGTCACGTGGATGCCGCATCAGGCTCACTCTTCCGGGCAGCCTTCCCCCACGGGATTGACGTAGGGTTCGAACCGGAAGAAGACGTTCTGCGTGTACGTGTACGTGGATGCAGCCCAGGGGGGCCGCATCCGCGCTTTCCCGTACCCGCACAAGGCCGGAACCCCGATTGTTTCCCGCCATTCACGGCACCGAAACACCTCGTCAAGTGTGACTTGCGCGACGTTGGAGTGCCCGGCCTGCACCTCCCGGCCAGGGAGGCGTAGCCTTTATTTCCGCTGTCCATCACCTTGTGAAGCGGAAGAGGGCGGTTGCCGCCGTGTCGTCTCAGTCCCCCAGTACCCCGAGCTCCCCGACCGACCAAGACGGGCAGGGGAAGTCCCCTGCTACCGCCTTCGGTGCCAATGAGTGGCTCGTCGACGAGATCTACCAGCAGTACCTCCAGGACCCGAATTCGGTCGATCGTGCCTGGTGGGACTTCTTCGCCGACTACAAGCCCGGTGCCGCGGAGACCCCCGCCGCCCCGGCCGCCACCACCCCGGCGCCGAGCACGCAGACGGGCCCCGCACAGGCCGCGCCTGCCGCCGCTCCGGCCGCTCCGGCCGCCTCGGTGCCCGCTCCGGCCCCGGCTCCCGTGAAGCCCGCCCCGGCGGCTCCCGCGGCGCCCGCCCCGGCCCCGGCCCCCGCGAAGCCCGCCGCCGCGGCTCCGGCCCCGGCCAAGGCCAAGGAGGCCACGGAGGCCCCCGCCGGCCCCGAGCTGGTCACCCTGCGCGGTCCCGCCGCCGCGGTCGCGAAGAACATGAACGCCTCGCTGGAGATGCCGACGGCCACGTCCGTCCGCGCCGTCCCGGTGAAGCTGCTCTTCGACAACCGCATCGTCATCAACAACCATCTGAAGCGCGCCCGGGGCGGGAAGATCTCCTTCACCCACCTCATCGGCTACGCGATGGTGCAGGCCATCAAGGCCATGCCGGCGATGAACTACTCCTACGCGGAGAAGGACGGCAAGCCGACCCTGGTCAAGCCGGAGCACGTGAACTTCGGCCTCGCGATCGACCTGGTGAAGCCCAACGGCGACCGCCAGCTCGTCGTCGCCGGCATCAAGAAGGCCGAGACCCTGAACTTCTTCGAGTTCTGGCAGGCCTACGAGGACATCGTCAAGCGCGCCCGCGTCGGCAAGCTGACGATGGAGGACTTCACCGGCGTCACGGTCTCCCTGACCAACCCCGGCGGCCTCGGCACCGTCCACTCCGTGCCGCGTCTGATGCCCGGGCAGTCGGTCATCATGGGCGTCGGCTCGATGGACTACCCGGCCGAGTTCCAGGGCACCTCCCAGGACACCCTGAACAAGCTGGGCATCTCGAAGGTCATGACGCTCACGTCGACCTACGACCACCGGGTCATCCAGGGCGCCGCCTCCGGCGAGTTCCTGCGGATCGTCGCCAACCTCCTCCTCGGCGAGGACGGCTTCTACGACGACGTCTTCAAGTCGCTGCGCATCCCCTACGAGCCGGTCCGCTGGCTCAAGGACATCGACGCCTCGCACGACGACGACGTCACCAAGGCCGCGCGCGTCTTCGAGCTCATCCACTCCTACCGGGTCCGCGGCCACGTCATGGCCGACACCGACCCGCTGGAGTACAAGCAGCGCAAGCACCCCGACCTGGACATCACCGAGCACGGCCTCACCCTGTGGGACCTGGAGCGCGAGTTCGCGGTCGGCGGCTTCGCCGGCAAGTCGATGATGAAGCTCCGCGACATCCTCGGCGTGCTCCGCGACTCGTACTGCCGCACCACCGGCATCGAGTTCATGCACATCCAGGACCCGAAGCAGCGCAAGTGGATCCAGGACCGCGTGGAGCGCCCGCACGCCCGCGTGGAGCGCGAGGAGCAGCTGCGCATCCTGCGCCGGCTGAACTCGGCGGAGGCCTTCGAGACCTTCCTGCAGACCAAGTACGTCGGCCAGAAGCGCTTCTCGCTGGAGGGCGGCGAGTCCGTCATCCCGCTGCTCGACGCGGTCATCGACTCCGCCGCCGAGTCCCGCCTCGACGAGGTCGTCATCGGCATGGCCCACCGCGGCCGCCTGAACGTCCTGGCGAACATCGTCGGCAAGTCGTACGCGCAGATCTTCCGCGAGTTCGAGGGCAACCTCGACCCGAAGTCGATGCACGGCTCCGGCGACGTCAAGTACCACCTGGGCGCCCAGGGCACCTTCACCGGTCTCGACGGCGAGCAGATCAAGGTCTCCCTGGTCGCCAACCCCTCCCACCTGGAGGCGGTCGACCCCGTCGTGGAGGGTGTCGTCCGCGCCAAGCAGGACGTCATCAACAAGGGCGGCACGGACTTCACCGTCCTGCCGATCGCCCTGCACGGCGACGCGGCCTTCGCGGGCCAGGGCGTCGTGGCCGAGACGCTCAACATGTCGCAGCTGCGCGGCTACCGCACCGGCGGCACGGTCCACGTCGTCATCAACAACCAGGTCGGCTTCACCGCCGCCCCGGAGTCCTCGCGTTCCTCGATGTACGCGACCGACGTGGCCCGCATGATCGAGGCGCCGATCTTCCACGTGAACGGCGACGACCCGGAGGCCGTGGTCCGCGTCGCGCGGCTCGCCTTCGAGTTCCGCCAGACGTTCAACAAGGACGTCGTGATCGACCTCATCTGCTACCGCCGCCGCGGTCACAACGAGGGCGACAACCCGCAGTTCACCAACCCGCAGATGTACACCCTGATCGACAAGAAGCGCTCGGTGCGCAAGCTGTACACCGAGTCGCTCATCGGTCGCGGCGACATCACGCTGGAAGAGGCCGAGCAGGCGCTGCAGGACTTCCAGGGCCAGCTGGAGAAGGTCTTCGCGGAGGTCCGCGAGGCCACCTCCGCCCCCGTCTCCCCGCAGGTCCCGGACGCGCGCCCGGAGTTCCCGGTCGCCGTCACCACGGCGGTCTCCGCGGAGGTCGTGAAGCGGATCGCCGAGTCGCAGGTCAACATCCCGGAGCGGATCACGGTCCACCCGCGTCTGCTGCCGCAGATGCAGCGCCGTGCCGCCTCGATCGACGACGGCACCATCGACTGGGGCTTCGGCGAGACCCTCGCCATCGGCTCGCTGCTGATGGAGGGCACCGCGGTCCGCCTGTCGGGCCAGGACTCCCGCCGCGGCACCTTCGGCCAGCGCCACGCGGTGCTGGTGGACCAGGAGACCGGCGAGGACTACACCCCGCTGCTCTACCTGTCCGAGGACCAGGCCCACTTCAACGTCTACGACTCGCTGCTCAGCGAGTACGCGGCGATGGGCTTCGAGTACGGCTACTCGCTGGAGCGCCCGGACTCGCTGGTCATCTGGGAGGCCCAGTTCGGTGACTTCGTCAACGGCGCGCAGACCGTCGTCGACGAGTTCATCTCCTCGGCCGAGCAGAAGTGGGGCCAGACCTCCGGCGTCACCCTGCTGCTGCCGCACGGCTACGAGGGCCAGGGCCCGGACCACTCGTCCGCGCGCCCGGAGCGCTTCCTGCAGATGTGCGCCCAGGACAACATGACGGTCGCCATGCCGACGCTGCCGTCGAACTACTTCCACCTCCTGCGCTGGCAGGTGCACAACCCGCACCACAAGCCGCTCATCGTCTTCACCCCGAAGTCGATGCTGCGTCTGAAGGCCGCGGCGTCGAAGGTCGAGGAGTTCACCACCGGCGGCTTCCGCCCGGTGATCGGCGACGAGACGGTCAACCCGGCCGACGTCCGCAAGGTCGTCTTCTGCGCCGGCAAGGTCTACTACGACCTCGACGCCGAGCGTCAGAAGCGCGGCGACACGGAGACCGCGCTCATCCGCCTCGAGCGCCTGTACCCGCTGCCGGGTGCCGAGCTCCAGGCCGAGATCGCCAAGTACCCCAACGCGGCGAAGTACATCTGGGCCCAGGAGGAGCCGGCGAACCAGGGTGCCTGGCCGTTCATCGCGCTCAACCTGATCGACCACCTGGATCTGGCGGTCGGCGCGGACATCCCGGCGGGCGAGCGCCTGCGCCGGATCTCCCGCCCGCACTCCTCGTCCCCGGCGGTCGGCTCGGCCAAGCGCCACCAGGCCGAGCAGGCGCAGCTGGTCTCGGAGGTCTTCGACGCCTGATTCCGCTCCGTCCGAACGCCGGAGGCCCGGCACCCCTGAGGGGGTGCCGGGCCTCCGGCGTTCGGACGGCGAATCAGAGGAAGGCCTCGAAGTCCCAGTACGGGCGGCTGCGCTGACGGGCCGACAGGGTGTGGGGGTGCTGCGCGCCGAGGGTGCGGGTGAGCGTGAGCAGGGCGTCCTCCTCCAGCTTCCCGGCCTCCTCGGTCTCGCGCAGGCCCCGCAGGTCGGTGGCGAGCGCGATCTGGCAGGAGAGGGTGAGCGGGTGCTCGTTGCCGAGGGTGCGCCGGGCCCGGCCGAGGGTCTCGCGGCTGAGGTCGGCGGCGTCGGCGACCCGGCCGTTGAAGTTGCGGGCGGCGCCGGCGTTGAGGGCGCAGCCGAGGACCCACGGGTGGTCGGGGCCGAGGGAGGCGGTCAGTCCGGCGAGCGAGGCCTCCAGCATGGCGAGCGCGTCGGCGCGCTCTCCGGCGGCCTGCATGACGAGCCCGGTGCTGCACAGCATGCCGGTGGCGAAGGGGTGGGCGGGCCCCAGGAGCGAGCGGTAGCCGGCCTCGGCCTCGTTGATGAGGTCCCTGGCCTGGGCGAGATCGCCGTGCTCGCGCAGGAAGCTGCCGTAGTCGTTGATGAAGGCGAGCGTGACGTAGTGGCCCCGGCCGTGGACCTGTTCCAGCTGGTCGAGGACGGTGGCCATCATGGCGCCGATGTCCCGCTGGAAGCCGCCCTCCCGGCGCCGGCAGAGGGTGAGCTGGGCGCGGGCCTTGAGCGTCTGCGGGTGCAGCGGCCCGAGCACCTGGACGTGCATCTTCAGGTTGGCCTCCTGCCGGGCCAGGGCGTCCCGGTAGCGGCCGAGGAGGCGCAGGTCCTGGGCGAGGGCGATGCCCGAGTTGAGGGTGTTGGCGTGGCGCAGGCGCAGGACGGTCTCGCGGATGGCGAGGGTCTCGACGTCGTAGTCGTACGCCTCCTGGTAGCGGCCCAGGAGGCGGAGTCCGAGGCCGAGGTTGAAGCGGGCGACGAGGGTGACGAACTCGGTGTCGCCGAGCAGCCGCCGGGCCTCGTCGAGGACTTCGCGCTGGAGGGTCTCCGCCTCGCCGTACTGGCCGAGGTGGCGCAGGTCGCTGGCGATGGCTCCGCCGCAGAGCATGACGCCGAGCTCGTTGACGGGGGTGGCCTGGGTGAGGCGTTCCCGCAGGGCGTGGTCCAGCTGGTGCGCTTCGCGGAACCGGCCGCTGGACCGCAGGACGTTGCCCTCCTGGGTGGTCAGGTCGAGCATGGGCTGGGCGAGCGGGTGCATGAACTCGCTCCAGCGGGCGCGGATCTTCTCGGCGAGCCGGGCGCCGGCGGTGTACTCGCCGCTGCGGTAGCAGTAGCGCAGACAGTTGAGCACCGCGGTCTGCACGCGCGGGTTGCGGCTTTCGAGGGCGCCGGAGGGTTCCAGGTGGGGCAGGAGTTCGGCGTAGCGGGGCCAGTGCCGGCTGTCCATGGGGTTGCCGGGGTCGGCCTCGGCGAGCAGGGTGCGGATGGCCTTGCGGTGGGCGGCACGGTGCGGGCCGTCGGTGAGCCGGGACACGATGTCGTGGACGAGCCGGTGCATGTGCACGGACTCCTGGTGCGGGCCCAGTTCGTTGGCGGGCCCGCGGGCGTCACGGGTGAGGACGGAGAAGTTGACCAGGGTGTCCAGGGCCCGGCTCCAGGAGGGCAGGTCCGTGGTCATCCAGCGCAGGTCCTCGGGGAGTTCGGCCTGTGGATAGGCGCGGACGATGCCGAGGGGGATGCGGCCGGGGGCGAAGGAGGCGCACAGGCTGAGGATCTCGACGGCCTGCGGCTGGGAGCGTCGGAGCCGGTTGATCAGTATC
Source organism: Streptomyces sp. NPDC020422 (assembly GCF_044386705.1). Classification (NCBI taxonomy): domain Bacteria; kingdom Bacillati; phylum Actinomycetota; class Actinomycetes; order Kitasatosporales; family Streptomycetaceae; genus Streptomyces; species Streptomyces sp. NPDC020422. The sequence continues at coordinate 243,852 of NZ_JBIRVJ010000003.1, read as the reverse complement.
GACCAGGAGGTGAGGGAGGCGTGCGGGAAGCCGTCGACGGCGGCGGGCTCGTCGACGGTGGAGAGCCGGCCCTCGCGGACCATGCGCAGGTACTCGGGGACCTCCATGCCGGACTCGCCGAGCCAGGCGGCGGCCTGGACGAGCGGCAGGGGGACGTCGCCGAACTCGGCGGCGACCTCGTCGGCCTCGGGCGCGGTGACGTGCGGGGCGCGGCGCATCAGATAGCCGGTGGACTCGGCCCGGTCGAAGCTGGGGATCTGGAGGATGTCGGTGTGGTCACCCCAGCCGCGGTTGCGCGAGGTGATGAGGACGTGGCCGGGGCCGTGCGGCAGCATGACCTCGGCGTCCTTGGTGTCGTCCCAGCCGTCGAAGACCACGAGCCACTTGCCGTGCGGGTCGCCGCGGCGCAGCGCCTCGCGGACGGCGCGGATGCGTTCGCCGGGCTCGTTGCCCGCGGGCAGGCCGAGGACGGCGGCGAGTTCGCCGAAGCGGTCGCGCTGGACGTTGCGGTCGTCGGAGCTGACCCACCAGACGACGTCGTACTCGGGGCTGAAGCGGTGGGCGTACTCGGCGGCGATCTGGGTCTTGCCGATGCCGGACATGCCGAGGAGGGTGCAGGCGGCGTTGCCGCGCTCGGCGTCCATGAGCCGCTGCTGCAGCTCGGTGAGGAGGTCGTCCCGGCCGGTGAACCGGGGGTTCCGGCGGGGCACGTCGCCCCAGATCTCGGGCGGTGTGTCGGGGTAGCGGACCAGGGCGGAGGGCTGCACGCGGCGGGAGGCCGAGCGGCGTTGCTCGATGCCGAGCCGGCTGAGCAGCCGGGCCTCGGCCTCCTCCTCGCCGACGCCCCACAGGCTGACGGGTTCGAGGACGGCGGTGGCCGGCAGCAGGGGCCGGTTGGTGAGGTTGACGGCGGCGAAGCGGTCGGCGTGGGCGGCGACGAAGCCGCGCAGGACGTCGTTCCATTCGCCGGCGGGGCGCGGGCCGAGCTCGAAGAACCAGTCGTTGAGGACGAGGAGGACCTGGCCCCGGGCGAGCAGCAGGTCGCCGAGGGAGTCCTCCAGGGGGACCTCGCGGGGCGGGTCCCAGCGCAGCAGGGTGTTCCGGATGCCCTGGAGGTCGAGTCGCTGTGCGATCCAGGCGGCCCAGGGGCGGTGATAGCCCGGAAAGACCACCAGGACATGTTCCGGCGCCGCCGCGGCGCCCGTCCGCCCTTGTTCCGTCATCGCGTCTCCCTATCCGCTCACGCGCCACGTTCTGTCGTCGTACTGCGACACAGTGTCACCCGAGGGGTCCGCGGACCCCGCCGAGGCTCGCATGGTGCCTCCGCATTTGGTTCGCGAACTCCCTTCCTGCGATGGTCAGTTCATCGGATTCAAGCAGGATCTCGAGCGCTCCGCCCACCTGAACGTGGAAGCGCTCGAACCGCTGTTCCGCGCGCGTCCGCCACCCCGGCGGCGCGCCGTCGGCCACCACCGCGCGCCACCACAGGTCGGTGAGGGCGAGATGGGCGTACGCCCCCTGCAGGACCCCGGCGATGGGGCGGGGGTCCGACCGCCAGCCCACCCGGTGCACGGAGGTCCGGCCCGCCCGGTGCAGCGGTACGAGCTCGTGCAGGGCGGCCAGTTTGCTGTGGTGGACCTCGTGGACGAGGGTCTCGGCCATGGTCCGCGGGCTCGACGGCAGGGAGGCGAGGACGGCGCCGGGGGCGGCCCGCAGGGTGGCGCTCATGGGCACCGCGGGCGGCCCGCCGGCGCTGAGCGGGACGACCGCGCGCACGGTGCGCCGGACCTCGGCGGAGCGGACCGGGTCGACCCGGTCGAGCAGCCGCTGGGCCTCGCGCCAGCGGCGGGTCCAGGTCCGGTCGTCGGTGGCGGCGCGGTCGGTGGCGGTCCTGGGCGGGGCGCCGACCCCGCCGGGCGGCACCCGGTAGGGGTCGAGGTCGTCGAGCAGGGCGGTGGCGCCGGGCAGCGCCCGGAGGGCGCTCCAGGCGGGGCCGAGACCGGTGAGCCGGCCGGTGCCGGGGTGGGCGAGGACGAGCACGCCGTGGGCGGTGCGCGCGCCCTCGGGGGCGATGCGCGCCACCCGGCCCCGGGCCCGGATCCGGATCCGTTCGGCGCCGACGCGGAAGTGGCCGACTCCGGCCAGCGAGAGGACGCCCTGGGGGGCGGCGACGCCGATGTCGAGGGGGCAGCCGGCCCGGAGGGCGGCGGTGACGGCGATGGACTCGAAGCGGGCGAGGCGCTGCCCCAGCTCGGCGCCCGGTCCGGCCCCGAGGGCGGCGGCCAGCCAGGAGCCGGTCGTGGGGTAGTCGAGGACGTCGCGCACCACCACGGGGTGGGCGCGCTCGGCGCGTTCGAGCAGCCGCCAGGCGTCCTCGAAGCGGTGCACCACGGCCGGATCGATCTGGTCACGCTCGCGCTGCACGCGGATGAGCAGCGCCTTGAGCAGCAGCAGCCGGCGCCCGCGCAGCCCGGCCCGGAGCGCGGACATGCCGACGACGGCGGGGCCCGTCCTGGCCAGTTCGCCGAACTCGGCCTCGGTCAGAGGGGCGGTCGTCACCGCGCGCCCTTTCCGGCGGGGGGCTGCCGGTCCGGGAAACTGGCCGGAACGCGCCGGTGGGGGCGCGGCTCGTCAGGGGTTGCCCTCACTGACCCAGGACTCGCCGAGCTCCAGGGGCCGGCCGAGGATCCGCTCGGCCTCGGCCACCACCGCGGGGTGGTCGAGGACCCACAGGGTGCGCAGATCGACGGCGGCCAGGTCGGGCGGGGGTGCGGGCGGCGATCCGGCCTCCCGGCAGACGCCGGTCTGCCACTGCGTGTGCTCCAACACCCTCGGCTCCTCCTCACCGACCCTTGTCCCCCACGGTCGTAGCGGCGGAGCGGTTCTTCCCGACGCGCAGAACCCAGAAACCCGTTCGACTCAACTGCGCCCATTCACGCCCCCGTTATCCAGCCGTTCCGCTGTCGCCGCTTCCGCCGGCCCCGCGGCTACGTCCCCGTCCCCCGCCAGGCCCACCACGGCGGCGCGATCCGGCGGCGCTGCTCGCGGGAGAGGCGGTCCGGCTGGGGCCGGGGGGTGGCGGTGGTCTCCGCGAGGAGGGTGCGGGTGCGTTCGACGTCCGCCCAGTCCAGGGGGATCAGCGCCGCGTCGAGCCGGCGCCACTGCTCGACGGCGGAGCGCAGCACGGTGCCGGCGCGGCCGAGCCGGCCCATCAGGAACAGGACGGCGCCCTGGGAGTGCAGCGCGCGGGCCGCGGTGACGGTGCCCGGGAGCTCGCCGTGGGCGGTGCGGGCGTCCTCGGCGGCGTGCTGGTAGGCGGTGAGCGCGTCGGCGAGCCGGCCGTCCCTGGAGGCCTCGCTCAACTGCAGCCGCACCCATCCCAGTTGCAGCCACACCTCGGCGCGGGCCCCGGGCTCGCGCGCGGTGCGGACGGCCTGGTCGAGGAGGTGCCGGCTCTCGAAGAGGTCGGGCAGGAAGCCGGCCCGCTCGAAGCGCAGGGCCAGGACGCTGCCGATCAGGATCCGTGCCAGGGAGCGGGCCGGGGCGTCGGCGGGCAGGCAGGTGAGCGCCTCGCGCAGGACGGACTCGGCGCGGTCGACGGGTGCGGTGCCGGTCCCCGCGGCGGCGCGGCGCATCAGGGACTCGCCCCAGGTCATGAGGAGCCGGCCGCGCTGCTCGCCCTCGGCGGGGGTGAGCAGGGTGGCCTGTTCGTACGCCTGGTCGGCGGCGGGCCCGTCGCCGGTGGAGTCGTGGAGCCGGGCCTTGGCGGTGGTCCAGCGCAGCCGGAGCGCGGTGGAGTCGCCGAGCAGCGGCTCTGCCCGGTCGAGCGCGGCGGCGGTCTCCTGCGGGTCGGCGGCGGTGAGGTGGAGGGCGTCGACGAGGTCGAGCAGGACGGGCCCGCTCTCGCCGAGGGCCAGCGCGGCGGTGAACGCGGCCGCGGCGGCGGCGCCTTCGCCGCGGGCGAGCAGCAGCCGTCCCCTGCGGACCAGCAGGGCGGAGTGGTGGCTGTCCGGCCAGCCGGTCACATCGGAGGCGGCGGACGCGGAGGCGCCGGGCTCCGTCGGGGTGGCGAGCACGGCGAGGGCCGCGTCCAGGTGGGCGGTCTCCCCGGTGTGCCGCCACAGGGCGTGGTGGGCGGCGGCCTGTTCGAGGCGGGCCTCGGCCCAGGCGGCGGCACCCGGCGGGGCCAGCTCCCCGGCCCGTACGAGCTCGGCGACGGCCCGGGTGAGCAGCTCCTGGCGCTGCCCCGCGTCCCGTACGGCGGCGGTGCCGGCCTGTGCGTACAGGGCCTGGCCCAGGACGAGGAGGGCGCCCGCGGTGTCCTCCTGCGGCGAGTGGTCCGACGGGTCCTCGTCGGCGGGGGTCAGGGCCGCCTCGACGAGGGCGAGGACCTCGGCGAGCAGCGCGGGGTCCGACTGCTCGCGCCACTGCGCGAGGCGCAGGCGGGCGGCGGTGAGCGGGTCGGGCGTGACGAGGTCGGGCTGGTAGAAGCGCAGCACGCGCGCGGGGATGCGGGCGAAGAGCTCGGTCTCCGCGGCGGCCGGTTCCTCGGCGTCCTCCCGCGGCCCGGCCGTGGCGGGCTCCTCCTCGGTGCCGTGTCCGGCGAGCCGGGCGGCGGCGAGGGCGGGGAAGTTGCGCATGCCCTGGCCGAAGTTGCGCTCGACGAACTCGGAGACGTGCTTGAGGACGAGCGCGGCGGCCCCCCGGTCGAGCGAGCCGAGCAGATGCTCCTGGACGGCGCGGGGGTAGCTGAAGCACGGGTACGGGGTGGGCCCGGGCAGCCGCCGTAACAGGCCGCTGAGCAGGACTTCCGCGAGCTCCATGGGGCCGGTGTCGGGGAGCATCGCGCGCTGCACCAGCTGCATCACGGGCAGGGCGAGGGGCGCGGCGGCGAGGTGGACCGCGAGCCGTAGCGCGCCCGGGGAGGCTCCGGCGCGGAAGGCGCGCAGCAGCTCGTCGTCGCCGCGCCGGGTGCTCCGGGCGGCGCCGGCGGCCGGGGGGCGCGTGTGCTCGGCGCCGATCCGGGCGGCCCAGCCGCGGACCGCTCCCCCGCCGTGGCCGGTGAGCAGCCGGGCCCAGGAGGCGAAGGCCTCGGGGGTGGGGGTGAGCACGGGCACCGCCCGCAGGTCGGCGGCGACGGGCTCCCAGGGGGCCTCGTCGGGCTCGAAGCGCGGCTGCCCGCCGGGGGCGGCGGGCCGCACCAGGGCGCCGGGTTCGACGGGCAGGGCGGTGCGCGACCAGAGGCGGGGCGGCAGCGGCTGCACGAGGGCGAGCGGGGACTGGCGGGGCCACTGGTGGATGAGCCGCTGGGCGGCGCCGCGCTGCCAGAGGGGGCCGACGCAGTCGCTGACGATGAGGGTGAGGCGGCGGCCGGTGGGGTCGTGGAGCTGGTCGCCGGGGCGCAGCCGCGGATGTCCGTCGGGGTCCGAGGTGGTGGTGACGAGCGGGGGGCCCTCGCCGGTGTCGTAGAGGCGGTGCACCTGGACGTCGCGGAAGGCGCCGGACTGCTGGCAGGCCTGGCGCAGCTCCTCGACCATCCGGGTCCACACGACCATGGCGGGGCCCGTGTCCATGAGGAGCTGGATGTCGGGGCGCAGGTTCGCGGCGGGGCGCAGGACGGGGGTGAGGATGCCGGCGGCGGCGCTGTGCTCGGCGGTGGCCTCCTCGTCGAGCCGTCCCTCGCCCGGGCGGCTCGGGAAGAGTCCGGCGTAGTGCCGCAGCGGGCGCAGCGCCTTCTGCAGGCCGAGGAGACCGGGCAGGGCGTTGGCGCCGGGGGCGCGCACGGGCAGGGCGGCGCCGGGGCGCACGGCGGTCCCGCCCGAGCCGCCGGAGCCGCCGTCCGCTCCGGCGCCCGCGGGGTCGTACCGCATGTGCAGGTCGACGGTCTCGGTCGGGCGGGCCGGTGGGTCGGTGGGGACGGACGAGGTTCCCGGGGTCTCGGTGCCGGCGTCGCCTATGGCCGAATCAGTGCGGTCCTCGGAGTGTTCGGGGTCGTCAGGGCCTCCGGGCAGCGCGGAGCCCGGCGTCCGGTCCCCCGACCGCTCGTCCGGATCGGCGCGCGGCAGCCACTGGGCGAGCCAGAGGGCGTCCGCCACCTCCTCGGCGGTCGGGTCCTGGCCGCCGGCCCGCATTCTGCGGGTGAGTTCTTCCAGGTGCATCCGGTCCGTCCGGTGCATCCGGCCATCACCTCGGCTGATCGAGCGGCTGCATGAGCATGTCCGCGATGCGTTCCCGGGTCACCCGCTCGGTGCGGGGGGCGTGCTGGGTCAGGTAGAGGGCGTTGAGCAGCTGGTCGGTGGCGATCACCTCGCCGGGCTCCCGGTTGAGGAAGCGGTCGACGAGGCCCGGTTCGGCCGCGGCGGCGTCCGCGCCGAGATGGGCCTCGATCATGGCGCCGAGCTGCTCCTCGCCGGGGGCCTCCAGCTCCAGGCGGATGCAGCGGCGCAGCAGGGCGGCGGGGAAGTCCCGTTCGCCGTTGGAGGTGAGGACGATGAACGGGAAGGTGGTGCAGCGGATCCGCCCTCCCTGCACGGGCACCTTGCGCCCGTCGTCGGTGAGCACTTCCACGACCGGCTCGCGGTCGGCGAGCCGCTCCAGCTCGGGGATGGCGAACTCGCCCTCCTCCAGGGCGTTCAGGAGGTCGTTGGGCAGGTCGAGGTCGCTCTTGTCGAGCTCGTCGATGAGCAGCACGCGGGGCAGCTCGGAGGGGAGCAGGGCGGTGCCGAGCGGGCCGAGCCTGAGGTAGGAGCCGATGCCGGCCGGGCTCGCGGCGCTCGCCGCGGCGTCCGCGCGGGCGCGTTCCAGTTGGACGTCCTGGAGGCGGCCGATGGCGTCGTAGCGGTAGAGCCCGTCCTGGAGGGTGGAGCGGCTGACGATGGGCCAGCGCAGCACCCGGCCGAGCCCGAGCTCGTGGGCGACGGCGTGGGCGAGGGTCGACTTGCCGGTGCCGGGGTTGCCGGTGACCAGCAGCGGTCGGCGCAGGTAGAGGGCCGCGTTGACGGCGTCGGTCTCCTCGGGCCTGGGGTGGTGGTTCTGCACGAGCCTGCGGCGCACGCCGAGCCGCCGGTCGGAGCCGGCCAGGGTGTCGTCGGCCCCTCCCGCGGAGAAGTCGCGCCAGGGCGGCGGGGCGGGCAGCCGCCGTATCTCGTCGTGCGGGTGGCCGGCACCACGGTAGATCCGCCAATCGTTCACGCCTGACTCCTCCTGGCTGTGGTGGTGACGCCGGCCCCGTCGACGGTACCGCTCGACCGTGCCGCCTGCCGATGCTCAAACCGGTCCGGTTGCGGGCGAGTCGACCCCGTCCGGCGCGCGGCCGGGCTCACCGGTCGCCCTCCCCGAGCAGCGGCGGCCCCTGGAGGAGGTCGTCGAAGGGCGGCCGGTCCGGCGGGTCGTAGAGGACGGCCAGGTCCTCGGCCCAGGCGTGCTCGGCGCGTTCGGTCGGGTCGGCCTCCGCGTCGGCGACCCTCATCCGCAGGGTGCGGACCGGCTGGTGCAGGCCCTCGGCGGAGCCGGCGCCGGCGAGGAGCTTGCCGACCTCGTGGTGGAACTCGGCGCAGTCGCCGTGGTCGCCCGCCCCGTGCCGCCACAGGGCGATGGGGTGCCCGGCGGCGAGCGCCACGTCCATCGCGCGGTGCCCGTCGCCGCCTCCGACCGGGCCGCAGTAGACCGGGACGCTGCCGTCGCCGACCCCGCCGAGCCGCTCGTACGCGCCCAGCCGGCTCTCCTTGCGGATGTGCGGGGCGTGCGCGGCGTGCGCCTCGGCGCCGGCGGCGAGGACCTCGGAGCGCAGGGGCACGGCCCGCAGCGGGCCGCCCTCGCTGCCGCGCCAGCGCCGCCGCCACTCGGGCGAGGGCGGGTGGTGACTGCGCTGGCGGTCGCGGATGACGACGATCCGCCGTTGCCCGAGCGGGAGGGAGCGCTCGCCGAAGTGCTCCTCCTCGGGGGTGAGCCGCCAGGTGTCGAGCGGCAGGTCGAACAGCTCGCGGGGCAGCACCACTTCGACGGCGGCGAGGTGGTCACCGCTGTCGCCGCGGCCCAGGGCGTCCACGAGCGGGGCGCGCAGGGTGTCCTGGAGCCGGTCGCGGGCCGTCCCCTTGTCGTCGCCGCTGAGCGGGCTGACCGTGCGCCCGTCGAAGAGCAGCATCACGCGCCAGGCGTAGCGCTGGGGGCTGGTGTACGGGACGGGGTCGACCTCGATGCGTACGTCGGCCCGGGCGCCTGACTCCCGCGCGGGGCGGGCGGCGGGGGCCGCCGGGTCCTCGCGGCCCGGGCCGTCGGCGGCTTCGGCGTGCGGGGCGGGGTCGGCGCCCGCGCGGGGTGCCTCCGGGTCGAGGAGGGCGGCTATCTCCTCCTGGACGGCGCCGTGCGCGCCGCCGGACTCGTCGGCGATCCAGTCGACCAGCCCCGGCAGTCCGTCGAGCTCCGGCCCGTACCGCTCGGTGAGGTGCCGGACGATGCGGGCGGTGTAGAGCAGGACGGCGTCGAGGCCGAGGTCGGTCGTCCCGGACGCGTTCTCCTGCCGAGGCGCGTGGAGTTCGTGCAGCAGACCCACGCCGTCGCGCCAGGTGCGGGCGTCGGTCTCCAGGACGGCCTGGTAGTCCGGGTGCAGCACGCGGCGCTTGACCGCGTCGACGAGGGCCATGACCTCGCCGGGGCCGGTGGGCGGCGGGAGTTCGGCGAAGCGGCCGTACAGCTGCACGCGCCGGGCGGGGCTGACCCCGCGCGCGGTGGCGGGCCAGAGCTCCATCTGGGCGGCGGTCCAGGTGCGGCGGCCGCGCGGGAAGCGGAAGCGGGCGAGGTGGTGGCGGTCGTGGGCGCGCAGCACCTCGTGGAGCACCTCGCCGCCGGGCACGTCGTGGAGCTCGCGCAGGGCGGTGAGCGGGACGGCGGCGCCCTCGTCGCGACCGCGGCCCTTGTTGAGGCCGATGACCGCGCCCCTGCGCAGGTCGACGACCGGGCCGCCGGAGACGCCCTCCACGGGGAGGGAGCCGCGCAGCAGCAGGGCCCCGCCCTCGATGGCGTGGGCCTCGCCCTCGGCGTCCCGGACGCGGACCTCGCCGGTCTGGTGGGACCAGCCGTGCAGGCTGATCGGGGTGGGGGTGGTGGGCGGGCGCTCGCTGAGCCGTACGCAGGCCACGTCCAGCGCGTCGGGGACGTGGACGAGGGCGAGGTCGGGGAAGTCCCAGCGGGTCGGGGGTGCTTCGGGCGCGGCGGGGCGCGGCTTGGCCAGCACGACGCGACCGGTGGTCTCGCCGCCCTCCCAGCTGATGCCGACGGCCGGCTCATCCCTCCACACCGCACTCCCCCCTTTGGCCACGACATGGGCGCAGGTCAGCACCCAGCCGGGGGCGATGAAGAAGCCCGTGCCCCAGTACGGGTCGCCGTGCGGGTCATACCCGCCACCGGGAGCGGCGATGCGTACGAGCGCGGGGCGCACGAGAGCGTCGAAGGCGCTCATGCGGCGCCATCGGCCGCGGGCGGCGGCACGGGTCCGGTGCCGGGGGTGTTCTCCGGGGAGGCGGGGGGCGCGGGGACGGTGGGCGCCGCGCCGGGGGGCGGCGGGGCCGGGGCGGCCGGGCCCGGTTCGGTCCAGGTGAGGGAGACGTTCACGGAGGCCTTGCCGCCTCCGTCGGCGAGGACGCCGATCACCTTGCCGGCCTGCGCGGAGAGTTCGATGCCGAAGCTCACGGCGACCTCGACGGGCGACTGCGGGTCGATGCCCGCGCGCAGCGAGCCGACCACCCCGCGCACCACGTCGGTGAGGCCCCCGGCCATGGACACCACCCGGTCGCCGATGCTCCCGATGCCGGTGTCCTGGAAGCCGCTGCCCCGGTCCAGCTCCTCCGCGGCGCTGATCCGGGCCCAGACGGGCGTGCCGTCGTCCAGTCGAATGCGAGCGATTCCATGCGTCACAGCGGCCCCCGCTCCCCGAAACGATGATGAAGCAGGCTAGTCCGTGGCGCGGAGGAGCGACAGGGGACGCCGTGGGGCCGTCCCACCACGGCCTATTCTGATCGCATGTACTTCACCGACCGAGGCATCGAGGAACTGGAGAAGCGGCGGGGCGAGGAGGAGGTCACCTTCGAGTGGCTCGCCGAGCAGCTGCGGACCTTCGTCGATCTGAACCCCGACTTCGAGGTGCCCGTCGAGCGCCTCGCGACCTGGCTGGCCCGCCTCGACGACGAGGACGACGACGAGGACTGAGCGGGGCCTTCCGGGCGCGGCCCGGGGCCGGTGCTACGCGGCGTCGTCGCGCAGCCGGTCGTAGGCGAGGCCCAGCGCCCCGTGGGCGACCAGGAGCGCGCCGGCGGTCACCCAGCCGCCGCTGCGGCGGCCGGCGCCCCAGAGCAGCAGCGGCACTCCGGCCGCGAGCTGGGCCGCGCCCAGCAGGCGGGCCCTGGGGCCGCGCAGATACGGGCCGAGGCGGCCGCCCTCCACGGCGTCGAGCTCGGCCCGTACGGCATCGCGCCAGCCGGACCCCTCGAGCTGTTCGGCGCCCTGGGCGCGGGCGACGGACCGCAGCCGGTCGGCGCCGTCGCCGGGTGAGAGCCCGGTGGGGAGGGCGAGTCCGGCCCGGGTGAGGACGGCGATGAGGCCGACGAGCCGGGCATGGGCGTCGGCGTCGGGATCGGGCCTGGCGAGCGGTTCGAGGGCCTGGATGTCGAGGACCGGGTCGAGGCCGAGGCGGGCGGCGAAGGTGCGCATCGCCTCGTCCTCGCCGACCGGGGTGCCGTCGGCGAGCCAGGTGTAGCCGACGGTCCTGCGGAATCCCGCGGCGAGGATGAGCCCCGCGCGTTCCGCGTCCCACCACAGGGCCAGGACGGGCCAGGTGGCGGCGGAGACGGCGAGGGCGGTGGCCCAGCCGGTGACGACCCGTTCGACGGGCTCGCCGTCGTCGAGCCACGGCTTCCCCTCCGGTACGAGGACGCTCCAGTCGGGTCCCGCGGGCGCGAGGAGCAGCTGCTCCCGCAGCAGTCGGGCCGGCGGGCGGACCGCCGGCGGTTCGGCGCGGCAGAGCAGCAGCGCTCCGGCGGGGCGGGATCCCGGTGTCGCGTTCATGGCCCCACGCTAGGGCAATTTGTCCGCGTACGGGGGTGATTGATCACCCCTACGGGCCGGGCGTCCGGGTTGCTTCGGGGTTGACTTGCCAAGACCGCGATATATCGTGTGTATCGAGAGTCGCGATATGTTGCGATCTCGTTCACCCACCACACGGGAGGCCAGCACCATGACAGAGTGGTCCGTCACAGAGCCGCGGAAGCTCCCGCTGACCGATCCCGTGAGCCGGCTCCGGATCCGCATCGTCGGCGGCACGGTCAACGTGGTGGGCACCGCCGAGAGTTCCGCCCGCCTGGAGATCTCCGAGATCGAGGGCCCGCCGCTCATCGTGACCCAGGACGGCTCCACCCTGACCGTGAGCTACGAGGACCTGCACTGGAAGGGCCTCCTCAAGTGGCTCGACCCCAAGGGCCACCGGCGCCGGGCCGTGGTCTCCGTCGCCGTCCCGGCCGACGCCGACGTCGAGGTCGGGGTGGTCAGCGCGGAAGCCGTGATCTCCGGCATCAGGGGACGCACGGAGGTCCGCGGGGTCACCGGCGACACCACCCTCGTCAAGCTCGCCGGACCGGTCCGCGCCGAGACCGTCTCCGGCAATCTGGAGGCCCAGTCCGTCACCGGCGCGCTCCGGGCCAACTCGGTCACCGGCGACGTCACCGTGATCGAGGGCGCCGGAGCCGCGGTGAAGGCGGACACGGTCAGCGGGGCGCTGGTCGTCGACCTCGACCCGGCCGCGGACCTGGAGGGGCCGCCCGCCGACATCCGCCTCACCAGCGTCTCCGGCGAGGTCGCCATCCGGCTGCCGCACCCGGCCGACGCGACGGTGGAAGCCAGCACGACCAGCGGCGGCGTCTCCAACGCCTTCGCGGACCTGCGGGTGGCGGGCCAGTGGGGCGCCAAGTCCGTCACCGGCACCCTCGGCTCCGGCCGGGGTACGGTCCGGGCCACCACGGTCTCCGGCTCCATCGCCCTGCTGCGCCGCCCGGAGCCGGAGCCCGACGGCGACGGCTGGACCGCCGCCACCCCCTCCGAGTCCGGAAAGGTCCTCTGACATGCCGCCCGTCTTCGCCCACGGCCGACTGCGCCTCTATCTGCTCAAGCTGCTCGACGAGGCCCCCCGCCACGGGTACGAGGTGATCCGCCTCCTTGAGGAGCGCTTCCAGGGGCTCTACGCGCCCTCGGCGGGCACGGTCTACCCGCGGCTCGCCAAGCTGGAGGCGGAGGGCCTGGTCACCCACGCCACCGAGGGCGGCCGCAAGGTCTATTCGATCACCGACGCCGGCCGGGCGGAGCTGGCCGGCCGCGGCGGCGAGCTCGCCGATCTGGAGGTGGAGATCCGCGAGTCCGTCTCGGAGCTGGCCGCCGAGATCCGCGACGACGTCCGCGGCGCGGCCGGCAAGCTGCGCAGCGAGATGCGGGCGGCGGCGAGCGCCTCCCGTTCGACGGAGTCCTCGTCCTTCGCCGACGCCAAGGAGGAGCTGCGCAGGGCCCGCCAGGAGTGGCGGGAGCAGGCCCGCCAGGCCCGCGCGGAGGCGCAGTCGGCCAAGCGCCAGGCCAAGGAGTTCCAGCGGATCGCCCGGCAGGTCCAGGAGCAGGTGCAGGAGCAGGTGTCGCGCGGCGAGTGGCCGAAGGGCGTCTGGGAGGGCATCGCGGACATCACGTCCCAGCTGGGCGACCTGGTGACGGGCGCCTCCCACGACAGGCCGCCCCGCCGCCCGAAGCCCCCGGAGCAGCCCTCGGCCCCCGATCAGCCCTCGCCCCCCGATCAGCCTCTGCCGGCGAAGCACCTGACGCCGGAGCACAGCCAGGCCCGGGAGCCGGGCCTGGCCCCGCAGTACACGCCGGCCCCGACGCACGGCGCGCTGTCCGACTGGGCCGCGGACATAGAGGCCGGGGGTGACCCGGCCCGCGAGCTCGACCGGCTCCTCGACCGCTTCCGGGACGATGTCCGCGACGCCGCGCGGGACCACGGGCTGGGCCGCGAGCAGCTGACGGAGGCCCGCCTGCGCCTGGCCGCGGCGGCCACGGAGATCACCGCCCTGCTGCGCCCGCGCACGAAGGGCTGACGCCCGGCCTCAGCCCCGCGTGACCGTCACCGTCACCGGGGCGCCGGGGGCGGCGAGGATCCAGGCGCGACCCTCGGTCCGGCGCACGACGAGCGCCCTCCCCCGGACCGCGACCCGCCACGCGCCCGGAGGCAGGGAGAGCTCGGTGATCCGGGGGCCGCGGCGGGTGGTGGAGTCATAGGCGAGCCGGTAGACGCCCGTGCCGGAGTCGTACGCGGAGGAGCGGACGGTGCCGGCGACGGCCTCCGCGTACGGCTCGGCGGTCAGCTCCTTGTTCGTACGGAAGGCGCCGGTGGCGTCCACCGCGCAGTAGCCGCCGCCGTAGCACCACTCCCAGCCCGACCAGCCGGAGCTGTAGCGGCCGAGGGAGGCCATCGCCTCGCGGTAGAAGCGGTTCATGTTCGGCCGGGAGTTGTTGAGCGGACCCCACTCCCCCACCACCACCGGGACCTTGTACTCCTTGGGGTACAGGGTCACGGCCGCCTCGTAGTTCTCGATCCAGCGGGCGGACGGGTCGTAGTCGCCGCCCGCCTCCATCCCGCCGTTGTAGAAGTGCGGCGCGTACACCACCTTCGGGTCGTCGATCCGCCCGAGCCCGGTCGGCACGCCCTCGCCGACGATCGGGGTCGGCTCGACGAACAGCCAGCCGTCCCGGTCGACGGAGCGGATCGCGTCCGCGATCCGGTTGTACATCGGGGTCAGCTGCTCGCTCTCGATCCGCCGGGCAGCGGTCGCCAGGTCCTCGCCCTCCCGCAGCTCGCCCATGGGCTCGTTGATGGGGTCGTAGCCGAGGACGGCCGGGTGGTCGCGGAAGCGCTGGGCGAGGACGCGCCACATCCGGGCCTGGGCGCTGCGCAGGTCGGCGTCCTCGTAGAGATGGGTGAAGGCGCGCTGCACGGCGGGCTCGAAGTACTCGGAGAACCAGTCGTCGGGGTGGTGGGTGAAGGGCAGCCCGTCGGTCCTGGTGGCCCACTTCGGGATGCCCCGGGAGCCGAACTCGGGCCCGAAGACGTCCTGGTGGGCGTCGAGGACGACCTTCACGTCGTACTTCCGGGCCCAGTCCAGCACCCGTTCGATCTTCCGCAGGTACTTCTCGCTGTACTGACCGGGCCGTGGCTCGAGGTCGTCCCAGAAGACCAGCAGGCGGGCGAAGTTGAAGCCCTTGGCGCGCATGTCGCGGAAGTGGCGCTCGGTGATGGCGCTCAGGGCCTGGTCGCCGCTGTGGGACTTGTCCGCGAGGTTCCAGCCGCGCAGGGTGAGCGCGCGGCCGTGGGCGTCGGTGAGGGCGGGGATCGCATCGCCGTCCGCCCCGCCGCGGGGGCCGGTCTCGGCATGGGCGGCGGTCGGGGCGAGCAGCGTGGCGACAACGGCGGTTGCCACGAGGGTGGTTCGCAACAAGGGGACCTCCGGCACGATGAAGTGAGCATTGTTCACGTTTCTCGTGCCGGAGATCCCATCAGCCCTACCGGCGAGTCATCAAGGGGTCGTTCGGGAGGACTTCAGGAGCAGGACTCCGGGAGAGGACTGCAGGAGGGGACTCAGGAGGTCGTCAGGACGATCTTCCCGAAGAGATCGCCGGAGGCCATCTTCTCGAAGCCCTCGCGCGCCCGGTCCAGCGGCAGCACCTCGTCGATCACCGGGCGCAGGCCCGTCGCGGCGCAGAAGGAGAGCAGGTCCTCCAGCTCGTCCTTGGAGCCCATGGTCGAGCCGACCACCTTGAGCTCCAGGAAGAAGATCCGGGTCAGCTCGGCGTGCGAGGGCCGGTCGCCGCTGGTGGCGCCGGAGATGACGAGCGTGCCGCCCGGGCGCAGCGACTTGACCGAGTGCGACCAGGTGGCCGCGCCGACGGTCTCGATGACGGCGTCCACCCGCTGCGGCAGCCGCGCCCCCGGCTCGTAGGCCTCGACGGCGCCGAGTTCGATGGCCCGCTTCCGCTTGGCCTCGTCCCGGCTGGTGGCGTAGACCCGCAGGCCGGCCGCCTTGCCGAGGGCGATGGCGGCCGTGGCGACACCGCCGCCGGCGCCCTGGACGAGGACCGAGTCGCCGGGCCGTACACCGGCGTTGGTGAAGAGCATCCGGTAGGCGGTGAGCCAGGCGGTCGGCAGACAGGCGGCCTCCTCGAAGGAGAGCTCCTTCGGCTTGGGCAGCACGTTCCAGCTGGGCACGGTGACCCGCTCGGCGAACGTGCCCTGGTAGCGCTCGGTCAGGATCGAGCGCGGCTCGTCCGGGCCGACCCCGTGGCCGGTCTGTCCGATGACGGAGTGCAGGACCACCTCGTTGCCGTGCTCGTCGATGCCTGCGGCGTCGCAGCCGAGGATCATCGGCAGCTTCTCCTCCGGCAGCCCGACCCCGCGCAGCGACCACAGGTCGTGGTGGTTGAGCGAGGCGGCCTTGACGGTCACGGTGGTCCAGCCGGGTCGTACCTCGGGCTCGGGGCGTTCCCCCAGTTCGAGGCCGTTCAGGGGCTGGTCGCGGTCGATTCGTGCAGCGTAGGCGGCGAACATGGGCCCGACACTAGGGCGCGACGGGGAGCTCACGGAACCACGCACCGGTGTGACGCACATCCCTCACGGCATGCGAAAGGGCCCCGTACGCCTGGGGTACGGGGCCCTTCTTCGTTCGGCGCGGCGACGCGTCAGCGGCGCGCGACACCCTCCGCGCGGGCGGCGGCGGCGACCGCGGCCGCGACGGCCGGGGCGACCCGCTCGTCGAACGGCGAGGGGATCACGCAGTCGGCGGCGAGCGCGTCGCCCACCACGTCGGCGATCGCGTTCGCCGCGGCGATCTTCATGCCCTCGGTGATCCGGGAGGCCCGGACCTGGAGCGCGCCGGCGAAGATGCCGGGGAACGCGAGGACGTTGTTGATCTGGTTCGGGTAGTCCGAACGACCGGTGGCCACGACCGCCGCGTACTTGTGCGCGACGTCGGGGTGCACCTCGGGGTTCGGGTTGGCCATGGCGAACACGAAGGCGTTCGGGGCCATGGACGCGACCGCGGCCTCGGGGACCGTGCCGCCGGAGACGCCGATGAAGACGTCCGCACCGGCCAGCGCGTCCTCCAGGGAGCCCGAGAGACCGGCCTTGTTGGTGAGCCCGGCGATCTCCCGCTTGACGTCCGTGAGGTCCTCGCGGTCGCTGCTGACGACGCCCTTGCGGTCCGTCACGCAGACGTCGCCGAGGCCGGCCTCGAGCAGGAACTTGGCGATGGCGACACCGGCCGCACCGGCGCCGGAGATGACCGCGCGCAGCTCGCCGAGGGTCCGGCCGGTCAGCTTCGCCGCGTTGCGGAGGGCGGCGAGGGTGACGATGGCGGTGCCGTGCTGGTCGTCGTGGAAGACCGGGATGTCCAGGCGCTCCTGGAGCTTGCGCTCGATCTCGAAGCAGCGGGGCGCCGAGATGTCCTCCAGGTTGACGCCGCCGAAGGAGGGGGCGAGCCGGACGACGGTCTCCACGATCTCGTCCGTGTCGGTGGTGGCGAGCGCGATCGGCACCGCGTCCACGCCTCCGAACTGCTTGAAGAGGATTGCCTTCCCCTCCATGACCGGAAGCGAGGCCTCCGGGCCGATGTCGCCGAGTCCGAGCACCGCCGTGCCGTCGGTCACGACCGCGACGACCTGGGACTTCCAGGTGTAGTCGTTGACCAGCTCGGGCTGCTCTGCGATCGCGGTGCACACCTTGGCGACGCCGGGCGTGTACGCGAGGGACAGGTCGTCCTTGTCGCGCAGCGGCACGGTGGCCGTGATGGCCATCTTGCCGCCGCGGTGCAGCGCGAAGGCCGGATCGAAGGGCTCGCCGGGAGCCCCTTCCGTACCGGCCTCGCTGCGAGGATTGACGATCTCCGCTGCCATTGGGTTGACCCCTTAAGTCTTCTTCATTTGAGGGTGGCCACTCCTTGATGAGGAGGGGTGGGTGGGTCCCGCAGCCGCCGTGTCTGGCAGCCGCGCGGGCGCGCCGCACAACGCGCCCTGAGCCCCGGATGAGGGGTGTAAGGATCCTTCTTACCGGACAGACGGGTCCGGAGACGAGTCCATACCTTCTCGGT
Organism: Streptomyces sp. NPDC020422; assembly: GCF_044386705.1. NCBI lineage: Bacteria > Bacillati > Actinomycetota > Actinomycetes > Kitasatosporales > Streptomycetaceae > Streptomyces > Streptomyces sp. NPDC020422. The sequence goes on along the minus strand of NZ_JBIRVJ010000003.1, from coordinate 226,690 downwards.
GACGCGACTCATACCGACCGCTACCGGGCACGGACGGAGAACGACACGTCACTCCATGTCCGGAAAGATACTTTCCCGACCCGAATAGCGGTGTTCGCTTCGTCCGAATGCCGAGATCAGCGGGATAATTTCCGGTAGGGGAGACAACTTCCCGCAGAAGGTTTCGCCTAGGGCGGCCTGGCCACCGGGCATCGGGAGCGACCCGTTACCCGATTTTGACATCCATGGCCGTCGGAATGAGGCGGTCCGAATGGCAAGATGCGCGTAATCACACGAGGTCGCGGCACTCGAAGGTGCGTGCGCGGCCTATAGGCAACTCCCGACACGCCGGAGGAACCCGACCATGACCGCACGCTCCACGCGCTGTACGACCGCCAAGACCCGCACCTCCCGTCTTGCCGCGGTCGCCGCCATCGCGGTCGCCGGCTCGATGCTGCTGACCGCCTGTGGCGACCAGACCAACGGCGGCTCGACGAAGGAGGGCGGCTCCTCCTCCGCCGGCTCCAGCAAGGCCCCGCTCTTCTCGAAGCTCCCGGCGGACATCCAGAAGTCCGGCGTCATCAAGGTCGGCACGGACGCCACGTACGCCCCGATGGAGTTCAAGAAGGGCGAGCAGGTCGTCGGCGTCGACCCCGACATCGCCGCCGCCCTCTCCAAGCAGCTCGGTGTGACCTTCCAGTTCGAGAGCGGCACGTTCGACACCCTCCTCACCGCGCTGCCGACCGGGCGCACGAACATCGTCATGTCCTCGATGACCGACACCAAGGCCCGCCAGGAGGGTCTGGACGACAAGGGCAAGAAGACCGGCACCGGCGTCGACTTCGTCGACTACTTCACCGCCTCCACCGGCATCCTGGTGAAGAAGGGCAACCCGGAGAACATCAAGTCCCTCGACGACCTGTGCGGCAAGAAGCTGGCGGTCCAGCGCGGCACCACGTACGAGCAGGCCGCCAAGGACCAGGCCGAGAAGTGCAAGAAGGACGGCAAGCCGGCCCTCACCTTCGAGTCCTTCCCGACCGACGCCGAGGCCCAGACCCGCGTGAAGGCGGGCGGCGCCGTCGCGGACCTCAACGACTCGCCGGTCGCGGCCTACATCGCCCAGACGGCCGGTGGCGGCAACGACTTCGAGGCCATCGCCAACAAGACCGACGCGGGCTTCTTCGGCATCGCCGTCGACAAGAAGAACACGCAGCTGCGGGACGCCCTCGCCGCTGCCCTGGACGCGGCCATCAAGGACGGCAGCTACAAGGCCGCCCTCGACAAGTGGAACGCCGGCGACGGCGCCATCCCCGCGGCCAAGATCAACGGCGGCTCCTGACCCTCGTCCCGCAACACCGAAGGGCAGTCGCTGTGACTGACAAGATCGACAAGGTTCCGGCCGGGGCGTCCCCCGCCCCGGCGGGGACCCCGCCGGAGGCGATCAAGGCCATTCCGGTGCGCCACTACGGCCGCTGGATCGCCGGCGTCCTGGTCGTCGCCCTCCTGGCCCTGCTCGTCTTCGCCTTCTCGCAGGGCAACGTGCGCTGGGCCACCGTGCCGGAGAAGCTCTTCGACCCGAGCATCCTCTCGGGCCTGTGGCACACCATCCTGATCAGCGTGGCCTCGATGGCGCTGGGCCTGGTGCTCGGCATCGTCTTCGCGATCATGCGCCTCTCCAAGAACCCGGTGACCAACGGCGTCGCCTGGCTCTACATCTGGATCTTCCGGGGCACCCCGGTCTACGTCCAGCTGCTCATCTGGTTCAACCTCGCCCTGATCTTCCCGATCTTCAACATCGGGTTCTACAAGGACGAGATGACGGACGTCATGACCCCGTTCCTGGCCGCCCTCCTGGGCCTCGGCCTCAACGAGGGCGCCTACATGGCGGAGATCGTCCGCGCGGGCATCCAGTCCGTCGACGAGGGGCAGACCGAGGCCGCGCACGCGCTCGGCATGTCGCAGGGCAAGACCATGCGCCGGGTGATCCTGCCGCAGTCGATGCGGGTGATCATCCCGCCGACCGGCAACGAGTTCATCAACATGCTGAAGACCTCGTCGCTGGTGGTCGCGGTCCAGTACCCGGACCTGCTGCGGGCCGCCCAGGACATCGCCTCCACCTCGTTCGCGGTGATGGAGATGTTCTTCGTCGCCTCGATCTGGTACCTCGTCCTGACGACGGTGTTCAGCATCGGCCAGTTCTACCTGGAGCGGCACTACGCGAAGGGTTCGCTGCGCTCGCTGCCGCCGACGCCGTGGCAGAAGGTCAAGGCGAACCTCTCCCGATTCTCCAACCGTGAGGCGGTGGCCAAGTGACTGCCATGGTGAAGGCCGAGGGCGTCCACAAGTCCTACGGCGCCGCGCACATCCTCAAGGGCATCGACCTCGAGGTGCAGAACGGCGAGGTGTTCTGCCTGGTCGGCCCGTCCGGCTCCGGCAAGTCCACCTTCCTGCGCTGCATCAACCACCTGGAGAAGATCAACGCCGGCCGGCTCTCGGTCGACGGCGAGCTGGTCGGTTACCGCCAGAAGGGCGACAAGCTCTACGAGCTGAAGGACAGCGAGGTCGCGGCCCAGCGCCGGGACATCGGCATGGTCTTCCAGCGCTTCAACCTGTTCCCCCACATGACGGCCCTGGCCAACGTGATGGAGGCGCCCATGCAGGTGAAGGGCGAGTCGAAGGCGGTGGCGCGCGAGCGCGCCGAGCGCCTGCTGGACCGGGTCGGCCTCGCCGACAAGGCCGGCAACTACCCCTCGCAGCTCTCCGGCGGCCAGCAGCAGCGCGTGGCGATCGCCCGTGCGCTGGCGATGGAGCCGAAGCTGATGCTCTTCGACGAGCCGACCTCGGCGCTCGACCCGGAGCTCGTGGGTGACGTCCTGGACGTCATGCGCGACCTGGCGGAGTCGGGCATGACGATGGTCGTCGTCACGCACGAGATGGGCTTCGCCCGTGAGGTCGGCGACTCGCTGGTCTTCATGGACGGCGGCGTCGTCGTCGAGTCGGGCCACCCGCGGGACGTCCTGGGCAACCCGCAGCACGACCGGACGAAGGCGTTCCTGTCGAAGGTGCTGTAGGCGCAGCCGACGAGGAAGGGGCGGTACGGGCTTCGCGGCCCGTACCGCCCCTTCCTGGTGCCGCGCACCCGCTCGTCAGCGCACCGCGAGGACCATCGTGTCGGAGGGCGACGCCCAGACCGGGCGGGCCTCGGCGAAGCCGGCGGCGCGGAGGGTCTCGGCGTGCCAGCGGGGGGAGGGCATGTCGCCGTCGGCGTGCTCGCCGTAGATCTCGAAGCGGCGGGCGGTGGGCTCGGCGAGCACCGGGTCGGCGGCGGCGAGCGCCCACCAGTCGGCCCAGTCGAGCGCTCCGGCGGCCTTCGCCGCGTCCATGCGGGCGTGCCGCCGGGCGCGCTCGGCGGCGTTGATGAGGGGGGTGTCCTGGTCGATCATGTGGTCGGCGTTCATGAAGACCCCGCCCTCGCGCACCAGCCCGGCCAGCTGCCCGTACAGGGCGGCCAGGGGCTCGCTGTGCAGCCAGTGGAGGGCCGTGGCGGTGAGGACGGCGTCGTACGAGTCGTACGGAAGCGCGGCGGCCCACTGCGGGTCCTTGAGGTCCGCGGTCACGAAGCTGACGCGGTCGTCGCCGGCGAAGTAGCCCTCGGCGATGGCGAGGAGGGCGGGGTCGAGGTCGACGCCGGTGCTGGTGGCCTTCGGGAACCGGCGGAGCAGCCGGTCCGTAATACTTCCCGTACCGCAGGCGAGGTCGAGCACGCGGGGTTCCGGTCCCACGACCGCCTCGACCATGTCGAGCATCACGCGGAACCGCTCCTCGCGGTCCGGCATGTACCACTCCTGCTGACGGTCCCAGCTCTGCTGCCAGCCCGCCCAGTCGGTTCCGGTCACCGCCGCGTCCGCCATGCCCTGCCCTCACCCTCTTCGTAATACCCTCGATGGTGAAGCGTCGCTTACGCTCCTCCGTCCCGACCCTAGCCCGCCAGAGTAAGGACTACAAGTGGAACTGGCCTATTACTCGGATTACGCCGTGCGCCTGGTCAACACCGAGGAGCCGGCCCGCTCCAAGGACTCCCTGACCTCGGTCGAGGCGGTCCGCGAGCTGTTCGGCGAGGCCTCCCAGATGGCCCGGCGGGTGACGGACTCCGACGTGACCCGCTTCCGCGCGGTGCGCGCCCGGCTGCGGGCGGTCTTCGCGGCGGCCGACGGCGGCGACCACACCCAGGCGGTCGACCTGCTGAACTCGCTGCTCCTGGAGTTCCCGGTGAGCCCGCAGATCTCCGGCCATGACTACCTGGACGAGGAGGGCCGGCCGCGCTGGCACATGCACCTCGCCGACCACCCCTCGAACGCGACCGCGGGCTACGCCGCCATCGCCGCGATGGGCCTCGCCTTCCACCTGACGGAGTTCGGGGCGGACCGCCTCGGCCTGTGCCAGGCGGCGCCCTGCCGGAACGCCTACCTCGACACCTCCACCAACCGCTCCCGGCGCTACTGCTCCGACCGCTGCGCCACCCGGGCCAACGTGGCCGCCTACCGGGCCCGCAAGCGCCTGGAGGCCGAGCGCACCGACCTGACGGGCCTCACGGCGGAGACCAGCCAGGCGAGCAGCACCCCGATCGACCGCTGACGCCCGGGAGTGACGGGCCGGTACCGCGCCCGCACCCGACCCAGCACCAGCTGCGCCGGTACGACGCCGAAGACCCGGCTGTCGCCCTCGGCATCCGGGTTGTCCCCCAGCACCCACCAGCCGCCGTCGCGCCGCTCGATCAGCCGCTTCACGATGAGCAGGTCCTGCTGCAGCGGATGCCGCAGCACGGCCACGTTCCCGGGCCGCAACCGCGCCCCGTACTGCACGAACAGCTGATCCCCGTGGAGCAGGGTGGGCACCATCGACACCCCCGTCACCTCGGCGATCCCGAACGGGGCCCCGGGCTCCCGCCCCGATTCCACCATCGACTACCTCCCGGTCCGATCGTCCACGAGTCCCGGACCACCCCTGGACTTTTGTCCTAAGCCCTAGGGGGCGCTCGCGAAATCGCGCTTCTCACCGAGTAATGTCCCACCTGAGAAGACGATCACGAGGAAGGACAGCAGCATGCTCTCCCGCCTGTTTGCCCCCAAGGTGAAGGTCAGCGCCCACTGCGACCTCCCCTGCGGCGTGTACGACCCGGCCCAGGCCCGCATCGAGGCCGAGTCGGTCAAGGCCGTCCAGGAGAAGTACCAGGCCAACGAGGACCCGCACTTCCGGGCCCGCGCCACGGTCATCAAGGAGCAGCGCGCGGAGCTCGCCAAGCACCACGTCTCGGTGCTGTGGAGCGACTACTTCAAGCCCCCGCACTTCGAGAAGTACCCCGAGCTGCACACGCTCATCAACGACACCCTGAAGGCCCTGTCGGCGGCCAAGGCCTCGACGGACCCGAAGACGGGAGAGAAGGCGCTGGAGCTCATCGCCGAGATCGACCGCATCTTCTGGGAGACGAAGAAGGCCTGACCTTCCTCGTTCCCCGACCGCACCCGGGTCCGCAGGCCGCCGAGCACGGCGTCCTGGCGACCCGGGTGCGGTCTTCTTTCCCCGGGCCGCGGGTGCGCTCGTTCTCGGGCACCTCAATCGCCTACCACGACCGGGAGAACCCGTGACCGACAGCAAGAACATCAACAATCCCGTGGGCCAGGGCGGCGGTCAGCGCAAGCGGCTGTCGCGTGCCGAGCGGCAGGACAACGGTCCGCACCGCAACCTCGACCGCCGCAACGCGGCGGACAAGAAGGCCGAGCTGGTGCGCAAGATGCGCGAGAAGACGGGCAAGGCCAAGGGCGCCGGGCAGGCGGGTGGGGAAGCCGAGCAGGGCTGACGCATCCGGCGCCGGGGGCCGGCACCGTACGGCCGGGGGCCCGGAGCGCGACACGCGGTCCGGGCCCCCGCCGCGTGTCAGGCGACCGGCAGGGAGTAGCGCCGCTTCTCCTTCGACGTCGCGCCCAGGCGGTCGTAGAAGCGGATGGCGCCCTCGTTCCACGGCGGGGTCTGCCACTGGACCTCGGTGAGGCCCAGGGCCGTCGCCTCCGCCTGGACGGCCGCCACCAGGAGGGCGCCCAGACCGTGGCCGCGGGCCGCCTCGGTGAGATAGAGGCAGTCCATGTGGAGGTACTCGGCGGCGTCCCAGGTGGAGAGTTCGGGGGCGCAGGTCGCGTAGCCGGCGAGGGTGGTGTCGGGGAGCTCGGCGACCAGGCAGCGCAGGCGGGGGGACGGGGTGGCGAACAGCAGCCGGTGGAGGCGGGCGGCCAGGCCGGGGGCGGGCGGGGCGGCCTTCTCGTAGGCGGCGTGTTCGGCGGCCAGTTCGGCGACGCGGTCCAGGTCCTCGGGGCGGGCGTGCCGGACACGGGCCGGGTGCTCGGGATTCATGCCGTCATCATGCACGGTCCCGCCGTCCCGCCCGCACGCAGCCAGCTCCGGTACGGGGCCGCGCTGAGGGCCGCCTCGCGGTAGGCGGCGGCCAGTTCGGCGTACGGACGGTCCAGCGGGACGCCCGGCGCCGCGTACAGCAGGAGGCGGACGGCCAGCGGGTCGCCCCGCAGGGGGCGGACGGCCATGTCCTCGCGCGGGCCCGAGGTGGGCTGGCAGGGGGCGACGGCCTCGCCGAGCGCGATGAGCGAGGCGGCCGTGTGGTAGTCGGCGTGCAGCAGCGGCGGGTCGAGGCCCGCGGCGCGCAGCACCCGGTGCAGGCCGTCCCATTCGCCGTCGACGGCCGGGTCCACGGCCCACCGGTCGTCGGCGAGGTCGGCGAGCTCCACGACCTCCTGGCCGGCCGCCGGGTGGTCGCGGGCCATGGAGATGAACTGGGGCTCCCGTTCGACCAGGACGCGGCCGCGCAGGCCCGGCGGGACGCGCAGCGGGCAGCCCTCGACCTCGTGGACGAAGGCCAGGTCCAGGCGGCCGGCGGCGACCGTGCGCAGCAGGGCGTGGGCCGAGACGTCCACCCGCAGGGCGATGTCGCTGCCCGGCAGGACGTGGCGGAGCCGGCGCAGCCAGCCGGGCAGCGCGCGGCTCGCGGTGGAGCCGACCCGGAGGGCGGGGCCGCCCGCGCGCGCCGCCGCGGCCCGGGTCTCGGTGACCAGCGCGGTCATGCCGTCCACGAGGGGCCGGGCCCGGCCGAGGACGGTGCGGCCCAGCGGGGTGGGGTGGCAGCCGGTGCGGGTGCGGGAGAAGAGCTCCCCGCCCAGGGCGTCCTCGATGCGGCGCAGTTGGGTGGTCAGGGACGGCTGGCTCACACCCAGTCGGCGGGCCGCCTTGTGCAGGCTTCCGGTGTCCGCGATGGCACACAGCGCCCGCAGGTGCCTCACCTCCAGCTCCATGGTGCCGAGGTTAGGGCGGGGGCGCGGGGCGGCACCAGAGGGCCTGCGGGGTGGCAACCGGGGCGGATGCGGCGGGAGTTGGGCGGGGTGATGTCTTCGTGTTATCGGCTGTCGGCATCATTCCCGTGCGTCCCGGCTCCCCCGACACTCTCCTCAACCCCACAGGAGGAGCCCCCCATGCGACACCCGAAGGTCCTCACGTCCCTGCTGACCGCCGCCCTCGGCGCCGGCCTCACCCTGTCCCTCGGCGCAGCGCCCGCCTCGGCGGACGTGTCCCCCGCGCCGTACGCGGGCTATGCCGGTTCGACCGCCGAGGCCAAGGCCAACCAGGCGTTCTTCGACGCCGTCGTGAAGTCCGTGGCGAAGAAGCGGGCCGCCACGCCTGGTGCCACCGCCGTCACCGTCGTCTACAGCACCGCCAACGCACCCAGCTTCCGCACCCAGATATCCCGTTCCGCGCAGATCTGGAACAGCTCCGTGGTCAACGTCCGGCTGGTGGAGGGGTCCAACGCCGACTTCTCCTACTACGAGGGCAATGACTCGCGCGGTTCGTACGCGAGCACCGACGGCCACGGCAACGGCTACATCTTCCTCGACTACCGGCAGAACCAGCAGTACAACTCCACCCGCGTCACCGCCCACGAGACCGGGCACGTGCTCGGTCTGCCCGACCACTACAGCGGCCCGTGCAGCGAGCTGATGTCCGGTGGCGGGCCCGGCACGTCCTGCCAGAACGCGTATCCCAACTCCCAGGAACGCTCCCGTGTCGACCAGCTGTGGCGCTACGGCCTCGCCTCGGCGTTCAAGACCTCCTGAGCCCGGGCACGAGGACGAGGCCGGGCCGGCCCCCACGGGGGTCGGCCCGGCCTCGCCGCCTCGTGTGCGGGCGGGCGGTCAGGCGGCCTGCGGCAGCCGCCGGCCGAACTCGGTGCCGGGCGGCAGCTGGCGCCTGACCCGGGCGAGGGCCTCCTCGAAGTCGCAGCCGGCGATGCCGGATTCGAAGGCCGCGCCGCCGTAGTGCAGCGTGAGGCTGAGGTCGGCCCGCTCGGCGAGCGTCAGCAGGCAGCTCAGGGTGGCCTGTTGGGCGGCTCCGTCCGTGACGACGGGGAGCGGGAGGTCCCACTCCAGTACGCAACCGGTGAGGACCTGCCCGCCCTCGTCCGCGGCGCGCAGCTCGGCGAAGCTCGCGCCCGTGTACTCGATTCCCCTGATCCGGGTGGCCACATGGCCCCCGTCGGCCGCGATGGTGATCGCTTCCGCGCCGAGGCGGTCCCGGTACCAACCGGTCCAGACTTCTGTCGACTCCGATGACATGCGCGGACTGTAGCGGTATGACCGGCTCCGGCGCGCGTCCGGTCACCCCGGGGCCGGACTTCTCCCGGTCTCGCCGCTCTCGCCGTTCTTGCCGGTCAGATGCGGGGTAGCGGCTTCCGTACCCCCGCCCGCAGGGGGCTCGGGGGCGTCCTCGGAGGCGTGCTCCGGCTCGTACAGCTCGCACCGCGGGTTGCGGCACGGCTGCACCTCCCACTCCGGCACCCAGGCCCCGAGGACCTTGTGCCGTTTCGCGAGTACGGCACGGGGCTCCCCGCAGGCCGGGCAGGGGTGCACGGCCCGGGGGTCCCGTGTGGTGTGCGGCGCCACGTCGACCATGGCTCCAGCGTAGGGCGCGAGCCCTGTCAGCGCTTCCTGGTGTACGTCCGCACGACGACCCCGTTGCCGAAGCTCCGGACGTCGTCGAGCGCGAAGTCGCGGATGCCGAAGCCGCCGCCGAACATCGGCGTACCGGAGCCGTAGACCTGCGGGTACGACTTGATGACGAGTTCGTCGATCTCCTCGACGAGCTGTCCGGCGACCTGGCCGCCGCCGCAGAGCCAGATGCCGAGGCCGCCGTCCTCGGCCTTGAGCGCGCGGACCCTGGCGGCGAGGTCGCCGGCGACCAGCTCCACGTTGGGGTCGGGCGACTCGGTGAGCGAGCGGCTCGCGACGAGCTCCCGCAGGTGGGCGTACGGGCTGGTGATGCCGGCGTCCAGGGCCAGGCGGTACGAACCGAGGCCCTGGATCACCGTGTCGAAGCGCTTGTTGGGCACGTCCGCGAGACCGGCGGCCTCGCGGAACGCGGTGGGGACGGTGTCCGGGTATTCGCCGTACATGAAGGCGGCGTACTCCTCGTCCACGAAGCGGAACATGGACGAGGCGTCGCCATGGGGGTCTCCGATGAAGCCGTCGAGGGTGCAGGCGACGTAGTACGTGAGCTTGCGCAAGCCGGAATCTCTTTCCGTAGGGGGCGTGGTCGATCCGCGCTGGTTCCACCACCGCTGACCACTGCACCCATAGTGCTTCACCCGTAGTGGTTTCGCAAGCCCCTTTCTCGGCGGGTTCCGGGGGACCCCTCAGCGCGTGCGCCGCGTCACGAACTCCGCCAGCGCCAGCAGGTCCCCGGCCGCCGCGAGGTCCGGGACCGCCCTGGAGAGCTGCTCCACCGCACGGGCCATGCGCTCGCCCGCCTGGATCTGCGCCCAGTCCCGGGCCCCCGCCCGCTCGACCGCGTCCGCCGCCGCCCGTACCGCCTCGGCGTCGAGGACCGGGCGCGCGTACAGCTCGGCCAGCTCCTCGCCCGCCGGGGTCCCGGAGCCGAGCGCCGCCACGACCGGCAGCGACTTCTTACGGGCGACCAGGTCGGCGCCGGCCGGCTTGCCGGTCCGGCCCGGGTCGCCCCAGATGCCGATCAGGTCGTCGATCAGCTGGAACGCGAGCCCGGCCTCCCGGCCGAACGCGTCCATCGCGGCGACCTCCTCCTCCCCCGCCCCGGCGTACAGCGCGCCCACCGCGCAGGCGCAGCCGAGCAGGGCACCGGTCTTGGCCGCGGCCATCCGCACCACCTCGTCCAGGCCCACCTCGCGCGGCCCGCGCCGCTCGAAGGCGCAGTCGGCCTGCTGCCCGGCGCACAGCTCGATGACGCAGTCGGCCAGCCGGGCCGCTGCGGCGGTCGCGGCCGGGTGGGGGTCCTCGGCGAGCAGCCGCAGCGCGAGAGCGGACATCGCGTCACCCGCCATCAGGGCGTCGGGGACGCCGAACACCGTCCAGGCCGTGGGCCGGTGGCGGCGGGTGGGGTCCTCGTCGACGATGTCGTCGTGGAGCAGGGTGAAGTTGTGGGCCAGCTCCACCGCGGCGGCGGCCTTCACCGCCGGGGCCGGGTCCGCGCCGAAGGCACGGGCGGCCGCGAGCACCAGGGCCGGGCGGATCGCCTTGCCGCCCGCCCCCTCGGCCGGGCTCCCGTCCGCGTGCTCCCAGCCGAAGTGGTACATCGCCACCCGTCGTATCGAGTCGGGCAAGGACTCGACGGCGCGGCGCAGTTCGGGGTCGACGGCGTCCCGGGTGCGGTCGAGGAGCAGCAGGGCGCTCCGGCCCCCGGGCGCGATGTCCACGCTCAGCGCCATCGGCTGACCTCCACGTTCTCCAGGACGCCGAGGGCGTCGGGGACCAGGACGGCCGCCGAGTAGTAGGCGGTGACCAGGTAGGAGACGATCGCCTGCGCGTCGATGCCCATGAAGCGGGCCGAGAGGCCGGGTTCGATCTCGTCCGGGAGGCCGGTCTGGTGCAGTCCGATCACGCCCTGGTCGGACTCGCCCGTACGCATGCAGATGATCGAGCTCGTACCGGCGTCGGTGACCGGGATCTTGTCGCACGGGAAGATCGGGACCCCGCGCCAGGTCTGGATCCGCTCGCCGTCGATCTCGACGGTGTCGGGCACCAGGCCCCGTTTGTTGAGCTCGCGCCCGAAGGCGGCGATGGCGCGGGGGTGGGCGAGGAACAGCCGGGAGCCGCGCCTGCGGGAGAGCAGCTCGTCCAGGTCGTCCGGGCCGGGCACGCCGTCGTGGGGCTGGATCCGCTGCCCGTAGTCGCAGTTGGCGAGGAGACCGAACTCCCGGTGGTTGACCAGCTCGTGCTCCTGGCGCTCGCGCAGCGCCTCGACGGTGAGCCGCAGCTGGTGCTCGGTCTGGTTCATCGGGTGGTTGTAGAGGTCGGCCACGCGGGAGTGGACCTTCAGGACGGTCTGGGCGACGCTCAGCTCGTACTCGCGCGGGGAGGCCTCGTAGTCGACGAAGGCGCCCGGGATGACGGCCTCGCCGACATGGCCGGCGGAGAGGTCGATGGCGGCCTCGCCGTAGCTGTTGGTGCGCTGGCGGGGCAGGGCGGCGACGCCCGCGAGGTGTCCGGCCAGGGAGCCGGCCCGTTCGGCGAGGGCGAGCACGTCGGCGCGGGTGAGTTCGAGGACCGTGCAGGCGGTGGCCGCGCGGGCGGTCCACTCCCAGGTGGCGTCCTCGGCGAGGAGGGCTTCCTCGCCGAGGTAGGCGCCGTCGGCGAGGACGCCGAGGACGGCCTCGTCGCCGTACGGCCCCTCGCCGATCCGCTCGACCCGGCCGTGGGCGAGGAGGACGACGCGGTCGGTGCTGCTCCCGCGGGCGGCGATGACCTCGCCCGCCGCGTACTCCCGCTGGCGGCAGCGGGCCGCGAGCTCGGCGAGGGCGTCCTCGTCCTCGTAGCCGCGCAGGGCGGGCAGCTCCCCGAGCTCGGCGGGGATGACCGCGACCCGCTCGCCGGTCTGCACGAAGGTGACGCGGCCGTCGCCCACGGTGTAGCTGAGCCGCCGGTTCACCCGGTAGGTGCCGCCCTGGACCTGCACCCACGGCAGCGTCCGCAGCAGCCAGCGGGAGGAGATCTCCTGCATCTGCGGGGCCGACTTGGTGGTGGACGCCAGGTTCCGCGCGGCGGCGGTGCCGAGACTCTGCTGCGGCGCCGCCTGATCCGCGCGGCTCTCGCCGTCGACCGAGCCAACCGAACCAACGGACATGGAACTCCCTCTCGTATGACAGATCTGCGAAGGGAAGCCTGTCAGCACGGAGAGTGCCCACGCCATTACACAAAAGAGTGGGTGTTGACGGTGTTCCGCTGGGCATGGCGCACGGTTTTCCACTCGAACAGCGGAGCGCCTCGGGTGTCCGCTGCGAACTCTGTCCTGATCGGCTCGCACGTGGCTCGAACGGATGGCAGCGGAGGGCGCCGCTCCGGTACCTCAGTGGGGCCGGTATCCCCCTGTCTGAAAGGAGCCGGTCATGTCCTCACCCATGTCCGCGAACCGCTTCCTCGACGCGCTGCGCGACGAGGGGCTCGACGTCGTCGAGGTCGGCGGATGGCGCACCCACAACCGCAACCACAAGGGCCCCTGGGGCCCCGTGCACGGCGTGATGATCCACCACACCGTCACCCGGGGCACCAGCAACACCGTCCGCATCTGCCGGGACGGCTACGCCTCCCTGCCCGGGCCGCTGTGCCACGGCGTGATCGCCAAGGACGGCACCGTCCACCTGGTCGGCTACGGCAGGGCCAACCACGCAGGTCTGGGCGACGACGAGGTGCTGCGCGCGGTCATCGCCGAGAAGGGCCTCCCGCCGGACAACGAGGCCACCACCGACGGCAACCGGCACTTCTACGGCTTCGAGTGCGAGAACCTCGGCGACGGCGAGGATCCGTGGCCCAAGGTCCAGCTCGACGCCATCGCCAAGGCCGCGGCGGCCGTCTGCCGGGTGCACGGCTGGACCCAGCGCTCCGTGATCGGGCACCTGGAGTGGCAGCCGGGGAAGGTCGATCCGCGCGGCTTCACGATGGCGTCGATGCGCGAACGCATCGCCGACCGCCTGCGCTGACCCCCGCCCGCCCCCGCCGGCACCGGCCCACGCCCCTGCCGGCACCCGGCCACAGCCCCGCCGGCACCGGCCCACGCCCCCGCCGGCACCGGCCCACAGCCCCGCCGGCACCGGCCCACGCCCCCGCCGGCACCGGCCCACAGCCCCGCCGGCACCCGACCACGACCCTGCCGGCACCGGCCCACGCCCCCCGCCGGCACCCGGCCACGGCGACCCGGCCCCGACCGGGGACGGCCACGCCCACTGTCCGCGAGAATGGGCGGGTGAACGCGCACGACCTCGACCGCCTGCGGCCCCGGCTCCCCTCGCCCCTGGAGGTCGTCGAGGACGAGCGGTTCACCCGGCTCGGCCTCGCGCTGCTGCTCAAGCGGGACGATCTGATCCACCCCGACCTGCCCGGCAACAAGTGGCGCAAGCTCTCCCTCAACCTCCGGGCGGCGGCCGGCCGCCCGGTGCTCAGCTTCGGCGGGGCCTACTCCAACCACCTGCGGGCGACGGCCGCCGCCGGCCGGCTGCTCGGCTTCCGCACGCTCGGCGTGGTGCGCGGCGAGGAGCTGGCCGGGCGCCCGCTGAACCCCTCGCTCGCGCGGTGCGCGGCGGACGGCATGCGCCTGCTGTTCGTGGACCGCGCCACGTACCGGGCCAAGCACGAGCCCGCCGTCCTGGCCGGGCTGCTGCGGCAGGCCGGGGCCCCCGAGGACGTCTACGTGGTCCCCGAGGGCGGCAGCAACGCGCTCGCCGTCGAGGGCTGCACGGAGCTGGGCCGCGAGCTTGCGGGCCAGGCCGACGTGGCCGCGGTCGCCTGCGGGACGGGCGGCACGCTGGCCGGTCTCGCGGCCGGATTCCCCGGCCTCGCCCTGGGCGTCCCGGTCCTCAAGGGCGGCTTCCTGGGCGAGGAGGTGCGGGCGCTCCAGACGGCCGCGTTCGGCGGCCCGCGCGGTGACTGGCGGCTGGACGAGCGCTTCCACTGCGGCGGCTACGCCCGTACGACACCGGCCCTCGACGCCTTCGCCGAGGATTTCGGGGCGCGGCATGAACTCGCCATCGAGCGGTTGTATGTCGCCAAAATGCTGTGGGGTCTCGTGGCGCTCGCCGAGGAGGGCGCCTTCGCCCCCGGCACCCGGATCGCGGCCGTGGTCACCGGCGCGCCGGAGCCTCAGGCGGTCTCCTCCCGGTAGGCCGCCGCCTCCTCCAGGTCGAGCCGGCGCAGCAGGGTGCGCATCATCTCGTCGTCGATCCGGCGCGCGTCGCGCAGCTGTACGAAGACCTCGCGCTCGGCGTCGATCATCTCGCGGGAGAGCCGCCGGTAGGTGTCGTCGGCGGTCTCTCCGGTCAGCTCGTTGACGGCGCCGAGCCGCTCCCACACGGCGTTGCGGCGCCGTTCCAGGACGGTGCGGAGCCGGTCGGCGAGGGGCGGCGGCAGGGCGTTGCGCTCGTCGGCGAGGAGCGCGTCGAGGCGGGCCTCGGCGGCCTGCGAGGCCTCGCTCTGGGCCTGCGCCTCGGCGAGGGTCTCCTGGTATCGGTCGCGTCCGGGCAGCTTCAGGCGGCGGATCAGCGGCGGCAGGGTCAGGCCCTGGACGACCAGGGTGCCGATCACGGTGGTGAAGGTCAGGAAGAGGACCAGGTTGCGGGCCGGGAACTCGACCCCGTCGGTGGCGACGGGGATGGAGAAGGCGATGGCGAGCGAGACGACCCCGCGCATGCCGGCCCAGCCGACGACCAGCGGCGCCCGCCAGTCCACCTCGGGCTCGCGTTCCCGGATGCCCGCGGACATCCAGCGGGGCAGGAAGGTGGCGGGGTAGACCCAGACGAAGCGGACGACGACCACGGCGACGAAGACCCCGACCGCGTACCAGGCCGCCTCCCCCATGCCGTACCGGCCGAGGCCGCGGACGACATAGGGCAGCTGGAGGCCGATCAGCGCGAAGACGGCGGACTCCAGGACGAAGGCGACCATCTTCCAGACCGCCTCCTCCTGGAGCCGGGTGGCGAAGTCGACCTGCCAGTTCTTGTGCCCGAGGAAGAGTCCGACCACGACGACGGCGAGCACGCCGGAGGCGCCGACCTCCTCGGCGGCGGCGTAGGCGACGAACGGGATGAGCAGCGAGAGGGTGTTCTGGAGCAGGGCCTCGGTCAGATGGGTGCGCAGCCAGTGGATGGGCACCATGAGGACCAGGCCGACGCCGATGCCGCCGAGCGCGGCGAGCGCGAACTCGCCGAGGCCGCCGGCCCAGCTGATGCCCTCCCCCACGGCCGCGGCGAGCGCCACCTTGTACGCGGTGATGGCGGTGGCGTCGTTCACCAGCGACTCGCCCTGGAGGATCGTGGTGATCCGGTGGGGCAGCCCGAGCCTGCGGGCGATGGCGGTGGCGGCGACCGCGTCCGGCGGGGCGACGACCGCGCCGAGGACGAGCGCCGCGGTCAGCGGCAGGTCGGGCACGAGGACGTAGGCGAGCCAGCCCACGGCGAACGTCGCGAAGAGCACATAGCCGACGGAGAGCAGCGCCACGGGCCGGATGTTGGCGCGCAGGTCGAGGTAGGAGGACTCGACGGCGGCCGTGTACAGCAGCGGGGGCAGGATCAGCGGCAGCACGATGTGCGGGTCGAGGGTGTAGTCCGGCACGCCGGGCACATAGGCGGCGGCGAGACCGACGGCGACCAGGAGCAGCGGCGCGGGGACCGGGGTGCGGCGGGCGAACCCCGCCACCGCGGCGCTCGCCGCGACCAGTGCCACCAACTGCAGTGCGTCCATGCCCGATCCCGTCTGCGCCTCGCGCCGCTCCCGCTCACGTCACTCCCGCCACAACGTAACCTGGCCATCATGAGCGAGTGCCCGCACCTTGCCGACATGCCGCGCCCCGAACCGGCGCCGCTGAACCCCACCTGCCCGGAGTGCCTGGCCGACGGCACCCACCCCGTCCAGCTGCGGCTCTGCCTCAGCTGCGGGCACGTCGGCTGTTGCGACTCCTCGCTGGGGCGGCACGCGACGGCGCACTTCACCGCGACCGGCCACCCGGTGATGCGGACCTTCGAGCCGAACGAACGCTGGCGCTGGTGCTTCGTGGACGGTTCGATCGTCTGACGGCTGGGTACGTCACCCCTCCGCGGGTCTCCGCGGCCGCCTGGCGGGGGCCGGTCCTCAGGGCCCCCGGCGACACGGCGGGACGGATCGCGATAGCGTCTCGGCGGACTGCGCAACCGACTGCGCACCGCCTGGTCCGGGGGGTTCTTCCCCGGACCCCGAAAGAGCTTGTGCCACCTTGGAGGTGAGGGTGTCCCAGATCGCAGGCGAGCCCGGGACCCAGGACTTCGTGGAAGTCCGGCTGCCCGCTGCGGGTGCCTACCTGTCCGTGCTGCGTACGGCCACGGCCGGTCTCGCGGCGCGCTTGGACTTCACCCTCGACGAGATCGAGGACCTGCGGATCGCCGTCGACGAGGCGTGCGCGATCCTGCTCCAGCAGGCCGTGCCGGGGTCGGTGCTGAGCTGCGTCTTCCGGCTGGTCGACGACTCGCTCGACGTCACGGTCTCGGCTCCGACGACCGACGGCCGGGCCCCCGAGCGGGACACCTTCGCGTGGACGGTGCTCTCGGCGCTGGCCGGCAAGGTGGAGTCGTCGGTGGCGGACGACCGCACGGTCTCCATCAGCCTGTACAAACAGCGCGGCGCGGGGCCAGGCCCGGCGTGAGGCGCGGGGACGCGACGGCCGGCATCCCTGAGCAGCAGGCACGGCCGCATCCGGATGCCGAGGCCGGGTCGGTCTCGGTCGAGACTGGAGTCGAGGTCGCTACGGATCACGCGGAGCAGGCGGACCAGATGAGCGAGCAGGACCAGCAGAACGAGGTTCCGGGGACCCCGGAGGCTCCGGGGTCGCCGGAGGCCGCCGAGCGCCCCGAGCCCCCGGAGCACGCCGAGGCCCCGGAGCACCCCGATCCGCACGACCGCAGCGGGGCGCGGGCGCTCTTCATCGAGCTGCGCGCCCTGCCGGAGGGCTCCGCGGAGAAGGCGGCGCTGCGCGACCGGCTGGTGCGGATGCACCTGCCGCTGGTGGAGCACCTGGCCCGGCGCTTCCGCAACCGCGGCGAGCCGCTGGACGACCTGACGCAGGTGGCGACGATCGGTCTGATCAAGTCGGTGGACCGGTTCGACCCGGACCGGGGCGTGGAGTTCTCCACGTACGCGACCCCGACGGTGGTCGGCGAGATCAAGCGCCACTTCCGTGACAAGGGCTGGGCGGTACGGGTGCCCAGGCGGCTCCAGGAGCTGCGCCTGGCCCTGACCACGGCGACCGCGGAGCTCTCCCAGCAGCACGGGCGCTCTCCCACGGTGCACGAGCTCGCCGAGCGGCTCGGGATCTCGGAGGAGGAGGTCCTGGAGGGCCTGGAGTCGGCGAACGCCTACTCGACGCTCTCCCTGGACGTGCCGGACACGGACGACGAGTCGCCCGCCGTCGCGGACACGCTGGGTGCGGAGGACGAGGCCCTGGAGGGGGTCGAGTACCGGGAGTCGCTCAAGCCGCTCCTGGAGGACCTGCCGCCGCGGGAGAAGCGGATCCTGCTGCTGCGCTTCTTCGGCAACATGACCCAGTCGCAGATCGCGCAGGAGGTCGGCATCTCGCAGATGCACGTGTCCCGGCTGCTGGCCAGGACGCTGGCCTCGCTTCGCGAGAAGCTCCTGGTGGAGGAGTAGGGCTCAAGCTTCCTGGCCGGGGCGCTTGATGCCGAGCGCCTCGGTCGTGGACGGGCTCACCAGCAGGACGAGGCCGGTCACGGCGAGCACCGCGAGGGCGATGCCGGCGGGGATCATGACGCTGTTCGCCTGGAGCAGCTGCCAGGCGACCGGCAGCGCCAGGATCTGGGTGATGACCGCGGGGCCGCGGGCCCAGGAGCGTCGCAGCAGCAGGCCGCGGGCGGCGGCGAGCGGGATGAGGCCGAGGGCGATCAGGGTGGCCCCGCCCATGGCGCCCGAGGTGAGGTCGCCGGAGGCGTCGGTCAGGGTCTTCACCAGCAGGTACAGGCCGCCCGCCACCAGGGCGAGGCCCTCGGCACCGGCCACCGCGGCGGCGGCCGTGAGGCGCCCGGGCCGCGCGGTCCGCTCCGTACTGCTCATCTCTGCACTCTCGGCACTCTCGGCACTGCTCATGCAGGCAGGGTAGCCGGGGCCGCCCGGAGGGCGGGCGGCGCGGGCCTGGGCTGGGCCCGGTACCGCCGGGTAGGTACGCTGGCGACCATGCGCGCGCTTCTCGTGGTCAACCCGGCAGCAACCACCACCAGTGCCCGCACCCGGGACGTGCTGATCCACGCGCTCGCCAGCGAGATGAAGCTGGAGGCCGTCACGACCGAGTACCGCGGTCACGCCCGTGACCTGGGCCGCCGGGCCGCCGACTCGGACGACATCGACCTGGTCGTGGCCCTCGGCGGCGACGGCACGGTCAACGAGGTGGTGAACGGGCTGCTGCACGCGGGGCCCGATCCGGACCGGCTGCCGGGCCTCGCGGTGGTGCCGGGCGGTTCGACCAATGTGTTCGCCCGGGCGCTGGGGCTGCCGAACGACGCGGTGGAGGCGACGGGCGCACTGCTCGACGCGTTGCGTGAGCGGCGGACACGGACGGTGAGCCTCGGGCTGGCGTCCGGTACGCCGGGCACGGAGGACGAGGCGGTGCCGGAACGCTGGTTCACGTTCTGTGCCGGCTTCGGTTTCGACGCGAGCGTGATCGGCCGGGTCGAACAGCAGCGCGAACGCGGCAAGCGTTCGACCCACGCGCTCTATCTGCGTCAGGTGGTGCGCCAGTTCCTGGGCGAGCAGAACCGGCGGCACGGGACGATCACCCTGGAGCGCCCGGGTGAGGATCCTGTGGAGGATCTGGTCCTCTCCATAATCTGCAACACCTCCCCCTGGACCTACCTGGGGAATCGTCCGGTGTACGCGTCCCCGGAGGCGTCCTTCGAGACGGCCCTCGACGTGCTCGGACTGAGCCGGCTCTCGGCCCCTTCGGTGGCCCGGTACGCGACCCAGCTGCTCACCTCGACCCCCGAGCGCGGGCCGCACGGCAAGCATGCGCTGACCCTGCACGATCTGACCGACTTCACCTTGCATTCGAAGGTGCCGCTCCCTCTCCAGATGGACGGAGACCACCTGGGGCTGCGCACGAGCGTGACGTTCACAGGCGTTCGCCGTGCACTGCGTGTGATTGTGTGACCGGAAGGGTCGAAAGTCCTTCCACTCGAACGTTTAGGCTGCCAACCACCCCCTAGAAGTACGGCTGTGACCGAGCCGACACCGAGGAATCAAAAAAAACTTTCCAGAAGGGGTTGTATCCGTTGCTGGGGTTTGGGAGTCTCTTCTTGGCGATCGGGACGGCCCGCAACACCGGCCTCCTCTGAAAGCCAGAACCCCTCCTCAGTAACCAGGACCACACCAGTTCACCTGGCAGTCGGCCCTTCCCTTGCGGGGGGATTCGTGAAAGCGTTCACATTCACAAGCAACTCGCACGTAACACCGAGAGAGGTAGCAGCCATGGACTGGCGTCACAACGCCGTTTGTCGTGAGGAAGACCCCGAGCTGTTCTTCCCCATCGGCAACACCGGTCCTGCGCTGCTGCAGATCGAGGAAGCCAAGGCCGTCTGCCGTCGCTGCCCCGTGATGGAGCAGTGCCTGCAGTGGGCGCTCGAGTCCGGCCAGGACTCCGGCGTCTGGGGTGGCCTCAGCGAGGACGAGCGCCGCGCGATGAAGCGCCGCGCCGCCCGCAACCGGGCGCGCAACGCCAGCGCCTGAGCCACCGTGACAGCCTGAGGCACGCGGCGCGTACACCGTGTACGCAATCACCGCCCTCGAGCCGCAGCACGCAGCAGTAACCCACAGCATTCGAGCCCCGGACCGATTTCCCTCGGTCCGGGGCTCGCTGCTGTGGGTTGCCGCCGTGAACCGCGGAACTCCCCCTCGGGGAAGGGCGGTTCCTACTTCTGCGGCTGCACGGGGATGTCGAGGACCACGCGGGTGCCTCGCTCGGCTCCCGGCTGCATGTCGAAGCTGCCGCCGAGCTCGCCCTCGACCAGGGTCCGCACGATCTGCAGACCGAGGTTGCCGGCCCGCTGCGGGTCGAAGCCCTCGGGCAGACCGCGCCCGTCGTCCTTCACCGTGATCAGCAGCCGGGCGTCGGCCCGGGGCTCGCCGCGCACGGCGGTGACCTCGACGGTGCCCTGCTCCCCCGGCGCGAAGGCGTGCTCCAGGGCGTTCTGCAGGATCTCGGTGAGGACCATGGACAGCGGGGTGGCGACCTCGGCGTCGAGGATGCCGAAGCGGCCGTTGCGCCGGCAGGTCACCTTGCCCGGGGAGATCTCGGCGACCATGGCGATCACCCGGTCCGCGATCTCGTCGAACTCGACCCGCTCGTCCAGGTTCTGGGACAGCGTCTCATGGACGATGGCGATCGAACCGACGCGCCGCACGGCCTCGTTGAGGGCCTCGCGGCCTCCCTCGGAGTCCATCCGGCGGGCCTGGAGGCGCAACAGGGCCGCCACCGTCTGGAGGTTGTTCTTCACCCGGTGGTGGATCTCCCGGATGGTGGCGTCCTTGGTGATCAACTCGCGCTCGCGGCGGCGCAGTTCGGTGACGTCCCGCAGGAGCACCAGGGAACCGATGCGGGTGCCCTTGGGCTTGAGCGGGATGGCGCGCAGCTGGATCACCCCGCCGTTGCCCTCGACCTCGAACTCGCGCGGGGCGTAGCCGGAGGCCATCGTGGCCAGGGCCTCGTCGACCGGGCCGCGGGAGGGGGCGAGCTCGGCGGTGATCTGGCCGAGGTGCTGGCCGGTGAGGTCGGCGGCGAGGCCGAGCCGGTGGTAGGCGGAGAGCGCGTTGGGCGAGGCGTACTGGACGACGCCGTCGGCGTCGAGCCGCATCAGTCCGTCGCCGGCCCGCGGCGAGGAGTCCATGTCGACCTGCTCGCCGGGGAAGGGGAAGGTGCCCGCGGCGATCATCTGGGCCAGGTCGGAGGCGGACTGGAGGTAGGTGAGCTCCAACCGGGACGGGGTCCGGACGGTGAGCAGGTTGGTGTTGCGGGCGATGACGCCGAGGACGCGGCCCTCGCGGCGCACGGGGATGGACTCGACCCGGACCGGGACCTCCTCGCGCCACTCGGGGTCGCCCTCGCGGACGATCCGTCCCTCGTCGAGGGCGGCGTCCAGGAGCGGGCGGCGGCCGCGCGGGACCAGGTGGCCGACCATGTCGTCCTGGTAGGAGGTGGGCCCGGTGTTGGGCCGCATCTGGGCGACGGAGACGTACCGGGTGCCGTCCAGGGTGGGGACCCACAGGACGAGGTCGGCGAAGGAGAGGTCGGAGAGCAGCTGCCACTCCGACACCAGCGTGTGGAGCCAGTCGAGGTCGGACTCGCTCAGAGCGGTGTGCTGGCGGACGAGGTCGTTCATGGAGGGCACGTGTGCGAGCGTACCCGCGGAATTACAGGGCGGTGAACCTGGATCTCCGGCCCTCCGTGTTGGAGGATGGGCCCGGATAGGCCAGACTCCTATGGATGGACAGACGAGAATGGTCTAGTCCACAATGCTGTACAGAAGCCTCCACCCTCCCCGCACAGGAGGGTGGACGAGGTACCCGGCGCTCTCTGCCCTGACTGCGCCGAGACCTCCCATACGGCCGAGGGCACCGCACACCCACGGCCGGGCAACTCCGGGCTGCGGTGCCGGACGGGTTGAGGGTCCCGTCAGGCGCCGCGGCCCGCGGGTGTTTCCGGGGCCTTTTCGACCCCCGCCTCGGCCTTCGCGCCGGCCTTCGTCGGCGGCCAGGCCCGCATGGCCGCCTCCGCCAGCGCCTCCAGCTCCTGCCTGCTCGCGCCGTCGCGGGCCTGCTGCGACATGCCCTGGAGGACGGCGCCGCTGAAGCGGGCGAGGGCCCGGGGGTCGGTCCCCGCGGGGAGTTCGCCGCCCTCCACGTCCCGGCGGATCCGCGCCTCGAAGGTCGCGATGTTGGCCGCGCGCCGCTCCCGCAGGGCCTCCTCGACCTCGGAGGTCGAGCAGTTGGTCGCGGCCGAGATCACCAGGCAGCCCCGCGGATGGGCCGGGTCCGTGTACTCCGCCGCCGCCTCCCTGAGCATCCGGCCGATCGCGTCGCGCGCGGTCGGCTCCTCCGCGAGGGCGCGGCCGCCGAAGGCCCCGTGAGAGCGCGCGTACTCCTCGACGACCTCTTCGAAGAGCGTCTTCTTGTCGCCGAAGGCCGCGTAGAGGCTCGGGGCGCTGATGCCCATCACCCGGGTGAGGTCGGCGACGGAGGTCGTCTCGTACCCGTGCTCCCAGAACGCCATCGTGGCCTGCTCCAGCGCCGTCGGACGGTCGAAGGAACGGGGCCGGCCGCGCTGTTTCGAGGTCATGGCCCCAATTCTATAGCGGTCGCTAAGAAAGATGGTACGGTTCTTTTCGTAACGACCACTACAGAAACGAGGGGGGCGTCGCCATGGGCGTGCTCAAGGGGAAGACGGCACTGGTCACGGGCGGCAGCAGGGGCATCGGCCGGGCCGTCGCCGAGCGCCTGGGGCGGGACGGCGCGCGGGTCGCCGTGCACTACGGGAGCAACGAGGCGGCGGCGAAGGAGACGGTCGAGGCGATCCGCAGCGCGGGCGGCGAGGCCTTCGCCCTCGGGCAGGAGCTCGGGGTCCCGGGCGACGCGGCCGCGCTGTGGGCCGCGTTCGACGCGGCCGTCGGCGAGGACCGCGGTCTGGACATCCTGGTGAACAACGCGGGGATCGGCGCCTCGGCCCCCTTCGCCTCGATCGGCGAGGAGGAGTACGAGCGGATCTTCGCGGTCAACACGAAGGCCCCGTTCTTCCTGGCCCAGCAGGGCGCCGAGCGGCTGCGCGACGGCGGCCGGATCGTGAACGTGTCCACGGGGCTCTCGCACGCGGCCGTGATGCCGGAGCTGATCGCGTACGCGATGTCGAAGAGCGCGCTGGACGCCTTCACCCGCTATCTGTCGAAGGTGCTGGGCCCGCGCGGGATCACGGTGAACGCGGTGGCGCCGGGGATCGTCGACACCGACATCAACGCCGGCTGGCTGCGGGGGAACGCGGAGGCCTGGGCCGGGGCCGCGGCGATGTCGGCCCTCGGGAAGGTCGGCGAGCCGGCGGACATAGCCGATGTGGTGGCCTTCCTGGCCTCCCACGACGGGCGCTGGGTGACGGGGCAGTGGATCGACGCGACGGGAGGCTCCCTGGCCTGACCCGGCCGGGGCCGGCCCCGGGGCGCGAGGGCTCCAAGTGGCTGGCGGGGCGGGTGCGGCCGACGATGGGTGGGGCGGGTCACCGACGGACCCCGGGGGCTCGTCCGCGGGCCGGAACGGCATGCCCCGAGGGCTTCGGCTCTGCTAGATTTGGGCTTAGATTGGTCTATACCACCAGGCTCCTTTCCAGCCCCTCACCAGATCGGCAGGCACAGCGTGGAAGTTGTCATCGTCAAGGACGCCAAGGCGGGCGGCGAGCTGATCGCGGACGGCATCGCCGACCTCCTGCGCCGCAAGCCGGACGCGCTGCTCGGCGTGGCCACCGGATCGACCCCGCTGCCCATCTACGACGCCCTGACCGCCAAGGTCGCGGCCGGCTCCGTGGACGCCTCCCGCGCCCGCATCGCCCAGCTGGACGAGTACGTGGGGCTGCCCGCCGGGCACCCCGAGTCCTACCGCTCCACGGTGCTCCGCCAGGTCGTCGAGCCGCTCGGGCTCTCCCAGGACGCCTTCATGGGCCCCGACGGCTCCGCCGAGGACGTCCAGGCGGCCTGTGAGGCCTACGACCGGGCGCTCGCCGAGGCCGGCGGCGTCGACCTCCAGATCCTGGGCATCGGCACCGACGGGCACATCGGCTTCAACGAGCCCTGCTCCTCGCTCGCCTCCCGCACCCGGATCAAGACGCTCACCGAGCAGACCCGGGTCGACAACGCGCGCTTCTTCGACGACGACATCGACCAGGTGCCGCACCACGTCATCACCCAGGGCATCGGCACCATCCTGGAGGCCCGCCACCTGGTGCTGCTCGCCACCGGCGAGGGCAAGGCCGAGGCCGTGGCGCAGACGGTCGAGGGCCCGGTCGCCGCGCTCGTGCCGGCCTCCGCGCTCCAGCTGCACCCGCACGCGACCGTCGTCGTGGACGAGGCCGCCGCCTCCAAGCTGAAGCTCGCGGACTACTTCCGCCACACCTTCGCGAACAAGCCGGCCTGGCAGGGCATCTAGCGCCCGCCGTTCCCGCCCGGCCCGGAGCCCACGCGAGAGGGGCCCGGCACCTGGATCAGGTGCCGGGCCCCTCTCGCGTACGCGACCCGCGGGCTAGCGGCCGACGATCGCCTCCGCCGCGGCGCGGCCGCAGACCCGGGCGGCGCCGTGCGTGGCGATGTGCAGGGCCCCGCGGGGCCCCGACTCGTCGAGGCCCATCTCGACCACCACGGTGTCCGGGCGGGCCGCGAGCAGGGCGTCCAGGGCATTGGTCATCCACGGGTGCCGGTGGGCGTCCCGTACGACCGCGACCAGGCGCCGCTCCCCCGCCGCGGCGAGGACGGTGTCCACCGGGGCGTCGGCGCCGTAGGAGCCGGTCTCGGTGCCCGGGAGCAGCCGCTCCAGTTCGGCGGCGATGCCCCAGGGGGTCTCGTCGCCGACCGCGAAGTTCGCGACCGGGGTGAAGGCGGCGACATAGGGCGCGCCCGTCATCGGCTCGTACGGGCGCTCCCCCGGCGTCAGCCTGAGGGCCCTGCGGGCCGCGACGAGACCGACGTCGGTGCCGGGCGCGGTCCCCTCCTGCACTGCCGCGCCCGGCCCCGATCCAGCCCCCCGAGCCCGGTGCGCCTGGGTCCAGGCCGCCAGGGCGCGTACACGCGCCGCGGCGTCGGCCAGCCGCTCCTCGGGCAGTTCACCGGTCCGTACCGCGTTCACCAGCGCATCGCGCAGGCGCAGTACGGTGTCCTCGTCGGCCAGCCCGCCGCCGACGCAGATGGCGTCGGCGCCCGCGGCGATCGCGAGGACGGATCCGCGCTCGATGCCGTACGTCGACGCGATGGCCTGCATCTCCATGCCGTCGGTGACGATCAGCCCCTCGAAGCCCAGCTCCCGGCGGAGCAGACCGGTGAGGATCTGCGGGCTCAGGGTGGCCGGACGCGTGGGGTCGAGCGCGGAGAGCAGGATATGCGCGCTCATCACGGCTTTGGTACCCGCGGCGATGGCGGCGCGGAAAGGTACCAGCTCACGGGCGT
This sequence comes from Streptomyces sp. NPDC020422, assembly GCF_044386705.1. Lineage (NCBI taxonomy): Bacteria > Bacillati > Actinomycetota > Actinomycetes > Kitasatosporales > Streptomycetaceae > Streptomyces > Streptomyces sp. NPDC020422. The sequence continues at coordinate 201,417 of NZ_JBIRVJ010000003.1, read as the reverse complement.
GCAGTGTGTCGAGGTCCACATCGATGCGGGGCAGCGCGTGGTGCGAATCGACATTGGTGTCGCCGTGCCCGGGGAAGTGCTTGGTGCAGGCGGCGACGCCCACGGCCTGGAGGCCGTCGACATAGGCGACGGTGTGCCGGGCGACCAGCTCGGGGTCGGCGCCGAAGGAGCGCACCCCGATGACCGGGTTGTCGGCGTTGGAGTTCACGTCGGCGGAGGGCGCCCAGTTGAGGTCCACCCCGCACTCGGCGAGCCGGCGGCCGAGCTCGCGGGCGACGGCCCGGGTGAGCTCGACGTCGTCGACGCTGCCGAGCGCGTAGTTGCCGGGGAAGGAGGAGCCCTCGTTCACCTCGAGGCGGGTGACGTCGCCGCCCTCCTCGTCGATGGCGACCAGGACGTCGTCACGCTCGGCGCGCAGTTGCGCGGTGAGGGTGGCGAGCTGCTCGGGGGCGACGATGTTGCGGCCGAAGAGGCCGACCGAGGAGAGTCCCTCGCCGATGCGGCGGAGCAGCCAGTCGGGCGCGGTGGTGCCGACGAAGCCCGGCTGGAGGACGGTGAGGGCGTCCCGGGTCAGGGTGTCCGAGCCGCTTACGAGAATGGTCATGGGGCGGACGTCATCCCTTCACTGCGCCGGCCGTCAGGCCAGCGGCCATCTTGCGCTGGACGAGGAGGAAGAGGATCACGATGGGGACGGCCATCATGGTCGAGCCGGCCATCATCGGGGCGTACTCGGTGCCGTTCTTGGTGATGAAGTTGGAGAGCCAGACGGTGGCCGTCTGGTTCTGCTGGCTCATCAGCATCAGGGCGTACAGGTACTCGTTCCAGGCCTGGATGAAGCCGTAGACCGAGGTGGCGACCATGCCCGGGGCGAGCAGCGGGAAGACGACCCGGATGAAGGCGCCGGTGGGGGTGCAGCCGTCGACCTGCGCGGCCTCCTCCAGCTCCTTGGGGATGTTGACGATGAAGCCGCGCAGCGTCCACACCGTGAAGGGCAGGATGAAGGTCAGGTAGGTGATGATCAGGCCGCTGAGCTTGTCGTACTGCCCGAGGTCGTTGAGCAGCAGGAAGACCGGGATGATCATCGCGACGAGCGGGACCATCTGGACGGCGAGGATGCCGACGATGACGATCTTGCGGCCGCGGAAGGCGAAGCGGGAGATGGCGAGGGCGGCGAGCAGGCCGACCGCGATGCCGATGACGACCACGACGGTCGAGACGACCAGGCTGCGGACGACCGGTCCCCAGAAGTCCGCGATGTCCAGGGCGCGCTTGAAGTTCTCGAGCGTGAAGGTGGACGGGAAGAAGTGCGGGTCGGGGTCGATCGCGTCCTTGGCCGGCTTGAAGGCCGTGTTGAGCATCCAGTAGACGGGGAAGCCGGCGGTGACGAAGACGAGGAGACCGAGCAGGTTCCAGCCCAGCTTCGACTTGCGCGGGCGGCGCGGGGCGCGGGGGGCCGCGGTGGCCTTGACGGTGCTCACTCGACATCTCCGATCTTGAGCATCTGGCGCATGTACACCGCCACGACGCCCAGCAGCAGCAGGACCGTGACGAGCGCGATCGCGGAGCCGGTGCCGTAGTCGTTGACGACGAACGCCTTGTCGAACGAGTACGTGGTGAGCAGCTGGAACTCGGCCTCGGGGTGGCCGTTGCGCATCACGTAGACCTGCGGGAAGACACCCATGTCCCAGATCACCGAGAGCGTCGTCAGCATGACGAGGATGGGCTTGAGGATCGGCAGGGTGACGTAGCGGAAGACCTTCCAGGCGCCGGCGCCGTCGAGGCGGGCGGCCTCTTCGAGCTCCTTGGGCACCTGGGTGAGGCCGGCGCTCAGGGTGATCACGACGAAGGGCACGGCGCCCCAGACCACCAGGAGCATGATCACGGCGAGGCCCTGCGGGCCGCTGGCGAACCAGTTGTGGCCGATCATGTCGACCCCGGGCAGCCGGCTGAGCAGCCAGTTGAGGACGCCGTAGTCGGCGTCGAAGAGCCACTTGAAGATGGCGGTGGCCACGATGATGGGCATGCCCCAGCTCGCCACGAGGACGATGTTGATCAGGAGCTTGACCCAGCCCGAGACGCGCTGGAGGAGCAGGGCGATGGCCATGCCGACAACCATGGTGACGATCACGGCGCCGGCGGCGAAGATCACCGTGCGCAGGACGACGGTCCAGAACTCGCCGTCGCCGAGGATGTTCGTGAAGTTCGACAGGCCGGCCGACTCGGCCTCCTGGAAGCCCCACAGCTGCGGCTGTCCGAACTTCTGGAACGAGAGGGTGATCAGGCGGATCAGCGGATAGCCGAGCACCAGGAGGAGCACGAGCAGACATGGCGCGAGGAGCAGCCATGGAATCCCGGCCCCGCTCGTGGACTTCCCGCGCGGGGCGGGGGTACCGGCTCCGGAGCCGGATGGTGGCGATTGCCGCACCGGCGGCACCTTCGCGGTGGTTGTGTCTGCGGCACTCATCCCGTGCTCCTCAGCGATCCCTCTCGTGGTACGGGCGGCAGGGCCCCGCCGCAGTGGCGGGGCCCTGCCCATAGGTCACTTGGTGTTGATGACCTTGTCGATCGCGGCGTCGGCGTCCTTGGCCGCCTGCTCGACCGACTTCTTGCCGTTGGCGATCTCGATGAGCATCGTCTTGAGGGTCTGGGCCTTCTCGACCTGGCCCCAGCCGGGGGCGGTCGGGACGAACCAGCTGGACTCGGCCGCGGTCGCCGCGACGGTGGTGGCCGGGTCGCTCTTCAGCGGGGCGAGGTCCGCCTTGTTGTTCGGCAGGTTGCCCTTGCCGATGAGGCCCTTCTGGCCCTCGGGGCCGGTGAAGGCGGCGATCCACTCGGCCGCGACGCCCTGCGCCTGGGACTTGACCGGGATGGCCAGGTCCGAGCCGCCGAGGAAGACGGGGAGGTTCTTGCCGGACGGGCCGGGCATGACGAAGTTCTCGAGCTTGTCCTTCAGACCGCCGACCTTGTCGGTCTTCGGGTCGGCGGCGGTGGCGCCCTCCCAGCCGGCGGCGAACATCGTCGCGGACTTGCCCTGGCCGAAGACGACGGGACGGTCGGACTCGTCCTTCGTCTTGTCGCCGTGCATGTACTTGTCGACGATGTTCTTGTACTCGGTGAGGCCCTTGACGGACTCGGGCGAGGAGAGGTTCGCCTTCCAGGTCTCGCCGTCCTGCTTGGCGATGGAGCCACCGGCCTCGAAGACGAAGGACATCGCGGCGTACCAGTCCGGCGAGGGCTGGTACCAGGCGCTGAACTTGTCGCCCTTCTTGGCCTGGATCTTGTCGAGGGCGGCGGTCAGCTCGGCCCAGGTCTTCGGCGCGGTCTTGACGCCCACCTCGGCGGCGATGTCCTTGCGCCAGGTGCCCACGCGGCCACCGGCGTAGTAGGGGACGCCGTAGGTCTTGCCGTTGTAGGTGACCGAGTCCTTGAGCGCGTCGAGCCACTTGTCGGAGTTGTCGAACTTCGACGGGTCGACCTCGGCGAAGGCGCCCTTGGCCATGTAGCTGATCATCTCGGTGTTGCCCATCTCGACAACATCCGGGGCCTTGTCGGTCGCGAGCACCGCGTCGAGCTTGGTGTTCTTGTCCGGCCAGCCGTAGTACTCGTGCTTGATCTTGATGCCCGGGTGCTTCTTGGTCACCGCGTCGTCGGCGGCCTTGACCAGCTCGGGCCAGTTGTTCTGGGCGTCGACCGTCAGCCAGACGGTGAGCTCCTTGGCGTCGCCGCCGGCCTTCGCCCCGCCCTTGTCGTCGGAGCCACCACACGCGGCAATGCTGACCATCATGCCCGCGACGCCGATCGCCGCGATGAGCTTGCGCTTCACGCCACCCTCCTCAGGGATGCTGCAACCCCTGCCCACCGCGCGAAGACATACGTCGAGTAATGCTCGTGGGGCTGGGACCTGGTCTTTAATGGTGTAGACCAGTACCGGGAGCTTGGCCTAGACCTTTAGGGGTGTCAAGGGTGTATAAGAAGGGCAGTCGGGTCCGTTATCGGACCGACACCTGAGGGAGGGCGACGACCCGTGACCGGTCCGTGCCACCATGTGAGCCGCGACAGACGGAGGAGCCGGTGACGGCAGCAGCACAGGAGTCGGGAAGGCAGGCCATGGCCACGGACGCGGGCAGCACGGAGACAGAGGGCGGCGCCGCCACCCGCACCGCGCGCGTGCCCAAGTACTACCGACTGAAGCGGCACTTGCTCGACATGACGGAGACCCTGCCGCCCGGCACGCCGGTCCCGCCCGAGCGCACCCTCGCCGCCGAGTTCGACACCTCGCGCACCACCGTGCGCCAGGCGCTCCAGGAGCTGGTGGTCGAGGGCCGCCTGGAGCGGATCCAGGGCAAGGGCACCTTCGTGGCCAAGCCCAAGGTCTCCCAGGCCCTCCAGCTCACCTCGTACACCGAGGACATGCGGGCGCAGGGCCTGGAGCCCACCTCGCAGCTCCTCGACATCGGGTACGTCACCGCCGACGACACCCTCGCCGGACTGCTCGACATCTCCCCCGGCGGCCGGGTGCTGCGGATCGAGCGCCTGCGCCTGGCGAGCGGCGAGCCGATGGCCATCGAGACCACCCACCTGTCCGCCAAGCGCTTCCCCGCGCTGCGGCGTTCGCTGGTGAAGTACACCTCGCTCTACACGGCGCTCGCCGAGGTGTACGACGTGCACCTGGCCGAGGCCGAGGAGACCATCGAGACCTCCCTCGCCACCCCGCGCGAGGCCGGACTGCTCGGCACGGACGTGGGCCTGCCGATGCTGATGCTCTCCCGGCACTCCCTGGACGCCCAGGGCGAACCGGTCGAATGGGTGCGATCGGTGTACCGCGGCGACCGCTACAAGTTCGTCGCCCGCCTCCAGCGCCCCAACGACTGACCGGCACCGCCGACTGACGCCCGATCCGTTATACGGACAGGGGTTCCTAACAACGAGACCGTCCCCTAGATTTCCCCGTCATTACGAGGTGATCAGTGAGGGGACGGTTTCGCCATGTCAGAAGCGACACAAGGGAAACAACCGGTCATCACACCGCTGAGGGTGGTGGTCGCGCTCTGCCTCTTCGCGCCGTTCGTCGCGATGCTCTGGGTGAGCTCCTACGCGAAGGTGGACCCGACCTTCATCGGCATCCCGTTCTTCTACTGGTACCAGATGCTGTGGGTCGTCGTCTCCACCGGACTCACCATGCTCGCCTACCAGCTCTGGAAGCGCGACCAGCGCGCCCGCAAGGGAGGTGACGCGCGATGAAGGACGGCGTGAACGGCGTCGCGCTCGGCGTCTTCGTCTTCTTCTTCCTGGCCGTCACGGTCATGGGCTTCCTGGCCGCCAAGTGGCGCCGGGCCGAGAACGAGCACAGCCTCGACGAATGGGGCCTGGGCGGGCGCTCGTTCGGCACCTGGATCACCTGGTTCCTGCTCGGCGGCGACCTCTACACCGCGTACACCTTCGTCGCCGTCCCGGCGGCCATCTACGCGGCGGGCGCGGCCGGCTTCTTCGCCGTGCCGTACACGATCCTGGTCTACCCGCTGATCTTCACCTTCCTGCCCCGCCTGTGGTCGGTCTCCCACAAGCACGGCTACGTCACCACCTCCGACTTCGTCCGCGGCCGCTTCGGCTCCAAGGGCCTGTCGCTGGCGGTCGCCGTCACCGGCATCCTCGCCACCATGCCGTACATCGCGCTCCAGCTCGTCGGCATCCAGGCCGTCCTGGACGTGATGGGCGTCGGCGGCGGCGAGAACACCAACTGGTTCGTCAAGGACCTGCCGCTGCTCATCGCCTTCGGTGTCCTCGCGGCCTACACGTACTCCTCCGGCCTGCGCGCCCCGGCGCTCATCGCCTTCGTCAAGGACACCCTGATCTACATCGTCATCGCGGTGGCGATCATCTACATCCCGATCAAGCTGGGCGGCTTCGACGAGGTCTTCGGCAAGGCGGCCGAGGCGTACAAGACGGTCAACCCGGCCACCGGCAAGCCCAAGGGCGCGCTCGTGCCCGGCGAGGCCGGTCAGTGGACGTACGCGACGCTGGCGCTCGGCTCCGCGCTCGCGCTCTTCATGTACCCGCACTCGATCACCGCGACGCTCTCCTCCAAGAGCCGTGAGGTGATCCGCCGCAACACCACGATCCTGCCGCTGTACTCGCTGATGCTGGGCCTGCTCGCGCTGCTCGGCTTCATGGCGATCGCCGCCGGCGTGAAGGTCACCAACGGCCAGCTCGCCATCCCGCAGCTCTTCGAGAACATGTTCCCGGCCTGGTTCGCGGGCGTGGCCTTCGCCGCCATCGGCATCGGCGCGCTGGTGCCGGCCGCGATCATGTCGATCGCCGCGGCCAACCTGTTCACGAGGAACATCTACAAGGACTTCCTCAAGCCGGACGCCACCCCCAAGCAGGAGACCAAGGTCTCCAAGCTGGTCTCCCTCCTGGTGAAGGTGGGCGCCCTGGTCTTCGTCCTCACCATGGACAAGACCGTCGCCATCAACTTCCAGCTGCTCGGCGGCATCTGGATCCTGCAGACCTTCCCGGCGCTGGTCGGCGGTCTGTTCACCCGCTGGATGCACCGCTGGGCGCTGCTCGCCGGCTGGGCCGTCGGCATGGTCTACGGCACCGCCGCCGCGTACGGCGTGGCCAGCCCCACCCAGAAGCACTTCGGCGGCTCCTCCGCCGAGATCCCGGGCATCGGCGAGATCGGCTACATCGGCCTCACCGCCTTCGTGCTGAACGTGCTGGTCACCGTGGTCCTCACCCTCGTCCTGAAGGCCGTCAAGGCGCCCGACGGCGTCGACGAGACCTCGCCCGCCGACTACACGGCGGACGCGGGCGACGCGGGTGTCGCCACCGAGCTCCCGACGGTCGGCGCCGCCGGGCACTGAGCCCCCTGGCGTCCGCTCCGCCCGCCCCCGGAAACCCGGCGGCGGGCGGAGTCGTGCCGGGGGCACACTGTCCGCCATGGACTTCACGATCAGAACGGTGCGCCCCGAGGAGTACGAGACGCTCGGCGAGCTCACCGGCCGGGCCTACCTCGACGACGGGCTGCTCGCCTTCGGCGACAGCGACTGGTACCTGAACCACCTGCGGGACGTGGCCGGGCGGGCCGCGCTGACGGATGTGCTGGTGGCCGTCGACGAGAAGGGCGCCGTCCTGGGCGGTGTGACCTTCGTCCCGGGCCCGGGGGCGATGGGCGACATCGCCCGCGAGGGCGAGGCCGCGATCCGGATGCTGGCCGTCGGCCACGCGGCCCGCGGCCGAGGGGTCGGCGAGGCGCTCGTCCGGGCCTGTGTCGAGCGCGCGCGGGCCGTCCCGGGCTGCGCGCGGATCGTCCTGTCCACCCAGGAGAACATGCGCACCGCCCACCGCATCTACGAACGCCTCGGCTTCCTGCGCGTCCCCGAGCGGGACTGGCGCCCCATCCCCGAGGAGCCCGAGTTCGTACTGCTCACCTACGCCCTGGAGTTCTAGCCCGACCGAACGACACACAACATGTGGGGGGTGCCAAGAGAGGCGCCCCCCACATGTATGCTCGTCCTCGCTGTCGCCGCAGGGGAATCCGGTGAAAATCCGGAACTGTCCCGCAACGGTGTGCTTTTGCGTGTTTCGCGTACGGGTGAGTCCGAGCACCTGCCGACAGCGCGCCCGGTCCGTCCGTTCCGGGTGCCGACAGACGTCCGGGCCTCGCGGAATGGGCCGGTGGACGCGGCGCCGCCATGCCTTCGGCCCGCCCGTCCCCGCCTCCCGTCCTGGCCCCGGGCCGAGCGAGGGAGAGCCCCCACGTGACCATCGCGCCCGCCGATCCGGCCGCAGCGATCGAGAACGACGGACCCGGGACCGTACTCCTGCGGACCCTGACCGATCTCACCGCCGACCTGCCGGACACCGACCCCGGCAAGGTCGCCGCCGCCGCGCTGCGCGGCCGCAGCGCGGGCTCGGACGAGGCGGAGCTGCGCGAGCTGGCCACCGAGGCCGCCGCCGGGCTCATCGCCGAGGACCCGGCCTACTCCCGGCTCGCCGCCCGGCTGCTCACCCGCACCGTCGCCGACGAGGCGGCCGGCCAGGGCGCGGTCTCCTTCTCCGCCTCCGTCGCCGTCGGCCACCGCGAGGGCCTGATCGCCGACCGCACGGCCGAGTTCGTCGCCCTGCACGCCGAGCGCCTGGACACGCTGATCGACCCGGCCGGCGACGACCGCTTCGGCTACTTCGGCCTGCGCACCCTCTACTCGCGCTACCTGCTGCGCCACCCGATCACCCGCAAGGTGATCGAGACCCCGCAGCACTTCATGCTGCGCGTCGCCTCCGGTCTGGCCGAGGACACCTCGGACCGCGCCGTGGACGAGGTGGCGGCGCTGTACGGGCTGATGAGCCGGCTGGACTACCTGCCGTCCTCCCCCACCCTCTTCAACTCCGGCACCCGCCACCCGCAGATGTCCTCCTGCTACCTGCTGGACTCCCCGCAGGACGAGCTGGACTCCATCTACGACCGCTACCACCAGGTCGCGCGCCTGTCGAAGCACGCGGGCGGCATCGGCCTGTCGTACTCCCGCATCCGCGCCCGCGGTTCGCTGATCCGCGGCACCAACGGGCACTCCAACGGCATCGTGCCGTTCCTGAAGACGCTCGACGCCTCCGTCGCCGCGGTCAACCAGGGCGGCCGCCGCAAGGGCGCCGCCGCGGTCTACCTGGAGACCTGGCACGCGGACATCGAGGAGTTCCTGGAGCTCCGCGACAACACCGGCGAGGACGCCCGCCGCACCCACAACCTGAACCTGGCGCACTGGATCCCGGACGAGTTCATGCGCCGGGTCAACGCCGACGCCGAGTGGTCGCTGTTCTCCCCGGCCGACGTGCCCGAGCTGGTCGACCTGTACGGCGAGGAGTTCGACGCCGCGTACCGCAAGGCGGAGGCCGCGGGCCTGGCCAAGAAGTCCATGCCGGCCCGTGACCTGTACGGCCGCATGATGCGCACCCTCGCGCAGACCGGCAACGGCTGGATGACCTTCAAGGACGCGTCCAACCGCACCGCCAACCAGACCGCCGAGCCCGGCACGGTCGTCCACTCCTCGAACCTCTGCACCGAGATCATCGAGGTCACCAACGACGGCGAGACCGCCGTCTGCAACCTGGGCTCCGTCAACCTCGGCGCGTTCGTGGCCGGTTCGGACATCGACTGGGAGCGCCTGGACGAGACCGTCCGCACCGCGGTCACCTTCCTCGACCGGGTCGTCGACATCAACTTCTACCCGACCGAGCAGGCCGGCCGCTCCAACGCCCGCTGGCGCCCGGTGGGCCTGGGCGCGATGGGCCTCCAGGACGTCTTCTTCAAGCTGAAGCTGCCGTTCGACTCGGCCGAGGCGCGCGCGCTGTCCACCCGGATCGCCGAGCGGATCATGCTCGCCGCGTACGAGGCCTCCGCGGACCTCGCCGAGCGCAGCGGCCCCCTCCCGGCCTGGGACAAGACCCGCACCGCGCAGGGCGTCCTGCACCCCGACCACTACGACGTCGAGCTGAACTGGCCGGAGCGCTGGGCCGCGCTGCGCGAGCGGATCGCCGCCGTCGGCATGCGCAACAGCCTTCTGCTGGCCATCGCGCCGACCGCGACGATCGCCTCGATCGCGGGCGTCTACGAGTGCATCGAGCCGCAGGTCTCCAACCTGTTCAAGCGCGAGACGCTGTCCGGCGAGTTCCTCCAGGTCAACTCGTACCTGGTCGACGAGCTGAAGCGGCTCGGCGTGTGGGACGCGCAGACCCGCGAGGCGCTGCGCGAGTCCAACGGCTCGGTGGCCGACTTCGGCTGGGTGCCGGCCGAGGTGCGCGAGCTGTACCGCACGGCCTGGGAGATCCCGCAGCGCGGTCTGATCGACATGGCAGCCGCCCGCACCCCGTTCCTCGACCAGTCGCAGTCCCTGAACCTGTTCATGGAGACGCCGACCATCGGCAAGCTGTCGTCGATGTACGCGTACGCCTGGAAGCAGGGTCTGAAGACCACGTACTACCTGCGCTCCCGCCCGGCGACCCGGATCGCCCGCGCCGCCCAGGCCGCGGCGCCCATCCCCGTCCAGCAGGCGACGCCCGACGCGGACGCCATCGCCTGCTCCCTTGAGAACCCCGAGTCCTGCGAGGCCTGCCAGTAATGAGCTCCACCGAGAACAAGAACCTGCTCGACCCGGGCTTCGAGCTGACTCTCCGTCCCATGCGCTACCCGGACTTCTACGAGCGCTACCGGGACGCGATCAAGAACACCTGGACCGTCGAGGAGGTCGACCTCCACTCGGACGTCGCCGACCTCGCCAAGCTCACCCCCGGTGAGCAGCACATGATCGGGCGTCTGGTCGCCTTCTTCGCGACCGGCGACTCGATCGTGGCCAACAACCTGGTCCTGACGCTCTACAAGCACATCAACTCCCCCGAGGCGCGGCTCTACCTCTCGCGCCAGCTCTTCGAGGAGGCCGTGCACGTCCAGTTCTATCTGACGCTGCTCGACACCTACCTCCCCGACCCGGACGACCGGGCGGCGGCCTTCGCGGCCGTCGAGAACATCCCCTCCATCCGCGAGAAGGCGCAGTTCTGCTTCAAGTGGATGGACTCGGTCGAGAAGATCGAGCGGCTGGAGACGCAGGCCGACCGCCGGCGTTTCCTGCTCAACCTGATCTGCTTCGCCGCCTGCATCGAGGGCCTGTTCTTCTACGGCGCCTTCGCCTACGTGTACTGGTTCCGGTCGCGCGGCCTGCTGCACGGCCTGGCCACCGGCACCAACTGGGTGTTCCGCGACGAGACGATGCACATGAACTTCGCCTTCGAGGTCGTGGACACCGTCCGCAAGGAGGAGCCGGAGCTCTTCGACGACGAGCTCCAGGCGCAGGTCACCGCGATGCTGCGGGAGGCCGTCGAGGCGGAGCTGCAGTTCGGCCGCGACCTGTGCGGTGACGGCCTGCCGGGCATGAACACCGAGTCGATGCGCGAGTACCTCCAGTGCGTCGCCGACCAGCGCCTCACCCGCCTGGGCTTCGCCCCGGTGTACGGCTCGGAGAACCCGTTCGCCTTCATGGAGCTCCAGGGCGTCCAGGAGCTGACCAACTTCTTCGAGCGCCGCCCGTCCGCCTACCAGGTGGCGGTCGAGGGCTCGGTGGACCTGGACGAGGACTTCTAGAGGCCCCCATGCCGAAGGGCCCCGCTCCACGCCGGGAGCGGGGCCCTTCGGCGTACCTGCGGGCCGGTCAGTCGTTCGGGACGACCGGGTAGCGCGGGGTGCCCTCGGCCATCTGCCTCAGGGCGTCCTTGCGGTCGCGCTTGGAGAGCTTGTCGATGTACAGGAAGCCGTACAGGTGGTCCGTCTCGTGCTGGAGGCAGCGGGCGAAGTAGCCCGTGCCGCGCACCTTGATCGGGTTGCCCTTCGCGTCCTGGCCGTGCACCTCGGCGTAGTCCGGGCGGGCCAGCTCCGCGTAGGCGGTCGGCACCGAGAGGCAGCCCTCGTTGGACTCGTCGAGCACGCGGAGCTCGGCCGGCAGCTCCTGGAGGACCGGGTTGCAGACGGCGCCGACGTGCCGGACGCCCTCGTCGTCCATGCAGTCGTAGACGAAGACCTTCAGGTCCACGCCGATCTGGTTCGCGGCCAGGCCCACGCCCTCGGCGGTGCGCTGGCTGGCGAACATGTCGTCGATCAGCTGGGCCAGTTCGTCGTCGAACTCGGTGACGTCCTTGCACTCCCGGTGGAGCACGGGGTTGCCGACGACCGTGATCGGACGCGAGGTGCCCCGCTCGCGGTGTGCGAGCTCACGCGCCTCGCAGTCCTCCGTGTCCACGACGAAGCCGTCGTTGATCTGCTCGTCCGTCTCCTGCTGCGCCATGTCCGGCCGCGCCCTTCTGAAAACCCGATTCCGTCGGAGGACAGCCTACGGGCCCGGCGCCCCCGCCTCAGCAGACCTCTTCGAGATCACGCCACTCGCGGCTGTCCGGGCTGTCGGCGACCCAGCCGTCGAGCAGCCCGCGCACCAGGCCCGCGGGGGCGGCGATGCCGCACTCGCGCTCCGGCACCCACAGCTCGCCGGGCGAACGGTGGCCGAGCGGTCCGGGATGCCCGGGCTCGCTGTGGTCGTGCGGGTCCAGGTGCTCGCCCTCGCCCTCGGCGCTGGGCATCGTCGACTCCGAGCAGGCCCGGCAGAGCAGGCGTACGGAGGAGGACCAGTCCTCGGCGGCGAAGCCCGCGTCGGCGGCCAGCTGCTCCAGCGCGTCCCGGTCGGCCTCGGTGGCGGCCTCCAGGAGGACGACCCAGGTCGGCACCGGCGAGGGCGCCCACAGCTCGATCTCGTCGAAGACCGGGTACGAGGGGCCCGCGGTGGTGGTCCGCTCGCCGTTCGGGACGCCGTCGTGCAGCACGACCTCGCCCCAGCGGCGGCCCGAGGAGGGCAGCGGGATGGACAGCACCTCGATCCGGGCCGGGTCGAGCCGGCGGCCCCACACGACCTCGGCCTCGCCCTCCGGGGAGAGCCGCACGGCCGCGCTGCCGAGCTCCATCCCGGCCGGCTCACCGGTGCCCGCGGCGGCGCCGGGGACCTTCAGGCCGTAGGCCTGCCAGGCCCGGCGGGCCAGCGGCCAGTCCTGGAGCGCGGTGGCGGCGATGCCGACGTTCCACCAGTCGGGGGCGCCGGTCTCCTTGTCGAGCAGCGCCACGGCCCGCAGCCCGGCGGCCCTGGCCTGCTCCCAGTCGTGCCGGAACTTGTGCAGCAGCGCCAGGTTGAACCAGGACTCGGAGAGCCAGGGCTCCAGGTCCGCCGCACGCGTCAGCAGCGCGCCCGCGTCCTCGTACCGGCCGTCGCCGATCAGCGTGAACGCGCGGTCGGTGGCCTGCCGCCACGAGGCGGAGGGCCGATGCCGTACCTTCCCGAAGATCCTCACGATTCCCGCCTGCCGGTCGCTTCACCCTCTTGTTCGCATCCAACCATGCCCGGTCGGACGCGCGCTCATTACCCATGGGTTACCCCGGGGGGACTGGGGCGATGCCCCTGGTGGCACTGGTTCGGGCGAGCACCCTGGCGAGGGATTCGACGACGTCGGGGTGGTAGTCGCGGGCGGTGCCGAGCCGGAGGCGCTCCAGGGCCCCGAGGCCGCCGCCCGCGGTGGTGGCGGCCAGGTCGTCGTAGGCGTTGACGACCCGGACGATCCGGGCCGGCAGCGGCTGGTCGCGGTAGGGGTCGGCCTGCCGTTCCACGACGACGGCGACGGCCGCCGCGACCCCGGTCTGCCGGACCACGGCGCCGCCGAGCAGGGCGATCCTGCGCTGCTCCTCGGCCGGGAGCAGGGCGGTCGCACCGCCCTCGACGGGGTCGACGAGGGAGAGCTGTCCGATGTCGTGCATGAGCGCCGCGTATTCGAGGACGGTCAGCGCGGAGCCGGTCAGGCCCAGCTCCCGGCCGACGGCCCGGCTGAGCTCGGCGACCCGGCGGGCGTGGCCCTGGGGGGTGCAGCCGGCGATCTCGGTGGCGCGGGCCAGGGAGGCGATGGTCTGCCGGTTGGTGGTCCGCACGGCCGCGTACCGCCGGTAGGAGACCTGCGTGAGCAGCAGCGGTACGGCGAAGACGGGCAGCGCCCACAGACCGGCGACGGCCACGCCGAGGGCCATGACGGTGCCGGTGGCGCAGACGGCGGAGCCGATGCCGGGCAGGGCGCGCAGCTCCTCGCGGAGCAGCGGGCCGTAGGGGTGGCCGGTGCGGGCGCGGTGCAGCAGGGCGGCCAGGACGGCGTCGCAGAGGGCGGTGAGGAGCAGCAGGAGGAGCAGGTACAGGGCGTAGGAGGGGCCGTGGCCGAGGCGGGCGGTGACGGCGCCGGTGTTGAAGAGCGGCTGGAAGCAGAGGGCGGCGAAGCAGACGGTGAGGACTCGGCGGGACAGGTGGTCGAGGTCGGGGCCGGCGCCGCGGGCCACATGGGGGACGATCCCGGCGAGGCCGGCCGCGACGGTGACGGCGACGGTCTGCAGGACGCCGTGGGTGGTGGTGTGGCCGGCGCTCTCGCCGAGCAGGGCGTACGCGAGGGCTCCGGCGGCGGCGAGCGGGGCGGGTTCGCGTTCGCCGGGCTGCGCGCCCCAGCGGGCGAGCTCGCCGAGGGCGATGAGGGCGCCGAAGGCGAGGGCGTTGCCGGGCTCCTCGACGCCGAGCCAGAGGGTGGTGCCGACGCCGGCGAGGGTGAGCAGCAGGGCGGCGCCGTGGACGACGCCGACGACGCCGACGACCCCGACGACGCCGAAGCGGCCCGCGCCCGCGGTGAGGCCTCCGCCGGGGGCCTGTCCGCCGCTCCTCACGCGTGCTCCTGGGCGGGCGCCGCGTCGGCGGGGGCCCCGGTGGGCTGGGCGGCGGCCGGGGCCGCGTCGTCGGGCCGTGGGGGGCGGGCGCCGGGCACGGGGGCGGCGGCCTCGTCGGCGGTGACCTCGGTCTGCCACCCGTGCCGGGCCAGGGCGCGGGCGAGGGCGTCGACCATGCGGGGGTCGAACTGGGTGCCCGCGCAGCGCCCCAGCTCGGCCAGGGCCGTCTCGACGGGGCGGGCGCGGCTGTAGGACCGGGTGGAGGTCATGGCGTCGAAGGCGTCGGCGACGGCGACCACCCGGGCGTACTCGGGGATCTGGTGGCCCTTGAGACCGTACGGGTAGCCGCTGCCGTCCATGCGTTCGTGGTGGTGGAGGATCGCGGTGCGGGCCTCGCCGAGGAAGCCGATGCCACGGACCATCTCGTGCCCGTACTCGGGGTGGAGCTCGATGATCCGGCGCTCCTCGGGGGTGAGCGGGCCGTCCTTGCGCAGCACCCGGGTGGGGACGCCGAGTTTGCCGACGTCGTGGAGGATGCCGGCGAACCGTACGACCTCCAGGCGGGGCTCGGCCATGCCCAGCTCCCGGGCGATCAGTTCGGAGGCGCGGCCGACGCGTTCGCTGTGGCCGCGGGTGTAGCGGTCCTTGATGTCGACGGCCTGGACGAGGGCCCGGATGGTGGCCTGGTGGGCGGCCCGCTCGCGGTGGTACTGGGCGAAGACCCAGCAGGAGATGTACATGGGCAGCAGCACGAAGAGCGCGGCGACCGGCCCGTAGGGGCTGCGCCAGAGCACGGCCATCATCAGTCCGGCGAGGCCGTGCACGGCGTGCGGGGCGAGGGTGCGGCCGAGCAGTCCGCGCCAGGCGGCCCGCGGCGGGAGCTGTTCGGCGGTGAGGCGGATGCCGCCGTCGAGGGCGGTGAGGGTGAGGCAGAGGGCGAGCGCGGCGGCCCCGGCCGGCAGCAGCGCGTACGGGAAGTCGGGGACGTCGGGCCCGACGCCGAGCGCGGAGCGGCAGTGGAAGAGCCGGGCAGCGCCGGAGGCGGCCCAGACGGCGAGGGCGAGTTGGGCGGCCCGCCAGGCACGGCGCACCCCGGCCGGCGGGCGTTCCACGCCGGCCAGGACGGCGCCGGGTAAGGCGGTGAGGGCGGCGGCCGCCGGGGGCAGGAGCAGCGCGGAGGCGAGCAGGACGGGGAAGAAGGAGCCCGCGGTGGGCGGGGCGTGGCCCACCGCCCGCGCGACGAGCGAGCAGCGGGCGGGCAGCTCGCAGGCCGCGTAGAGGGCGGCGAGCAGCAGAACGGTGGGCCAGGGGGTGCCGGCGCCGGGCCGTAACGCGGGCAGGGTGGCCGCGATGGCGGCGAGCAGGGCGCAGCCGACGTAGACGCGTGCCGTTCGCGGAATGACCTCGACGCCCATCACGCCCGTCACGCTAGCGAGTCGGGGCGCGGCCTACGGGCCGCCCGGGGCGATTCGCACCATCGGGTGATACAAGCCGATGGGCACACCGGGGACCGGCCCCGGCGGCCTCGGCCCGGGAGGCCCCGGTGTCCTCGGGCCCGGAGGGGCCCTTACTGCTCCTGGGGAGCGGTGGCCACGTCCTGCTCGGGGACGATGTGGCCGGATCGGATCAGGTCGATCCGGCCCATCACCTTGGCCCGCAGGTCGACCGGCACGTCATCGCTGCCGCAGCAGCGCTTGACGAGCTTCTTCACCGCCTGTTCGAGGCCGTACTTCTCCAGGCACGGCGAGCACTCCTCGAAGTGCACCTCGAACTTGGTGCAGTCGGTGTCGGGCATCTCTCGGTCGAGGAACTCGTAGAGATGGTCCAGGACCTCTGAGCAGTCCGTCTCGTGCGGATCTCCGCAGCTCATGAGCCCGAGCCTTTCAGATCGTGCGACTCTCCGGCGCCCGCGGGAACCAGCCCGCGGTCGCGAGCGTAGTCCTCGAGCATGCCGCGCAGCTGGCGGCGGCCCCGGTGCAGCCGGGACATCACCGTACCGATGGGTGTCCCCATGATGTCCGCGATCTCCTTGTACGCAAAGCCCTCGACATCGGCCAGATAGACGGCGATGCGGAACTCCTCGGGGATCGCCTGCAGCGCTTCCTTCACGTCGGAGTCAGGCAGGTGGTCGAGGGCCTGCGACTCGGCGGACCGCAGACCGGTCGACATGTGCGACTCGGCACGGGCGAGCTGCCAGTCCTCGATCTCCTCGGCAGCGGAGCGCTGGGGCTCGCGCTGCTTCTTGCGGTACGAGTTGATGAAGGTGTTGGTGAGGATGCGGTACAGCCACGCCTTGAGGTTGGTGCCCTCGCGGAACTGGTGGAAGGAGCCGTACGCCTTGGCGTAGGTCTCCTGCACCAGGTCCTCCGCGTCCGCGGGGTTGCGCGTCATGCGCAGCGCGGCCGAGTACATCTGGTCGAGGTAGCCGAGGGCGTCCCGCTCGAAGCGCGCGTTGCGCTCCTCGGTCGTCTCCTCGGGGCCGTCGTCGGTCCCTGTGTCGGTCCCAGTGACCGGACCCACCTCCTCCAGCGCTGCGGCGAACCCGAACGCGGACCCGCTCGCTTCGGAGGATAGACGAGGAACCGCTCCGCCCGCCGCCCGAACAGAGGCGACCTTGGGTGCGGGCAGCACCGTCCTGCCCCAGCCGTCGGCCGGGGGGACCCCCGCCAGGTCAGCGCCCTGCACACGCTCGGGGCAGATGGTCGAACCCATGCGACGGACTCCCTCTTCCTTTGCTCTTCACGCTCCGATGTCCCTCACAACAGCGGCCCCCCGCCCGGCATTCCCAGGCCCTCCGGCTCACCGAAGTGACGTGATCCACGCGGTCACTTCGCGCACGATCACCTCGACGGCACCGTCCTGCGAGAGGGGGGCGCTCTTGGCGACGGCGAAGCCGTGATCGCCGTACGGCACCTCCGCGAGCGTGTACGGGCCGTCCGGGAACTCGGCCGGCCTGCCGAAGGGGTCGTTGCCGCCCTGGACGACGAGGGTGGGCACCCCGGCGCCGAGGAGCTCGTCGGCCCGGGAGCGCTCCGGCTTGCCCGGCGGGTGCAGCGGGAAGCTCAGCGCGAGCACCGCGGCGGCGCCGAGCTCGGCGGCGGTGCGGCAGGCGACCCGGGCGCCGGCGCTGCGGCCGCCGGCGATGACCGGCAGGCCGGGGGCGGCGAGGGCGGGCCACAGACCGCGCCAGCCGGTGTCCAGGGTCTTCGGCGCGGGGGCGATCTTCTTGCCGGCCACCCGCCAGGGCTGCTCGACCAGCGCGACGCTCACGCCCTCGGCGGGCAGCGCCGCGGCCAGGGCCACCAGGTCGCGGGCCTCGATGCCGCCGCCGGCGCCGTGGCTGACGGCGAGCACGGTCCACGGCTTCTTCGCGGCGGCCCAGGTGATCCGGGCGTCCCCGGCGGCGGTCGGAACGATCTCGGTCTTGGTCACGCCCCCATCCTGCCGCGCGGGGCGGGGAAAACCGGCGCACGGAATCAGAACAGCGTGCCCACCTCCGGGCCCTCCAGCTCCGTCAGCAGCTCGGGCCCGTTGTTGCGCACGTTGCTGACCGCGGTCGCCACCGGGTAGGCGCGCATCAGCCCCTCGGGCGGCGGGGCGAGCAGCGAGCGCAGCTCGTCCAGGCCGGTGCGGTGCGGGTCGAGCCAGGCGTCCCAGCGGTCCGGGGTGAGCATCAGCGGCATCCGGGGGTGGATGTCGGCGAGCGAGCGCGGCCCCTCGGCGGGTGCGACGCCCAGCGGCCCGGTCTCGGCCTCGGTGGTCACCACGGAGCAGGTGACCCACCAGGCCGCGGGATCGCCGTCGGGCAGGGTCCGGTCGCGCCAGAACTCGTAGATCCCGGCCATCGCGAAGACCGAGCCGTCGGCGGGGGTCACGAAGTACGGCTGCTTGCGGGGCCGCTTCTTCTTGCCCTCGACCTCCAGGTCGCGCTCGCCCGCGCCGGTCACCCACTCGTAATAGCCGTCGGCGGGCAGGATGCAGCGGCGGGCCGCGAAGGCCTTCTTGAAGGAGGGCTTCTCGTGCAGGGTCTCCGCGCGGGCGTTGATCATCCGGGCGGCGCCCTCCGGGCTCTTCGCCCAGGACGGCACGAGCCCCCACTTCAGCGCGCGCAGCTGGCGAACCGGCCGGCGTGATTCCGCGTCTTTGAGAGGACGCTCCAGAACCGCGTAGACCTCCTTGGTCGGGGCCACGTTCCAGTCGGGGGCCAGGGTCTCCTCCGGCTCCCACTTCTCGACCTCGAAGACGTCCACCAGGTCCTCGGGGCGCCTGCTCGCCGCATACCGTCCGCACATGAGTGCCACACTGCCATCCCCGACCGCCGACCGAGGAGCCCGTCCGCGAAATGAGCCCTTCCCTGGACCTGCTCGGTACGCAGACCGCACCCGCGCAGTGGATCGTGATCGCCACGGCGGTGGCCGCGCTCGCCGCGGTCGTGCCCCGCGCGCTATGGCGCCTGTCCCGCAACGCGATCACCATCGCCCACGAGGGCGGCCACGGCCTGGTCGCGCTCGCCACGGGCCGGCGGCTCCAGTCGATCCGGCTGCACTCCGACACCAGCGGGCTCACCGTCTCGCGCGGGCGCCCCACCGGCCCCGGCATGATCCTGACGGCCGCCGCCGGCTACACCGCCGCCCCGCTGCTGGGCCTCGGCGGGGCCGCGCTCCTGGGCGCCCACCGGGTGACGCTGCTGCTGTGGCTGGCCACGGCGCTGCTGCTGGCGATGCTGGTGATGGTCCGCAACGCGTACGGGATCTTCACCGTGCTGCTCACCGGCACCCTGTTCCTGCTGGTGTCCTGGCTGACCGGCCCGGACGTCCAGTCGGCCTTCGCGTACGCGGTGGTGTGGTTCCTGCTGCTCGGCGGGGTCCGGCCGACCTTCGAGCTGCAGGGGAAGCGGCGGCACGGAGGGGCGCCCGACTCGGACGCCGACCAGCTCGGCCGGCTCACCCATGTGCCGCCCACGCTGTGGCTCCTGTTCTTCCACGCCGTCTCGATCTGCTCGCTGATCGGCGGAGGACGCTGGCTCCTGGGCGTGTAGTACCCCCGTAAAGTGAGGGCATGACCGAAAGCTCCGCGCACACCGATCCGCTCACCGGCCTCTGGCCCGCCCCGTATGCCGGCGGCGCCGTGGACGCCACCGTCACCGTGCCCGGATCGAAGTCGGTCACCAACCGCGCCCTGGTGCTCGCGGCGCTGGCCGCCGAGCCCGGCTGGGTGCGCCGGCCGCTGCGCTCGCGCGACACCCTGCTGATGGCGGAGGGGCTGCGCACCCTCGGCGTGCGGATCGAGGAGACCGTGTCGTCCAGCTCCGCCGTCGCGGGCGGCCCGGACGGCACCGGCGAGGCCTGGCGGGTCATCCCGGCCGGTCTGCGGGGCCCGGCGACCGTGGACGTCGGCAACGCCGGCACGGTCATGCGCTTCCTGCCGCCGGTGGCGGCCCTGGCCGACGGGCCGGTGCGCTTCGACGGCGACCCGCGCTCCCACGAGCGCCCGCTGCACGGCGTCATCGACGCGCTGCGCGCGCTCGGCACCCGGATCGACGACGACGGACGCGGCGCGCTGCCGATGACCGTGCACGGCGCCGGCTCCATCGAGGGCGGGGTCGTCGAGATCGACGCCTCCTCGTCCTCCCAGTTCGTGAGCGCCCTGCTGCTGTCGGGCGCGCGCTTCAACCAGGGCGTGGAGGTGCGGCACGTCGGCGGCCGGCTGCCCTCGCTGCCGCACATCCGGATGACGGTCGACATGCTGCGCGCGGTCGGCGCGCAGGTCGACGAGCCGGAGCACGGCGGGCGGCCCGACGTGTGGCGGGTGGCGCCGTCCGCGCTGCTCGGCCGTGACCTGGTGGTCGAGCCCGACCTGTCCAACGCGCAGCCGTTCCTGGCCGCCGCGCTGGTCACCGGCGGCCGGGTGACCGTGCCGGACTGGCCGGCGCGCACCACCCAGCCCGGTGACGCGCTGCGGGAGATCTTCACCGAGATGGGTGGCTCCTGCGAGCTGACCGAGCGGGGGCTGACCTTCACCGGCACCGGCCGGATCCACGGCATCGACGTGGACCTGGGCGAGGTCGGGGAGCTGACCCCGGGCATCGCGGCGGTCGCCGCGCTCGCCGACTCCCCCTCGACCCTGCGGGGCGTGGCGCACCTGCGGCTGCACGAGACCGACCGGCTCGCCGCGCTGACCAAGGAGATCAACGGGCTCGGCGGCGAGGTGACCGAGACCGAGGACGGTCTGCACATCCGCCCGCGCCCGCTGCGCGGCGGGGTGTTCCACACGTACCACGACCACCGGATGGCGACCGCGGGCGCGATCATCGGCCTCGCCGTGGAGGGCGTGGAGATCGAGAACGTGGCGACGACGGAGAAGACCTTGCCCGACTTCCCGAGGATGTGGACCGAAATGCTCGGAGTCTGAGGCATGCGGCACTACGGCAAGCGCACCGACGAGGACGACATCCGCCAGCGGCCCAACCGCAAGGGCAACCGGCCCCGCACCACGATCCGCCCCAAGCACGAGGACGCCGTCGAGGGCATGGTCCTCACCGTCGACCGCGGCCGGCTGACCTGTCTGGTCGACGACCGGGTCGTGCTGGCGATGAAGGCCCGCGAGCTGGGCCGCAAGGCCGCCGTGGTCGGGGACCGGGTGTCCCTGGTGGGCGATCTGTCGGGCGAGAAGGACACCCTGGCGCGGATCGTGCGGATCGGCGAGCGCAGTTCGGTGCTGCGCCGCACGGCCGACGACGACGACCCGTACGAGCGGGTGGTGGTGGCCAACGCCGACCAGCTGGCGATCGTGACGGCGCTGGCCGACCCCGAGCCGCGCCCGCGTCTCATCGACCGCTGTCTGGTGGCGGCCTTCGACGGCGGGCTCGATCCCTTCCTGGTGCTGACGAAGTCGGACCTGGCGCCGCCGGAGAAGATCCTGGAGCTGTACGGCGCCCTGGACATCCCCTACGTGGTGGTCAACCGCGAGGAGCTGTACGACGGCGGCGCGGCGGACCGGGTGCGCGAGCACCTGGGCGACCGGGTGACGGCCTTCGTCGGGCACTCGGGCGTCGGCAAGACGACGCTGGTGAACGCGCTGGTCCCCGAGGAGCGGCGGCGGGTCACCGGACACGTGAACGCGGTGACCGGCCGTGGCCGGCACACCACGACCTCGGCGCTCGCGCTGCCGCTGGACAAGGCCGAGGGCTGGGTCATCGACACGCCCGGCGTGCGCTCCTTCGGGCTGCACCACGTCGACCCCTCGCGGGTCATCCACGCCTTCCCGGATCTGGAGCCGGGGACGGAGGAGTGCCCGCGGGCCTGCAGCCACGACGAGCCGGACTGCGCGCTGGACGGCTGGGTGGCGGAGGGGCACGCGGATCCGGCCCGGCTCTTCTCGCTGCGGCGGCTGCTCGCGACGCGGGAGCGACGCGAGGGCGACTGATTCGCGCACGTTTGCGGGCGCCCACGCCTGGTAAGTGCATAATCGCACCAAGTGAGGCGAAGCAGTCACCGACGGCGTGGGAGGCACTGACGATGGCGTGGCTGCTGGTGGTGGTCGCGGGGATCCTGGAGACGGGTTTCGCGGTCTGCCTCAAGCTCTCGCACGGTTTCACCCGGCTGTGGCCGACGATCGCGTTCGCGGCCTTCGCGCTGGGCAGCTTCGGTCTGCTGACGCTGGCGCTGCGCAAGCTGGACGTGGGTCCGGCGTACGCGGTGTGGACGGGGATCGGGGCGGCCGGGACGGCGATCTACGGGATGGTCTTCCTCGGCGACCTGGTCTCCACCCTCAAGATCGTCTCGATCACGCTGGTGATCGTCGGCGTCATCGGTCTCCAGCTGTCCGGCTCGGCCCACTGAGCCGCTCGTGCCGGCGGCCGAGGAGGCCGAGCGCCACGACGGCCGCGAAGACCAGGACGGCGGCGACGATCCCCGCGGTGGTGCCGGTGAGGAGCAGGGTGCCCAGCACCACGGTCAGGGTGATGATGCCCCAGGTCGACGAGGTGAAGGCGTCGACGCGCAGCGCGAGTCGCAGCGCCCCCGAGGGCTCACGGTTCTCTTCGGTCATGACGGGACCTCCGGTGTTCGAGGGGGCCGGCCGGGTCGCACGCGGCCCGGCCGGCCCCTGGTCACGAAACTAACGGTTCATCGGATCCAGCGGGTTCCGAATCCCCAGTGGACGTGGACCTTGCGACGGTGCTTGCCCCAGCTCTTCTCGCGCCGGAATCCCTCGATCCAGCGCTTGGCGCTCTGCGGGGCGCCGCGGAGCCGGTAGCGGCTCCACACGCCGGGTCCGAAGACACTGGCCGCGCCGTAGAGTCCGTTCTTCCAGTAGCCGCGCCGGTTCCGCTTCGCTGTGCCGATGCGATAGCGGGCCGCTCCGCCGGCCGCGCCGAACGCGGCGCCGATGAGCAGGCCGCCCGCTCCGGCGCAGATGCCCGCGGTGGCCGCGACGCAGGCGCCGCCGATGACGCCGAGGCCGACGCCGGCCGCCCAGCCGTAGATCCCGCGGTGCCTGCGGATGTGCCGGCCGATCTTGCTCTTCTTGAACTTCTTCCAGGCCTTCTTGCACCAGCCGCAGCCCCACTTGCCGTCGAGGTCGTAGGAGTTCAGCGGGTCCGCGTTGACGTAGTCGTACGCGTTGGCGCTGCCGCCGTAGACCGGGTCGAGCGAGAGGAAGCGGCCGGTGGCCGGGTTGTAGAGCCGGACGCCCATCAGCGTGAGGCCGGTGACGGTCTCGCTGGAGCGCTGCTTGCCGCCGAGCCAGCCGTAGCGGGTGACGGGCTGGCCGGTGCGGGCGTTGCCGTACTCGTCGCTGTCGAGCACCTGCGGGGCGTCGGCCTGGTTCAGCGGGAGCTGGAGGGCGACGTCGCCGTGGATGTTGGTCAGCTGGAGGACGGTGTCACCGCTCGCGCTGGTGGTGGCGGCGAGCTCGCCGTCGGCCGAGTCGACGTTGCGGGTGAGCTTGCCGGAGGCCACGTCCTCGGTGATCCAGCGGGGCTCGTCGTCGTCCCCGTCGTAGTGGTTCACCTTGGAGGAGGTCTGCGTCCAGGTGCCGTCGGCCGAGGACTCGACCGTCCAGCCGCGGAAGCGGTGGGCGGCGTCCAGGGTCCAGGTCTGGCGCAGGGTCCCGGAGGTCTGCCGGCGGACCAGGTCGTTGGCGTAGTACTCCAGCGTGCTGCCGGGCAGCGCGGTGGTGCGGCCGAAGCCGTCGTAGACGTAGCCGGCGTCGACGATCCGGTCGGCGCTGTCGTAGCTGTGGGTGGCGGTGGTCCCTCCGGTGGTCGGGCAGGCGGCGCCGGCGGCACCGGTCGCCGTGGTCAGGCCGGTGCGGTTGGTGCGCTTGTCGAAGGCGTAGCTGCGGCGGGTGCAGACGTCGCCGACGGTGTCGAGGACGGTGCTGAGCCGGCCGGCCTTGTCGTACGTGTTGCTCTGCGCGGACCAGCCGGAGTGCCGGACGACCTGGCCGTGGACCGACTCGTCGACCGTGTCGGAGGCGACGGTGGCGCCGTCGCTGTCCCGGGTGTAGAGCCGCTTGACCTCGGCGCCGGTGGTGTCCTCGGTGATCGTCTGGCTGTAACCGCCGGGGAGCTTCTGGCTGATGACGCTGCCGTCGGCGTCGTACCGGGCCTCGAAGGTGCCGGCGACGGAGTCGGTGGTCTTGACCAGCAGACCGCGCGGCTCGACGGCGGTGTCGTAGGTGTAGGTGACGGTGGAGGGCACCGAGTCGCTGACCTTGACCGGGCGGTCGAGCAGGTCGTACTCGGTCTTGGTCTCGGCGCCGTCGGCGTCGGTGTAGGAGATCAGCCGGCCGAGCTTGTCGTAGGCCTTCCAGATCGTCCCGCCGGTCGGCGAGGAGGTCTTGACCTCGCGCCCGGTCTCGCCGTTGTACTCGATGGTGGTGTCGGGCACCGCGTCGCCGAGGCCGCCGGTGGTGGTCGTCGTGACCGGCCGGCCGGCCGCGTCGTAGCTGGTCGTGGTGGTGCGCGTGGTGCCGTTGGCGGTGGTGGTCACCTTGGCCGGGGTGCCCCACCAGCTGTACTCGGTGGTGACGGTCGGCAGCTGGGTCGGGTTGGACCCGCCGCCGGTGATCGCCCCGGCGGGGCCGGTGGAGCAGACCTTGTCGGCCCACTCGGGCCGGCCGGCGCAGGCGCCGGTGCCGGTCGCGGACCAGTAGGTGGTGACCCGGCTGCCGGCGTCGGTGCCGGTGGCGCCCGGGAGCAGCTCCTTGACGGTGCGTCCCTTGGCGTCGTACTCGATCTGGCTGGTGAGGGCGAGGCCCGCCGGGTCACGGATGATCTTGACCGGCAGTCCCTTGACCCAGTCGTAGAGCGTCTGGGTGACCAGCGGCTCGGCCTGGACGCCGGGGTAGGCGAGGACCTGGGCGCCGACGGTGACCTTGGTGGGCTTGTCCTCGACGGTGGCGGTGCCGTCGGTGGGGCGGCCCGCGTCGTACTCGTTGATCGTCCAGGAGCGGACGGTGGTGGCGTCGCCGGCCTTCAGCACGGTGGCGCCGCCGGAGACGAGGTCCTGCGTGAGCGTGGCGCGGTGCAGCGGGCCGAGCTCCTGGAGCTCTCGGGTGCCCGCCTCGTCGAAGATCGACCGGGTGGCGAGCAGGTCGGCGCGCTCGGCCGCGGAGCGGGTGGCGATGCCGAGCTCGTTCTGGACGGCCCGGTCGGCGGCGGACAGGCCCAGCGCCACCGCCCGGTTGCCCGGGGAGAGTTCGCGCACGGTGTTGCCGTGCTCGTCGAACTCGGTGGTGGAGATGTAGCCGCCGGGGCTCGCGGTGTTCACCTCACGGCCGGAGACGTCCGTGTAGGTGATCGTGGCGCGCTTGTAGTCGCCCGCGGTCAGGCCGGAGCCGACGTTCGCGGCCGGCACGGAGTCCGCGGGGAAGACCGCGGTCGCGTCGGTCGGCACGTCGGTCTGGCCCCAGGCGGCGACGTCCTGGGCACCCATGGCGTACGGGGCGTTGCCGCCGGTCAGCGGGACGTCGTAGACGATGCTGGTGGCGGCCTCGCCGCTGGTCTGGTCGGCCGAGCCCTGGACGAGGGCCGGGCGGCGGACCTTCAGGAGCATGCCGTCGCCGGCGAGGGGGCTGTTGCCGGCCTTGCCGTAGTCCATGTTCCACGGCAGCTCGCCCTGGGACTGCACCCAGAAGATCCGGCCCGCGCTGTCGTACGAGTACTGGGTCTGGGTGGCCTGGGACAGGGCCGGGTTCCACTGCTGGCGCAGCCGGCCCGCGAGGTCGTAGCGGTAGGTGGAGAGGGTCTTGGAGGTGGCCGCCGTCGCACCGGGCTCGGTGGACCAGGCGCGGATCTCCTTGACCTGCCCGGCGATGTCACCGAACTCGGAGGCGTTGGAGTAGCCGGTGGCCGTGGTGGTGGTCGCGTAGACGTACTCCAGCGCGCGGCAGCCCCGGGTCGTCGGGGTGGCGGCGCAGGTGGTGGCCGCGACGGCGGAGCTGGGGGCGACGACCAGCTTCGGCCGGGCCAGCTTCTTGCCGTCGACGGTCACGGCCTCGGAGACCACCGTGGTGGTGGTGTCGGACAGGCCCTCCATGCCGGTGGTGGCGACCTGCCAGGTGGTGGCGGCCGGGTCCGGCTTGGTGAAGACCGTGATGGTGCCCTCGGTGTCCTTCAGGGTGAGGGAGCCGCTGGTCGCACCGGTGAGGCTGACCTCCTCGGCGCCGGGCTCGGGCTTCCAGCCGCCGCCGCTGGTGGCGGTGAAGCCGGTCTCCTCGCCCTCCACGTCGACGAGCGCGAGGGAGGTGGCGGAGGTCTGCTTGATGTACGCCCAGTCGGTCTCGCTCTCCTCGGCGACCGTGCCGGCGCTCCACTCCTTGCCGAAGATCGCGACCTGGCCCTCCTGCGTACCGCCGGTGTTGGGGTTGCGGGAGGAGGCGGTGCGGCTGACGGAGAGGTCGAAGAGGGAGACGTCCGTCTCCGAGAGGGTGAAGTCACCCGTCATCAGGTTGACCTCGCCCGGGCCGACCTGCTCGGTGGGCGCGGTGCCCGCGGTGCGGTCCAGGGCGACGGTGTTGGCCGGCGAGCCCGCCGACGTGGAGCCGTCGGTGAACAGCGCGCGGACGTCCACCGGGCCGTCCTCGGCGAGGGTGGCGGTGACGTCCCAGTTCAGCGCGGCGGGCTTGCCGGCCGGGGCGGGCAGCGGCCAGGCGCCGACGGCGGATCCGTCCGCCGCCTTGGTGACGTTGGCGACCGGCACGTCCTTCCAGGTGTCGGTCTCGCCGCGGCGGTACTGGTAGGTGACGCCGGTGTAGGTGTCCTTGCCCGTCGCGGTGAGCGCGGTGCGGCGGGCCGCACGGTCGCCCTCGGCCGGGGCGTTGAGCGCCGCGCCGGCGCCGGCGTAGAAGACGTGGCTGGTCTGCCCGGAGACGTTGCCGGCCGCGTCACGGGTGCGCGCGGTCAGGGTGTGCTTGCCCGCGGTCACGGTGACGGTGGCGGACACGGTGGCACCGCTGACGCCGAGGGTGGTCCAGGCGCCGTCGTCGAGGGCGTACTGCACCTCCTTGGCGTCGGTCGCCGGCGGCGTGAAGGTGAAGGCGCCGGAGACGTTGCCGTTCGCGTCGGGCGTGCCGGACCAGGTCTGGGCCGGGAAGTCGCTCGACGAGATCGTCGTGGCCGCCGGGGCGGTGGTGTCGACGGTGAAGTTCTGCCAGGCGGACCAGGCGCTCGACACCGAGCCGTCGGAGGCCGTGGCCCGCCACTTGTACGAGCCGGGCGCGAGCGCGGTCGCGGGCGTCCAGGAGGCGTCCGCGCCGGAGGCGACGAAGCCGGAGGTGCCGCTCTGCAGGGCGGCGGTGCCGCCCGCGGCCCAGATCTCGTAGCTGAGCTGGACGGTGTTGCCGTCGGCGTCGGTGGACTTGCCGGTGATGGTCGGCGTGGTGTCGTTGGTGGCCGAGCCGTCCACCGGGGAGACCGCGGCGACGACGCTGGGCTTGGTGTTGTACGTGACCGACAGGTACGGGGTGTTGGAGGCGGCGTTGCCGGAGCTGAAGCGCTTCCAGCCGTACGGGTCGGTCTCGTCGGTGGCGCGCAGGCCGAGGTGGTTGCTGCCGTTGCCGTTGGAGGCCCAGCTCTGGACCATCGAGGTGACGTCGGCGTTGACCCAGCCGTCGGCGCAGGCCGAGGAGTAGCCCTTGGTCT
The DNA here is from genome assembly GCF_044386705.1 of Streptomyces sp. NPDC020422. Taxonomy (NCBI): domain Bacteria; kingdom Bacillati; phylum Actinomycetota; class Actinomycetes; order Kitasatosporales; family Streptomycetaceae; genus Streptomyces; species Streptomyces sp. NPDC020422. The sequence goes on along the minus strand of NZ_JBIRVJ010000003.1, from coordinate 173,995 downwards.
GGGTGCTGGTGGCCTGCTTGGTGCTCCAGGTGGGCTGGGCCGTCCAGCGGGTGGCGGTGCTCGCCGCGCCGGTGGTCCACACCTCCCACGACTTGGCCGTGCAGGACCAGGAGTGGGTGGCCCACAGGTTGAGCTTCGCGGACTGGATGACCTTGCCCGAGATCTGGGCCATCGGGAAGGACAGGAAGGAACGGGCCTTCTGCGAGGACCCGTTGTTGCCCAGCTTCAGCTCGGTGGCGGCCGACTGGTCGGTGCCGTAGCCCTCCTGGACGAAGGTGTCGAAACTGGTGCCGACGGAGACCGCCGGGTCGACGGTGACCGGGAAGACCGTCTTCGAGTCGGCCAGGAAGGCCGCGTCGGGCGTCAGCGTGATGTCGACGCTGTCACCGTTCTGGGTGAGCGCGAGCCCCACCTTCGCGGTGTGGGTGTGCTCGCCGCTGCGCGGGTCGACCTGGGCGTCCCACATCACGGGGGCGGGGACGACGGCGGCGGTGCGCCCGTTCTTGGTGTCGGTGAAGGTGACCGAACCGTCGGCGTTCTTCTTCGCCTTGAGGCCCTTGGCCTCCAGGGTCAGGGTGACCGAGCCGTTGGCGTCGACCGCCCGCTTGTCCTTGAGCTCCAGGAACTGCTCGTAACCGGTGCGGGTCGACTCGACGATCAGGTCGGTGTACGGCAGCGCCTCGGCGTAGCGCGCCTGGGTGCCCTTGACCGTCGGATCGGCGAGCTCTCCGCGCCAGTTGACGGATATCTGCTTGCCGTGGTGGTCGTCGAGCCGGATCAGCGGCACCGACGGGGTCTTCTTCTCGCCCGCCTGGCCGCCGGACTTCCTGATCTTCGCGGCCGTGGCGGCGGGGGTCTTCCCGGCCAGGGAGAGGCCGAGCGGGTGGTCGGCGGCGGAGACGCTGCCGTCGGGGTGCTTGACGAGGCCGACGTCGACGGTGCGCCAGTTGCCCAGCGCGTCCTTGTAGCGCTGCGGACCGGTGGCGGCCTCCAGGGTGACCGTGCCGTCGGGGTTGGCCCACGTCGTGGTGGTCTCGGTGCGCTCCGACAGCGCCTCGACGCGCTTGCCGGAGAGCCTGGCGGCGACCTGCGCCGACGGGAGGTCGGCGGCCTCGGTGGCCGCGGGGGTCTTGGGCGCCTTCGCCGGGGCCGCCTGGGCGACCTGCATCGTCGGCAGGGTCACGGCGACGGCGTCGTTGCCGGCCCACACCACGAAGGCGGTCTCGACGACCAGGCTGGCCGCCACCACACCGGCGACGGCGGCGATTCTTCTTGCTCGGCCGCGGAGGGGGCGGCGGCCCGACGGGCCTTCCGGCGGCGGGCTTTCGTTCAAGGGTAGGCGGTTCCACGTATCGGGTGACACCGAATCTCCTCAGTAGCCTGAACATGCCAATAAGGAATGCGTCGGTGATCGTTCCACTCGCACACGGCGAACCACACCGGCAACCGCCGGGTTCAGAGGAAGACTTGAGGTTTCCCGCGGGTAGCAGGTCAGTCGCCGCCTGGCATCGTCGGGCGAACGCCCGTCTCTTGGTGCATAGTTGCAGGGAACAGCGCGTCGCGGACAAGGCGTACCCGATCGCCCCTGGCCCCTCCGGGCGCCGGGGCGACCACGAGGGAGAGCGCGAGACGCAGCGCGAGCTCGCAGGAGCGAACGGTGCCCGCCGGGTCCCCCGCCTCCGCGGCGGGCGCGAGCAGCGCCACCGCCCGGTCCCTCGCCTGCCCGAGCAGTTCCCCCGGCGAGGGCACCCCCGCGTCGGCGCGCCGCTGCTCCGGCACGGCGGCGGCACGGGCCCCGGCGCGGGCCGGCCGCGGCACCGGCAGCCGATCGCCCCAGGCCCCGGTGAGCAGCGCCCGCAGCACGGGCCGGGCGGCGGCAGCGGCGACGGTCCACTCGGCCATGGAGACGAGCCGGCGGGCGGGCGGCCCCGGCTCGCCGAGCACGGCCTCGACCCCGCGCAGATAGAGGTCGGCCTCCCGGCGCACCAGGGCCCGGGCGAGCCCCTCCTTGCTGCCGAACTCGTTGTAGAGGGTCTGCCGGGAGACCCGGGCGCGGGCGGCGACGTCGACCATCCGCACCGCGGACCAGGGCTGCGCGCCGAGGGCGGCCAGGGCCGTGTCGAGGAGGGTTTCGCGGGCAGTCGGCATCGTCGCCTCCCAGCCGGTTCGGTACTGCGCTCAGCGTTGACGGGCGACCACGCACTGTCAAGGGCCGCCGCAGGCCGATCCCTGTCCGGGGGATAGAGTTTCGACATGGCCGAATACCACGACGATCTGCGTCTGGCCCATGTCCTCGCGGATGCCGCGGACGCGGCCACGATGGACCGGTTCCAGGCGCTCGACCTCAAGGTCGAGACGAAGCCCGACATGACCCCGGTGAGCGAGGCCGACAAGGCCGCCGAGGAGCTGATCCGCGGGCAGCTGCAGCGCGCGAGGCCGCGAGACGCCATCCTCGGCGAGGAGTACGGCGTCGAGGGCACCGGCCCGCGCCGCTGGGTGATCGACCCCATCGACGGCACCAAGAACTACGTGCGCGGGGTGCCGGTGTGGGCGACGCTGATCGCCCTGATGGAGGCCGGCGAGACCGGTTTCCAGCCGGTGGTGGGCGTGGTATCCGCGCCGGCCCTCGGACGCCGCTGGTGGGCGGCGAAGGGCCTCGGCGCGTACACCGGGCGCAGCCTCTCCTCGGCGAGCCGGATCGGGGTGTCGAAGGTCGGGCGCCTGGAGGACGCCTCCTTCGCCTACTCCAGCCTGACCGGCTGGGAGGAGCGCGGCCGGCTCGACGGCTTCCTCGACCTCAGCCGCGCGGTGTGGCGGACCCGGGCGTACGGCGATTTCTGGCCGTACATGATGGTCGCCGAGGGCTCGGTGGACCTGTGCGCGGAGCCGGAGCTCTCCCTCTGGGACATGGCGGCCACGGCGGTCATCGTCCAGGAGGCCGGCGGCACCTTCACCGGCCTCGACGGCCGGCACGGACCGCACAGCGGCAACGCGGTGGCCTCGAACGGGCTGCTGCACGGGGAGCTGCTCAGCTACCTCGGCGGCTGAGCGGCCCGCCGTTCCCCGGTGGCGGGGCAGCAGGCAGCCTCGCCAGCGACGCCCGGACCTCCGCCTCCTGCTCCGCGATCCCCAGCCGCCCGTACACCTCCGCCGCGTCCCTGAGGCAGGCCCGGGCCTGGCGCGACCGGCCGAGGGAGGCGAGCGCCGAGCCGAGGGTGTGCAGCAGGGCGGCCTCCAGGGCGGCACTGGTCTTGCGGGCGAGCGGCAGCACCGCCTCGGCGGCCTCCGCGGCGAGGGCGGCCCGGCCGGACTCGGCGTGCAGCCGGGCCGCGAGGTCCCCCGCCGCCGCCTCGAACACGGCGACCTGGAGCCGGGCGAACTCCTCGCGCGCCGCGGTGGCGTGCCCGAGCGCCCCCTCCGGGTCGCCGCACAGGCGCAGTACCCGGGCCAGGTAGTAGCGCCCGGTCGCGGCGGACACCGGTCCGGTGCCGCTCATCAGCCCGGCGCCGCGCTCGGCGGCCCGCCGTGCCTCGTCGAGGCGGCCGGTGTGCGCGGCGTTGAAGGCGAACTCCCCCAGCGCGCTGCCCTCGGCCCGCTCGGCGCCGAGCGAGCGGAAGACCTCGGCGGCCGCCCCCGCGTACTCGGCGGCCTCGGCGTGCCGTCCGTGGATGCGGGCGTTGCCCGCGAGGGTGAGCAGCGCCTTGGCCCGAACCCGGGCGGCGGGCCCGGCGGTGGGGGCGGGGGTGGCGTGGTGGGGGGTGTCGGGGGCGGTGCTGGGGGCGGTGTTGGGGCTGGTGCTGGTCTCGGCGGTGGGGGTGCTGGTGCTGGTACCCGTGCCGGCGCCGGTGCTGTTGCCGGTCCCCGTGGTGGTGGTGTCGCCGCCGCCGTCGCCGCTGTCCGCGCCCGCGCAGAGCGCCACCGCCCGGGCGATCTCGGCGCGCGACTCCTCGTACCGGTTGACGTGCCAGAGCATGTTGCCCCGTACGTAACGGGCGAGGGCCTGCGGGCCGTGGGCGCCCCGTGCTTCCGCCGCCTCGGCGACCCGGGCCGCGAGGGCGGCGATGACGCTGGTCTGGGTGCGTTCGAAGAGCACCGAGCCCATCTTGTCGACGAGTTCGGCCGCCTGGGCCAGCGAAAGGCCCTCGTCCGCGCAGGCGAGGGCGACGGCCGCGGCGTGCACCGCCGCCTGCTCGCGCATCCAGCGGACGGCGTCGGCACCGGTGGCGAGGGAGCGGCCCGGGCGGTCGACGGGCGTGTCGAGCAGGCTCTGTTCGGCCGGGTCGACCGAGCGGGCGACGGCGTCGGCGTTCCGGGCGCTCGCCAGGCAGAAGTCGAGCAGCCGGGCCGCCGCCGCGGCCCGTTCCGCGCCGCTCTCCTCGTCGGCGGCCCGGTCGCGGGCGTAGGCGCGGACCAGGTCGTGGAAGCCGTAGCGGCCGAAGCCGGGCGACTGCAGCAGGTTGAGGTCGACGAGCCCTTCGAGGAGCTCGTCGGCCTCCGCCTCGCTGCGGTCGAGGAGCGCGGCGGCGCACGGCAGCGCGATGTCGGGCGCGTCGGGGAGCGCGAGCAGCCGGAAGGCGCGCGCCGCCTCGGGTGCGAGCCGGTGGTACGAGAGCGCGAAGGTCGCCTCGACGGCCCGCTCCCCGTCGTCGAGCGCGGCGAGCCGCCGTTCGTCGCGCAACCCCTCGGCGAGCGCGCCGAGGCCGAGCCCGGGGTCGGCGGCGAGCCGGGAGGCGGCGATGCGTACGGCGAGCGGCAGCCGTCCGCAGGCCGCGACGATCTCCTCGACCCGGTCCGGTTCCGCCGCGACCCGCTCGGGGCCCGCGATCCGGGTGAACAGCTCGGCGGCCTCCCCGGCGGGCAGCGGGTCGACCCGGAGGTGGTGGGCGCCGGCCAGACCGGGCAGCCGGGTGCGGCTGGTGACGAGGACCGCGCAGTCGGCGGAGCCGGGCAGCAGCGGTTCGACCTGCTCGGGGGCGGCCGCGTTGTCGAGGACGACGAGCACCCGGCGGCCGGTGAGCGCCGAGCGGTAGCAGGCGGAGCGCTCGGCGGTGCCGGCCGGCACCTCCTCGGCGGCGACCCCGAGGGCGCGCAGGAACTCGGCCAGGACGGCGGCCGGTTCGCGCGGCGCCCGGTCGGCGCCGCGCAGATCGGCGAAGAGCTGCCCGTCGGGGAAGCGGCCGGCTGCCCGGCGGGCCGCGTGCACGGCGAGACTGGTCTTGCCGACGCCGCCCATGCCGTCGAGCGCGGACACCACGACGGCCCGGCCCCCGGCCCCCGCGAGCCGCTCCGCGAGGGCGTCCACGGCGGGGCCGCGCCCGGTGAAGTCGGCGAGGTCCGCCGGGAGCTGCTCCGGCGCCTGCCAGACGGGGCCGGGCTGGGCGGCCGGTGCGGGCAGCAGGGCGGGGTCGTCGCGCAGGATCCGCAGCTGGAGCCCGGCGGGCGAGTCGGGGCCCTGCTCGCCGGCGGGCAGCGTGCCCCGGGCGTCCTCGAAGACGGCGAGCGCCTCCGCCGTGCGGCCGGCGCGGTGCAGCGCCCGCATCAGCACGGCGACGAGCCGGGGCCGTCCGGGGTGTTCCAGGCAGAGCGCGGCGGCCTCGGCGGTGAGCCCGGCCCGGTCCCCCAGCTCGGCGTCCAGTTCGAGCCGCTGCTCCAGCACGCGCAGCCGCTCCTCCTGGAGCCTGGCCCGCACCGCCTCGGCGTGCGGGCCGCCGATCCCGGCGAGCGGCTCGCCCGCCCAGAGGGCGAGGGCCGCGCGGAGCAGTTCCCGGACGTGAGCGGGGACTCCGCCGACCGCCTCCCCCTCCTCCTCCGTCTCTCCTGCCTCCTTCTTCTTCCCCGCCGGCGTCTCCCCCGCCGGCGTCTCCCCCACCGGCGTCTCCCCCGCCGCCGCGACCAGCCGGCGCCACTCCCCCGTGTCCGTCCAGGCGCCCGGTACCCGGAGTGCGTAGCCGTCGCCGATGCGGACGATCGGGGTCTCGGCGAGGTGCGGGCGGAACGCCGAGCGCAGCCGGTAGACGAGGAGTTGGAGGGCCTTGCGGGGGTCCGCGGGGGCGGAGCCTCCGCCCCAGACGCCCTCCGCCAGGACACCGTGCCCGACCGTGCGGCCGCCCGCGTCGAGGAGCACGGCGAGCAGGGCCCGCTGCTGGGGCCTTCCCAGGTCGATCTCCTCGTCCCCGTACCAGGCCCGGAAGGGACCGAGCAGGCTGAAGCGCAGCGCCCCCGTCCCCTTCTCGTCGCCCGTCGCGCGAACCGTCGCACGAACCGCCGCCCGCCCCATCTCCCGCTCCCCCTCGCAGCTTTGACCTGTGCCTTCCCCCTCGGAACCGGCAGCCGCGCGGGACGCGCCCAGGGCGCGCAACCCCATCGGGGCGAGCGGTCCGGCCGCCTATGATGCGGCACGCAACCTGCGACGGACTCATGGCTGACGGGGGTGTCATGGGACTCGAATTCGCCATTCTCGGCCCGCCCCGCGCGTGGCACGACGGACACGAACGCGCGCTCGGCCGGCCGCAGCAGCGGGCGCTGCTGTGCGCCCTGCTGCTCGCGCCGGGCGAACTGGTCCCCACGCAGCGGCTGATCGCCGCGCTGTGGGGCGAGGAAGAGGAGGACTGGCCGAAGGACCCGGTGGGACAGATCGGCACGCACGCCCATCGGCTGCGCCGGGCGCTGGACGCGCCGGACGCGCTGCTCGGTTCCTCGGGCGGCTACCGGCTGGCGGTGCCGCGCGAGGCGGTGGACGTCTTCTGGTACGAGGACGAGGCCGCCCGTGCCGCGGCCCTGCTGTCCGGGGACCCGGAGGAGGCCAGGGAGCTGGCCGTCCGGGCCCTCGGCCGCTGGACCGGGGATCCGCTCGACGGGGTGCCGGGGCCGCTGGCCCGCCGCACCCGGGACCGGCTCGCGGACTCGCGGCACGCGGCGGCCATGACGCGCTTCGCGGCGGAACTGGCCCTGGGCCGGCACGCCGAGGTGCTGCCGGCGCTGCGCGACCTGGCGGCGGCGCACCCGGAGGACGAGGAGGCGCACCGGCTCTGTCTGCTGGCGCTGTCCCGCTGCGGGCACCGGGCGGAGGCCCTCGCGCTCTTCTCGGCGCTGCGCGAGCGGCTCGACCGGCGGCTCGGGCTCGACCCGGGCGGTGCGGTGACCGAGCTGGCCGAGCGGATCCGCCGGGACGACCCGTCGCTCGCCTCGGCCGCGGCCGTGCCGCCCCGCCGTCCCCCACGGCCCTGCCAACTGCCGCCGGACATCCCCGACCTGGTGGGGCGCGGGGCACAGGTCCGGGAGGCGGAGCGGCTGTTGCGGGCGGGGGCCGACCGCAGCCCGGTCGTGGCGCTCTCGGGGCCGTACGGGACGGGCACGTCGACCCTGGCGGTGCATCTGGCGCACCGGGTGCGCGACGCCTTCCCGGACGGGCAGCTGTACGCGCGGGGCGACGCGGCCGGGGACGTACGGGAGGTCATGGCCGGTTTTCTGCGCTCGCTGGGCGTGCGGCCGCCCGAGGACGCGGGCGCGGGGACGCTCGCCGCCCACTACCGGGCGGCGCTCGCGGGCCGCCGGGTCCTGGTGCTGCTCGACGGGACGCCGGAGCCGGCCGCCCTGCTGCCGGGTGTGGCGGGGTGCGCTGCCCTGGTCGCGGGGACGGGTGGCGAGCTGGGCGCGGAGGTGGCGCGGCTGCGGGTCGGTCCCCTCGACCCGGACGACGCGTACGAGCTGCTGGCCCGGATCGCGGGCCCGGACCGGATCCACCGCGAGTCCGGCGCGGCACGTGAACTGGCCGCGCTGTGCGGGCACCTGCCGGCGCGGCTGCGCTCGGCGGCGGCCCGGCTCGCGGCCCGGCCGCAGTGGTCGGTGGCGGACCTGGTGGGCCGGCTCTCCGCGTGACGCGCGGCGGCCCCGGCCGGAGAGGGGGTCCGGCCGGGGCCACGTACGGGGCTGGTCAGGCGATCAGTAGAGGTCCGAGTAGACGATGTCCCGCGAGGTGTTGGTGAAGCTCCGCGCGGTCAGGCCGCTGAAGCTGCCGCACTGCCGGTCCGTGTACCAGATGCTGAGCCCCTGCTCGTTGGTGACCTGGAGACAGGCGTACGCGCTGCCGCCCTTGTTCCAGCCGCGGGATGAGCACTCGCGCCCGTCGGCGCCGTAGACGACGAGCCGGCCCTCCGTCCGCATGACCGCCCTGGTGCCGCAACCGACGGTGTTCGAGGCCCACATGGGTGTGGCGCGGGACCAGTCGCCGGCGTTCGCGGTGCGGTAGAAGACCAGGTTGCCGTCGCCCTGCATGATGAGCCGCGCGTAGTCGGTGCTGACGTGCCAGCCCGGGTAGAGCGGCTCGTCGTTCCAGAGGGTGTGGGTGCCGGAGTCGTACGCGGCCTGCGCCGTGCCCGATCCCGCCAGTGTCCCGGCCAGCGCCAGGAGTCCGGCCGCCACGGCCCCCGCCGTCCTGCGCAGCGCCTTCTTCGTCATCGTCATCCCCGTTGCCCTTCTGTGGTCCGGCTTGCGCGGCCGATCCTCGAAGGCGCCGGTAGACAACCGATGAACGTCCGCTCAGCGGACAGGTGTGCCCTCTTGTTGCGGGGGCCCGCCGGTGTCACTCTGAGACTCCCCCCACTTGTGAACTTGTGAAAAAGTTCTCGAACAGGAGGTGGTCCCCTCCATGCTCGTCCGTGACGCCATGAGCACGGTGGTCCTCACCATCGGCCCGGCCCATACCCTCCGCCAGGCGGCCCGGTTGATGTCGGCGCGACGCGTCGGCGCCGCCGTCGTCCTCGACACCGACACCAGCGGGCTCGGCATCCTCACCGAGCGCGACATCCTCAACGCGATCGGCCGGGACCGGAACCCCGACCACGAGACCGCGGACGCCCACACCACCAAGGACGTGGTCTTCGCCGCGCCCACCTGGACCCTTGAGGAGGCCGCGGAGGCGATGACCCGCGGCGGCTTCCGCCATCTGGTGGTCCTGGACGACCACGGTCCGGTCGGCATCGTCTCCGTACGCGACATCATCCGCTGCTGGCTGCCGGTGCACAGCGTCGCCGGCTGACGCGAGAGGGCCGGACTTCCCGTACGGATACGGGAAGTCCGGCCCTCTACTGCCTACGGCAGGCGCCCTCAGCCGCGCAGGGCCTGGACCGCGGCGTCGAGCCGCTTGCCGAAGTCTCCGTCCGCCTTGCGGAAGTTGTCGACCGCCCGCTCGGCGATGTCGTCGCGCGAGACCTTGGCGATGAAGCCGGCCAGGTTATCGACCAGGCGGCCCTTCTCGTCCTCGGACATCAGGCGGTAGAGGTCGCCCGCCTGGACGAAGTCGTCGTCCTCGGCGTGCGAGGGGGCGGCGTGGTCGCCGGTGAGACCGGTGACGGAGGAGCCGGCCCACAGCGGGCGGTCGGTCTGGTGCGGGCCGCCGAAGGAGTTGGGCTCGTAGTTCTTCGCACCGCCGTGACGCCCGTCGTACAGGAAGCCGTCACGGGAGTGGGTGCGCGCCTCGGTGGCGTGCGGGCGGTTCACCGGCAGGTGGTCGGCGTTGATGCCGACGCGGTAGCGGTGGGCGTCGCCGTAGGCGAAGAGGCGGCCCTGGAGCATCTTGTCCGGGGACGGGCCGATGCCGGGCACGAAGTGCGCCGGGCTGAAGATCGACTGCTCGACCTCGGCGAAGATGTTCTGCGGGTTGCGGTTGAGCTCCAGCTTGCCGATCTCGATCGGCGGGTAGTCCGCGTGCGGCCACACCTTGGTGAGGTCGAAGGGGTTGAAGCGGTAGTTCGCCGCGTCGGCCGCCGGCATGATCTGCACCTGCACGGTCCAGCTGGGGAAGTCGCCGCGCTCGATGGCCTCGCGCAGGTCGCGCTGGTGCGAGTCGGGGTCCTCACCGGCGAGCCTGTTCGCCTCGGCCTGGGTGAGGTTCTTGACGCCCTGGTCCGTCTTGAAGTGGTACTTGACCCAGAAGACCTCGCCGGCCTCGTTGTTCCACTGGTAGGTGTGCGAGCCGTAGCCGTTCATGTGGCGGTACGAGGCGGGGATGCCGCGGTCGCCGAAGAGCCAGGTCACCTGGTGGGTCGACTCGGGGCTCAGCCCCCAGAAGTCCCAGACGTTGTCCGCCTCCTGGCTGCCCGTGTACGGGTCGCGCTTCTGGGTGTGGATGAAGTCGGGGAACTTGATGGCGTCCTTGATGAAGAACACCGGGGTGTTGTTGCCGACGAGGTCGTAGTTGCCCTCCTCGGTGTAGAACTTCAGCGCGAAGCCGCGCGGGTCGCGCACCGCGTCGGCCGCACCGAGGTTGCCCGCGACGGTGGAGAAGCGCAGGAACGTCTCGGTCTGCTTGCCGACCTCGGAGAGGAACGCGGCCCTCGTGTACGCCGTGACGTCGGCCGTCACGGTGAAGGTGCCGTAGGCGCCCGCGCCGCGCGCGTGGACCACGCGCTCCGGGATGCGCTCTCGGTTGAAGTGGGCGAGCTTCTCCAGGAGCAGCTGGTCCTGGAGGAGGACCGGACCGCCGACGCCGGCCGTCTCGCTGTTCTGATTGTCCGCGACCGGCGCCCCGGCCTCGGTGGTGAGCGGTCCCTGCGTCACGTGCGCCTCCTGCGTCGGTTGTGCTGCAAACCTGCGGGCCCTGTCCTGAGCCTTTCCCGTACTCGATCCTACGATAGACATTGTCTAAGTCAAGCTTGCTTCCAAAGTCACACCCGTTCGGGACACGCTTGCCCCGACTGTTAGGCTGACCCCCATGAGCGACCTGTTGGAACGACTGCGCGGCCGAGGCTGGCGGATGACCGCACAGCGGCGTGTCGTCGCCGAGGTCCTCGACGGTGATCACGTGCACCTGACCGCCGACGAGGTCCATGCCCTCGCGGTGACGCGGCTGCCCGAGATCTCCCGGGCGACCGTGTACAACACGCTGGGCGAGATGGTCACGCTCGGCGAGGTGCTGGAGGTCGCCACCGACGGCCGCGCCAAGCGCTACGACCCGAACGCCCACCGGCCGCACCAGCACCTGGTCTGCGCCCGCTGCGGCGCCATCCGCGACGTCCACCCGGCCGGCAACCCGCTGGCCGACCTCCCGGACTCGGAGCGCTTCGGCTTCACCATCTCGAACGTCGAGGTCACCTACCGGGGCCTCTGCCCGAGCTGCGCCTCGGTCTGAGCGGGTGGTCGCGCCCCGGGGCGTGACCACCGGCCGGCCCGCTCCCTGACACGACGAAGGCCCGGATCCTGAGGATCCGGGCCTTCGTGCTACTGAGTAGCGGGGACAGGATTTGAACCTGCGACCTCTGGGTTATGAGCCCAGCGAGCTACCGAGCTGCTCCACCCCGCGTCGGTGAACCCAACCTTACGGGACCGTTCGGAGCAGGGCAAATCAGTAGGACGGGTGACGCGTGGGAGCGTCGCGTCACGCCGTGAGCTCCTGGTGCAGCGCCTCGCTCAGCCGCGCCGCCCGCTCCGCGACCTCCGCGGGACCGAGCTCCACCGCGCGGGCGCACCAGCGGCGCCCCTCGGTGAGCTCCCCGCGGCGGGCGGCGAGCAGGGCGAGCCGCAGCGCGGCCCGGCCGTGCCCGGCGTGGGCGGCACGCGTCCACCACAGGGCGGCCTCCCGCTCCCCGCCCTCGCGGGCGAGCAGCAGCCCCAGGTTGAAGGCCCCGTTGCGGGAGCCGGCCTCGGCCGCCTCCCGGTACCAGCGGGCCGCCTCGGCGACGTCACCGCGGGCGGCGGCGAGCATGCCGACCCGCACCTGGGCACGGCGGTGGCCCTGCTGGGCGGCCCGCTCGTACCACTCCTCGCACTCGCTCTTCTCCTCGCGCGGCGCGCCGAGCTCCGGCGGTCCGGACGCCGGGCGGCGCGCGTCGAGGACCGAGGCCAGCCGGAAGGCCGCCTCGGCGCTGCCGCCGCCCGCGGCGCACCGCAGATACCGCTCGGCGCTCTGCTCGTCGCCGTCCCGCAGGCAGGCGATGCCGACCTGGAGCGCGGCCTCGGTGTGCCCGGCAGCGGCGGCCCGCTCGTACCAGGTCAGCGCCGTACGGTCGTCGTCGCGGCCGGCGTGCAGGATGCCGAGGTTGAAGGCGGCGTCGACGCTGCCGGCCTCGGCGGCCTTGGAGAACCAGGGCTCGGCGCCGCCCGCGTCACCCGCCTGGAGGAGCAGCACGGCCAGCGCGTTGGCGGCCTCGCGGTGACCCGCGTACGCGGCGCGGCGGTACCACTGCTCGGCCTGCGCGGTGCGCTCCTGTGCGGCGCAGAGCAGGCCGAGGTTGTACGCGCCGTTCACATCGCCCGCGTCCATGGCCGCGCGATACCAGCGCTCGGCGGTCTGCTGCTCCCCCCGGGCGGCGTGCAGTGCGCCCAGCGCGTTGGCGGCGTTGCCGTCGCCGTCCTGGGCGGCCCGCAGCCACCACACGGCGGCGCTCTCCTCGTCGCCGGCGTCGCGCAGCAGGAAGCCCAGCGCGCAGGCGGCCTTCGCCTCGCCGTCCTTGGCGGAGGTCAGGTACCAGCGCCCGGCCTCCTTGAGCTCGCCGCGCTTCTCCAGGAGGGCGCCCAGGTGCAGGGCGGCCCGCCGGTGGCCGCGCGCGGCGGCCTGCCGGAACCACTGCTCGGCCTCGGCGAGCCCGCCCTTGGGGACCGCGGTGCCGTCACCGGCCGGGGCGGCGCCGTCGGCGGCCGTCCGCAGCCCGGTGGCGGTGTCGTAGGTGTGCGGGCCGCGGGCCGGCTCGGTCGCGCGGCGCTCCAGGGCGAGGGCGAGCCGGTAGGCGGCCTCGCGGTGTCCCTGTTCGGCGGCGGCGCGCAGCCAGCGCTCGGCGCCCACGTCGCTGCGGTGCTCCAGGAGGTCGGCGAGGGCGTACGCGCCGAGGGCGTGGCCCTGTTCGGCGGACTGGCGCAGCCAGTACTCGGCGCCGGGCTCGTCGCCGCGCTCGCGGTGGTGGCGGCCGAGCGCGTGCGCCGCGGGCGCGGAGCCGGCGACGGCGGCGACCCGCCACCAGCCGGCGGCCTCGTCGGGGTAACCGCGCTGGTGCAGCAGCACGCCCAGGTTGTTCGCGGCGGCGCGGTCGCCCTCGGCGGTGGCGCCGCGCAGATACGGCTCGGCGCCGTCCAGGTCGCCCCGGCGCAGCAGCAGCGCGCCGAGGACGCTCATGGCCGCGGCGTCGCCGCTCTCGGCGGCACGCCGGTGGCGGGCCTCGGTCTCGGCCTCGGTCTCGTGGTCGGCGGTGGTGTCGACGGCCTCATCGACGGCCCCCGCGGCCTCGATGATCTCGTCTGCGGCGTTCCTCGCGTGCCGCTGCACAAACCGCCCTGTCTCCAACAGAGTTGCCCTGTCCCCCATAAATACCATCGTCGCACCACCTGCAACCCGCGTACACCTCGTATACCGCAGCCAGTGAGGTCACTTCAGCGTTTTGTCGACATGCCCACAGAGAGACAAGTCAAACACGGATCACTCCAACTCGCCCCCTCCGCACGGCTCTTCGGAGCATGCGTCGCCTCCCCGGACATGACGAAGGCCCGAATCCTGATGGATCCGGGCCTTCGTCTTCAGTAGCGGGGACAGGATTTGAACCTGCGACCTCTGGGTTATGAGCCCAGCGAGCTACCGAGCTGCTCCACCCCGCGTCGGTGAAACCAACCTATCACGACGCGGGGGCGGAGCCGGTCAGTGCCGTCAGCCTCCCGGGGCGGCCGGCGGGCTCGCCGAGGTGCTCGGGGTCGCCTTCGGCGCGGGCTTGGCTCCCGGCGTGCCGCTCTGGAGCTTCGCCCCGGCGTCCGCGGCGCGCCGCAGGGCTTCCTCCAGGTCGTCCTGGGCCTTGCCGTACGCCGTCCAGTCCTGCTTCTGCAGGGCCGCCTGGCCTTCGTCGTACGCCTTCTGCGCGTCGGCGATGGCCTGCTTCAGCGCGGCGTCGTTGGTCGTCGGCTGCTGCGGCGGCTTGGTGCCCGGCGGCTGGGTCGGCGGCGGGGTGGTCCCTTCGACTCCGAAGACCGCGTTCAGCGCCGCCGTGAGGTTGTCCTCGAACACCGTGGTGTCCTTGGTGGTGTCCCCGTCCGGCTGGTCCGCGTCCACATAGGACACCGCGACCTTCTTGAGCAGCGGGTACTGCGCGTTCCGGCCCTGGGCGTAGACCGGCTCGACGTAGAGGAAGCCGCCGTCGAGCGGCACCGTGAGCAGGTTGCCGTAGAGGATGTCGGAGTCGGCACCCTTCATGTCCCGGACGAAGGTCGCCACGGACGGAAGGCTGTTGAGCTTGTTCTGCACCTGCTGGGGTCCGGGGACGTCCGAGGTGACTCTCAGCAGCCTTATCTTGCCGTAGTCCTTGCTGTCGGCGTCGGCGTCCACCGCCATGAAGGCGCCCAGGTTGGGCCGGCCCGCCGGGGTGAACGTCGTCGTGAGCGAGAACTGCTCGGCCGACTCACCGGGCATCTTCATGCTCAGGTAGTACGGCGGAACGGCGTTGCCGTCCTTGTTGGTCGGGTCGTCCGGCACCTGCCAGGCGTCCGAGCCGCTGTAGAACTGCGCCGGGTCCTGGACGTGGTAGCGGGTGAGCAGCTCGCGCTGGACCTTGAACATGTCCTGCGGGTAGCGCAGGTGCTTCATGAGGTCGGCGTCGATCTCCGAACGGTCCTTGACCGTGCCGGGGAAGGCCTTCATCCAGGTCTTGAGGACCGGGTCCTTCTCGTCCCACTGGTAGAGGTTCACCGTGCCGTCGTAGGCGTCGACGGTGGCCTTCACCGAGTTGCGGATGTAGTTGACCTGGTTCTGCTGGGCGACGACCGCGCGCTGCTGGTTGCCGACCGTCAGGGAGTCGGCCGTGGTGTCGCCGAGGGTGGTGCGCGAGGCGTACGGGTAGCCGTTGGTGGTGGTGTACGCGTCGACGATCCACTGGATGCGCCCGTCCACGACCGCCGGGTAGGCGTCGCCGTCGATGGTCAGCCAGGGGGCGACCGCCTCGACGCGCTCCTTGGGCGTGCGGTTGTAGAGGATCCGCGAACCGTCGCCGATGGCCCCCGAGTAGAGGATCTGCGGCTCGCTGAAGGCGACCGCGTAGGCGGCGCGGTTGAAGGCGTTGGAGAGGCTGACCCCGCTGTTGCCCTGGTAGCTGGTGGTCTTCTCGCCGTTCGCCTCGTAGTCGAGCTCCTTCTGGGGCCCGCCCACGATCGAGTACTGGTCGGTCTTCTCGCCGTAGTAGATCCGCTGCTCGTACGGACCGACCATGCCCGTGGTCGGCAGCCCGGACTCGGTGAAGACCGGGGAGCCGTTGGCGTCCGTCTGGGTGCCCATGGCCATGATCGCGCCGTAGCCGTGGGTGTAGGTGAAGTGGTCGTTGATCCAGTTCCGCTTCGGGATGCCCTTGATGTTGAGCTCCCTGAGGCCGACGACGGTGTCCTTGCCCTGGTAGCGGTCGACGTCGAGGGTCAGCGGGAACTGGTAGTACTTCCGCTTCTGCTCCAACTGCTGGAAGGTCGGCGACACGATGTTCGGGTCGATCAGCCGGTAGCTGGCCGCCGTGTCGGCGTCCGCCCGCAGCTGGTCCTTGGCCTTGACCGTCGACTTGCCCGAGTAGTTCTCCGGCTCGGTGGAGTCGATGTCGTACGCCTTGCGCGTCGCGTCGATGTTCTTCTTGATGTACGGCGCTTCCTTGGCCTGCTCGTTCGGCTGGACCTGGAACTTCTGCACGATGGCCGGGTAGAGGCCGCCGATCAGGATCGCCGAGAGCACCATCAGGCCGAAGCCGATCACGGGCAGCTGCCAGGTGCGCCGCCACAGGGTGGCGAAGAACAGCAGCGCGCAGATCACCGCGATGCAGAACAGGATCGTCTTCGCCGGGAGGTAGGCGTTGGCGTCCACGTACCGCAGTCCGGTCCAGTTGCCGGTGGCCTTGAAGTCACTGGACTTCACCGCGAGGCCGTACCGGTCGAGCCAGTACGCCACGGCCTTCAGCGAGACGAAGACGCCGAGCAGCACCGAGAGGTGGCCGGTCGCCGCGGCGGTGGCGCGGGCGCCCGGGCTGGTGACGCGCAGCCCGCCGTACAGGTAGTGCGTCAGGGCGGCCGCGATCAGCGAGAGCACGGTGGCGGCGAAGCCGAAGGCGAGCAGGAAGCGGTACCAGGGCAGGTCGAAGGCGTAGAACGCCACGTCCAGCTGGAACTGCGGGTCCTTCTGACCGAAGGAGACCCCGTTCACCCACATCAGCCAGGTCCGCCACTGACCGGAGGCGGAGGCGCCGGCGATCAGGCCGACCAGGGCCGTTACGGCGAGCAGCACCCACTTCCTGAAGGGGGCCAGGCCCATCCGGTAGCGGTCGAGGCTCTGCTGCTCCATCGACATCGCGCTCAGCGGCGGCCGCAGCCGGTACGCCAGCCAGATGTTCAGTCCGACGGCCAGCGCCATGAGCAGACCGAAGACCAGGAACAGCCCGATCTTGGTCCACAGCGTGGTGGTGAACACGGAGGAGTAATGGACGGAGCGGAACCAGAGCCAGTCCGTCCAGAATCCGGCGAACATCACGAACGCCATGGCGAGGACCGCCAGCACGCCCAGCGTCATCAGCAGCGTACGGGCGCGCCGGGACGGCCTGCCGACTCTGATCCTTGGCCCGGACGGACCTGTGCCGCCGCCGCGGTCCGGCATCTGGAAAGCCAACGTGCGCCCCTCGAGGTTGATGCGTCGATAAGCAGGCTCCGCGATCGTAGAGCCCACTGATGCAACTTACTGAGGCTTTACCGAGTTCCCGACATTGCCGTCTCGGCGACGTGGTTCCGGGTTGCTTCGGGGTTCGGATCCGGGTTCGGTTCCGGGTCCGGTTCCGGGCCTCGGGCAAAGGCCCGGCGGAACTCCGTCGAAAGACGAGGCAGGATATTGCCCATGTCCAACGTTTCCCCCTCCGGTCCCCCGATGGCCTCGAGCCCCCTCACCCGCGCCGTGCTCGAGATCGACGAGTACGCGTCGGGCCTCGGCTGGGACCAGCCCGCCCGGCTCTTCGCCCTGGTCGACACCGCCAAGCTGCGGGCCCAGGCGCCCTCGCTCGCTTCCCAGCTGAGCGGCGACTCCGCCGCCGCCACGAGCTACACCCCGATCGAGCAGGACCAGCTGCCGGCCGGGAAGCCCCTCGACGAGTTCCTCGGGACCATCGCCTGGCCCGACGCGGTCACCGGCTGCGCGCTGACCGTGGAGCGGATGATGCTGCCGCCGTCGGCCGAGGCGGCCGTGCCCAAGGACCTGAGCGGGGCGGCGCTCACCAAGTGGGTGGCCCGGCACCCGGACCGCCAGGAGGTCCGGATGACCGTGGCCGTGCTGCGCGACGGGTCCCGCGAGGCGGCGATCCGGCTGCGCGAGAAGGACTCGCCGACCGAGGTGCTCACCGGCCCGGACCTGGTGCCGGGCCTCGCGGACGCGCTGACCGCGACCTTCGCCTCGTAGGGCGCTCCCCGCGCGGGTCAGCTCTTGGAGCAGCTGGGCAGGGACGCGGTGTCGCCCTTGCGCAGCTGTTCCAGGGCCTTCGTCGCCTCGTCGATGGTGCCCACCTTGACGAGGGTGAGGCCGTCCGGCGTGTCGGCGGCCGCGGCCGCGCAGTTCTCCGCCGGGGTGAGGAAGTACTCGGCGCCCGCGTTGCGCGCGCCGACCAGCTTCATCTCGATGCCGCCGATCGGGCCGACCTTGCCCTTGTCGTCGATGGTGCCGGTACCGGCGATGAACTTGCCGCCGGTGAGCGACTCGGGGGTCAGCTTGTCGACGATGCCGAGCGCGAACATCAGTCCGGCGCTGGGGCCGCCCACGTCGGCGAGCTTGATGTCGATGGTGAACGGGAAGACGTGGTCGGTGCCGGCCTGGATGCCGACGATGGCCCGGTCGCCCTCCTTCGACTTGGTGGTCGTGATGACCACCTTCTTCGTCTCCGTGGCGTCCTTGTGGGCCTTCTCGGCGGCGGCCGCCTCCTTGGCGGGGACGATCGTGAACTCGACGTCCTGGCCCGGCTTGCGCTTGGTGACCTGCTTGGCGACGTCGCCGGGCTCCTTGACGGCCACGCCGTCGACCGCGCGGATCACGTCACCGGCGTGCAGCCGACCCTCGGCGGGGGTGCCCTTGACGACGGTGGCGACGACGACCCGGGTGGTCACCGGGATGCCCAGCTCCCCGAGGGCGGCGACCTTGGCGCTCTCCTGGGACTGGCTGAACTCCTCGGCGTTCTCCTGGCTCGACTCCTCCTCGGTCTTGCCGTCCGGGTAGAGGGTGTCGTGCGGGACGACGACGCTGTCGTGGGCCAGCCAGCCGTAGACCGCCTCGACCGCGTTCATGTTGTAGTCCGCGCCGGTGACGCGGACCGTCGTCATGTTGAGGTGGCCGGTGGTCGGGTACGTCTGACGACCCGAGATCTGCAGGACCGGCTCTCCGCGCGCCTCGCCGAGGGTGTTGACCGTCGGACCGGGGCTCATCTCCGCGTACGGCACCGGAATGAGGACGCCCACACAGAGCAGAGTGATCAGGACCAGAGTGGAGGCGAGCATCGTCGCGGTGCGGCGTGGCATGGAACGACAGTACGGGACCGGCCTGTGAGTGCGCCTTCGGGGCTCAGCCGGTGGTGGAGCTCGTGACGGGGGCCGCCGCGGTGGCGGGAGCCGCCTCGTGCTCGGGGCGGGCCGAAGCGGAGGCGGGCGCATGGGCCCGCTCCATGGCGTCCCGGAAGCGCGCGTAGCCCGCGAGCTCGGCGACGTCCCCGATGGTCTTGTTGCGTGAAGCCCAGCTTCCCCATATCGCCGCGCCGACGACTGCGAAAAGCGGAATCAGCAACCAGGCGAGCGCTGCCATCCCGACCTCCCATCCCCAGTGAGTTGATCAGCAGACTATTCATCCGCGAATCCAACGCTCACGCCTGGGGGGCGGTTACGCAAATCGGGGCGTTCGACTACTGCTGGTCGGCGTGGCTCCTTGCCATGCCCCCGATCCGGAACGAGTGCCTCAGCAGGCGCCGACCCTCCCCCAGCCTTCGGCCGGGGGGACCCCCAGACTCGGGGCGGGGCCTCAGCAGGCGCCGACCC
The DNA here is from genome assembly GCF_044386705.1 of Streptomyces sp. NPDC020422. NCBI lineage: Bacteria > Bacillati > Actinomycetota > Actinomycetes > Kitasatosporales > Streptomycetaceae > Streptomyces > Streptomyces sp. NPDC020422. The sequence continues at coordinate 154,999 of NZ_JBIRVJ010000003.1, read as the reverse complement.
TCCCCCAGCCTTCGGCCGGGGGGACCCCCAGACTCGGGGCGGGGCCTCAGCAGGCGCCGACCCACTCCTCGGTGCCGTCCGAGAACGTCTGGTGCTTCCAGATCGGGACCTCGTGCTTGAGGTCGTCGATGAGCTTGCGGCAGGCCTCGAAGGCCTCGCCGCGGTGCGGGCAGGAGACGGCGACGACGACCGCGATGTCACCCACATGGAGGTCGCCCACCCGGTGGACGGCGGCCAGGGCGCGCACCGGGTAGTTGGCGACGACCTTCTCCGCGACGCGGCGGAGCTCGGCCTCGGCGGAGGGGTGGCAGGAGTACCCGAGCGCGTCGACGTCGGCGCCGCCGTCGTGGTTGCGCACCGTGCCCACGAAAAGGGTCGTGCCGCCGGCCGCGTCGTCGCCGACCGCGCGGAAGACCTCGTCGACCGAGAGCGGGGTGTCACGGATCGCGAGGAGCTTGATCGGGTCCTCCGCGGCCCGCTCTCCGGGGTGGTCGCCGGCGTGGGCGTGCGTGTCTGCCATGCCCTCCATCGTGCCGTACGGCACCGACAGCGCGGAATAGCGTTTTCCACCGGCGGGGCGGACCCTCCGTAGGAGGGTCCTACAGCCCGCGCCGCTTCCGCATCTGCCGCACCAGGGCCGCCGTGCCGAGCAGCGCCACCGTCGCACCGGCCGCGCCCGCCGCCGTCGCGTCCTTGCGTCCGAGCCGGCGCCCGGCGACGGTGTGCCGGCCCTGGACCTCCTCCAGGAGGGCGGCGAGCACCTCCTCGTTGGTCCACTGCGGCCGCCAGCCGGCGTCGTGCAGCCGCCCGACGCTGACCACCCAGGGGTGCATCGTGTACGCCAGGTCGCCCGCCGGGGACGGGGTGAGACCGATCCGGTGGAGCCGGGCCGCGGCGCCCAGGGCGACGGCCGAGGGCAGCTCCATGCGCCGGATGCCGGACAGCTCCTCGACCTCCTCCTGCTCCAGCCAGCCCTCGCAGCCGACCGCGAACTCGCCGTCGACCTTCTCCAGGGCCGCGTACTCCAGGGCGCTGACCAGGTCGTCGACGTGGCAGAACTGCCAGGTGGGGCGGGATCCGGCGACGACGAGCAGCCGGGGCGACTCGAAGTAGCGGGTCAGTGCCGTGTCCGTGCCGCCGATCAGCACCGCGGGCCGCACCACGGTCACGTTCAGACCGGGGTGGGCGCGCGGGGCGCGACGGCCGAGGCGCTCGATCTCCAGGAGGTCGCCGACGCCGGTGGCCTCTGCGGTGGCGCGCAGCTCGGCGTCCTCGGAGAGCGGGATGTCGTTGTCGGGCAGCGCCCCGTAGACCATGGTGGAGGTGCAGAGCACCACCCGGTGCACGCCGGCCGCGGCGGCGGCCGTGAGCACGGTCTGGGTGCCGCGCACGTTGTAGGCCGTCCGGGCGGCCGGGTCGGTCTCCAGGTCGAGGTCGAGCGCGAGGTGCACGACGACGTCCGCCCCGCGCAGCTTCTCGGCGATGGCCGGGTCGCGCACGTCCAGGATGTGCCACTGCGCCTCGGAGACGTCGCCGCGGCGCTCGTCGATCGCGATGACCTGCTTGATCTCCTCGGATGCGGCGAGGCGCCTGGTCAGGAGGTCGCCGACGCCTGTCGCGGCACCGGTGACCGCGACGACGGGGCCGCGCGCGGCGGACCTGGTCGAGTGGTTTCGCGCTGCGCGAACCTGAGGATCTGGGGAACTCACCGGGCGTCTCCAGCGGTTGTCTTCAGTACGTACCCGAATGACGCGTACGTACCAGGTGGCGTCCATCCTGCCGCAGGCCACGGCCCGACGGAGCACCGAGCCCGGATCCGGTGCGGATGTCGGGGCGGCGGCTCACCGGTCGGCCCGGCCTGACCGGAGGGCCAGCGCCTACGCTGGTGGTGAGAGTCCGCCGTCGGAAGAGAAGCCGGCGGCCCTACGAGCCGAGGAAACCTGTGAGTGACACCCCATTCGGATTCGGCCTTCCGCCGGAGGAGCCGGAGAACGGCGACGAGGGCAAGAAGAAGGACCCCGCCGGAGGTGGCCAGGGGTCCGGTGGCCAGGGCGGCAACCCGTTCGGCTTCGGCGGGCTGCCCGGTATGGGCGGCCCCGGCGGCGCGGACAACCCGTTCGCCGCGATGTTCGGGTCGATGAACCCCCAGGATCTCGGCGCTGCCTTCCAGCAGCTCGGCCAGATGCTCAGCTACGAGGGCGGCCCGGTCAACTGGGAGATGGCCAAGCAGATCGCGCGCCAGGTCGTCGCACAGGGCACGCCCGACGGCACCAAGGACGCCAGCGTCGGCCCGGCGGAGAAGTCCGCGGTCGAGGAGGCGGTGCGTCTGGCCGACCTGTGGCTCGACCAGGCCACCTCGCTGCCCTCGGGTGCCAACACGGCGGTGGCCTGGAGCCGCGCCGAGTGGGTCGAGGCGACCCTCCCGGCCTGGCAGCAGCTGGTCGACCCGGTCGCCGAGCGGGTCGGCACGGCGATGGGCGACGTGCTGCCGCAGGAGATGCAGGCCATGGCGGGCCCGCTGATCGGCATGATGCGCTCCATGGGCGGCGCCATGTTCGGCCAGCAGATCGGGCAGGCCGTGGGCGCCCTCGCGGGCGAGGTCGTCGGCTCGACGGACGTCGGCCTGCCGCTCGGCCCGGCCGGCCGCGCGGCGCTGCTGCCGCTGAACGTCGCGGCCTTCGGCAAGGACCTGGGCGTCCCCGCCGACGAGGTCCGGCTCTACCTGGCCCTGCGCGAGGCGGCCCACCAGCGCCTCTTCGCGCACGTGCCGTGGCTGCGCTCGCATCTGTTCGGCGCGGTCGAGGGCTACGCCCGCGGGATCAAGGTCGACACCTCCAAGCTGGAGGAGGCGGTGGGCCAGCTCGACCCGACCCACCCCGAGCAGCTGCAGGAGGCGCTCCAGCAGGGCATGTTCCAGCCGGAGGACACCCCGGAGCAGAAGGCGGCCCTGGCCCGCCTGGAGACGGCGCTCGCGCTGGTCGAGGGCTGGGTGGACGCGGTGGTGCACGAGGCCGCGAAGACCCGGCTGACCTCGGCGGACGCGCTGCGCGAGACGCTGCGCCGGCGCCGGGCGACGGGCGGCCCCGCGGAGCAGACCTTCGCCACCCTGATCGGCCTCGAACTGCGGCCGCGCCGGCTGCGGGACGCGGCCCGGCTGTGGGCCTCGCTCACGGACGCGCGCGGGGCGGACGGCCGGGACGCGCTGTGGGAGCACCCGGACATGCTGCCGACGGCGACCGACCTGGACGACCCGGACGGCTTCGTCCACCGGGAGCAGATGGACTTCTCCGAGCTGGACAAGATGCTCGGCGAGGCCGCCAAGGGCGACTCCGAGTCCGGCCCCGAGGGCGAGGGCGGCAAGGAGTGAGCCTGCGTGACGACGCGATCCTCGTCCTGAAGGGGTACGAGGACCAGCCGGAGCTCCGCGACGTCTATCTGGCGCATCTCGCGGAGCACGAGAACGGCATGTACAAGCCCTGCACGGCCGGTCACCTCACCAGCAGTGCGCTGGTGATCGACCCCTCGCGCGAGCGGGTGCTGCTCACCCTGCACAAGAAGCTGAACATGTGGCTGCAGATGGGCGGCCACTGCGAGCCGGGCGACCCGACGGTGGAGGCGGCGGCGCTGCGCGAGGCGGCGGAGGAGTCGGGGATCTCCGGTCTGACGCTGCTGCCGGGCGGTCCGGTGCGGCTCGACCGGCATCCGATTCCGGCGCCCTGCCACTGGCACCTGGACGTGCAGTACGCGGCGCTGGCCCCGGCCGGTGCCGAGGCGGAGATCAGCGAGGAGTCGCTGGACCTGCGCTGGTTCGCGTACGGCGAGGTGGCGGAGGTGGCGGACCTCGGTGGTGCGTCTCCTGGAGGACACGCTGAAGCGTCTGTGACGCGGGACGCCGCGCGGGCGCGGTGACGGGTAAGGGGCGGTCGCCGTGGCGACCGCCCCTTACCCGTGTCTTCCCCCTGCCGGGGCGCGGCTCAGTTCCAGGCGTTGTTCTGGTTCTGGGCGTGCGCGCCGTGCTGGCCGACGCCGTACTGGGCGGCCAGGCCCTGCCCGATGGCGACGTGCTGCGGCGGCATGACCTCGCTGGGCTGGACGAGGGCGAAGCCCTGGCCGAGGAAGCTGAGCTCCCAGCCCTCGCCGGTGCTGCCGCGCCGGGTGCGGACGCCGGTGCTGTGCGTCTGCGCCTGCATCTGCACCCGCAGCCCGGTGGACCAGGCGACGATCGCGTCGGCGTCGACGCTGACGTACTTCTCGGGCGTGACCTGCATCATCAGCGGCTGGCCCGAGGTCATCAGGGCGACCTTGCCGCGGCCGGAGATGTTCAGCTGGTACTTGCCGGTGCCGGAGACGCCGTACTGGCTGTCGACGGCGATGACCTCGGTGTGCAGGGTCGAGTCGAGCGCGAGCACATAGGCGCTGTCGACGGTCAGGCCCTCCTGCTCGACCTCGACCACATGGATGTTCTGGGCGAGGTTGGCGAAGTAGACGGTGCCCTGGCCGGAGCAGCGCATGAGGTCGAGGCCCTCGCCGGTGCGGGCGCGGGCCTGGCGCTGGCTCGGGGTCTGGTACTCGCCGTCGAAGTCGACGAGTCCCTGGTAGGCGACCATCGCGCCCTTGCGGGCCAGGATGTCGTCGGCGCCGCCCAGGGTGACCCGCAGGAGCTGCGGGTTCTGGACGACGTACCGCTCCTGGCTCTGCTGTTCGGCGTGGTTGAAAAGCGGGCTCTGCATGGTGTGTTCTCGCTCCCCCTCAGCCCCGGACCCGGAGGCGGTCGGTGCTGTCCTCGCTCGGCTGTACGACGACGATGCCCTGGCCGGAGAAGGCCATCTGGTAGGCCTCGCCGCTGCCCCGCCCGATGAGGGAGGAGGCCTTGAAGCTGCGCTTGCCCTTCACCTTGAGCGTCGGCGACCAGGCGACGAGCGCGTCGGGGTCGACGTACGTCTCGTCCTCGCCGCGGCCGCAGTCGACGACGATCGGGGTGCCGCGCGAGGTGAGGGCGACCCAGCCGGTGCCCGCGATCTGGACGTTGAACAGGCCCTGGCCCGCGAACTTGGCGAGTCCCTTGACCCGCTCGACGCCCCACTGGAGGTGGGCGTCGAAGGCGAGCAGATTGGTGCCGTTGACCGAGAGGGAGTCGTTGTTGAGGTTGATGACGACGACGTCGGCGCCGTAGTCGGCGAGGTAGAGCAGCCCGTCGCCGCTGCACTTCATGATCGGGGCGCCCTCGCCGGTGAGCCACTGCTGGGCGACCTGGCGGACGGCCGGCGGGTTGGGCTCGTAGGTGATGAAGCCCTCGTAGGCGACCATCGAGCCGGTGCGCGCGTAGAGGTCCTGGCCGGAGGCCATGGCGACCTTGAGCATGGACCGCCCGTGGTTCTCCATGCGGGCCGTGATCGGGGTCGGGGCGTAGCCCGCGAGTTGCTGGTTCATGGTTCCGGGCTCCCTCAGACCTCGTAGGGCTGGACGATGATGAAGTTGCCGGGGGCGCCCCGGAACTGGAGGTTCACGGTCTCCCCGCTGTGGCCCGGGTAGGCGTTGCGGCGCAGCCTGACCTGGCTGGAGAGGATGACCTGGGACGCGGAAGACCAGGCGACGACGGCGTTGCAGTCGGCGAAGGTGGTCGGCGTGACGGGCAGCACGACGGGGATGCCGTGGGTCTTCACGACGACGGTGCCGGTGCCGTGGAACTGCATGGTGAACAGGGCTCCGCCGGGGATGCCGTGGCCCTCGATGCGCCGGACCTCGTACTGGAGCGACTCGTCGAAGGCGAGCACGCTCTCGGCCGAGACGCAGATGCCGTCGCCCTGGAGCTCGATCGGGTGCAGGTGGGCGCCGTTCTCGGCGAGGAAGACCTGGCCGCGGCCGGTGCAGCGCATCAGCTGCATCTCCTGGCCGGTGGCGTTGCCGACGATCCGGCCCGCGAAGCCGGCTCCCTTGTAGGCGAAGTCGACCTTGCCCTGGTACATGACCATGGAGCCCTGGCGGGCGAGCACGGGGACGCCGCCCATGCCGAGGTCGACCCGCATGAGCTGCTGGTTCTGCGGGGTCCAGCGGGCGCCGGTCGCGGTCTCCTTGTACGGCGCGAGCGCGGCGGCGAGCCCGGCACCGGTGGCGGGCGCGCCCTGGGGGACGCCCTGCGGCATGCCGTGCTGCGGCGGGAACTGGCCGGGGACCTGGCCCGGGGCCTGACCGTACTGCGGCTGCCCGTAGGGCTGCTGGCCGTACGGGGCGGGGGCGGGCTGACCGTAGGGCGCGGGCGGCGGGGTCTGGCCGGGGACCTGCCCGTACGGCGCGGGCTGCGGCGGCTGCGGCGGCTGGCCGTAGGGCGCCGGCTGGGCCGGCGCGGGGGCCGGGGGCGCGAGGGGCGCGGCCATCGTCGGGGCGGCGTGCATCGGCGCGGGGGCCGGGGCCGGGGCCGGGGCCGGCGGGGCGCCGAACGCGGGGGCCGGGGCGGGCGCCTGGGGCGCGGCGGGGGCGCCGAACGCGGGCGGCGCGGCGGCCTGCGCGGGCGGGGCGAAGCCCGGGGCGGCGGCCGGGGCCTGGGCCTGCTGCGGGGCCGGCTCCTCCTCGGCCACCTCGCCGCCGAAGTTCCTGAGCAGCGCCTCGAGGCCGCCGTCGAAGCCCTGGCCGACGGCGGCGAAGCGCCAGACGTCCTTCAGATAGAAGTCGCCCAGCATGACCGCGCGCTCCGTGGAGAACTCCGCGCCGGTGAAGGCGTAGCGCGCGACCTCCTCACCGCCCGCGACGATCCGGATCCAGCCGGGGCCGATCTGCGACATCTGCCCGGCGCCGTCGATCGTCGCCGTGAACGACAGCTTGTGGATGTGCGCGGGGACGCGGTCGAGCGTGACGCGGAAGGACTCGGTGTCGCCGGCCTGCGCGCCGAGGAGCTGGATGGACTCCTCGGGCGACTTCGGCTGGTTGAAGAAGACGAAGTACCGGTCGTCGGAGAGCCGCTCGTCCGCGTCGAGGCCGAAGCAGCTGATGTCGAAGGTGAGACCCGGCGCGGCGATCTGCACGCCCACGTACAGATCGGTGCCCGCCGTGAGATCACTGATCTTGGCCTTGTGGCCGCGTTGGAATTCCCTGGCCATGTGTGACGACCGTCCCCCACTCCCGAATCACGAATGCGTCGCGCCAGGCTAACGGCTGACCGCGACATTGAGCCAAGCGCGTACGCATTCGGTACAGAACCGGAGCACGGCCGGAATCACTCCTCGCCGGCCGCCGGCAGGTGCGGCAGCCGCCCGGCGGCCACCACGCCCTCCAGATAGCCGCGGGCCCGCTCGGTGCGCGGATACGCCTCCAGGAGGCGCCAGAAGCGCGGCCCGTGGCCGGGCACGAGCAGGTGGGCCAGCTCGTGGCAGAGGACGTAGTCGACGACGTACTCGGGCATGCCCTGCAGCCGGTGGGAGAGGCGGATGCTGCCCTCGGACGGGGTGCAGGAGCCCCAGCGGGTGTTCTGGTTGGTCACCCAGCGCACGGAGGTGGGGCGGGCCCGGCCGGCGAAGTACTGCTCCGCCAGGCGCTCGGCGCGCTCGGTCAGCTCCCGGTCGCCGAGGACGCTGCGGCTCTCCTGCGCCGCCAGCTTGTCCAGCATCACGGTGACCCAGCGCTGTTCCTCCGCCTCCGACATCCGGGCGGGGATGAGCACGATGGTCCGGTCGCCCTCGCGGTAGGCGGAGACGGTTCTGCTCCGGCGGGAGCTCCTTCGGACCTCGACTGTCACGCTGCTCTGTGGGTCGGCCGGCACGGGCCCGACGTTACCCGCTGACGGTGGCCGAAGTCCCGCAGCATTCGAATGATTAATCCCTCGTCCCTGTGGACAACTTTCCGCCCGCCGCGCCCCGCCGGGGCAATCTGACCTCGAAGCCCGAACGGCGGAGAAAGTCCGTTCAAGATCGAGTCCAAGATCAAGTTCATGACCACGCTCAAGATCAAGCCGAAGGGCAAGTTCAAGATCGAGATCGGGACCGAGATCGGGACCGAGTTCGGGACCGAGATCGGGATCAATCAGCGATTCACGGGGGACGGGGACGGGATCATGCATCCGATGGTCAAGCCGGCGCTGCGGCGCGCCTGGCGCAATCTGCGGTACGTGCAGTTCGGGGTGACACCCGCGCACGCGGTCGTCCTGGGGCCGGTCGACACCACCACCGGCAGCCTGATCGGGCTGTTCGACGGGACCCGCGGGATGGAGCTCCTGCGGGCGGAGGCCCTGGCCCTCGGGCTGCCCGAGGGGCATCTGGAGGCGCTGCTCGGGAGACTCGCGGCGGCCGGTCTGATCGCCGACGCCGCGGTACGCCCGCCCGGCGGGCCCCCGGGCCGCGCGGACCCGGCGCTCGATCCGGTCCGCGCGGACCTGGCCTCGCTCTCCGTCGTCCACCGCGAACCGGACGGGGCGACCCGCGTGTTGGCCGCCCGGCGGACCCAGCGGGTCCAGGTGCGGGGCGCCGGTCGGGTCGGCGCGGGCGTGGCGGCGCTGCTCTCGGCGGCCGGGGTCGGCCGGGTCGAGGTGCTGGACTCGGGCACGGTCGCACCATGGGAGGTGTCCCCGGGCGGGCTGCCCGCCGAGGCGGTCGGCGAGCGCCGGGCGGTGGCGGCCCGGCGGCTCGTGGGGCGCGCGGCCCCGGGCGGACGCCCGCCGCGGGCGGTTCGTACCGGACCGGGTGACGGGGGCGGCGAGCCCGGGCTCTCACTCGTGGTGGTGACTCCGCGGGACGGCCTGGGGGCGTATGTGCCCGACCCGCTGCCGGCCGAGGGCTGGCTCGCCACCGGCACGCCCCATCTGTACGCGGGGGTGCTGGAGGCGACGGGCGTGGTCGGCCCGCTGGTGCTGCCGGGGGCCACGGCCTGTGCCGGGTGCGGGCAGCGGGAGCGGTGCGAGCGGGAGCCGATCTGGCCGCGGCTGCCCGCCCAGTGGCGCTCCGGGGCGCCGCATCCGCTGCCGGCCTGTGACGTGGCCCTCGCCGGGGCGGTGGCCGGGCTCGCCGCGGCGCACGCGCTGGCCTTCCTCGACGGGGACCTGCCGTCGAGCACGGGGGCCCGCTGGGAGGTGTCGCTGCCGCTGCTGGAGTGGCGCTCGGAGCCGGTGCGGGCGCATCCGGCGTGTCCGTGCGGGGCGGCCCGTGCGACGAAGGGGGAGCATGCCGTGGCGGTTCACGGTGCGCAGGACACAATGGCGGGGTAACGAGCCCGCGCGGCACGGCAGTCTGGGACTTGGAGGGCGTATGTCTGATCTTCCCCGGAAGGCGGTCACCCGGACCGCCAAGTTGGCCGCGTTGCCGCTGGGCTTCGCCGGCCGGGCCACCTGGGGTCTGGGCAAGCGGATCGGCGGGAAGTCGGCGGAGCTCGTCGCGCGGGAGCTCCAGCAGCGCACGGCCGAGCAGCTGTTCAAGGTGCTCGGCGAGCTCAAGGGCGGGGCGATGAAGTTCGGGCAGGCGCTGTCCGTCTTCGAGTCGGCCCTGCCCGAGGAGGTCGCGGGGCCCTATCGGGCGGCGCTGACCAAGCTCCAGGAGGCGGCGCCGCCGATGCCGACGCGCACGGTGCACGCGGTGCTCGCGGAGCGCCTCGGCGAGGAGTGGCGGGAGCTGTTCCTGGAGTTCGAGGAGAAGCCGGCCGCGGCGGCCTCGATCGGCCAGGTGCACCGGGCGGTGTGGCACGACGGGCGCGAGGTCGCGGTGAAGGTGCAGTACCCGGGGGCGGGGGACGCGCTGCTCTCGGACCTCACCCAGCTGAGCCGGTTCGCCCGGCTGCTGGGTCCGCTGATCCCGGGGATGGACATCAAGCCGCTGATCACGGAGTTGCGGGACCGGGTCTCCGAGGAGCTGGACTACGGCCTGGAGGCCGAGGCCCAGCGGGAGCACGCGGAGGTGTTCGCGGACGACCCGGACGTGGTGGTCCCGGCGGTGGTGCACCAGTCGGAGCAGGTCCTGGTGACGGAGTGGATGGACGGCGTCCCGCTCTCCGAGGTGATCGCGGACGGGACGCCGGAGCAGCGGGACCGGGCGGGGCAGCTGCTCGCCCGCTTCCTCTTCTCCGGGCCCGCGCGCACGGGGCTGCTGCACGCCGATCCGCACCCGGGCAACTTCCGGCTGCTGCCCGGTCCGGTGGGGGCCGCCGAGGAGCCCGCCGGGTGGCGGCTCGGGGTGCTGGACTTCGGCACCGTGGACCGGCTGCCGGGCGGGCTCCCGGAGACGATCGGCACCTGTCTGCGGATGACCCTGGCCGGTGAGGCGGAGACGGTCTACGAGCTGCTGTGCGCGGAGGGCTTCGTGAAGGAGTCCATCGCGCTCGACCCGGACGAGGTCCTGGAGTATCTGCTCCCGATCATCGAGCCGGCCGAGGCGGAGTCCTTCGTCTTCTCCCGCGGCTGGATGCGGGCCCAGGCGGCCCGGGTCGCCGATCCCCGCTCCCCCGCCCACCAGTTGGGCAAGCAGCTCAACCTGCCGCCCTCGTACCTGCTGATACACCGGGTGACGCTGAGCACGATCGGGGTGCTGTGCCAGCTGAACGCGACGGTCAGGCTGCGGGACGAGCTGACGGAGTGGCTGCCCGGCTTCGCGGCGGCCGAGTAGGCGGCCCGGGAGGGGGCGCTCACCACCAGGAGGAGTCGAGGCGGCCCTCGATGGCCCTGATGTTGGCGCGGGCGCACTCCTCGCAGAAGTACTGCCGAGTGCCGTTCTCCACCGAACAGGTCCAGGTGATGGGCAGCTCCTGGGCGGTCTTGCCGCAGCGGGCGCACACGTAGGGGGCCTCGGGGGTGGGGGCTTCGTTCATCTTCGTGACGATAACCCGACGAGCGCGCTCCGGCGGGGCAACGCACCGCGGGGGCCGGTCCGTTCGGACCGGCCCCCGCGTTCGTTTCTGCCTGGCTCAGTGCATGACGGCCATGGCGAGCGCGCGACGGGCACGCATCGACACGCGCTCGGCGCGCCGCTGCATGCGCCGGGCGGCGACCAGGCGCACGGCCTGGCGTTCCGCGTCGGCTTCCCGGCGGCGTTCGTGCATATGGGCACGGGCCAGGGCTTCTGGGATGAGTTGCATTTCACGGGTCCTGTTCTGACGCGAGAGGTTCGCGCCGCTGATCGAAACGTCTTGGGTCGCGGAGCCGGAGGGCTCGTAGGCGGACGAGGTCATCGGGGCCTGCTTCTGGGGATCGTGCGTGAGGGGGCGGTCGATGGTTCCGGTGACGTTCATGCCGCGACCGGGTTCTTGCGCGGACGGCCACGAGGCCGCTTGCGGGCCACGACCACGCCCTGGACGAAGAGCTCGCCACCCCAGACGCCCCAGGGCTCGCGCCGCTCCTTGGCTCCCGCGAGGCAGGCCGCCATCAGCGGGCAGGTCCGGCAGAGGGACTTGGCGTACTCGACGTCGGCCGGGGACTCGGCGAAGAAGACCTCCGGGTCGAACGAGCGGCAGGGGACGGGCACGCCGAGGTTCTCGATGGCGTCGTCGAGCGCGGTGAGCGCGGTGAGGGGGGTCAAGGTGGGGTCCTCCGTGAGGCCGGGCGGGGGGATCGTTTCGGAAGGCGGTACGGACGGGGCGTGCGCTTCGAGTTGCACGGGGTTTCTTCCTCGTCTGGTCGTTCCGGCCTGGTGGGCCGGGGTTTCGGCTGGTACCGGTTACTGCTGGTTCCCGAGGCTCCTTCGGTCCGTCGTCCCCGTTCGGGGACAAACAGAAGGGCCGCGGATCCCGGGTGGGGTTCCGCGGCCCTGAAGGCGCCGGCCTGATCGTCGATCAGGCTGGATCACTCCAGGGTTCGAGCCCACGGAAGGCCCACATCGTGTGGTGCTGCGTCGTCTGCTGAATGCCGGCACCGGTCGCCGCAAAGCCGTAGGCCGTGGCCTGGGCCTTGCCCACTGCTGCTACCAGTGCCTTGGTCGGTCGCTCATTGCGCTCCGGCCGGACGGCCAGCAGACCGGGCATACCGAGGACGGGCATGCCGGCGCCGGACAGACCGCTGCCAAGGAGAGCGGAGGACGCGAACGAGACGGAGGCCGCCGAAGCCACGGAGGTGGCGACGGAGGTGCCGAGCGAGCAGGCGGAGACGACCGAGCGATCGGTCATTTTGGCGGTGCTGGTCTTGATGTTCTTGATGATGCTGATCACTGGAATCGCCTCCTCTCGGCGTCTCGGAGCGCTCGGGGTGAGCCGGGCACTCATGTTCATTTGGACAAGTACAGCACGAAGACGGGGCTTCCAAGAAGCCGCCGTTTCCGTGGTTAAGAACCTATGGGGCTTGACGGGGCAGGCGCAAACTATTTTTCCGACGAGTTTTCCTCAGGCCTCGTCGTCGCTTCCTCCACGCTCCTCACCTGCGCAGATGGCGAGAACATCGGCGCCGAAGCGGTCCAGCTTGCGGGCGCCGACCCCGGGGATCGCCGCGAGCTCGCCGCCGGAGTCGGGGACGCGCTCGGCGATCGCCATGAGCGTCTTGTCGGTGAAGACGCAATAGGCGGGCTGGCCGAGCTCCCGGGCCTGACCGGCGCGCCACTCCCGCAGGCGCTCGTACAGCCCCTCGTCCATGTCGGAGGGGCAGTCCTCGCAGCGCATCAGCTTCATCTCGCCGGCCTCGGTGAGCGTGGCGCCGCAGACCCGGCAGCGGGCCGGGCCGCGCCGCCCGCGCCGCACGGGGCTGCCGGCCCCGCCGGCGCCGCGCTCGACACCGCCGCGCGCTCCGAAGGCGCCCCCCGTGCCGAGGGCGCCGGAGCCGGGCCGCAGTCCCTGGAGGAAGCGGGTGGGGCGGCGGGAGGCGCGGCCGCCCGGGGAGCGGGACAGCGCCCAGGAGAGCGTCAGGTGCACCCGGGCCCGGGTGACGCCCACGTAGAGCAGCCGCCGTTCCTCCTCGACCTGCTCGTCGGTCTTGGCGTACGTGATCGGCATCATGCCCTCGGCCAGGCCGACCAGGAAGACGGCGTCCCATTCCAGGCCCTTGGCGGCGTGCAGCGAGGCGAGCGTGACGCCCTGGACGGTGGGCGCGTGCTGGGCCGCGGCCCGCTCGTCGAGCTCGGCGACCAGGTCGGAGAGGGTGGCGCCCGGCTTGGCCCGGGCGAAGTCCTCGGCGAGCCGGACGAGGGCGGCGAGCGACTCCCAGCGGTCCCGGACGGCGCCGGAGCCGGTCGGCGGCTGCGCCGTCCAGCCGGTGCTGGAGAGCACGGCGCGGACCTGGGCGGGCAGGTCCTCGACGTCGTCGAGCAGGGCGTCGTTCCCCCCGGCGCGGGCGGCGCCGCGCAGGGCCACGCCCGCCTTGCGCACCTCCTCGCGGTCGAAGAAGCGCTCGGCTCCGCGCAGCTGGTACGGCACTCCGGCGTCGGCGAGGGCCTGCTCGTAGACCTCGGACTGGGCGTTGATGCGGTAGAGCACGGCGATCTCGCCGGCCGGGACGCCTGCGGCGATCAGGTCGCGGACCCGGCGGGCGGTGCCCTCGGCCTCGGCCGGCTCGTCCGCGTACTCCGTGTAGACCGGTTCGGGGCCGGGGTCGCGCTGGGAGACCAGCTCCAGGCGGTGCTCGGCGGCCCGGCCCCGGGCCTGGCCGAGCAGCCCGTTGGCCAGGTGGACGACCTGCGGGGTGGAGCGGTAGTCCCGGACCAGCTTGACCACCGTCGCGTCGGGGTGGCGGGTGCGGAAGTTCAGCAGGTGGTCGGGGGTGGCGCCGGTGAAGGAGTAGATGGTCTGGCTGGCGTCGCCGACCACGCACAGGGTGTCGCGCTCGCCGAGCCAGAGGTCGAGCAGGCGCTGCTGGAGCGGCGAGACGTCCTGGTACTCGTCGACCACGAAGTGCTGGTACTGCCGGCGGATCTGGTCGGCGATGTCGTGCCGGTCCTGCAGGATCGCGACGGTGAGCAGCAGCACGTCCTCGAAGTCGATCACGTCGCGGTCGCGCTTGAGCTGCTCGTACATCGCGTAGACCTGGCTGATCTCGGCCGGGTCGCGCGGGGCGTCGCGCAACGACTTGGCGACGGCGGCCGGATAGTCGGCGGGCACGGTCTGGGTGACCTTGGCCCACTCGATCTCGCTCGTGACGTCCCGCAGCTCGTTGCGGTCGAGCCGGATCCGGCAGCGGGCGGCGGCGTCGGCGACGAGCTGGATCTTCCGCTCCAGGAGCCGGGGCAGCTCGCCACCGACTGCTTTCGGCCAGAAGTACTGGAGCTGGCGGAGGGCCGCGGAGTGGAAGGTGCGGGCCTGGACGCCGCCCGCGCCGAGCTGGCGGAGCCGGCCGCGCATCTCGCCCGCGGCGCGGTTGGTGAAGGTGACGGCGAGCACGCTCGCGGGCGGCAGGATGCCCGCGCGCACCCCGTAGGCGATGCGGTGGGTGATGGCGCGGGTCTTGCCCGTGCCGGCCCCGGCGAGGACGCACACCGGCCCGTGCAGGGCGAGTGCGACCTCGCGCTGCTCGGGGTCGAGCCCGTCGAGCACCGCGTCGGCCGTCTCGGGGACCTGCGGGAAGAGAGTGGAGTGCGTTGCTGGTGTCACTCCGCCATGCTGCCAGGTTCCCGGGGGTCGGCGCGGAGGCTTGTCCACAGGCTGTGGCGCCGGTCATACGAAGACGGGAAGGCCCGGATGCGGGAATGGCCGGGAGTACGCGTACGTTCTTCTCCTCGGACCCGACACCGGACCCGACCGCGAACAGAGGAGCGCCAGGCCATGCAGGGCACTGTGACGATGTACAGCACGACGTGGTGCGGCTACTGCCGCCGGCTGAAGAGCCAGATGGACCGCGAGGGCATCGCGTACACGGAGATCAACATCGAGCAGGACCCCGACTCGGCCGCGTTCGTCGAGAAGGCCAACGGCGGCAACCAGACCGTGCCGACCGTGCTCTTCCCGGACGGTTCGACGCTGACGAACCCGTCGCTCGCGCAGGTCAAGCAGAAGATCGGCGTCTGATCCGCGCCTCGCGCCTCCTGGCCGAAAAAAGCCCCCGCCCGGCAGTGCCGGACGGGGGCTTCCTCGTTCCGCTCAGACCACGTCGCCCGGCTTCGGCAGCGGCTTGCCGTACCAGAGCTCGATCAGTCGCGAGGCGATCGAGATCCCGTACGGCGGCAGCACCTCGCCCGAGTCGAAGGCCGCGGCCAGGTCCTCGCGGGAGAACCAGCGGGCCTCGTGGATCTCCTCGCCGTCCACGTTGATCTCCGAGGAGGTCGCCTTGGCGAAGAAGCCCAGCATCAGGCTGGACGGGAAGGGCCAGGGCTGGCTGGCGATGTACTCGACCTCGCCGACCGTGACGCCCGCCTCCTCGAAGACCTCGCGCGCCACCGACTGCTCGATGGACTCGCCCGGCTCGACGAAGCCCGCGAGGGTGGAGAAGCGGCCCTCCGGCCAGTGCACCTGGCGGCCGAGCAGCGCGCGGTCCTGGTCGTCGGTGACCAGCATGATCACCGCGGGGTCGGTGCGCGGGTAGTGCTCGGCACCGCAGGCCTGGCAGCGGCGGATGTGACCGGCCGCGGCCACCACGGTCCGCTCGCCGCAGCGCGAGCAGAAGCGGTGCAGCCGCTGCCAGTTCTCCAGGGCGACCGCGTGCACCATCAGGCCCGCGTCCCGCGGCGACAGCAGCAGGCCCGCCTCGCGCAGCCCCGCCGGCCGCGCCGACTGGTCCATGCGCCCCGGCAGGCTGTCCTTCTGCAGCGCGAAGTAGGAGACGCCGTCGGCGTCCGTGCCCAGGAAGTAGCGGTGGGTCTCGGTGACCGGGGCCTCGAAGGCCGGGGTCATCACCAGCTCGGTCCGGCCGTCCGGGGTGTCGTCGATCAGCACCTGACCGCCCGAGACCACGAAGACCCGGGTCGTGGGGTGGCTCCAGGCGGCCGCGAGCCACGCCTCGTCCAGGCGGTGGTGGGCGGCGCGATCGATGCCGCTCGGAGCGGTCAGTCCGATCGGACGGTCCGCGGCCTCGTTACGGAAGGTGCTCACAGGTACTTCCAACTCCCCCGGATCAGTGGATTCAGCGTTCGGCGACAGGCGGGCGGCCGGCGGCGGGCCGGCTCAGAGGGCGGACGGCAGCTCGCCCCAGAGGTACGCGGTGGCCTCGACGCCCTTCATGAGCAGGTCGAGCTCGACCTTCTCGTTCGGGGCGTGCCAGCCGTCGGACGGCACCGAGATGCCCAGGAAGAGCACCGGCGCGCCCAGGACGTCCTGGAGGTCGGCGGCCGGCCCCGAGCCGCCCTCGCGGGTGTAGCGGACCTTGGCGCCGTCGAAGGCGAGGCTCATCGCCCCGGCCACGGCCTTCAGGGCCGGGTGGTCGAGCGGTGTGAGGCAGGGCCGGGTCGGGGCGCCGAAGACGATCTCGTACCGGATGCCCGCCGGGACCAGGCCGGCCAGCCAGTCGCGGACGGCGGTCTCGATCCGGTCCGGGTCCTGGCCCGCGACCAGCCGGAAGGAGAGCTTGAGGTGGGCGGAGGCGGGGACGATCGTCTTGCCGCCGGGGCCCTGGTAACCGCCGCCGATGCCGTTGACCTCGGCGGTCGGGCGGGCCCAGACGCGCTCCAGGGTGGAGTAGCCGGCCTCGCCGAGGGTGGCGCCCGACTTCGCGGTGGCCAGCCAGCCGGTCTCGTCGAAGGGCAGCTCGGCGATGAGCGCCCGCTCGGCGTCGGAGAGCTCGGCGACCCCCTCGTAGAAGCCGGGGATGGCGACCCGCTCGTCCGCGTCGTGGAGGGCGGCGACGATCCGGCCGGCGACGGTGGCCGGGTTGGGGACGGCGCCGCCGAAGGAACCGGAGTGGATGTCCTGGCCGGGGCCGTACAGATCGATCTCGCAGTCGGCGACCCCGCGCATGCCGGTGCACACGGTCGGGGTGGTCTCGGACCACATGCCGGTGTCGGAGACGATCACGATGTCCGTGGCGAGCCGCTCGGCGCGCTCCTCCACCAGGGCGCGGAAGTGCGGCGAGCCGGACTCCTCCTCGCCCTCCACGAGCAGCTTGAGGTCGACGGCGGGCGCGGTGCGGCCGGTGGCCGCCAGGTGGGCCCGGACGCCGAGGGTGTGGAAGAAGACCTGGCCCTTGTCGTCGGCGGCGCCCCGCGCGTACATCCGGCCGTCGACGACGGTCGGCTCGAAGGGGTCGGTGTGCCAGCCGTCCTCGCGGGCGGCGGGCTGCACGTCGTGGTGGCCGTAGACGAGGACGGTCGGCGCGTCCGGCTCCCCGGAGGGCCACTCGGCGAAGACGGCCGGAGCGCCGTCGGTCTCCCACACCTCCACGGTCGGGAAGCCGGTCTTGGCCAGCCGCTCCGCGAGCCACTCGGCACTGCGCCGCACATCGTCCGCGCGCTCCGGCTGCGCCGATACGGAGGGGATGCGCAGCCACTCCGCGAGCTCGTCGAGGAAGGCGGCGCGGTGCTGCTCGACGTACGCGCGTACGGTCTCGGTCCGTGCGGTGTGGACGGCGTTGTCCGGGGTCTGGCTCATGGCTCCGAGCCTATCCGGCGCCGGTGGGGTGCCCGTCCGGGGAGTCCCCGCCGAGCAGCAGGGCCTCCAGCTCGGGCCGTCCGGGCAGCCGGCGGGGGCGCACGACCTCCCCCGTCCGCACGTAGACGAACGCGGCGGCCACCTCCTCGGGGGCGAGCCCGTGCTGCTCGGCCCAGGCGAGGCGGTAGATCGCCAGCTGGAGCGGATCGGCGGTGCGCAGGTGGCTGGTCTTCCAGTCGACGATCTCGTACGCGCCGCTCTCCGCGTCCCGGTAGACGGCGTCGATCCTGCCCCGGACCACCCGGCCCGCGAGGGAGAGGTGCACGGGGACCTCCACCCGGTACGGGGTGCGGTGGGCGTACGGGGTGCGGCCGAAGGCCTCCTTGAGGGCCTCCAGGTCCCGCTCGTCCACGATCTCCGGCTCGCCGGCGAACTCCTCGCCGCCGGGCAGCTCGTCCGGGCCGAGCAGGGGCAGCGGCAGCTCCTCGAACCGCGACTCCACCCAGGCGTGGAAACGCGTGCCGCGCCGGGCCGCCGGCTGCGGGGGCTTCGGCAGCGGGCGGGCCAGCTCCTTCGCGAAGCCGTCGGGGTCGGCGGCGAGGCGTATGACCTGGGAGGCGGAGAGGTACGGGGGGAGCAGGACGTCCCGGGTGGCGGCGCGGGAACGGTGGAGCTCCGCGGTGAGGGCGGTGAGGTCCCGGTCCCAGGACGCGATGGTCTTGGCGTCCTCCGGGGAGAGCTCCTCCCGCTGGGCGGGGAGGTCCGCGTGGGGAGGCTCCTCCTGCCAGTCCTCCTCCGGGAGCCAGAGGTCCTCGGGGCCGGGGTCCCGGGGGGCGGGCGCCGCGGCGCCGCCCTGCGGAACGGGCGCCCACAGCCGGGCGGTCACGGCCCGGGCCGCCTCCCGCCGCCTCTCCAGGCTCTCCTCGTCCAGCGGCAGCGGCCACGACCGGTCCTGGAGCTCCTGGGTCAGCAGCGGGTTCTCCGCTCCCTCCTCCGGGGCCTGGGCCCATGCCTCGATCTCGCCGTGGCCGCGCTCGCAGTGGGCATACAGGGCCTGGAGGAAGTCGGAGGGGCCTCGGGGCTTCTTCTGGGCCGGGCCCCACCAGTGGGCGGAGCCCAGGAGGAGAGAGCGGGGCCGGGTGAAGGTGACGTAGCCGAGGCGCAGCTCCTCGGTGTGCTGGTGCTCGCGCAGGGCGTTCTTGAAGGCGGCGAGGGCCTTGGAGTCCCAGCCGTCGACGGCCGGGAGCGTGGCGGCGTCGCCGCGCAGGGCGTGCGGCAGGACCTGGGGCTGGGAGGTCCAGGACTCGCGGGCGCGGGCGGACGGGAACTGGCCGGCGACCAGGCCGGGCACCGCCACCACGTCCCACTCCAGGCCCTTGGACTTGTGCGCGGTCATCACCTTGACGGTGTTCTCGCCGCCCGGGAGGGCGTGGTCCAGGCCCTTCTCGTACTGCGCGGCCGTGCGCAGGAAGCCGAGGAAGGCCAGCAGGGTGGCCTCGCCGTCGAGGGTGGCGAAGCCGGCGGCGATGTCGAGGAAGTTGGCGAGGGTCTCACGGCGGCGGGCGGCCAGGGCGTGCGGGGAGGCGGAGAGCTCGACCTCGAGGCCGGTGGCGGCGAGCACGCGGTGCAGGACGTCCATCAGGGGGTCGGCGAGCGAGGTGCGCAGGGCGCGCAGCTCGGTGGCGAGGCGGGCGAAGCGGACCCGGGCCTCGGCGGAGAAGGGCAGGCCGTCGTCCTCGCCGCCGGCGTCGAGGAAGGTGTCGAGGGCGTCGGCGAGGGAGATCACCTCGGCCGGGTCGACGCCCTCGACGGCGGCGGCGAGCCGCTGGTCCGGGTCGGCGGGGTCCTCGCCCGGCCGGTGCACCAGGAGCCGGGCGCGGCGGCCGAGGAGGGCCAGGTCGCGGGGGCCGATCCGCCAGCGGGGCCCGGTGAGGAGCCGTACCAGGGAGGCGTTGGCGCCGGGGTCCTGGAGGACCTCGCAGACCGCGACGAGGTCGGCGATCTCGGGCAGGTGGAGCAGGCCGGAGAGGCCGACGACCTCGACGGGCACGTCCCGGGCGACGAGGGCGCCCTGGATGGCGGCGAAGTCGCCGGCCGTGCGGCACAGGACGGCGATCTCGCCCGGCTCGGTGCCGGTGCGGACGAGGTGGGCGAGGGAGTCGGCGAGCCAGTCGATCTCCTCCGCGTGGGTGGGCAGGAGGGCGATGCGGACGCTGCCGTCGCGCTCGGCTCCCGGCGCGGGGCGCAGCGCCTCCACGCCCTCGTGCAGGGCGCGCAGGGGGGCGGCGAGGCCGTTGGCGAGGTCGAGGAGGCGGCCGCCGCTGCGCCGGTTCTCGGAGAGGGCGTAGCGGGTGGCGGGGCTGCCGTCCCGGTGCGGGAAGTGCTCGGGGAAGTCGTCGAGGTTGGCGACGGAGGCGCCGCGCCAGCCGTAGATGGCCTGGCAGGGGTCGCCGACGGCGGTCACGGCGTGCCCCGTGCCCTGTCCGAAGAGGCCGGACAGCAGGAGCCGCTGGGCGACGGAGGTGTCCTGGTACTCGTCGAGGAGGACGACCCGGAACTCGTCCCTGAGGATCGCGCCGACCTCGGGGCGGGTGGTGGCCAGCTCGGCGGAGAGGGCGATCTGGTCGCCGAAGTCGAGCAGGTCGCGGGAGCGCTTGGCGGCGCGGTAGCGCACGACGAGGTCGAGGAGCTCGCGGCGGGCGGCGGCGGCCTCGGGGACCTTGCGCAGGTCGGCGTTGGTGAGCTTGGCGCGGGAGAGGGCGTCGAGCAGGCCGGTGTCGTACGCGGCGAGCTCCTGCGGGCGGACGAGGTGCTCGGCGAGCTCGGCGTCGAGGGCGAGCAGATCGCCGACCAGGGTCGGGAAGGACTTGGTGAGCGCGGGGTACGGGCCGGGGGCCTCGCGCAGCACGCGCGCGGCGAGCTGGTAGCGGGTGGCGTCGGCGAGGAGCCGGGAGGTGGGCTCCAGGCCGATGCGCAGGCCGTGGTCGGTGAGGAGCTGCCCGGCGAAGGCGTGGTACGTGGAGATGCGGGGCTCGCCGGGAGGGTTGTCCGGGTCGATGATGTCGGGATCGGTGACGCCGGCCCGGACGAGGGCGGTGCGCACGCGCTCGGCGAGCTCGCCGGCGGCCTTGTTGGTGAAGGTGAGGCCGAGGACCTGCTCGGGGGCGACCTGGCCCGTGCCGACCAGCCAGACCACCCGGGCGGCCATCACCGTCGTCTTGCCGGAGCCGGCTCCGGCCACGATGACCTGCGGGGCGGGCGGCGCGATGATGCAGGCCGTCTGCTCCGGGGTGAACGGGATGCCGAGCAGCTCCTTGAGCTGCTCGGGGTCGGTGATGCGTGCGGTCACTCCAAAGAGGCTAACGGGGCCCACCGACATCCCGGGCCGCGCGGGCGCGAGGGGTGGGTCACGCCGCGGTGCCGTCGGTCAGCTTGGCGAGGTCGACGGTCTGGTCGGCGGGCGGGACGACGACCTTCACGGGCTTGTCGTATGCGGAGAGCACCACGGTGCCGGGCTCGTCGCCGCCGGTCTTCACCATCTTGAGGATGTACGGCTTGCCGCGCTGGGAGACGGAGACGGTGGTGGTCTCGCCACCGGGCTTCCGCTTCACCACGGTGGCCACGGGGGTTCCGGAGACGACGCCGTCGGGGCCGCGGGTGAGTCCGGTGCGGTCGGCCTCGTCCTTGCCGAGGTCGGCGAGGAGCGCCTTCAGGTCGCAGACGCCGCTGAGGTCGCTGCTGCCGGCCTGGCCGGGGGTGATCTTCAGCCAGCGGCCCTTGAGCAGCTCGATCGTGGCGGCGATCTGCGCTTCGGGCATGCCCTGGGAGGTCATGGAGGCCCGCCAGAAGCGCTCGTCGCCCTTCATGTACGTGACCCCGCCGGACTGGCGGAGCTCGGCGGCACCGCCCTTGATCTTCAGGACGCCGGTGCACTGGCCGCGGTCGTTGACGGAGAAGTCGACGGCCAGCGTCTCCCCTGCGGAGACGATCCGGCCGGTCATCCGCACGGAGGTCGCGGACTGGGTGGCGGCGACGGCCCGGTCGCCGATCTCGTCGGCGGTCAGGCCGCGGAAGGGATCGGGCGAGGGGGCGGGGGCCGGCGCGGCGACCGGTGGCGCGGCCGAGGGCGCCCGGGCCAGGGCGGCCGGTCCTCCGCCGGCGAGCACGGCGGCGCAGACGGCGGTGGCAGCGGCGGCGCGGAGCTTGGTGGTGTGGGACGCCATGCGAGCCTCCTCGCGGGTTCACCCCGGTATTCCAGCGTGCCGGAGCCGCCCGGTACGCGCGACTCCGCGGGCGCGTGCCACGGCGGGACGCCGCGGGACCCGCCCTAATCGACCACGTGGCGGCCCTCGGGGCGGGCGCTGCACGAGGCGCGGAAGGCGCAGGTGGTGCAGTGCTGGCCGGTGGTCGGGGTGAAGCGCTCGTCGAGGACGCGGCCGGCTGCGGAGGCGAGGAGGTCGCCGACCCACTCGCCAGCCAGGGGCTCCTGGGCCTGGACCTTCGGGAGGGCGTCGCCGCCCTCCTTCTTGGGGGCGGCCTGGCGCAGCTGGACGAGTTCGGCGCCGCCCGGCTCGGGGGTGCGGCCGCCGAACACCTCGTCCAGCGCCCCTTCCCGTACCGCGAGCTGGTAGACGGCGAGCTGCGGGTGTTGGGCGACCTCGTCCTTGGTGGGGGCGGACTTGCCGGTCTTGAAGTCGACGACGTAGGCGCGGCCCTGCTCGTCGGCCTCGACGCGGTCGATGGAGCCGCGGATGCGCACCTCGTAGTCGCCGGCGGCGAGCGTGACGTCGAAGTCGTGCTCGGTGGCTACGGGGGTGCGGCCGCCGCGGTCCATGACGTGCCAGCGCAGGAAGCGTTCGAGCGCGACGCGCGCGTTCTCCTTCTCCTGCGCGGACTTCCAGGGCGCGTCGAAGGCGAGGGCGTCCCAGACGGAGTCGAGTCGGGCCATGAGGACGTCGAGGTCGGCGGGGGTGCGGCCGGAGGCGACCTCGTCGGCGAGGACGTGGACGACGTTGCCGAAGCCCTGCGCGGCGGTGGCGGGGGCGTCGGCCTTGACCTCGCGGCCCAGGAACCACTGGAGGGCACAGGTGTGGGCGAGCTGGTCGAGGGCGGAGCCGGAGAGCGCCACGGGTCGGTCGCGGTCGCGCAGCGGCACGGCGCTGCGGGTCGGCTCGGCGAGGCCCCACCAGCGGTCGGGGTGGGCGGCCGGGACGAGCGGGGCGCCCTCGTCGTCGGTGAGGGAGGCGAGCCGGGCGAGGCGTTCGGCGGCGGCGGCGCGCAGCTCCGGGGAGGCGTCGGGGTCGACGGTGGTGGCGCGCAGCTCGGCGACGAGGGCGGCGACGGCGAGCGGGCGGCGGGGGCGGCCCGTGACGTCCTTGGCCTCCACGCCGAGCTCGGTGAGGAAACGGGAGGGCTGGTCGCCGTCCTCGGCGGGGGCCTTCACGGCGGTGACGACCAGCCGGTCGCGGGCGCGGGTGGCGGCGACGTAGAAGAGGCGGCGCTCCTCGGCGAGGAGGGCGCCGGGGGGCAGCGGCTCGGCGATGCCGTCGCGGCCGATGCGGTCGGCTTCCAGGAGGGAGCCGCGCCGCCGCAGGTCGGGCCAGAGGCCCTCCTGGACACCGGCGACGACGACGAGGCTCCACTCCAGGCCCTTGGAGCGGTGGGCCGTCATGAGGCGGACGGCGTCGGGGCGGGTGTGACGGCGGGTGAGGGTGTCGGCGGCGATGTCCTGGGCGTCGAGCTCCTCCAGGAAGTTGAGCGCGCCGCGGCCGCCGACCCGGTCCTCGGCGCGGGCGGCGGTCTCGAACAGGGCGCAGACGGCGTCGAGGTCCCGGTCGGCGTTGCGGCCGGCGGGGCCGCCGCGCAGGGCGGCCCGCTCCAGCCGGCCGGGCCAGGGGGTGCCGTCCCACAGCAGCCAGAGCGCCTCCTCGGCGGTCCCGCCCGCCGCGAGCCGGGCCCGGGCGGCCCGCAGCAGCTCGCCGAGCCGCCGGGCGCCCTTGGCGTACGAGCGGTCGTGCGCGACGAGCCGCTCGGGCTCCGCGAGGGCCCGCGCGAGCAGCACGTCCGACGGCGCCGGCACCGCGTTCCCCGCGGCCCGCTCCTCGTCCCGCAGGGCGCGCCCGAGCCGCCGCAGATCGGCGGGATCCATCCCGGCGAGCGGCGAGGCGAGCAACGCGACGGCGGTCTCGACGTCGAGCCAGCAGGGGGCGGGGTGGGTGCCGGGGTCGGGGTCGGGGTCGGGGTCGGGGTCGGGGTCGGGGTCGGCGTGGGCATCGTCGCCGGAGTCGCCCGCGAGCTCGGCATGGGCGCCGGCGCCGGGCGCGACCCCGGCCCCGAGCTCGGCGCCGGCGTCGGCGTCGGCCTCGGCGCCGGTCCCGGGGTCGTCGGCGTCGGCGTCGGGCTCGGTGCCGCCGTCGGGCTCGGGCCCGTGGCCATGCCCGTGTCCGTGCCCGGCCTCGGACGCAGGCCCGGTCGCGGCCGCGCCCCCGGTGTGGACGTCCGGTCGGACGCCGGCACCGGCGTCCGACCCGGTTCCGGCCTCGGGCTCGGCCCCCGCCCCCGTCGCCGTGGCCGCCGCTCGCAGTGCGAGGAGCAGCGGGGCCACCGCCGGTTCGTGGCGGAGGGGGGTGTCGGCGGCGTCCGTCTCCACGGGGACGCCGGCGGAGGTGAGGGCGCGGCGGAGGGAGGGGAGGTGGGCGGCGGCGCGCGTCAGGACGGCCATCTCGTGCCAGGGGACGCCGTCCTCCAGGTGGGCGCGGCGCAGCAGGTCGGCGATGTTGTCGGTCTCGGTGGAGGCGGTGGGGTACGTGTAGACCTCGGCCCGGCCCCCGTCCCGTACCGGCGTCAGCGTGCGGTGGGCCCGCACCTTGTCGGCGGGGAGACGGGGCAGCGGCATGCGCTGGGTGAGCAGGCGGGTCGCCGCGAGCAGGGCGGCGCCGGAGCGGCGGGAGGTGTCGAGGACCCGGACCGTGCCGCCGAAGGCCGCCGGGAAGTCGAGGATGCCGTTGACGTCGGCGCCGCGGAAGGCGTAGATCGACTGGTCGGGGTCGCCGAAGGCGAGCACGTCGGGCCGACCGCCGGCCGCGAGCGCGCGCAGCAGTCTGACCTGGGACGGGTCGGTGTCCTGGTACTCGTCGACGAAGATCGCGTCGTAGCCGGGGAGCTCCGCCGGGTCGGCGGACTCGGCGAGCAGGACGGCCCGGTGGACCAGCTCCGTGTAGTCGAGGACGCCCTGGAGGTCCATGACGTCCAGGTACTCGGCGAGGAAGCCGGCCGCCGCCCGCCAGTCGGGGCGACCGACCCGGCGGGCGAACTCCTCCAGGGCCCGCGGCCCCAGGCCCAGCTCGCGGGAGCGGGCCAGCACCGCGCGGACCTCGTCGGCGAAGCCGCGGGTGGTGAGGCAGGCCCGCAACTCGTCGGGCCAGCTCACCCGGCCGAGGCCCGCCTTCTCCAGGTCGATCTGTCCGGCGAGCAGCTCGCGGACGGCGAGGTCCTGCTCGGGTCCGGAGAGCAGCCGCAGCGGCTCGGCGAAGAGTTCGGCGTCCTGGTGGGCGCGGATGAGGGCGTAGCAGTACGAGTGGAAGGTGGTGGCCTGCGGCGGGCGGCGCCCGCCGAGCCGGGCCGCCATCCGGTCGCGCAGTTCGACGGCCGCCTTGCGGCTGAAGGTGAGGACGAGGATCCGCTCGGGGTCGGCGCCCGCCTCCAGCCGGGCCGCGACCGCCTCCACCAGCGTGGTCGTCTTCCCGGTGCCGGGTCCGGCGAGGACCAGGAGCGGTCCGCCCGAGTGCTCAACCACCGCACGCTGCGCTGCGTCCAGCACAGGGGGCCGCACCGGCGCCGGCGCGGTCCGCACCAGCCGGTAAGCGCCGGGGCCCCGCGTAGCCGCGAGGGTGGAGGAGGAAGTCACGTGGGTCGCCGGTCCTGCTGGTGGGTGGTGTGCGGGGTGCGGTGTGCGCCGTGGGCCCGGGCCTCGCGGATGCGCGGGATGCGCGGAGTGCTCGGGTGAGAGGCGCGGGCATCGACGTTACGCGATCCCCGCGGCGGTTTCGGGGCACCTCGCCCGCCGGACGCTCAGCCCCGCGGGGCCGTGCCGTCCCACCGCGCCCGCCGCATGTCCAGGCGCATCGGGCCACCGCCCTGGCTCTGCCGCAGGGGGGTGCCCTCGGCGCGGTAGTGACCAAGCGCACGTCGTTCGTGTCCGGGCAGCAGCGTCCCGTCCGCCCGCACCACGCGCCACCAGGGCACCGACCCGCCGTACAGCGCCATGATCCGGCCGACCTGGCGCGGGCCGCCCTCCCCCACCCACTCGGCGACGTCCCCGTAGGTCATCACCCGGCCGGGCGGGATCTCCTCGGCGGCCTGAAGGACCCGTTCCGCGTACTCGGGCAGCTCGGGCAGCTCCTGGTTCTCCATTCGGGCCATCCTGCCTCACCGCACCGACAACCCCCTGATGCCTCCGGACGGCCCCGCTTCGTGCCACCATCGTGCGGGCGGTGACTGGTGATACGAGAACAAGAACAAGCGTCGGCAGCGACAGCGGCGGCGCCCGCGACGGATGATGAAGCGGCAAGGGCCGCCACGACACGGCATGCAGAGACGGACATGGTGATGGGGCACGACATCCAGCCTCCGGGGCGGTCTCCCGGCGAGGCGCCGTCCAACCTGCCCGAGCGCGTCTCCGGTGACGAGCCGCTGCTCGCCGCCCGGGTCCACCGCCCCTCGGACCTGATGCGGCTGCTCATCGGCGTGCTCGCCATCGCCGTCGTCCTCGCCATCGCCGCCTTCGCCCACGGCACCACCTCCGGCCTCGAACAGGACATCAACAAGGGCGCCGGCGGCGCCCCCGACGTCTTCGTCAAGATCGCGGGACTCGTCTCCTCCATCGCCGTCCTGCTCGTCCCGGTCGCCTTCGCGATCGAGCGGCTGGTCAAACGGGACGGGCTGCGGATCGCCGACGGCGTCCTCGCCGCCGTCCTGGCGCACGGCGTGACCCTCGCCACCGACCTGTGGGTGGCGAACGCGGCGCCCGGCACGATCCAGGACGCGCTGACCCAGCCGCAGTCCGGCGGCGGGCTGACCGATCCGGTGCACAACTACCTGGCCCCGGTCATCGCGTACATGACCGCCGTCGGCATGGCCCGGCGTCCCCGCTGGCGGGTGGTGCTGTGGATGGTGCTGCTGCTCGACGCCTTCACCATGCTGGTGGCCGGGTACACCACCGCCCTGTCGATCGTCCTGACCGTGCTGATCGGCTGGACCGTGGCGTACGGGACGCTGTACGCGGTCGGCTCCCCCAATGTGCGGCCCACCGGCCAGACGCTCCTCGCGGGGCTGCGCCGGGTCGGCTTCCGGCCGGTCACCGCGCTGCGCGCCGAGGGCGTGCCGGACTCCGCCGACAGCGGCGACCGGGGCCGGCGCTACATCGTGACGCTGGAGGACGGCCCGCCGCTCGACGTGACCGTCGTCGACCGCGAGCAGCAGGCGCACGGCTTCTTCTACCGGGTCTGGCGGCGCATCACCCTGCGCACCATCACCACCCGCCGCTCGATCGTCTCGCTGCGGCAGGCCCTGGAGCAGGAGGCGCTCCTCGCGTACGCGGCGATCGCGGCCGGCGCCAACGCGCCGAAGCTGATCGCCACCTCCGAGCTCGGCCCGGACGCGGTGATGCTGGTCTACGAGCACCTCGGCGGCCGGACCCTGGACTCGCTGGACGACAAGGAGATCACCGACGACCTGGTGCGCAGCGCCTGGCGTCAGGTGAAGGCCCTCCAGTCGCGCCGGATCGCGCACCGCAGGCTCGCGGGGGACGCGATTCTGGTGGATCGTTCCGGCAAGGTGATCCTGACCGATCTGCGGGGCGGCGAGATCGCCGCGGGCGATCTGGTCCTGCGGATGGACATCGCCCAGCTGCTCACCACCCTCGGTCTGCGGGTGGGCGCCGAGCGGGCGGTCGCCGCCGCCGTGGAGGTGCTCGGCCCCGACGCCGTCGCCGACTGTCTGCCGCTGCTCCAGCCGATCGCCCTGAGCCGGTCCACCCGGGCCGAGCTGCGCCGCCGGGCCCGTGAGCGTTCGGCGCGGGAGCGCGAGGCGGTGCTCGCGGCCTCCGAGGCGGCCAAGGCGGCCCGGGCCGAGGCACGGGCGCAGGCCAATCTGACGACGGACCGCAAGCTCGCCCGCGCGGAGAAGCAGGCCGACAAGAAGGCCGAGAAGCGGGCGCTCGACGAGGCCCTGGACGAGGCCCGCGAGGAGGACCTGCTCGCCCAGATCCGGCACCAGGTGCTGAAGATCCGGCCGCAGGCCCCGGTGGAACCGGTCCGGCTGGAGCGGATCAAGCCGCGCACGCTGGTCAGCCTGATCGCCGGTGCGGTCGCCGCGTACTTCCTGCTCTCGCAGATCGCCCGTACCCCGCTGTCGACGATCAGCGAGGCCGACTGGCGGTGGGTCGCGGCGGCCGTGGTCTTCTCCGCGATCAGCTATGTGGCGGCGGCGATGAGCCTGCTCGGCTTCGTGCCCGAGCGGGTCGGCTTCTGGCGGACGGTGGTGGCCCAGGTCGCCGGCTCCTTCGTGAAGATCGTCGCCCCGGCGGCGGTCGGCGGTGTCGCCCTGAACACCCGCTTCCTGCAGCGCTCGGGCGTGCGCCCGGGGCTCGCGGTCGCGAGCGTCGGCGCCTCGCAGCTCTTCGGTCTCGGCGCGCACATCCTGCTGCTGCTGTCCTTCGGCTACCTCACCGGTACGGAGAAGTCGCAGTCGTTCACCCCGTCGAGGACCGTGATCGCGGGCCTGCTCACGGTCGCCGTGCTGGTCCTGGTGGTGACGGCGATCCCGTTCATGCGCAAGTTCGTCGCGACCCGGCTGCGCTCGCTGTTCGCCGGCGTCGTGCCGCGCATGCTGGACGTGCTCCAGCGGCCCATGAAGCTGGTCACCGGCATCGGCGGGATGCTGCTGCTCACCGGGGCGTTCGTGTTCTGCCTGGACGCCTCGATCCGCGCCTTCGGGCACGACGCCCAGTCGATCAGCTACGCGAGCGTGGCCGTCGTCTTCCTCGCGGGCAACGCGCTCGGCTCGGCGGCCCCGACCCCGGGCGGCGTCGGCGCCGTCGAGGGCGCGCTCACCTTCGGTCTGGTCGCGGTGGGCCTGCCGATCGAGGTCGCGACGCCCGCCGTGCTGCTGTTCCGCCTCCTCACGCTGTGGCTGCCGGTGCTGCCGGGGTGGCTCTGCTTCAACTGGCTGAGCAAGCGGGAGGCGCTCTAGCGCCGCGACGCGGCGCGCCGGCGCCCGGTCGCCCGGTCGCCCGGTCGTCCGGTCGCCCGGTCGCCCGGTCGTCCGGTCGTCCGGTCGTCCGCGGGAAACGCTCCCGCGGCGCCACCCGCATGGACCACCTCCCGCGCGAGGGGTCGGCGGGCGGCCCACGATGGGGGCATGCCGATCTCCGCAGCTCAGCGTGTTGCCCTGCTCACCGCGTCCACGGTGCTCCTCGCCGCCGGGTGCTCGGACAGCGGCGACTCGGGGGCCGCGGCCCCCGCGACCAGCGGACCGACCGGACTCGACCGGCTGGCCGCGCAGAAGCCGGAGTGGTCCGCGTGCCTGCCGCCGTCCCCGGCGGAGGGCGGCGGGCCCGCGCCCTCGCCGCTGCCGGACGGCACCCAGTGGGAGTGCGCGTTCATGACCGCGCCCCTCGACTACGCCAAGCCCGACGGCGACACCGTCGACCTGGCCCTGATCCGGGCCAAGGCGCGGGACCGGAACCGGCGGATCGGCTCGCTGGTGTTCAACTTCGGCGGGCCCGGCGGCTCCGGCGTCACCGGGCTGCCCAGCTTCGCGAAGGACTTCGAGTCCCTGCGCTCCCGCTACGACCTCGTCTCCTTCGACCCGCGCGGGGTCGGCCGCAGCGAACCCGTCGAGTGCGCCACCGACAAGGAGCTCGACGCCTACTACGCCCTCGACTTCACGCCCGACGACGCCGCCGAGGAGCGGACGCTGTCCGACGCGCAGAAGAAGTACGCGGCCGGCTGCGAGAAGGCCGCCGGGCCCGAGCTGCCGCACGTCGGCACCGAGAACGCCGCCCGGGACATGGACCTGATGCGGCGGGTCCTGGGTGACGCCAAGCTGCACTACTTCGGCATCTCGTACGGCACCGAGCTCGGCGGCGTCTACGCCCACCTGTTCCCGAAGAACGTCGGGCGTGCCGTCTTCGACGCCGTCGTCGACCCCGAGGCCGGGGTGGAGGCGGGAGCGCTCGGGCAGGCCAAGGGCTTCCAGCTGGCGCTCGACAACTTCGCGCAGGACTGCGTGGACCGCGGCGACGCCTGCGTGCTGCCCGGCGACAGCGTGGCCGGGATCGAGGAGTTCATCACCGACCTGCTCGCCCGGCTCGACAAGAAGCCGATCCCCGGCATCGGCGACCGGGTGCTCACCCAGACCCAGGCCACCAACGGCATCGCGCAGGCGCTGTACTCCAAGGAGTTCTGGCCCTATCTGGAGCAGGGGCTCGACGAGGCAGACGGGGGCAACGGGGCCCTGCTGCTCGCCCTGTCGGACTCGATGAACGGGCGCAACCAGACCGGCAGTTACAGCAACATCCAGGCCGCGAACGCCGCGATCAACTGCGTGGACTTCAAGGAGCGCTACACGCTCGGCCAGGCCAAGGAGCGGCTGGGCGAGTTCCGCCAGGCCTCCCCCGTGTTCGGCGACTTCATGGGCTGGGCGCTGGCGAGCTGCGCCCAGTGGCCGGTGCCGGGCGCCTGGGACCACCCGGACGTCTCGGCCGCGGGCTCCGCCCCGATCCTGGTCATCGGCAACACCGGCGACCCGGCCACCCCGTACGAGGGCGCCCGCTCGATGGTGGACGCCCTCGGCGCGGGCGTCGGCGTGGAGCTGACGTACAAGGGGCAGGGCCACGGCGCGTACAGCAGCGGCAGCAAGTGCGTGAAGAGCGCCACCGACGCGTACCTCCTGGACGGGAAGGTGCCGGCCTCCGGGACCGTCTGCCAGTAGGCGCCGGCCCGCCGCCTACGATGGCGGAACAGTACGGATCACGGGGGGTTGCCCATGTCGGATGCGGTCATACGAAGGCACGTCGGGGGCGCCGTGCTGGCGCTCGTGGGGATCCTCGCCGCCGGGTGCGCGAGCCCCGGCGGCTCGGCGGCGCCGAGCCGTCCGTCCGCCTCCGCCGCCACTCCCCCGGCCGACGGCAAGCCCACCGCCGCCTCCGGTCTGCCCGCCGCGCTCACCGGGCAGCGCCCCGACTGGAAGCGCTGCGCCGCCCCCGAGGGCGGCGAGGCGCCGGGCTCCTCCTGGCGCTGCGCGGAGGTCCGGGTGCCCCTCGACTACGACGAGCCGGACGGCGAGACCATCCCGGTCGCGCTGATCCGCAAGGAGGCCCGGGACAGGACCGCACGGCTCGGCTCGCTGCTGTTCAACTTCGGCGGGCCCGGCGCGTCGGGCGTCGACATCCTGCCGCGCGCGGCGAGCGAGTACGGCGCCCTGGGCCGCCGCTACGACCTGGTCGGCTTCGACCCGCGCGGGGTCCAGCGCAGCGCCGGCGTGGTCTGCCGGGACGACGCGGAGCAGGACGCCGCCGAGCGGACGGTCGACTACACGCCGGACACGGCCGCCGAGGAGAAGCGCTTCCTCGACGACGCCACCGCCTTCGGCGCCGGCTGCGCCCGCCGCTCCGGCAGGCTCCTGCCGCACACCACGACCGCCGACACCGCCCGCGATCTCGATCTGGTGCGCCAGGTCCTCGGCGACGCCCGCCTGAACTACTTCGGCATGTCCTACGGAACGCAGCTCGGTGCGGCGTACGCCCATCTCTTCCCCGGGAACGTGGGGCGCCTCGTCCTCGACGCCGTCGTCGACCCGACCGCCGACTCCGTCGGGCACGCCCGCAACCAGACGATCGGCTTCCAGCGGGCCCTCGACAACTACCTGCGCTCCACCGGGCAGGACCCGAAGGCCGGTACGGAACGGATCGTGCGGCTCCTCGCCCGCCTGGACCGCGAGCCGCTGGCCGTCGGCGACCGGAAGCTGACCCAGTCGCTGGCGCTCACCGGGGTGGTGATGCCGCTCTACTCGCAGCAGAGCTGGCCGCTGCTCACCACGGCGCTGCGGCAGGCGGAGAGCGGCTCCGGCAAGGAGCTCCTGCAGCTCGCCGACTGGTACGACGACCGGGACGCGTCGGGCCACTACTCCACCCAGTCCCACTCCCAGCGGGCGATCTCCTGCGCCGACTCGGCCGAGCGGCCGACCGCGGGCCAGGCCCGTGCGCTGCTGCCCGAGTTCCGCCGGCTCTCCCCGGTCTTCGGCGAGTTCCTGGCCTGGGACACGGCCGGCTGGTGCGCGAACTGGCCGGTGAAGGGCGCGGCGACGGCCATGGACGCGAGCGCCCCGGGGGCCGCCCCGATCCTGGTCGTGGGCACCACCGGCGACCCGGCCACCCCGTACGAGGGCGCCGAGCGGATGGCGAAGGCGCTGGGCCAGGGGGTGGGCGTGCTCGTCTCCAACAAGGGCGAGGGGCACGGGGCGTACGGCTCGTCCTCGTGCGTGACGAAGACGGTCGACGCGTACCTCCTGGACGGGAAGGTGCCCGCGTACGGCACCTCGTGCTCCTGACCGCGCCACGACCGCATGCGTAAGGGCCCGGACCTCCTGCGAGGTCCGGGCCCTTGCGCGCGGCCTTCCGTGCGGCCTAGTAGACCGGCTTCTCGGGCTCGATCTGGTTGACCCAGCCGATCACGCCGCCGCCGACGTGCACGGCGTCCGCGAAGCCCGCGGACTTGAGCACGGCGAGGACTTCCGCACTGCGGACACCCGTCTTGCAGTGCAGGACGATCCGCTTGTCCTGCGGGAGGTCCTGGAGGGCGGTGCCCATCAGGAACTCGTTCTTCGGGATCAGACGCGCGCCGGGGATCGACACGATCTCGTACTCGTTCGGCTCGCGGACGTCGATGATGTCGATGTTCTCGCCGTCGTCGATCCACTCCTTGAGCTGCTTGGGAGTGATCGTCGAGCCGAGCGCCGCCTCCTGGGCCTCCTCGGACACGACGCCGCAGAAGGCCTCGTAGTCGATGAGCTCGGTGACGGTCGGGTTCTCGCCGCAGACCGCGCAGTTCGGGTCCTTGCGGACCTTCACCTGGCGGTACTGCATCTCCAGGGCGTCGTAGATCATCAGGCGGCCGACCAGCGGGTCGCCGACCCCGGCCAGCACCTTGATGGCCTCGGTGACCTGGATGGAGCCGATGGACGCGCAGAGCACGCCCAGGACGCCGCCCTCGGCGCAGGAGGGGACCATGCCCGGCGGCGGGGGCTCCGGGTAGAGGCAGCGGTAGCAGGGGCCGTACTCGGACCAGAAGACCGAGGCCTGGCCGTCGAAGCGGTAGATCGAACCCCACACGTACGGCTTGTTGAGGAGCACGCACGCGTCGTTGACCAGGTACCGGGTGGCGAAGTTGTCGGTGCCGTCGACGATCAGGTCGTACTGGCTGAAGATGTCCATCACGTTCTCGGCCTCGAGCCGCTCTTCGTGGAGGATCACGTTCACGTACGGGTTGATGCCGAGGACCGAGTCCTTCGCGGACTCCGCCTTGGAGCGGCCGATGTCCGCCTGGCTGTGGATGATCTGGCGCTGCAGGTTCGACTCGTCGACCTCGTCGAACTCCACGATGCCGAGCGTGCCGACGCCGGCGGCGGCCAGGTACATGAGGGCGGGCGAGCCGAGGCCGCCCGCGCCCACACAGAGCACCTTCGCGTTCTTGAGCCGCTTCTGCCCGTCCATCCCGACGTCCGGGATGATCAGGTGGCGGGAGTACCTGCGGACCTCGTCAACGGTGAGCTCGGCAGCCGGCTCGACCAGGGGTGGCAGCGACACGGAGACCTCATCAATACTCTGGTCGGTATTTCACTACGGTGGTTCTGTCGACAACACTGCCACGCCGCTCCTCATTCCGAGACACCCCGTCCGATACGCGAGACGATTTCGTCCCAGTAGCCGGGCAGCGTGTGGAATTGGTCGGTTTGTCCCGGACGGCCCCTGCGGTCGGTGAAGAAGACCGTCGCCGCGCCCTGCCACCGGGCGATCCGCAGGGCCTCCTCCAGATGGGTCCTCGGCACCCCGTGCACCAGGTGGACGAACTTCCCCGCCGGGTAGTCGGCGGTCCACTCCGCCACCTGCGACCAGCGGTAGTCCGCCCAGGCGCCGGAGAACGTGACCAGCTGGTCGGCCGCCTCCGCGTATCCGGGGTACGGATGGGTGCCGTGGCCCAGGACGAGATGGCCGCCGCGGTCCCCGCTCTCCCCGTCGACCAGCGCCTCCAGCGTCGCCGAGATCCGCCGGACCCCCACCAGGTCGGCCCGGTCGACGGGGGCGCGGTCCAGGTAGAAGCCGTCGGCCTTGTACCAGTCGAGGAAGCGCTGGGCGTCCGAGACGACCTCGCCGAAGGGGCGCGAGCCGTGCCGCAGGTCGATGTGCCCGAGCACCCGGACGCCCGCGTTGCGCAGCTTTCCCGCCGCCTCCAGGCAGTGCGGGTCGGGCCGGTCGCCCGGCCCCTCGGCGACGTTCAGGACGGCCCAGTGGACGGGCGTGCCGGGGCGGGTGAGCTCGGCCCACTCGACCGGGGCGAGCAGCGGGTGGGCGTAGCCGGGGACGCCCACGCCCATCGCGAGGGCGGTGCCGGTGGCGGTCAGATGCGGCATGCCGCCTCCATCCAGATGTCCGCCAGCGACTCCTCCAGGTTGATCCGCGGGCGCCAGCCGAGCCGGTCGCGGGCGGTGCGCACGTCGGCCTGCTGCCAGGGGCCGCAGCCGTCGGGGTACGGGAAGGGGGCGGCGGCCAGCTGCTCGGCGATGGTCTCGGTGCGCGGGGCGCCGATGACCGGGCGGGGCGGCGGGCCGTCGAGCTCGTGGAGCGCCCCGGCGAATCCGGCCACGCGGGCCAGCACGGCGGCGGCGTCGCGGAGCCGGACGGCCCGGCCGGTGCCGATGTTGACGACGCCCTGGGCGGCGGAGAGCGAGGCGGCGTGGACGGCCCGGGCGACGTCCCGTACGTCGACGAAGTCGCGCTGCACGCCGAGGCCGCTCAGCTTGAGCTCGCCGTCGCCGGCCTGCATGGCGCGGCGCATCGCCTCGGCGAGCCGGCCGAGCGGGGAGCCGGCCGGGGTGCCGGGGCCGACCGGCGAGAACACCCGCAGGACGACGGCGTCCAGGCCGGAGCCGAGGACGAGTTCGGTCGCGGCGAGCTTGGAGACCCCGTAGGGGCCGCCGGGCCGGGGCACGGCGTCCTCTGCGGTGGACGAGCCGGGCTGGCTCGGCCCGTACTCGGAGGCGCAGCCGACCTGGACGAGGCGGGCGCCGCAGCCGCTGCGGCGCAGGGCCTCGCAGACGGTGGCGACGGCGACGGTGTTGTGCCGGGTCAGCTCGCGGGCGCCGCCGCGGGTGGCGCCCGCGCAGTTGACGACGACTCCGGGGTGGACGGCGTCGAGGAAGCGGGTCAGCGCGCCGGGGCTGCCGGTCGCGAGGTCGAACCGTACGTCGGCGTCGTCGCCGCGGCCGAGGGCGGTGAGGTGCACCGCCGGGTCGGCGAGCAGCCGGTCGGCGACGAAGCGGCCGATGAATCCGTTGGCTCCGAGCAGCAGCACCCTCATCGTGCAGCCCCTTCGTGCCGACCGGCCGTGGCGTGAGGTAGGCGCGTCATGATCTCTTTCGTCTCCTTGGGATGGTCCAGGTTCGGGGGCCGGGCGCCCGCGGCGTCGGCTCCGCGGGTGCGCCGGGCGGCGGGGGTCAGCGGGCGGTGGCGTGCGCCGAGGCCCGGGAGAGGGCCGTGGTGGCGTGGGCCAGGAGGGCGAGGGCCGCGGCGCCGCACACGAGGACGGGAACGGCGGCGGGCCCCCAGGCGTCGACGGCGGTGCGGACCGGCGCGTCGAGGAAGGCGCAGCCCGGGAGGCGGGCGGCGAGGACGAGGGCGAGGGCGAGGGCTTCGGCGGCGCAGGCGGCGGCGAGCGCCTGGGCGGCGGTCTCGGGCAGGCCGTGCACGGTGAGGAGCCGGGCGAGGAGCAGCAGGGCGCCGAGGGCGAGCGCGCCGGGGTGGAAGCCGGTGAGGGCGAGGAGCCCGCCGAGCAGGGCGAGTTGGGCGGCGACGGTGGCGAGCAGCAGGGGTCGGACACCCGCCGCGAAGTCGTCGAGGCCCCGGCTCGCGGCGAGTCGGCGGCGGGCCCGGGCGGCGAAGAGGTGGGCGCACCAGGCGGCGGGGGCCACGGCGACGGCGAGGGCGAGCAGCGGACCGGTGTCCAGGACCCAGGCGCCGTAGGTTCCGCTGGGCGTGCCGCCGGGGGTGAGCAGGGTCCAGGCCCCGTCGGGTCCGCCGGTCAGGAGCTGTTCCAGGAGGCCGTCGCCGGCCACCGCGTAGCCGAGCAGCCAGAGGGTCCAGGGGATCGCGGCGGGGGCGGTGCGGTCGGCGTGCAGGGGGCCGCGGCGGACGGCGACGAGCAGGGCGGCGACCAGGCCGAGGATCCCGAGCGCCGCGACGGCGCCCCGCAGCGGCCCCTCGGTACGGGCGAGCCCGGCGGTGGCGAGGGCGGCGACGGCTCCGGGGGCGCAGGCGGCGAGCGCCCAGGCGGCCGTCCCGCCGGGTGCGGCCGGGGCGGCGGCGGGGCGGGCGGGGGCGCTCTCGCCGCGGGGCACCCGGGCGTACAGCTCCTCGGCGAGCGAGAAGACGTCGCGGTGGCGGAAGCGGGCGGCGGTGCGGTCGGTGACGCCGTGGGCTTCGAGTCCCGCGGCGATCTCCAGGGGGTCGACGGCCCGTTCGCACAGCGCGCGGTGGCGGTGCATGAGGGCTTTGACGGGGTCGGCGGTGGCGCGTCGCGGGGGGCGGGTGCCGAGGGCGGGGGCGGGCGCGGAGGCGGCCTGCTGAATCGCTTCGGCAGGCGTGGCCTTGACCGGGAGGGCGAGGGTGGCGGCGGGGCCCGGTGCGCCGGGGGCCGGGGCCGAGGGGACCTGGAGCAGCGCCTCGGAGCGGGGGTCCCAGGGGCCTGGGCTGGTGGGTGCGGCGGGGCCGCGCATGGGTGTGCCTCCTTCAGGCATCGGGGTCTCCCGTACCGGCCGCCGCGGTGAGCCGCTGGTCGGCCCAGCTGCCCGGCACATACGCCTCGGCCGGGTGCGCGAAGGGCACGGCCGCGGCGGTGCGGCGGCACACCGGCGCGCGGGAGAGCAGTTCGAGGTAGATGCCGCGGAACGCCGCCAGGTTCTGTTCGACGGTGAACAGCTCCAGGGCGCGGGCACGCGCGGCGGCGCCCAGGCGGTAGCGGCGCTCGGGGTCGCGCAGCAGCGCGAGGCAGGCGTCGGCGAGCGCCTTGGGGTTGCGCGGGGGGACGACGAGTCCGGTGCCTCCGATGACCTCGACGACGGCGCCGACGTCGGTGGAGACGGTGGCCCGTGCGCAGAACATCGCCTCGACGAGGCCCACGGGGAAGCCCTCGACGACGCTGGACAGGACGACCACGGCGCTGGAGGCGTAGGCCTCTTCGAGGGTCGGGGCCTCGGGGCCGCCCAGTTCCTCGAAGGAGACGGGGCTCTCGCCGATCTCGTGCCGGCCGGCGGCCTCGGCGGGGAAGAGCTGCTCGGCGAGGTTGCGGCAGTGCGCCAGATACGCGGCGGCGCCCGGCTCGCGCACCGGTGCGGCGATGATCCGCAGCCGGGCGTCGGGCTGCAGCCGGCGCACCTCGGCGAAGGCGTGCAGCAGGGCGATCAGGTCCTTGGCGGGCTCGACGTGGCCGATCCAGGCGAGGGTCGCCGGGTCGCCGCTCTCCTCGTCCTCGCCGACCTCGGCGAAGCGTTCGGCGTCCATGCCCGGGTGGACGGTGCGGAGCCGGGAGCGGTCGGCGCCGCACCGCTCCTGCCAGCGGCGGGCGTGGGCGTTGCCGGGGGTGAGGAGGGCGGCCTGGCGGTAGACCTCGGCGGCGAGCCGGCCGTGGAAGGCGGCGAGCAGGGCCCGTACGGGGGTGGCGAGGGGGGCGTCGGCGGCGGCGAGGTAGTGGGCGCGCAGCTGGACGCCGTACTCGGTGACGAGCAGCGGGGTGCCGAAGAAGCGTTTGGCCAGGAGGCCGGGGAGGGCCGCCGCGCCGGCCGAGGCGGCGTGGCAGAGGTCGGCCTGGCCGAGGCCGCCGCCCTCTTCGGCGTACCAGTCGAGGGAGAGCGGGCGCAGGGCGCGCTCCAGCTGGTCGAGGAAGGCGAGGTGGTCGGGGACGGTGGCGGCGGCCAGGCCGCGGCGGGCGCCGGCGGCCCGGGCGGCGGCCTCCAGGACGCGGAGGGCGGACTCGGAGCGGAGCGCGGTGCGCAGTCCGCCGTGGTCGCGGGCGAGTTCGGCGAGGCCGTAGAGCCCGGCGGCGAAGTGTTCGGCGGCCGCGTCCCCGGCGCCGGAGCGCTCGGTCCGGCCCCCGGCGTCGGCGCCTCGGCCTTCGGCGGCGGGTCCGGCCGCCCGCGAGGGTCCCGAAGCCCCCGCGGGCCCGGTCGGCCGCTCGGCGCAGATGCCTTCGGCCAGCTCGCGGAAGGCGGCCTCGAAGCGGCGCCGCTCGCGCCGCCCGTAGCCGCGGCCCTCGTCCTCGTCGGCCCAGAGCGAAGCGGTGCGCACCTCGCGGACGTTGGGCGGGAGCGGCAGCCGGCCGGCGGCCTCCTGGCGGGCGTCGCGGCTGAGGGCGTAGACGTCGAACTCGTGCGGGGCGAGCCCGCGGACGAGCCGGTCGCACCAGAGCCCGGACTCACCCGTGGCGTACGGATAGCCACCCTCCGTGAGCAGTCCGATCCGCATTGGGCACACACCCCCGATCTCCCGTGACGGCGGCCACCTTTCGGTCCGGTGACCCGCAGCGGGAAGAACGTAAGCGGATATGCCGGTGGCGCGATGGACGGTTGTCCGTCGCGCCACCGGAAGGGGTGAATGCACGTAACTTTCCCACCCCGGTAGCGTTCCGTGGCGCTACAAGGCGGTTTCGTCACTGTCGGTCAGGCTGCGGCCAGCTCCTTGCCCTGTCCGCGGCGCCGCTCCCGGCGCTCCGCCGCGAGCGCCGGGTCGAGCGAGGGGACCGCCGCGAGGAGGCTGCGGGTGTACGGGTCCCGGGGTGCGCCGTACACCTCCTCGACGGTGCCCTGCTCCACGATCCGGCCCGCGCGCATCACGGCGACCCGGTCGCTGACCTGCCGTACCACGGACAGGTCGTGGGCGATGAACACCAGCGCCAGGCCGAGTTCGGCCTGGAGGTCGGCGAGGAGGGCCGTGACCTGGGCCTGGGTGGTGACGTCGAGCGCCGAGACGGGCTCGTCGCAGACGATCAGGCGGGGCTCCGCGGCGAGCGCGCGGGCGATGCCGACGCGCTGGCGCTGACCACCGCTGAACTCGTGCGGATAGGCGTCGTAGCGGTCGGGGTCGAGCCCCACCCGGTCGAGGAGTTCGCGCACCCGCGCCCGGACCCGGGCGTCGTCCCGGGTGCCCGCCGCGCGCAGCGGGTCGGCGATGGACTCGCCCACCGAGCGGCGCGGGTTGAGCGAGGAGACCGGGTCCTGGAAGACCATCTGCAGCTCGCGCCGGAGCGGGCGCAGCTCCTTCTCCGACAGGCCGCCGATCTCCCTGCCCCCGTAACGCAGTCCGCCCGAGGTCGGGTCGAGCAGCCGCACCAGCATCCGGCCCAGGGTGGTCTTGCCGCTGCCGGACTCGCCGACGACGCCCAGGGTCTCCCCCGCGCGGACGGTCAGCGAGGCGCCGTCGACGGCGGTGAACCGGTCCTTGCCGCGTCCGAACTCCCGCCGCAGGTCGACCGCTTCGAGCAGCGGCTCGCCTCGGCCGGGTCCGGCCTGGGCCGGGATCGGCGCCGGTCGCACGGGACCGTCGAGCCGGGGCACGGCGGCGAGGAGTTCGCGGGTGTACGACTCCGCGGGCGAGGCGAGGACGCGGGTGACGGGCCCGCGTTCGACCTCGCGTCCGCCGCGCATGACCAGGACCTCGTCCACGCTCTCGGCCGCCACGCCCACGTCGTGGGTGACGAGCAGCAGGGCGGTGCCGGTCTCGCGGCGCAGCTCGTGGAGCAGGTCGAGGATCTGGGCCTGGACGGTGACGTCGAGGGCGGTGGTGGGCTCGTCGGCGACGAGCAGCCGCGGCTCGCAGGCGAGGGCCATCGCGATGAGGGCGCGCTGGCGCATGCCGCCGCTGAACTCGTGCGGGCGGGAGCGCGCGCGGCGGGCCGCGTCGGGGATGCCGACCCGGTCGAGGACCTCGACCGCGCGGGCGCGGGCGGCCTTCCCGGTTGCCGGGTGGTGGATCCGGTACACCTCCGCGATCTGGTCGCCGATCGCGTAGTACGGGTCGAGCGCGGAGAGCGGGTCCTGGAAGACCATGGCGGCCACGCCGCCGCGCAGCCGGCGCAGTTCGGTCCCGTCCGCGCGGCCGACGTCGATGCCGCCGACGGTGACGCGGCCCTCGACGTGGGCGCCGGTGCCGTGGTGCAGGCCGAGCAGGGCGCCGGCCACGGTGGACTTGCCGCTGCCGGACTCGCCGACGAGGGCGAGCGCCCGGCCGGCCCCGAGCGTGAACGACAGCTCGTCCACGGCCCGGACGCCGCCCTCGAAGGAGACGCTGAGGCCGTCGACGGCGACCAGGGGTTCTTCGATGCTCATGAGAGGACCACCCTTCGGTCGGCGGCGGCGTAGAGGAGGTCGGCGACGACGTTCGCCACGACCACGGCGACTCCGGTGA
Source organism: Streptomyces sp. NPDC020422 (assembly GCF_044386705.1). Taxonomy (NCBI): domain Bacteria; kingdom Bacillati; phylum Actinomycetota; class Actinomycetes; order Kitasatosporales; family Streptomycetaceae; genus Streptomyces; species Streptomyces sp. NPDC020422. Next base: position 114,867 of record NZ_JBIRVJ010000003.1, on the reverse strand, counting down.
GGAGCACGATGCCCACGACCACCGGCAGGTCGATGTGCCGGACGGAGTCGATGAGGGTCTTGCCGAGACCGGGGATGCCGAAGAGGGACTCGGTGAGCACGGCGCCGCCGAACATCGAGCCGAGGTCGAGCGCGCTGAGCGCGATCACCGGCGGCACGGCCCCGCGCAGCGCGTGCCGGGTGACGACGGCCCGCTCCCCCACGCCGTACGCGCGGAAGGTGCGGATGTGGTCCTCGGCCAGCGTCTCCAGGGTGGAGCTGCGGGTCATCCGGGCGTACTTGGCGGACTCGAAGAAGCCGAGGGTGAGCCAGGGCAGCAGCATGTTCCAGGCCCACTGCTCGGGGTCCTCGCCCAGCGGCACATAGGTCGGGAAGGGCAGCCACTGGAGGTAGGCGCAGACCGCCATGAGCAGCAGCAGGCCCAGGATGAACACGGGCGTGCCGGTGCCGGCGAGGGTGAGCACGGTCAGGGTCCGCTCGGTGAGCCCGCCGCGGCGCAGCGCGGAGAGCAGTCCGGTGCCGACGCCGATGACGAGCCAGATGACCATCGCGCCGAGCGCGAGGGAGGCGGTGGCGGGCAGCCGCTCCAGGATGATCCGGGTGACCTGCTGGTCGTTCTGGTACGACAGGCCGAGGCAGGGCGCGTCGCAGTGCAGGACGCCGGTGCCCGAGGAGTAGTCGCGGCCGGCCACGACGCCCTGGAGGAAGTGCAGGTACTGCACGAGGACCCCGTCGTTCAGGCCGAGTTGCTCGCGGACCTGGGCGATCTGCTGCGGGTTGCAGCGTTCGCCGCAGGCGAGCCGGGCGGGGTCGCCCGGCAGCAGGTAGAACAGGCCGTAGACGAGGACCGAGAGGGCGAGCAGGACCAGCACGGCGCCCGCGAGCCGCTTGAGGATGTAGCGGGTCATGAGGTCTTCTCCTTGCGGGCCCGCTTGGCCCGGCGGGTGCCCACGGCGAGGCGGCCGGCCTCGCGCGGGTCGAGGGCCGTCCGTACGGCGTCGCCGAGCACGGTGAAGGCGAGCACGGTCACGAAGAGCAGGCCGGCGGGCAGCAGGACGTACGCCGGGTCGGCGCGGAACCAGGTCTGCGCGGTGGACAGCATCTGTCCCCAGGACGGGGTGGGCGGGGTGACGCCCACGCCGAGGAAGGAGAGCGAGGCCTCGACGACGATGTTGCCGGGCACGAGGATCGCGGCGTAGGTGATGACGGGCGCGGCGAGCGAGGGGATCAGCTCGCGCCGTGCGGTGCGCCACCGTCCCGAGCCGGCGAGCCGGGAGGCGGCGACGAAGTCGAGGCTCTTGAGGGTGAGGGTCTGGGCGCGCACGATCCGGGAGGTGCCGGCCCAGCCGATCAGCCCGATGACCAGGATCAGCAGCAGCGGGCGCGGGAAGTCGCGCGGGACGACCGCGGTGAGCGCGATGGCGAGGACGAGGAACGGCAGCGCGACGAACACGTCGGTGATCCGGCCGAGGAGGGCGTCGACCCAGCGGCTGCCGAGACCGGCGGCGAGGCCGATGAGCACGCCGATGAGGATCTGGACGGCGGTGGCGCCGACGGCGACGAGCAGCGAGATCCGGGCGCCGTACAGGAGCCGGACGAACAGGTCGCGTCCGGTGCCGGGTTCGACGCCGAGCCAGTGGTCGGCGCTGATTCCGCCGAAGGAGCCGTACGGGACGCCGCCGCGGGCGGAGTCCACGAGGTCGTCGTGGTACGTGTGCTGGTCCTGGCCCTCCAGGGCGGCGAGCAGCGGGGCGGCGACGGCGAGCAGGACGAGCAGGGCGAGCACGGAGGCGGCGACGAGGGCGGAGGGCCGGGTGCGCAGCCTCCGCCACACCTGCCGGGCGGCGCCCGTGGCGGGGGTGACCGCCACGGGCGCCGACACGTCGGACGGTGAGCTGAGCGAGGTCACTTGACCGCGACCTGCGAGATGTCGAGGACGCCGGTCCAGTCGCTGATGACGACGTTCTTGATGTCCTTGCCGACGAGGCGCTTGTAGACCGGGTGGAAGAGCGGCACGTCGAGCGCCTGCTCGCCGATCTTCTTGTCCAGGGCGCCCCAGCGGGCTGCGGCGGCCTTGAGGTCGGTCAGCTTGTTGATCTCGTCGATCTCCTTGTTGACCGCCGGGTCGTTCAGCTGCGCGTGGTTGTAGTTGGAGCCGTTGGTGACGATCTGGCGGCCGTCGAAGATCGGCGCCAGGAAGGGGCCGCCGGCCGGCCAGTCGGCACCCCAGCGGGAGAGGAAGAAGCCGGGCGCGTTCTTGACGCTCCAGCGCTTCTCGTTGAAGGAGTTGGGCTCCTGGCCGTCGAGCTTGACGGTGATGCCGGCCTTGGCGAGGGCCTCCTGGACGGCGGTGGCGACCTCGGGGCTGGTGGCGCGGTTCTGGGCGGTGGAGTGCAGCAGGGTGACGGTCAGGCCGTTGGGGTAGCCGGCCTCCTTGAGGACCTGCTTGGCCTTGGCCGGGTCACCGGTCTTGCCGGCCGGGAAGTGGTCGTAGGGGGTGAAGCCGAAGGACTTCTGCTCGGGCAGGAAGGTGGTGGCGGCCTCGGCGAGCGCCGAGCCGCCGGCGGCGTTGACGACGCTGGTGCGGTTGATCGCGTAGGAGATCGCCTGGCGCACCTTCGGGTTGTCGAAGGGCTTCACCTTCGGGTTGAAGGCGAGGTAGTTGGTGTAGCCGAAGTGTCCGGTGCCGACGCGGGCGGCGAGCTCCTTGTCGGAGCCGACCTGCGCGAGCTCGGCCGGGCCGAGGTTGGTGTCGGTGGTGACGGCGGCGGCGTCGGCGCCCGCGGAGGTGGAGAGGCGCTGGTTGATGACGGCCTCGTCGAGGCCCGACTTGACGTCGATCGTGTCGGGGTAGGCCTTGCGCTCCTCGTCCGTCTTGGGGTCCCAGTGCGGGTTGCGCTCCAGGACGAGGCGCTGGCCGTCGTTCTCGTTCCTGACGACCTTGTACGGGCCGGAGGAGACCGGGTGCTCCTCGTACTTGGCGCCGGTGTCCTTGGCCTGGGGGACGGGGGCGAACTGGGTCTGGGTGGCGACGAAGGGGAACTCGCCCTCGGGCTTCTTCAGCTTGAAGACGATGGTCCTGGCGTCGGGGGTGACGATCGACGCGAGGCCCTTCTTGTCCTTGTAGGGGCCCTGGTAGGTGTCGCCGCCGACGAGCCAGTCACGCAGGTAGGGCGCGCCGCCGGAGAGCTCGGCGGCGAAGGAGCGCTCGATGCCGTACTTGATGTCGGCGCTGGTGATGGGCGTGCCGTCCTCGAACTTCAGCCCGTCCTTGAGGGTGTACGTCCACTCGGTGGCGTCCTTGTTGGGGCGGCCGGTGTCGGTGGCGAGGTCGGGGACGACCTGGGTGCCGGCGGCGCCCGCCTCGCGGTTGCGGGTGGTGAGGGTGCGGAAGACGAGGGAGGGGACGTTGCCGCCGCCGGAGGTGTAGAGGCGGGCCGGGTCGAAGTCCTCCTGGGGCTCGCTGTTCAGGACGGTGAGCGTGCCGCCCTTCTGCGGGCCGCCCGCGGCCTTGCCGGAGGCGCCCTTGCCGGCGTCCTGGGGTCCGGCGCAGGCGACGGCGCCGGAGGCCAGGACGAGACTGACGACGGCCGCTGCCGCGCGGCGCGAGATGACGGACGGTTGACGCATGGGAAGGAGACCTCTCGGGGTGAACTGCGGGAAAAGGCAAGGGATTTCCGCAGGCAGGCACCGAGAATCGGCCCGAAGGGAATAACGGGAATGCGCGCCTGCGGTTCAGCGGAACCCGGGCGCGGGGAAGATAAGGCGGTAAGGCGGGAAGCCAGGAAGCCTTGAAGGCCGACGCGCGCTCGGGCGGCGTCAGCGACAGAGAATGTCGGCGACCGCGTGTCCGGTCACGCCGATGAGCGCCAGCTGGAAAGCGGCGCGATCGGAAATGGCGTGACGGGGCGACATGCCGAGAAATATGAACGAACGCCTGAACGATGTCAACGCGCCCCTACGCATTTCCGAGACGCCCGTCTCACCTGTCGGACGGCCACCGCATCGACGGCCCGTCAACTTCCCGGGTGCACCCAGGGGTTGGGACGGCACTTGATGCCGTCGATGTCCAGGGACTTCGTCTGCTGCTGCATCACGGGTGCGAGCGCGCCCGGTGTGCGGCAGCTCACATGGCCGTGCCCGAGCCGGTGCCCGACCTCGTGGTTGATGAGCATCTGGCGGTAGGCGTGCATCGCCTGGGGCCCGAAGGTGGCCGAGCCCTGCGCCCAGCGGAAGGCGTTGATCATCACGCGCTGGGTGGAGGCCGAGTCGCAGGACACGTTGTCGATGGTGGTGTCGAGGCCGGACTTCCGGCACCAGTCGCCGGTGGTCCCGGGGCTGGCCAGGGAGATCACGAACTCCGGCTCCCCGCTGGAGATCCGCTCGAAGGTCATCTCGCCCTGCCCGGCCCAGCTGCGCGGGTCGTTGAGGGTCTTCTGCACGGCCTGTGCGAAGAGCGCCCCGTCCAGTCCGAGCCCCTGCTCGACGTCCACCCGGTAGCGGACCTTGCGGCCCTTGCCCGGCGCCCGGTCGAAGCCGGGGACGGCCTCGAACGTGCCCGGGCCCTGCAGGTGGGGGTCGATCGGGAACCGGCGGGCCATCAGCTGCTCGTACGAGGGCGGCGCGGCCGGCGTCGGCTTCGAGGGCGTGACCCGGTCGTCGGAGCGCGAGACGGGGCTCTGGGCGTCGGCGCGGTCCACGGAGTCGTCGGCCGAGTGGGACCGGGGCGTCCCGTCCTTCTCGCGCTCGGCGACCTGGCCGGCGACGACCAGGGCGAGGACGGTGGTGACGGCGGCCGCGGCGATGCCGGTGAGGGTCCGGCCGAGCCCGCCGGCCCGGACCGGCTGCCGTTTGGGCGCCCGCGCGGGCGGCGCGGCCTGCCCGGCCGCTGCCGACTGCTCGGCCGGTGCGGTCCGCTCCTGCTGCTCCCCCTGCCGCCTCGCGGAGGGCGCCGCACGGCGCGGCCCGGGGATGAGGGGCGGGGCGGCGGGGCGCGCCGCGGGGGCCGTGTCCTCGGCGTGCGCCGGGTGCCCGCCGCGTACGGCGTGCCCGGCGGGCGGGTCGTACGGCCCCTGGTAGCGGGGGGTGCCGTGCATCGGCGTGTCGAACGGGTGGCCGGGGCCGGTCCCCTGGGGCTGGGTCCCCGTGACCCGTCGGCGCCGACCCGTCCCGGGCGCCGGGCCCGGCCCCGCGGCCTCGCGCTGCCCGGTGTCGGCCACCGGGGCGGCGGGGCCCTTGCGACTATGTCGTCCCACGGTCCGGCTCAGCTCCCGCCCTCGGCCGATGCCGCCCGGGCGGCATCGGTGATCAGCTCCCGCACCGCGGCGGCGACCGTCTCCGGATACTCCATCATCGCCACGTGGCCCGCGTCCGGGAGCGTCAGCAGCCTGGAGCCGCGGAACGCGGCCACGGCCCGGCGCGCCATCCGGTACGACACGAGCTGGTCGCGCCCGCCGTACACGAGCAGGGTCGGGGCGAGCACCCGCTCCGCCTGCCGCCACAGACCGTGCTGGCCGCCCAGGGTGTAGGCGTCGACGATGCCGCGCGAGGAGCGGGCCATCGCGTCCCAGAAGTACGGCAGCTCCAGGCGCCGCTCCATCTCCTCCACCGCGTGCCGCAGGCCCTCGTCGGTGACCCGCCCGGGGTCCCCGTAGCAGAGCGCGAGCACCCCGCGGACCCGCTGCTCGGCCGTCCACCCCTGGGTGAGGCGCGCGAAGAGCGGGGCGACGCCCGGCAGCGCGAGCAGCGCGGTCGGCCAGGCGGTCTTCTGGGCGCGCAGCTCGGGCAGCGCCGGGGAGATCAGGGTCAGGGTGCGGACCAGGTCGGGCCGGACCGCGGCGACCCGGGTGGCGACCGCGCCGCCCAGCGAGTTGCCGAAGAGGTGCACGGGGCCGCGGCCCGTGGAGTCCAGGAGCCGGATGACCGCGCGGGCGTGTCCCGTCACGGAGTAGTTGCCGTCGTCCGGCGGCGGCGAGTCGCCGAAGCCGGGCAGATCGAGTGCCTCGCCGTCCACCAGGTCCGCGAGCAGCGGCATCAGGGCCGACCAGTTCTGCGAGGAGCCGCCGAGGCCGTGCACGTACAGGGCGGGCGGAAGACCGGCCGTCTCGCCGGGCCGCGCGCGCACGGTCAGGGTGAGCCCGGGCAGCGCGACGGAGCGCAGCTCCTCGCCGTCGGCGACCCGCACGGTGCGCGGCCGGGTCGCGGGCGATGCGGCGGTCCGGGTTTCCGGCAGCTCGGTCGAGGACATGGCAGCGATATTACGAGACGATCACGCCCGGGCGCGTGTGGCCGGCGTCACAGGATCGGGTGCGGCGGGCCGGGGGAACTCCTACGCTCGAAGGGTGAGGGCCATGGAGCAGACCCGACAGGACCCGCGGACCCCGCCCGCTCCGGAAGGAACCGCATGACTGCCGACCCGAACGAGCCGGACACCTTCGCCGAGAAAGAGGACGTCGTGCTGGACGAGGAGACCCCGGAGGCCGACGCGGCCGAACAGCACACCGAGCTGCAGCAGCACGAGGACGAGCAGCCCAGTCCCCTCATCCACGAGGGCGCCAACGACGCGGACGCCCTCGAACAGACCCGGGTGGTCGCCGTCGACGAGGACGACTACCGCTGAGGGTGCTTCTCGGCTTCTCCCGGCCGGCCCGCGCAGGAGGCGACCGGGCGTCGACCGCTGCCCGCACCATCGCACGAATGGCGTATTGAGCGGCCGGCTCCCGCTGTTTTGTTCGCTTAGGTGGTGAATCCGCTCTCGCCCCGGGCGTCCGGTCCGTGAAATTCTGCGTTCGCACCGCGCACAGCCGGGTTACCCAAAAGTACGATGGCGGCGCGACGCCAATGCGCGCATGGATCGATATTTGGAGGCGGCGTGAGCGCCATCGAGCAGACAGAGGCAGCACGCCCTCGGGGCACGCGCCTGCCGCGCCGTGCCCGACGCAACCAGCTGCTCGGCGCGGCCCAGGAGGTGTTCGTCGCCCAGGGGTACCACTCGGCCGCCATGGACGACATCGCCGAGCGGGCCGGCGTCAGCAAGCCGGTCCTTTACCAGCACTTCCCGGGCAAGCTGGAGCTCTACCTCGCGCTGCTCGACCAGCACTGCGAGTCGCTGCTCCAGTCGGTCCGCACGGCGCTGGCCTCCACCACGGACAACAAGCTCCGCGTGGCCGCCACCATGGACGCCTACTTCGCGTACGTGGAGGACGAGGGCGGCGCGTTCCGGCTCGTCTTCGAGTCCGACCTCACCAACGAGCCGGCCGTGCGCGAGCGCGTCGACCGGGTGAGCCTGCAGTGCGCCGAGGCGATCTCCGACGTCATCGCCGAGGACACCGGACTGGCCAAGGACGAGTCGATGCTGCTCGCCGTCGGCCTCGGCGGGGTCTCCCAGGTCGTCGCCCGCTACTGGCTCTCCAGCGAGTCCCCGGTCCCCCGCGACAAGGCCGTGGCGCTGCTGACCTCGCTCGCCTGGCGCGGCATCGCCGGCTTCCCGCTGCACCCGGTGGACGGGCAGCTGAGCGCCGAGGGGCACTGAGCGATCGCCCACCGCGGGCCGGATGTTCGCTCCTGGCGTGCGGCGGCTGAGCCGTACGCGTCGCCTCACCGGGCTAATGTGTGCAGCGTACGGCGCGGTATCCGCGCACAGCTGACCGTTCGGAGGGACATAGCCGTGGAGGTCAAGATCGGCGTGCAGCACGCACCCCGGGAGATCGTTCTGGAGAGCGGGCAGTCCGCCGAGGAGGTCGAGCGCGCGGTGGCCGACGCGCTGGCCGGCAAGGCGCAGCTGCTCAGCCTGACGGACGAGAAGGGCCGCAAGGTCCTGGTACCGGCCGACAAGATCGCGTACGTCGAGCTCGGTGAGCCGGCCGTCCGCCGGGTGGGCTTCGGCGCGCTCTGAGCGGTTCGCGATCGGCAGGTGAACGGCGACAAGGCCCGGTGGAGGCTCCACCGGGCCTTTCGTATGCCCACGTCAGGGGGTATGGGGAGGATTGTCTTCCGGGCCTGCCGGGTAGGACGGCTGTGACCGAACTGCCCGCCCCGCACCGCACGCGAGGTGATCCGCCGTGTTCCTGGAAGCTCTCGGTTCCGCCCTGCTCGGCTTCGCCCTGGCCTGGGCCGCCCTGCACCGGCTGCCCGACCGCCTCCCCGCACGGGGCGCCGTCCTCGTCACGGGCGCGCTCGGCGCCGTCTTCGGCGCCCTGGTGACCCACGGGGCCCTCGGCCCCGGCCACTTCCTCGCCACCTTGATCGGTGCGGTCGCGGTGGCGGCGGTGCTGCTGTCGCTGCTGATCCGCCCGGCCTCGCGCCGGCTGCGCCGATCAGCCGCGGCGGGCTGACACGAGGCCGGGGACGCCGTCGCGGCCCCGGCCCCTGCACAGGGACGTGACCGACTAGGCCGCGAGGCCCAGGGCCGCCATCCGCTTGGTGTGCGCTTCGGTGATGCGGGAGAACATGCGCCCGACCTCGGCGAGGTCGAAGCCCGCGGCCATCCCGTCCACGCCGCCCACCAGCATCGTCGACAGCGCGTCGCGCTCGGCGACCACGCGCTGGGCCTGCGAGAGCGCCTCGCCCATCAGCCGGCGGGCCCACAGGGCGAGCCGGCCGCCGACGCGGGGGTCGGCGTCGATGGCGGCGCGGACCTTCTCCACGGCGAAGTTGCCGTGGCCGGTGTCGTCGAGCACGGAGAGCACGAGACCGCGGGTGTCGGAGTCCAGGCGGGCGGCGACCTCCCGGTAGAAGTCGCTGGCGATCGAGTCGCCCACATAGGCCTTGACCAGGCCCTCCAGCCAGTCCGACGGCGCGGTCTGGCGGTGGAAGTCGTCCAGCGCCTTGGCGAACGGCTCCATGGCGGACGTGGGCTCGGCGTCCACGGCGGCGAGCCGGTCGCGCAGCCGCTCGAAGTGGTGGAACTCCGCCGAGGCCATCTTCGCCAGCTCCGCCTTGTCCGCGAGGGTCGGCGCCAGCTTGGCGTCCTCGGCGAGCCGCTCGAAGGCGGCCAGCTCGCCGTAGGCGAGGGCGCCGAGCAGGTCGATCACGGCGGCGCGGTACTGCGGCACGGCGGAGGCCGTGGCCCAGTCCTGGGCGGCGATACCGGTGGGTGTGGCGTTGTCGGGCGTCTCCATGAAGCGCACAATAGCCCGCTCCCGCGCCCGGCCAAGGCGCTGGTCAGTGACTGTGACCGTGGCCTCGTCCGGAATTCTCCCGACACACATGCGCGATTCCGGGGTACAGTGGTAAGGCGCCTGCTGAGTATGCGGACATGCTTTCGCACGTTCGGACGTACCCCGTGGGCCGACTCATGAATGAGGATGCCCGGTCGGTGGCCCGATCGGCTCCGGCCCGACAGCCCTTCCGGCGCACCCGCCGAGGGGTCCCTCAAGCGGCACGACGCTCGAGCGACGGCAGTGGTCCCGCGCCACCCGGTCACGGCCTTCGAGGCCAGACCGGAAGTGATCCGGCACGGTAAGACCCCCAGCGTTCGCCTCGCGCCGCGTCTCACAGAAGAGGCAGTTCCCTGACTACGTTCCGAGACCTCGGGATTCTTCCCGAGACGGCCGAGGCCCTGGAAGCCGTCGGCATCGTTTCCCCCTTTCCCATCCAGGAGATGACCCTTCCGGTCGCCCTTTCCGGCACCGACGTCATCGGCCAGGCCAAGACCGGCACGGGCAAGACCCTCGGTTTCGGCCTCCCCATCCTGGAGCGCGTCACCGTCCCCTCGGACGTCGAGGCCGGCCGGGCCAAGCCCGAGCAGCTGACCGACGCCCCGCAGGCGCTCGTCGTCGTCCCCACCCGCGAGCTGTGCCAGCAGGTCACCAACGACCTGCTGACCGCCGGCAAGGTGCGCAACGTGCGCGTCCTCGCCATCTACGGCGGCCGCGCGTACGAGCCGCAGGTCGAGGCGCTGCAGAAGGGCGTCGACGTCATCGTCGGCACCCCCGGCCGCCTGCTCGACCTGGCCGGCCAGCGCAAGCTCGACCTGTCGCACGTCAAGGTCCTCGTCCTGGACGAGGCCGACGAGATGCTCGACCTGGGCTTCCTGCCCGACGTCGAGAAGATCATCAACATGCTTCCGGCGAAGCGCCAGACCATGCTGTTCTCGGCGACCATGCCGGGCGCGGTCATCGGCCTGGCCCGCCGCTACATGTCGAAGCCCACGCACATCCGCGCCACCGCGCCGGACGACCAGGGCGCGACCCACAAGAACATCACCCAGCGCGTCTACCGCGCCCACTCCATGGACAAGCCGGAGATGGTCGCGCGCATCCTGCAGGCCCGTGGCCGCGGACTCGCGATGATCTTCTGCCGCACCAAGCGCACGGCGGCCGACATCGCCGAGCAGCTGGAGCGTCGCGGCTTCGCCTCGGGCGCCGTCCACGGCGACCTCGGCCAGGGCGCCCGCGAGCAGGCGCTGCGCGCCTTCCGCAACGGCAAGGTCGACGTGCTCGTCGCCACCGACGTGGCGGCGCGCGGCATCGACGTCGAGGGCGTCACGCACGTCATCAACTACCAGTCCCCCGAGGACGAGAAGACCTACCTCCACCGCATCGGCCGCACCGGCCGCGCGGGTGCGAGCGGTACGGCGATCACCTTGGTCGACTGGGACGACATCCCGCGCTGGCAGCTGATCAACAAGGCCCTGGAGCTGGACTTCCACGACCCGGCCGAGACCTACTCCAGCTCGCCGCACCTCTACGCCGAGCTCGACATCCCCGAGGGCACCAAGGGCATCCTGCCGCGCGCCGAGCGGACCCGAGCCGGTCTGGACGCCGAGGAGCTCGAGGACCTGGGCGAGCCGGGCGGCCGCCGGGCCCGCGGCCCGCGCCAGGAGAAGACCGAGGAGCGCCCGGCGCGCACCCGCACCCCGCGCCAGCGTCGCCGCACCCGCGGCGGCTCGGACGCCCCGGCCGCCGCCGACGCGGCGCCGGTGACGGCGCCCGAGACGGCCGCCGCTCCGGCGGAGTCCGCCGCTCCCGCCGAGGCCACCGCCCCGCGCACCCCGCGCCGCCGTCGCCGCACCCGCGCCGCGGGCCAGACGGGCGTGCCGGTGGCCGGCGCGGCCACGGCCGAGCCGGTCGAGGCCCCGGCCGCCGAGCCGAAGGCGGAGGCCCCCGCGGCCGAAGCTCCGGTCGCCGCGGCCGAGACCGCCGCGCCGAAGCGCGGTGGCCGCGTGGCCGAGGCCCGTACGGCCGACGCCGTCGAGCCGAAGGCCGACGCGCCCGTCGCCCAGGACCGCACGGTCGAGGCCCCGGTCGCCGAGGCTCCCGCCGCCGAGGCACGGCCGCGGCGCCGACGGGGTCGTGGCGGGCGCGCCGAGGGTGCCGCCCCCGCGGCCGCTCCGGCCCCCGTCGCGCCGGTCGAGGCTCCGACGGCGCCGCGCCGGCGTCGGGTCCGGCCGCGTCCGGTCGAGGACACGGTGACGTTCCAGACGGTCGAGACGGCCGCCGCGGCGCTCGCCGCCGACCGCAGGACCGCAGCGGTTCCCGCGCAGTCGGTCGAGGAGCCCAAGGCGCCCGCCGCCAAGGCCGTCGAGGCCCCGGTCGACGCCGAGCCCAAGGCGCCCCGCCGCCGGGTGACCCGCAAGGCCACCGGCTCCGCCGAGACCTCGGTTCCGGCCCAGGCCGCCGAGCCGGTCGTCGCCGCCGCCCCCGCGGCGGAGTCCGCCGTGCCGGCGCAGGCGCCCTCGGCCCCCCGGGCCCGGCGTCGTGCGACCCGGCCGGCCACCAGCACGGTCACGGCGACCGCCGAGGCCCCCGCGGCCGCGGAGGCGCCCGAGGCCCCCGCGGCTCCGGTCGAGGAGGTCGCGCCCCGGCCGCGCCGTCGGGCGACCCGTAAGGTCTCCAGCCCGGTGACGTCCACCCCGGCGGCCGAGGCCGTCGTGGTGATCGAGGCTCCGAAGGCCCCGGTCGTCGAGACCCCGGCCGTCGAGGCCGAGGCCGCCCCGAAGGCGCCGCGCAAGCGGGCCGCCAAGAAGGCCGTCGCCGAGCCCGTCGAGGCAGCCGCCGATGCACCCGGGGCCGAGGCCCCGAAGGCCCCGCGCAAGCGCGTGACCAAGAAGGCCGTCGCCGCCGAGACCCCGGCCGCCGAAACCCCGGCCGCCGAGGCCGAGGCCGCCCCGAAGGCGCCGCGCAAGCGGGCCGCCAAGAAGGCCGTCGCCGAGCCCGTCGAGGCAGCCGCCGATGCACCCGGGGCCGAGG